>JAFSKR010000028.1 GCA_017448825.1 Bacteroidaceae bacterium
GTTCCTCGTGACGTAGCTTCTCGTGCTGCCAAAGAGCGTTGCGACAAGGGCTTCGGTGTGAATAACACAGGCCTCGCTGTTTACCTCGACTTCTCGGAGTCTATCCAGCGTCTCGGCATCGACGTGATTCGTCAGCGCTATGGCAACCTCTTCGATATGTATGAGGAGATTACCGACGTGAATCCAGGCGAAAAGCGCGCTACCAAGAACGGTATGGATTACTACAACCCCATGATGATCTTCCCAGCCATCCATTACACGATGGGCGGTATCTGGGTGGACTATGAACTCCAGACCTCCATTCCAGGTCTCTTCGCTATCGGTGAATGTAACTTCTCCGACCATGGTGCTAACCGCCTCGGTGCATCTGCCCTCATGCAGGGTCTCGCCGACGGTTACTTCGTATTGCCTTACACTATCCAGAACTACCTCGCCGACCAGAGCATCTGGCCACGCATCTCTACCGATGCACCTGAGTTCGCTGAAGTGGAGAAGGCCACCGAAGAGCGCATCCAGAAGCTCATGAACATCAAGGGCAAGCGTTCCGTTGACTCCATCCACAAGGAACTCGGTCACATCTGCTGGGAATACATCGGCATGGGTCGCACGAAGGAAGGTCTCGAAAAGGGCATCAAGCTCATCGACGAACTCCGCAAGGAATTTGACACCAACCTCTTCATCCCAGGCTCTCGCGAAGGTCTCAATGTGGAGCTCGACAAGGCTATCCACCTCGACGACTTCATCACCATGGGCAAGCTCATCGCATACGATGCCCTCTCTCGTGAGGAGTCCTGCGGTGGTCACTTCCGCGAGGAGCACCAGACAGAGGAAGGTGAAGCCAAGCGCGACGACAAGAACTTCTTCTACGTAGGCTGCTGGAAGTACGAAGGCACCGACGCAGCTGCTCCAACGCTCATCAAAGAGCCACTCGAGTATGAAGCAATCAAGGTACAAACACGTAACTACAAGAACTAATCACTATGGCAGAAAAGATATTGAAAAGCTTCACAGTAAAGTACTGGAAGCAGAATGGTCCTAAAGATGCTGGCCATTTTGAAGAGAAGGTAATGAAGGACATCCCTGGTGATACTTCGTTCCTCGAGATGCTCGACATCCTCAACGAGCAGTTGATTGAGGAAGGCAAGGAGCCTTTCGTGTTTGACCACGACTGCCGCGAGGGCATCTGCGGTATGTGCTCGCTCTACATCAACGGTACGCCACATGGCAAGACCGAGCGTGGAGCCACCACTTGTCAGCTCTATATGCGCAAGTTCAACGAGGGCGACACCATCACCATCGAGCCTTGGCGTTCGGCTGGTTTCCCAGTCATCAAAGACTGTATGGTTGACCGCACAGCCTTCGACAAGATTATCCAGGCAGGTGGCTACACCACTGTCCGCACTGGTGCTCCACAGGATGCCAACGCCATCCTCATCCCCAAGGAGGATGCTGACGAGGCTATGGATTGTGCTTCCTGTATTGGCTGTGGTGCTTGTGTGGCAGCCTGCAAGAATGGTTCTGCCATGCTCTTCGTCTCCTCGAAGGTCAGCCAACTCGCCCTCCTTCCACAGGGTCGCGTAGAGGCAGCCCGTCGAGCCAAGGCAATGGTTGCCAAAATGGACGAACTCGGCTTCGGCAACTGCACCAACACTCGTGCCTGCGAAGCCGTTTGTCCGAAGTGCGAAACCATCGCCAACATTGCCCGCCTCAACCGCGAGTTCATCAAGGCAAAGCTGGCAGACTAAGCTTCTTTTACACCCTAACCCCATCCCACTCCAATGTTTGGGTTAGGGTGTTTACACATTATTTATAATAAGAGCACTACAGATTGTTGTCTGCGGTGCTCTTATGTTTTGTATGCTGTCCCTATGTCCCGCATATTGCTGTGCCACAGCAACACACTGTACGGCATCACCTGATTGCAAGTCTATTTCACACTCAGCAGCATTTTCCCCAACGATTTCGTCATCTTCTCCTTCACAAAGAGGACAGTATGCAGATGGTCGGGCATCATCTGAAGTGTTACTACCTTCACCTTTAGATAGTATTACCTATCTCATGCCCACGAGATTTATCGTTGTGGTACATCTTTCGATTCTTTGACAACCTCCTGCATACGAGTGTTGAGGGTGCGGCAATCGGAAAGAAGGTTCCAAATGCCATCTTCGGAGAGGACACCCCGTTTCAAATCTTTGGGCAAACGCCCTTGCTCATCATCGGAAAAGTCCTTTTTCCACTCCTCGCTACCATAGTAGTTTGAGAGTTCACAGATAGCGGCCCGTACAGCGGCATAATCGTCCAATGCTGCCGATAAGCGCATCACGGCTTGCGAAGAGCGGTCAAGATGTTGCTCCATCAATTTGATCCTATCAATTTGTTCCATACTAAACAACTCTATATCTCATGTGTCACAATATCGTACATACAAAAGATGGATTTTACCACCTATCCACCCAACGAATCACTGGTACACCATCGACACCAAACTCGATGGGGAGCCAAAGGTGGAGACTGTTTGAGAGGTGACGAGGGTTCCAGATGTCTGCCATGAAGATAGGCTTGCCATTCATATTATAGATATAGGTGCCTTGTGCTCCGAAAGTCTTTTCGGCAGGGGTGTTGTGATAGCCCGTGGCTTCACCTACAAACGGGGAGGGCAATTGTGTCCAAGGCCCCCAGATGCTTTGAGCCTTAAACATTCGTGCCTCATTGGGTGCCCATCCTGTGCATCCCGAACAGATGAGCCAGTAGGTGCCATCATGCTTCACGATGCAGGGTGCTTCGTTCTGTCCGCCAGGTGCCACCATCGTGTACTTCCCCGTGAAGTCAAGGTAGTCTTCGGTGAGTTCGCTCACCAAAAGGGTCAGATTCTCCTGCGAAGAGGTGATGTGATAGGCTTTTCCATCGTCATTAATATAGACTGTCATGTCGCGGCTCATCTGACCTCCTTCGAAGTCACGCCAAAGATACATGCCCTTCTCCACTTCTGCTCTCCATTCGTCACTCCACCAGTCCTTCCATGCTGAAGCATCCGTCTTCTGGGCAGCCTTTTGTGCTTTCTTGTCCATATCGAAAGGCCATATTCCGGCGTTGATGCGTGTGCTGCGGATGTAGCGGAAAGGCCCTGTCGGCGAGTCACTCTCAGAAAATGCCACCCGTGCTGCCTCATAACCACGACCCTTCAGTTCCAAATGGAAAAGCATGACAAACTTGTGGGTCTTCTCATTGTAGAGCACTTTCGGACGTTCCATGATGCATCCCCGTTCGATGTCGTGTCCTGCTTCCTCGCTCACCGCCAAGGCTATGCCCTCATTCTTCCAGGTCTTCAGGTCTTTCGACGAATAGACCCCCACCCCAGCTTCTGTCGTGAAGCCCTCGTAGGGACGATTTTCGCCATACCAATAATAGGTACCATCATATTGGATGATGTTGCCGCCATGTGCATTGATATGTTCACCGTTTGTATCAAACCACTGCTGTCCGTTCAGACTTTCAGGCAGGAAACCATCCATGATGGCAGTGGGGCGACCGTCTTCAGTAAATGCTCCCAGCTTATATTGGCTGGGACGGCATTCGGGTTCCCAATAGAACACACCTTTACAATGTCCACCTGTACGGGTCTTGCATTCATAAATCAGTCTTCTCAACTGGTCACGCCCTTCTTCCATCACCTTCGGGTGACGCTCATCCACCAGATAGCCCGTCTCTGTAATCATCACTGGCACATTATATTTCTTCACCACCAAGTTGATGTTGCGGATGCAGTCAGTGATGGTCTTTTCTGCCGAAGGTTCCTTGCCAGCCTCCATGCTCCAATAGGGGTAGAGCGACATACCAATCATATCAAACTTGGCACCATTCTTCACCAACGTGTCAAGGTTGCGGTTGTAGAGGTCGTTGTCGAACCCATTATCCAAATGGACAATGCAGATGGCATCTGGATAGACCTGCTTCACAGCCTCATAGCCAGCCTTAAAGAAACCTGCATATTGCTCTGGGTTCTTCTCCAAATGCCCCATTGATGCCACCATCTGTGTTTTGCCGTTCTCATCCTTCCATTCCCATCCCGTCTTGGGGTCCATCTTAATACTCCACAACATGCCGTTGCTCGTCTCGTTGCCCACTTGCACCCACTTTACTGCTATCTGGTGCTGCTTCAGATAGGTCAGCACCTCGATGGTGTGGTCAGCCAATGCTTGCTTCATCTGTTCAAACGTCATGCCCAACCATGCTTCGGGGATGTTTTGTTTACCTGGATCTGCCCACCAGTCGCTGTAATGGAAGTCTATCATGATGGCTTGTCCCAACGACTTAGCCCGTTGGCACTTCACCAAGACATCCTCCTTGTTGCACCAGTTTCCGTGCTTCACAGGGTTCACCCACACACGGATGCGTTCGGCGTTGATGCCATAGTCAGCCATCAACGACATACACTCACGTTCCTGTCCATTACGGTCATAAAACTTCATACCTTTCGATTCCATTTCAGTCAGCCAACCCATGTCAGCACCCAACCAAAATGGCTCTTTCTCTTGTGCCTGTGTTTGACATACAAACAGGCTCAGAAGGGCTGCACAACACGTTAGCACCCTCCTTGTCCATACGTTTGTTCTCATACCTCGATGTGTGTCAATCATCAAAATTCAAAATCCAGACAACTGCGCTGCACGGTGTAGGGACGCACCTTCCCGTTAGCCACAGCCACATGAGCCGGATGCACAGCATAGCCCTTCAGTGCCTCGGCCGACTCCAGAGTACTGTCCAACATCACATCTGCATTTGAGGAAGCCAATCGTCCATCAATGTTCACTTTCACGTCAATCAATCCAGGCACCTGTCCCACCAGTCCTTCCAAACCAGCCTTGATACCCTGTTTCACGTTCTTTTTCTCTTCTTCCGAGAGTTCTGGATTCAATGTCCAGAGAATAATGTGCTTTACCATTGTTTCTTATCCTTTTTTAATGATACCTGTTCCTTTTTAAGCCAAAGAAGTCTCAAGCACCTTTTAATCGATACTTGAGACCTCATTTAGTCAAACCAATAGTGAAACATATACCCATTCAAGGGCATCAAATAACTTCCTTATTTTTCCTTCAGATAGAAAGAGAGTTCCACATTGTAAGTCTTATTCTTATTGACGATTTCGGCACCAAGCGTGAGCGTGTAATAACTTACTTTCTTGTACTGACGCACATCAAAAGTAGCCTGACCATTTTCAAACTTATTGCCCATGTTTGCATCGTTCCAGATGTACTTCAAGGAGCCGTCGCCACTGTTCACCCACGACCACTTTCCGATGTAGTGTTTACCATTTTTGAAGAAGATACAGAAAGAGCCATTTGCTGTAAATTCAATGCTGGTGATGACCATATCATCATCAAAGTTCTCGTCGATGCTGGCTACGGTTTTGGCATATTCAAGAATAGCGTTCAAACTGGC
Organism: Bacteroidaceae bacterium; assembly: GCA_017448825.1. Taxonomy (GTDB): domain Bacteria; phylum Bacteroidota; class Bacteroidia; order Bacteroidales; family Bacteroidaceae; genus Minthosoma. Next base: position 5,440 of record JAFSKR010000028.1, read on the forward strand.
TGCTTCAGCAGGGTCTTCAAACTGCTTCACTGCGGTCACACCGTTCTTGTGGCGCAGACGGGTGGTAGCCACCGTCCATTCGCGGCAAAGAGTCTTGGTAGCCTCATCCGCTGCTACTTTTTGAGCTATTCCCGCTTCATATTCTGACATATCAGTCTCACCGTGCAGACGAATCTTCACAGTCGTGTTCGTACCCGTCTTGCTCGCCACTTCCAGTGTACAATACTCAGAACCATCCACCATTACAGTGTAAGTGTTGTTGGCAGTCGTATAGGTTCCCACAATGTACTCCCCAGCATTGCTGCTTGCCAGCCTTCTGGATGATTCGGGAAAGGCAGCGCGAATAGGGCCGATGATAGCTTTTCCTGTCTCAGAGAAAATGATTTCCTCAAAAGGAGCTTCTACGTTATTAAATACAAGACTGAGGGCTTCATTCGTCAAGGAAGCCGAGTTGAGCGTTGGAGTGGTAGGTGCACCTACATCTTCGCCTTCGCTACTACAAGCAGTAAATGCCAGAGCGATACCCATCATTGCTGCATAAAGAATGTTCTTTTTCATAGTTCTTTTGGTTTATCAGTTTTTGGTTTTTAACTTTTAGTTCTCAGAAGACGTTATAATAGATACGGAAGTTGAGAGCGGGGTAAATAGCGATGCGGTCGATGATTTTCAGTACATCGTGCAAGTCTTTATCCTCCACATCGTTTTTGTGCAAACGTACCCATCCTTCTTCGTCAGGCGAATAAACCTTCAGTGCCGGTTTTCCCCAGAACATCACGCCGAGGTCGAACGCCACACCCACCTTGTGCTTAGAGGAGATGGGACGTCCAAAACCAAGACCAACGTAAGGCTTGAAACTCTTGGTTTGCAACTTCATCTTCACGATGCCTTCATCATCGGGGTGAATAAACACACCACCTATTTCCAAACCTTCGTCCGCATCGATAGCAAGTTTTTCTGTGTTGAAAATGGTGACGAGGTCAGGACGGCCAGCATAGAAACCACCTGTTATGTGGAAGGAACTATGCTTGAAAGGGTAGATGTCAGCCAGCAACTTATAATCCGACATTTTCACGTTACCCCTGATGTCCACATTCTCCTTATTACCCTTCACCGTATAGTTGATGTCGGTAGAAATGTGAAAACGCGGCAGGGTGGTAAAACCCGTCCTAAGGGTTACGTAGTGCGTCAAGGGAGATGCGACTTCAAAACCCCAACCAGTCACACCCACTTCAGCACCGATGGCAAGATGGTCAAAGACCTTCTCCTGTGCCGAAACCGTGTTTGCTGTTAGCATAGCCACAACAAAACCAATGAGATAGAGAACTTTTTTCATAAATTTTTCTTGAGTTTAAGGTTAAAAAATGATATTGTTTAGATTGTCAAAGATAAAGGAAAGCGAGAAAGAAAAAGCTCCTTACTTTCCACATAGATTTAACATCTGTTTGCAAAGATATGTATTTTTCCTAATACTCACCAAATTTTATGTCTGTTTTTTTCCTTCGCTGTATGAAATAGGCATTGCGTCTGCAAATTTACACCACTCAACCAAAGTGAATAAGCCGATAACTCCCACTCATACACATTGATAGTCCAATGCCACTTCACCTTCATACGACAGCCATACGGCTAACTTTTTGTAGATTGGCAAATTCGTGATAGGTGCTGAAGCTGTGACCGCGCTCAAGTAGCATTTTAATTAGCCTGTCCAACCTATCGCACATCTGTTGCCCACTATGGTTGCGGATAATGAAGGGCATCTTAAATTCAGGATGTTGCTTCAGGTCGTAGAACTCCCAGGGATGGAAGTAGGTTACAAAGTATCCGTCTTTCTTAATGACCCGACGCACCAACCAGTGGTACAGGCTTTCGGGCAAATTGTGCAGCGACAGCCAGAATAGTGGAAATCGGACAAGTGGCGTAACCGAAGCCGGAATCTGCATCACCCCATCCTTCATAAACCAGGTACGAGGAGCTGTTAGATGCATATATCGCCCTGGTATGAATGCTGGGTTAAGCGACGAGTTATACTGATAGCCCGCACGTTTAATCTCCGACTCTACTACAGGAAACATTCGCGGTTGGCGATAACCATATACTGTTTGCTTGGTCACGCGCTCCACAATCTCCTTTGAACGTACAAAATCGGTTTCAGTGGGTTGCCAATGATCCACACCATGACAAGCCACCTCATGCCCCTCATCTGTGATGCGTTTCATCACCTCGGGCGCATGCATGGCGAAGTTTCCTGTACAGAAGAAAGTGGCTTTCACACCGTTGTCCTTCAGCAGGTCGAGGATGCGGTTGGTTCCCACGACAGATACCTTCATACCATCCGCTAAGGAGAAATTCACTCCATGCTCACGGGGCACATCAAATTCCTCAGTATCAAAACTCAACAGTACCATTACGTATTTGTATTTGCCTACAAAATTATGGCAAATTTTTTAGAAAACAAAATAATGAACCATATATTAGTTAAATTACTCAAATTTAGCTACCTTTGCAGTCGTTATGCAGAAGAAAAAAACATTGGGCGAACTGATACGCTTCGGCATTGTGGGCATCACGGCAGCAGCTATCCATTATGGCATCTATTGGGTGCTGCAGCATTGTATCAATGTCAACGTGGCTTATACCATTGGTTATGTGCTCAGCCTATTAGTGAACTACTACCTCTCAGCCCACTTCACGTTCCATGAGAAGATGTCAACGCGTAACGGCATCGGCTTCGGAGGTGCCCACCTCTTCAACTATTTCCTGCATATCGTTCTCTTCAACTTCTTCCTATGGCTCGGCCTGAGTCGCGAATTGGCACCGTTGGCTGTGCTCGCCATCGCTGTGCCCACAAACTTCGTCCTCGTCCGCACTGTCTTCAAGCGCCTATGACATCATAGGATACGATGCCATGCGCATCGTTAACACCGGCACACAAAGCATCGCAATCAAATCAAAAGAGGAAAGACGAAAAGGATTAAAGGGAGGATATTTCTGCGAACAATTCAGATGGATGATCAATGATGTGATTGGCTCCACATTCCATTAACCAATTACGGTCGCGAAATCCCCAACTCACTGCAATACAAGGCAATTCAGAGTTAAGTGCCGTTTGTATATCTACTTCGCTGTCACCTACATAGACACATTCCCGCTTATTGATTTCTCTTTTATATAAGAGAGAGAGTTGACGAATGGCTTCGTTCACCATGTCGGGAGCTGGTTTCCGTTTCACTGTGGATGTTTCTCCGATGGCAACATCCACCCATTGCTCAAAAAACACATGATAGAGATCTTTTACAGCAGCATCCAATTTGTTGCTGACGATGGCAGTGATAAATCCCTGTTCTTTACACTCCTTCAACATTTGCAGGACACCTTCATAGGGTGCAGTTTTATCCATAGAGTGTGCCACATAATAAGTACGGAATGTGCTGAGCACACGTTCTTTCACTTGTTCATCCGCCGAAGGACATGACTGATTCACACTTTTCCAAATAAGGCTCTTGATGCCATTACCCAGATAACGTCGTGTATCTATCTTCGGTATAGGCTGCAACCCTTCTTGTTTCAGTGCATACATCACACTATCGTGCAGGTCATCCAATGTGTTCATCAGAGTACCATCAAGGTCAAAAATAATTACACGCATTTTGTTTCCTCCTTCTTTTCCAAAAATCTCAATTCTGCTTCCAACATCTCCAGTTTCTTCATGTGATAACCTGCTTTACGCGCCTCTTTAATGGGTCTTGTGTAAATGTATTCTATTTCCATAGGTCGTCCAAAATCATAATCCAACTTCATACTGGGCGAATATGGTGTCATATGAATGGTGTTGTAAATCATCTTATCCGCAAATGTTTCGTTGATGTTCTTCACACCACATGCTTGCGCTGCACCTATCACTTCCATCATTTGATCCTTGATGAGTTGAAGGGTACTTGGATGTTGCAACAAGAGATCTGTTCGTGTATTCAGTGCCACAGTCATTCCATTGAAAGGCATATTCCACACTGCTTTTTTCCATCTTGCTTCTTCATATTCCACTTCATTAGCATCTACTCCTGCCGCACGAAAATCTTCAATTACTTGATTGATTATTTGCTGATTTTTACATGAATAGTTACCAATGTTTATGTAACCATAGCATTGATGATTTATCTTGCCTGGTTCTGTTTTGGCACTACAGATGAAAGCCAATCCTGCTGCCAGTTGTACATTAGGAAACATCTGCTGTACATCTGCTTCCAACCCAATGCCATTCTGTATGAGCACGACCAGTGTGTCTTCCTTCAAGAGCGGAGGTAACAATGTCTTCAGCAAATGGTTGTTTACTGATTTCAACCCTACCATCACCACATCACATGGGGGCATTTCTTTTGTGTTCCCATAAACGTTCACTTCTTTCAGATGAAAACTCCCATCGCATGAATCTACAGAAAAACCATATTTCTTCACATATTCCAAGTCTTTATGTAGCAAGAAGTGTACCTCCTTACCCGCATAAGCCAACTTTGTACCATAGTAACCGCCAATGGCTCCTGTTCCTATCACTCCATATCTCATAAGTAAGCTTTTCTCTTTCTAATTTTTTTTATTAGTATGCAAAGGTACACAAATTTTTTTCTTTTCACCGAAAATGATACCTTTTTATTTCAAATCGTATTAAGAATTAAATTATAATAAAGACTTTCTTACTCTACCAATGGAATGCCGAATGGTGAGGAATCAACCTCAGTATTTTTCACAATAATAAGAGGACTTTGAGTCGCAACAGCAAGCGTAAGGATGGAAATGGTGACATGGGATGCCTTTGCCAATTCTTTTGCACAAGAAGTAAGAGTGGAACCTGTGGTAGTCACATCATCAACGAGCAGAATGTGTTTGCCAGCAATACGTTCAGGACGTTTGAGTTGGAAAATACCCTCTACATTCTTCACACGTTCACGCGTAGAAAGATGTGTTTGTGAAGGATTGTTCTTTATACGCTTCACAACATTTGTATAGACAGGAATACCCGTAACAGAACTAATGCCTCTTGCAATATAATGGCTTTGATTATAATGACGAGAAAGTTGGCGTTTCCAATGAAGGGGCAGAGGAACAATGGCATCCACCCCCTCAAAAAAATGTGCATCTTGAAGTTCGCGAGCATAATTTTGTGCCAAATAGTATCCCACTTTAGGACGTCCATAGTATTTAATAGTATAAACGATGTGGCGAGTACGAAAACCTTCATGATAAAACAGAGAGGTTGCTCGTTGGATGGGAAAAAGTGTCCAAAAATACTTTTCCAACGAATTTTCTTTCAATAGGTGATAACCAGTGAAGGGAAGACGCATATAGCAAGAAGTACAGAGTGCTTTCTCTTCACTATTGAGCCTTTTTCTACACATCAAACATGAGTTTGGCAGAAGAAAATTCAGAAGGTCACGAAACAACATGAATATCAAGCATGAACATAATGATGAATAAGATGACCAAAGGAGGAAAGAGTATCAATCAGTTGAAAATCAGAAGAAAGTTGAGGTGCCTTCACTGTCGCATGAAGCGATTGAGTCCCCTGCTCCACATAACACTCATCCCATATACCACTACTAATGAAAGATTGATGAATCTGTGCTCCTCCTTCAACAAGAACAGTCTGAATACCAGCATTATAAAGTTGAATCAATAAATTATCAACACTTGTTGATAAGATAGGATGAAAACCTTCTGGAAGATTCATTGGACGAGAAGAAACAACGTAACGCTGAGGAGAAGAACCGTACCATACACGAGTGTCAAGAGAAGGATTATCCACTTCAAAAGTATGTCTTCCTACTAAAATAGCTTGATGTTCAGCACGAAGCTTATGACAGAGCATTTGAGTATAAGTATTTGAGATATGTCCATCCATATATCCATCAGCTGACTGTGCCCATTTCAAAGTGACATACGGACGATGCAGCGTATGATAAGTCATAAAACGTTTGTTAAGCATCTTACATTCAGTTTCCAAAACTCCTACTGTCACTTCCATCCCAGCATCCCGAAGTTTCTGAATACCCCTTCCCTGTACCTGAGCAAAAGAGTCCTGGCAACCTATGACACAACGCTTAAATCCTTTCTTTATCAACAAGTCGGCACAAGGAGGTGTTTTTCCATGATGACTACAAGGTTCCAAACTCACATAAATAGTACATTCTTTCAGCAAATGTTCATCTTCTGGTTTGACAGAAGCACAAGCATTCACCTCAGCATGACCTTCTCCACAACGCACGTGATAACCTTCACCGATGATTTTTTCATTGTAAACAATCACAGCACCTACCATCGGATTGGGTTGTGCATTCATCTTTCCATTTTTTGCCAGTTGAATGCACCGACGCATATATTTTTCATCACTTATCGACATCATGTTCATAATTTTATCATCATCATTGTTGATAAATGCAAAATTAGCAAAAAAACACTAAAAAACAATGCTTTATGAAGAAATAATCGTAAATTTGTAGCGAAATCAATAAAAACTTATTGACAAGGTTATGAGTGATGGAAATTTTAATAGACAATTGTTACCAAAGACAGAACTGGCGTCAGGACTGAGAGCTGGGAAAGCACAGATGAGAACAAAAGCAGAAAAAGCATTCACAGAAGTTATTGACAAGTTTATCCAAGGAGACGAAGTATTAAAAACAGCCATGAAACAACAATTCATGGAACTACTGAGACAATGACTGTTGACAACTAAGAGGATAACCCTGTTAAAAATCTTTTGATAATTTATCAATAACTTTGAATAACTTTCCTTGCTTTTTCAAGGTCAAATTTTATACCAACATCTATTTCAAATGACCAAAAAAAATTATTCTTTTTTTTCAAAGAATTTTCAAACTCTTTTCATCTATTTTCTTATCATCTAATTGACTGAAAAAGAGCACCTCTACAATACTTATGAACAATACCAACGATATATTATCATCAACATAAGGTTTTTAAGAATTAAAAGAAACAATCATATATTTATATAAAGATACTGAAAAAGCACTCAAGAAACGAGTTTCCTTTTATGCCTCTTATCTTAAACTCACTTTTTGTCACTCTCTTTGTGTCAGTTTGTCACCTTGTCAGTTTGGTTGAAGGTGTGGCACATTCTTTGTGGATACATTTCTGTGGAATTTGATATTCATACATTATTAATATATAAACTCTAAAAAAATTAAGACTATGAACATTCAACCATTGGCAGACAGGGTGCTGGTGCTCCCAAAACCTGCTGAAGAAAAGACAGTGGGTGGAATTATCATTCCTGACACTGCAAAGGAGAAGCCCCTGCAGGGCGAAGTTGTTGCTTGTGGCAACGGTACAAAGGACGAGGAAATGGTGGTCAAGGTTGGCGACCAAGTTCTTTATGGCAAATACTCTGGCACAGAACTGGAATATGAGGGCGTGAAGTACCTCATGATGCGTCAGAGCGATGTGCTGGCAATAATTAAGTAAAACTAAAAAACTAACAACTAAAAGTGAAAGTTTCCTCCTTCGGAGGGATGGTATGTAACTTATACTTGTAACTTTTATTTTTTAACTTTTAACTTTCAAAAGAATTATGGCAAAGGAATTGAAATTCAATATTGAGGCTCGTGAGCAGCTGAAGAAAGGTGTCGATGAATTGGCAAATGCCGTGAAGGTGACACTGGGTCCTAAGGGACGTAATGTGATTCTTGAAAAGAAGTTTGGTGCTCCCCACATCACAAAAGATGGTGTGACAGTAGCTAAGGAAATAGAACTGGCTGATGCTTTCCAGAATACAGGTGCTCAGTTGGTAAAGAGTGTGGCATCGAAGACTGGCGATGATGCTGGTGATGGTACTACCACAGCTACTGTATTGGCACAGAGCATTGTGGCTACAGGTTTGAAGAACGTGGCTGCTGGTGCTAATCCAATGGACTTGAAGCGTGGCATTGATAAGGCTGTCGCTAAAGTGGTTGAGCACATCAAGAGCCAAAGCGAACAGGTAGGTGACAACTATGACAAGATTGAGCAGGTAGCTACCGTTTCTGCCAACAATGACAGTGAGATTGGTAAGCTCATTGCCGATGCTATGAAGAAGGTTTCTAAGGATGGTGTCATCACCATCGAAGAGGCTAAGAGCCGTGAAACTACCATTGGTGTAGTGGAAGGTATGCAATTCGATCGTGGTTATCTCTCTCCTTACTTCGTCACTAACACAGAGAAGATGGAGTGTGAGATGGAGAATCCACTCATTCTTATTTACGACAAGAAAATTTCTAACTTGCAAGAGTTCTTGCCTATCTTGAACCCTGCTGCTCAGACAGGTCGTCCCATCCTTGTTATTGCTGAAGATGTGGAAAGTGAGGCACTGACCACACTTGTAGTGAACCGTCTGCGTGCTCAACTCAAGATTTGTGCTGTCAAGGCTCCTGGTTTTGGCGACCGTCGCAAGGCCATGTTGGAAGACATTGCCGTATTGACAGGTGGTGTGGTTATTTCTGAAGAAAAAGGTCTTAAACTCGAACAAGCTACCATTGAGATGCTTGGTTCTGCTGAAAAAGTTACCATCACGAAGGACAATACAACTATCGTGGGTGGTAAGGGTGAAAAGCAGAACATCCAAGACCGTGTAAATCAGATTAAGAACGAAATCAAGAATACCACTTCTGACTATGATAAGGAGAAGTTGCAGGAACGTCTTGCCAAACTCTCTGGTGGTGTTGCTGTCCTTTATGTAGGTGCTGCATCCGAAGTGGAGATGAAAGAAAAGAAAGACCGCGTAGATGATGCCCTCTGTGCTACTCGCGCAGCTATTGAAGAAGGCATCGTGCCTGGTGGTGGTGTTGCTTTCATCCGTTCCATCGAGAGCCTTGAGAATTTGGAAGGCGAGAATGCCGACGAAACCACAGGTATCAAGATTGTGAAGCGTGCCATTGAAGAGCCACTCCGCCAGATTGTGGAAAACGCAGGTTTGGAAGGCTCTGTGGTAGTTGAGAAAGTACGTTCCCAGAAAGGTGACTTCGGTTATAACGCTCGCAAGGATGCTTATGAGAACCTTCGTGAGTCAGGCATCATCGACCCTGCCAAGGTTTGTCGTGTAGCCCTTGAAAATGCTGCCTCCATCGCAGGAATGTTCCTCACCACTGAGTGCGTCATCTGTGATGCCAAGGAGGACAAGCCAGAGATGCCAATGGGTGCTCCAGGCATGGGTGGCATGATGTAATCATTTTCTTATTTACCCATCAAGTGGGGCTATGTAAAAAGTATATGCCCACTTGCTCAAAATTGACCACGTCGTAGTTTTTTTTGCAGACCGCGACGTGGTCAATTGATTGATTACATCGTAATCAATTGATTCATTACCTCGTAGTCAATTGATTCATTACCTCGTAGTCAATTGATTCATTACCTCGTAGTCAATTGAAAGGTTATTGGCGTGTGTATTTTGAAATGATTCCCTTGTTTCATACCATGAGGAATGTTACAATATAGTTACGTAACAGGATTGTAACATCATTCAGTTGGTCAATCATGATAATCAGCGTAATTTTGTGCCGTAAATGATTAAGACCAATAGAACAGAAATGTATGGAAACAAGCTATGACTATGTAATGGTGGCCTTAAAGCTCTTGGGAGCCTTAGGGTTGCTTATTTTTGGCATGCGTATGATGAGCGAGGCTTTGCAGAAAATGGCAGGCCCGCAGTTGAGACACGTATTGGGGAGAATGACGACAAACCGTGTGACTGGGATGTTGACAGGTGTCTTGGTGACAGCTACGGTACAGTCATCAACTGCTACGACGGTGATGACGGTTTCGTTTGTGAATGCCGGTTTATTGACATTGGCACAGGCCATCAGTGTCATTATGGGAGCAAACATCGGCACAACGCTCACAGCATGGATTATGTCGGCAGGCTTTACGTTCAACATCACTAATCTGGTGTGGCCTGTTTTTGTGGTGGCAATGTTCCTTATCTACAAGAAACGACATGAAAATTTGGGTGACTTCTTGTTTGGCATTGCTTTCATGTTTCTTGGACTTGGCACACTGAGACAAACAGGCATCGACATGAATTTGGGCGAACAGGAAGCGGTGCTTCAATTCTTTGCTTCATTCGACCCGCATAGTTTCACCACCACGTTGCTGTTCCTGCTTATTGGTGGTATATTGACCATGAGTTGTCAGTCGTCGGCAGCAGTGATGGCCATCACAATGATACTTTGTTCAAGCGGTGCACTGCCCATCTATCAGGGAATTGCTTTGGTGATGGGTGAAAATATAGGCACAACGGTCACATCAAACCTTGCAGCACTCTCGGCATCGACACAAGCTCGCAGGGCGGCATTTGCTCACATGTTCTTTAATGTCTTTGGTGTAGGTTGGATTCTTATTGTTTTTCATCCCTTTGTTGATGCTATTTGTCAATTGGTGGGTTATGATGTGACAATGACAAAAGATGTGGCAGGGCAGGCTGCCTTTTTGGCCAATGCCACTAAATTGAGCATTGTGCTTGCCACATTCCATACTTGTTTCAATGTTGTCAATACTTCAATACTTATTTGGTTTGTACCACAGATAGAGCGATTGGTGTGTTGGGTTATCCGCGAAAAGAAGATGGTCAATGCCGCCGAAGAACCTCTCAGAATGCAGTATATTGAGGGTGGATTGGTGCAGACACCCGAAATAGCTGTTCTTCAGGCACAGAAAGAGACGGTACAATTTGGCAATCGTGTACAGCGTATGTTTGGAATGGTGCGGCAGTTGCTGGATGAGAAGGATGAGAAAGCTTTCACTGACCTCTACAGTCAGATAGAGCATCAGGAAGATCTCACCGACCAGATGGAAATAGAGATTGCCCGTTATTTGGAACGAGTGAGTGACGACCACCTTTCCGATGACACGAAGATGAAAATTCGGCAGATGATGCGTCAAATCAGTGAGTTGGAATCTATTGGCGATGCTTGTTACAACTTGGCACGTACAATGAACCGCTCCATAGAATCAAGAAAGTCGTTCACAGACACGCAACTGAATCAGTTATATACCATGATGCAACTTTGCGACGATGCTTTGACACAGATGGTGCTTGTAGTCAGTGGACGACGTGAGGAACACGATATTCGCGAGACCTTCCGAATAGAAAACGACATCAATCAGCTGCGCCAACGCTTGAAGACAGAGAACATTCAAGCTGTCAATAACCGTGACTACGACTATGCACTGGGCACGCTCTTTTCCGACCTCATCAACAGTTGTGAGAAATTGGGCGATTATGTTGTCAATGTGGTTCAAGCAAGATTTGGGCAATAAACACTTTCTTTCTGACAATTTTTTTCTATCTTTGCAGCCAGTATGGAACGAAAAAGAATACTTGTAGTAGATGACGAGTGCGATTTGTGCGAGATACTGCTGTATAATCTTAAGGCAGCAGGGTATGAGGCTGAGGCTGCATACTCTGCCGAAGAGGCCTTGAAACATGATGTGGCGAAATTCAACCTTCTTCTGCTTGACGTAATGATGGACGGAATGTCAGGTTTCGAGTTGGCAGAACATCTGAAAGCCGATGAAACCACAGCGCATATCCCCATCATCTTTCTGACAGCAAAAGACACGGAAAGCGACACGCTGCGCGGCTTTGGATTAGGTGCTGATGACTATGTGACCAAGCCCTTTTCCGTCCGCGAGGTAGTGGCACGGGTGAAAGCTGTGCTTGCCCGTTCAGAGGCAGGTACAGCCGTGCTTAATTATGAAGGGATGATTGTCGATACAAGTCGAATGACGGTAACAGTGGAGGGCAGCGACGTGGCACTCACAAAGACAGAGTTTGAACTGCTGCGCCTGTTGCTGAGTCATCGTGGGCAGGTGTTTTCACGTCAGCAACTCATCAGCAGTGTTTGGCCACATGATGTGATAGTCAGTGACCGTGCTGTTGATGTCAATATCACCCGTTTACGTAAGAAGATAGGTCACTATGGGCAACTGATTGTCAGCCGACAAGGATATGGCTATATGTTTGATGTATGAAGAAGTTGACAGAAGGTCGTAAAATGTTTATCAGCGTCATGGTGATATTTGCCATCTATGCTGTCATCTTCATACTCTTTGAGGACTACGACCGTGCTTTTCTGCAGCCTTTCGAGGAAGCCAGCGACTGGCACTTGGCACTGTTCTCACTTGTGGTGATGGCAGGGCTGGCTCTACTGCTACATCGTTATGCTCATCGCATGGATGAGCGCATCAGTCGTGAACAAGCAGAGAAGGAAAATGCCATGCGTCGCGAACTGACACAGAACATCGCCCATGAGTTGAAGACTCCTGTGACCAGCATTTTAGGATACACAGACACCATTCTCGACAACCCCGGCATGAGTAGCGACACCCAACATCAGTTTATTCTCCGCACTAAGGCACAAGCTCACCGACTGACAGCACTCTTGCAGGACATCTCCACCCTCAATCGCATGGATTATGCCTCGGAAATGTTGGAGATGGAACGCACAGATGTGTCGCAGATTGTGGCTGACATTGCTGAAGAGACAGCCCTTGCCTTCGCTCAAAAGCAGATGTCTTTGCATAATTGCCTGCCACAGAACATCATCATTCAGGGCAATCCCTCACTCATCTACAGCATTTTCCGCAATCTCATCAATAACGCCATCAACTATGCTGGCGAGGGCACCATCGTCAAGATGACCGCAGAACAGCAGAATGGCAGTTGGCACTTTACATTCAAGGACAATGGCGTGGGCATCAATGCGCGCCATCTGCCCCGTATCTTCGAACGATTCTATCGTATTGACAAAGGTCGTAGCCGTTCCTATGGCGGAACAGGTCTCGGACTCTCCATCGTCAAGAATGCCGTTGTGTTGCATGGTGGCACTATCGAGGCACGACACGCAGAGGGAGGAGGCTTACAATTTGACTTCACGTTGAAGCAAATTCTCTATACTCACAAAAGCAAGAAATAGAGAGGTATGTTTGACTGATTTAACGTCAGTTCGACGAAAATTATCTACATAAAATTCATGATAAATTCATAGGCAGTTCTTTTGAATGATTGCAAATATACGACTAATTTTTCACGGGACAAGGGTTTGGAGGGAAAAATTTGGCAGGAAAGGAAGGAATGAGGAATTTTTACACACAAAAAGGGAGACGAATCGTGGTCGGTTCATCTCCCTTTTCCTTGTCCGTACACAAAAAATGCCTCTGTAATCCATTTTTTCCTTGTCCGTTTGCCGTTATTAAGAATAGAATGACTACATTTGCAATGAGATTGCATATACCTTTTTAACTCAACTGGCTGACTTATGAAGAAGACCTTTATCATTTTGTGGATGTTGCTGGCGGCATCTGTGATGAACGCTGCCGGGCGTGTGACCCTCACTGTCTCCAACCCCCTTCGCCATGCCCGTGTGGAAATGGTGGAAGTGGATGCCGACCTTGTCAAGAAAAAACTGGACATGGCGGAAAGCATCATCGTGACCGATGCCGACGGAAAGGAGATTCCTTCGCAACTGACATGGGACGGGAAGCTCATCTTTCGGGCAGGCGTGGGAGAGAAAGGAAAATCTGTCTATTATGTTGAAAGAGGAACTCCACAGAAATATGAAGTGAAGGCAAAGGGTCGTCTCTTCACGGAACGGCAGGATGAGTTCGGATGGGAGAATGACCGTGTGGCATATCGTGTGTATGGACATGGGGGTGCCGTGGGGTATGACCTTTTCAACAAGAGCACTTCGGAGTTGATGCTCGATGAGTGGTATGCCTCCGAGCAGAATCAGGAGATGCGTTCGGTGAGCAAGCAGCTTCACGACCGTGGCTATCATGATTTGGCTGACCAAGTGTATAATGCCTTTTGCTATCACATTGACCACGGCAAGGGAATGGATTGCTACACTGTGGGGCCTACGCTTGGAGGGGGTGCCAATGCGCTGCTGAATGATGATGGCAGTCTCTTTATGCCTCAGTGTTACAAGACGTTTGAGATTCTTGACAAAGGACCTTTGCGCTTCACGGTTCGTTTCACTTATCCGGAGCAGGAGTTCAAGGGAGAGAAAGTGACGGAGGTGCGCACCATCTCGCTTGATGCCGGTAGCCATTTCAATCGTGCAGTTGTGCAGTACCAAGGGATGAAGACACCTGCGAAGATGGCAGCAGGAACTGTTGTCCACAAGGGCAACCCTACTGCATACGTGCTTTCTTCCGAAAGCGGTTATGTGGGCTATGAAGACTTGGGCGATGCCTCTGTCTATAATGCCAAATACAAGGAGGAACTGGCCAAGCAAATGGGCAAGATCTACGTTGGACTGCTTTTTCCCCAGAAAGGTGTCCAGACCATCTATCAGCAACGTGAAAACGGCATTGCCACGGGTCACATCCTTGCCATCACGACCTACCGTCCCTCCACCTCCTATACCTACTATTTCGGCTCAGGATGGGATAAAAACCCCTCCACGGGGTTTGCTGATTTGACGGCATGGGAAGCTTTCCTCAGCAAGGAAGCGGGGGCGGTGAGCAGTCCGCTGAAAGTGAGTGTAAAATAATGAATATGGATGACAACGATGAAGACATACATAGAAATAGAGGGAAAAATGGTGGACCTGGAGGGTTTGCTTTCGCCAGGAAGGACAATTATCACGTTGGGGAGAAGTGCAGAGGAGGCTTATAACCTGATTGCATTGGAGGATGAGAGGGTGGATTTGTTTCAATGCCAGTTTGTGCGTGTTGATGGAGGATGGAAGGTGCAGAACGGGCAATGGAGGACGGAATGCCCGAAGGGTATCCGCTCGCGGCTTCAGCACGCTTGCAGCATGTGCATGGGCAGGTGTGTGAACCCACGACCAGCACACCCTATCTACAGTTGGAGGATGCCTCAGCAGGATACACTGCTGAATGGGGTGAAGTTGACGAATGAGGGGACGGAACTGAAGGATGGGGATGTGCTCAGTGTGGGCAGTCATCAGTTTTTCATAAAGAATCGCCCCGTCCCTTGCTCTTGACTTGTACTTGAGGTCAAGAGCAGATGGAGATTGGTTCGCCATAGCGACATTTTTAGGTGGGCGGTGTAATTTATTGCCAAATTCTTCGTACCTTTGCATCGCTTTTATTAAAGTAGTAATCAGAAAAGAACGGAAATATGGCATTGAAAGCAGGTATAGTGGGTTTGCCGAATGTGGGCAAATCAACATTGTTTAATTGTCTGTCGAGTGCAAAGGCGCAGGCAGCGAATTTTCCTTTTTGTACGATTGACGCCCAGTTGGGACAGGTGAGTGTGCCTGATGAACGACTGACAAAATTGGCTGAACTGGTGCATCCCGGGCGCATCGTGCCGGCAGTGTGTGACATTGTGGACATTGCAGGATTGGTGAAGGGAGCCAGTCAGGGTGAAGGATTGGGCAACCAGTTCTTGGGTAATATCCGTGAGTGTGATGCCATCATTCATGTGTTGAGGTGTTTCGACAACGGCAACATCGTTCATGTGGATGGCTCTGTTGACCCTGTGAGGGATAAGGAAATCATTGATACGGAGTTGCAGTTGAAGGACTTGGAGACCGTGGAGATGCGCTTGAAAAAGACGGAAAAACTGGCGAATGTGGGGCATGACAAGGATGCCAAGGTGGAGTACGGTCTGCTGTTGCGCTATAAGGAAGCACTGGAGAAAGGACTCTCAGCTCGCACCGTCACTCCCGAGAATGACGAAGAGGTGCAGGCTGCCAAGAATATGTTCCTGCTCACCACGAAACCTGTGTTGTATGTCTGTAATGTAGATGATGCCAGCGCAAAGACAGGTAACGCTTATGTGGAGAGGGTGCGTGAAGCCATCAAGGGAGAAGATGCCCAGCTCATCATCATCAGTGCTCAGACAGAGGCCGACATCGCTGAGCTGGAAAGTTATGAGGAGAAACAGATGTTCCTCGAAGACATGGGTTTGGAGGAGAGTGGCTGCAACCGTCTCATCAAGGCGATTTATGCGTTGCTGAACCTTCAGACGTTCATCACGGCTGGCGAGATGGAGGTGAAGGCTTGGACATTCCGCCGAGGCTGGAAAGCGCCTCAGTGTGCGGGTGTCATCCACACCGACTTTGAGAAAGGCTTCATCCGTGCCGAGGTCATCAAGTATGAGGACTACATCAAATATGGTAGCGAGGCGGCTGTGAGAGAAGCAGGCAAACTCGGCGTGGAAGGGAAAGACTATGTAGTGCAGGACGGTGACATCATGCACTTCCGATTTAATGTGTAAGGACTTATGTTGTTTTTCATTGATTGGCAGCCTTCTGTAGAGGCTTTTTCCATAGGTTCATACAGTGTCCGTTGGTATGGGCTGTTGTGGTGCCTTGGTTTTCTGGTGGCGTATCTTATCGTGCAACGGCTTTACAAGCAGCAGAAGATAGCGGACGAGAAGTTTGAGCCCCTGTTTTTCTATTGCTTCTTGGGAGTGATAATAGGAGCACGGTTGGGGCACTGCATCTTCTACGAACCCCAATACTACTTGACCAGTTTGACAGGATTCATAGAAATGCTCATACCTTTCCATCTGATGCCTGATGGTAGCTGGAAGTTCACGGGCTATGAAGGGTTGGCTTCTCATGGCGGCACCATTGGTCTTATCATCGGTATGGCACTCTATTGTCGAAAGACGAAAGTGAAGCCTTGGACGGTGATGGACAACGTGGCCATTGCTGTGCCCTCGATGGCAGCCCTCATCCGACTGGGCAACCTGATGAACTCTGAGATTATCGGCAACGTGACAGACGTGTCTTGGGCATTCATTTTCCATAGCCATGAAGCATTGGTGGATGGCATGGCAGTTCCCCGTCACCCTGCGCAACTTTATGAGGCTTTGGCATACCTTGTGATTTTCGTCGCTGAGGCTCTGATTTACTGGCGGTGGTACAAGGCACAGGGCATGGAGGAAAAGTCGCCCATAGCGGCAGGAACGGGCTTTTATTTTGGTTTCTGCCTTGCCACCATCTTCGTCTTCCGCTTCTTCATCGAGTTTTTGAAGAAAGAGCAGGTGGATTTTGAGCAGGATATGCTCTTGGATATGGGTCAACTCCTCTCCGTCCCCTTCGTCCTGCTGGGTGTGTGGTGCATGATAAGGGCAAAAAGAAAGGCTGCAAGTTGATTGCAGCCTTTTTCTGTTGTTGTTTGGTTTGTCTTGTTCTTACTGTCTTTCCAGTATGTATAGCCAATCCAGCCCTTCTGGTCTTATAGTGCCTCCAGCATCCTCTTCAGCACCACTGTAGCGGAAATCTCGCGATTAGCAGCTTCTGGAATGACGATGGAGGTGGGAGCCTCGATGACATCGTCTGTGACAATCATGTTGCGACGTACGGGGAGGCAGTGCATGAAGAAAGCATGGTTGGTCATAGCCATCTGACGATCAGAGACAGTCCAATCAGCATAATCATGGTAATCACCCAGCACCTTGCCGTAGTCTTCGGGACGGGTCACTCCAGGGCAGCTCCAGTTTTTGGCATAGATGAAGTCGGCACCCTCGAAGGCACGCATCTGGTCGTATTCCACTTTGGCATCGCCTACAAACAGGGGGTCAAGCTCGTAGCCTTCAGGATGGGTAATCACAAAATCCACATCAGCAGCGTTCATCCACTCGGCGAAAGAGTTGGGCACAGCCTGTGGGAGCGCGCGGGGATGTGGTGCCCATGAGAGCACTACCTTGGGGCGTTTGTTGGGAGTGCGTATGATGGGGTTGCCCCCGAAGAGCGGATTCGGCTCAATGAGGGTCTTGTCCTTGTATTCCTCGATGGTGATGAGGTCGGCGAAAGCCTGCAGGGGGTGCACGGTGGCACTCTCCATGAAGAAGACGGGGTGGCCGCTGTACTGGATGAACTGCTGGAGTATCTTCTCTTCATAGTCATCTTTTCTGGACTCAAAGCGGGCGAAGGAGCGCACTCCGATGATGTCGCAGTAGCAGCCCATCACGGGGATGGCTTCGAGCAGGTGCTCGCTCTTGTCGCTTTCCATGATGACACCACGTTCGGTCTCCAGTTTCCAGGCTCCTTGGTTCACGTCGAGCACGATGACGTTCATGCCGAGGTTGAGGGCAGCCTTTTGGGTGGAGAGGCGGGTGCGCAGCGAGTTGTTGAAGAAGATGAGCATGGCTGTCTTGTTCTTGCCCAACTCTTGGTATTTGTAGCGGTTTTCCTTGATGTCGAATGCCTCCTGGAGAGCTTGTTTCAGGTTGCCGATGTCAGATACGTGTTGAAAGATTTTCATTGTTGATGGTGTGTGTTGGGGTTAATGGGTTTAATGGGGGCTTTAGCCTTTGTCTCTCAGGGCGAGGGCCTGGTCTTCGGCGGCTTCCATGATTTCACGCTCACCAGGGCCTTTGTCGTTGATGCCGCAGAGGTGGAGGATGCCGTGGATGATGACGCGGTGCAGTTCTTCGTCGTAGGTGGTGCCTTGTTGCTGGGCGTTGGAGCGCACAGTGTCGAGGCTGATGAAGAGGTCGCCCGATAAGGTGTCGTGTCTGCCCATCTGGGCTTCATCGTCACAGTAGTCGAAGGTGATAATGTCGGTATAGTAGTCGTGCTGGAGGTACTGCTTGTTCACCTCCAGTATCTTGTCGTCGTTGCAGAAGATGTAGGCGATGTCCCCCACCCTCTTTCCGTAGGTGGCAGCAACCGCCTTTATCCACGCACTGGTGTCGCGGCGACGTATTTTGGGCATCTTTACACCGTCTATGTTGTAACTAATCATGGGAAGAATGCTTTTGATGGGGTTGAGTAGGGTTTGATAAGCGAGGGTTGAGGAAAAGGCTATTCCGACTTGATGTCCTTGAACAGCTCCTCGTCCTTCAACGCTTCCAGACCTCGCTGATAGATTTCGCTGGTGGGATTCATGATTTCGTAATACTCTGACATATCCCACAGGTCGCGCGCCACAAGTGCCTTCATCTGCATGCGCAGGAGTGGCAGGGTGGCATCGAAAAGGGAGTCGGTATATTCAATCTTTTCGTCCTTAGCCTTGGCGATGAGCATATCCATCATGTCCTGGGGGACGGTGAAGTCTTGATTGAACCGCTCAAAACCTTCTCGCAGGTCTTCCATCTTATAGGGCTTGTCGTTCAGCCACTTGGCGTGTGCCTTGCGGTAAGCGTCGATGTTGTATTCTTTCACCAGTTGTTTGCGGTGTTGGTCGAGCCATTTGAGCGTGGTGGTGTTGATGCAGCTCTTGGCTGCCAGTTCGCGGTGCAGACGGGTGTAGTGGGTGGTGTCGATAGGCACATAGACATCGGGCATGATGCCACCTCCACCATAGACGGTGCGTCCTCGCTTGGTGGTGTATTTGAGCGAATCGGGGAAGTGGATGCTGTCGGCACTCATCAGCTCTCCGCTGTTCAGACGGTCAAGCATATCCATGTCATAACTCTTTTTGTCGCCTTTGGTGTAGGGTTTCTGGAAACAACGGCCCACAGGGCTGTAGTAGTGAGCGGTGGTGAGACGTATTTGGCTGCCATCAGGCAGGTCGATAGGACGCTGAACCAACCCCTTGGCAAAGGTGCGCCGACCCACGATGATGCCTCGGTCGTTGTCCTGAAGGGCACCAGAAACAATTTCTGAAGCTGAAGCCGTGTAGCCATCCACAAGGATGACCACTTTCCCGATGTTCATCTTGCTGGATTGGGCATGATACTCATGGCGACCCACAGAACGCCCTTCCGTATAGACAATCATCTCATTGTTGTTCAGGAAATGGTTGGAGAGGTCAACGGCTGCCTGCAAATAGCCTCCTCCGTTGCCAATCAGGTCGATGACCAAATCCTTCATGCCACGAGACAGCAGGTATTCTGTAGCTTTCACAAATTCGTCGTTCGTAGTGGAGCCGAAACTGCTGATTTTCACATAGCCAGTGGTTGGGTCAATCATGTAGTAGGCATCAATGGTATAGACCGGTATCTTGTCACGGGTGACAGTGAAGTGCTGTATGCCTTTCACACCTCGGCGAACAACCCCCAACTTCACCTTTGTGTCCTTAGGGCCTCGCAGACGCTTCATGATTTGTTCACGACTCATCTTCACTCCAGCAATGGCGGTGTCGTTCACTTCTACTATCTTGTCGCCCGCAATGATGCCCACTTTCTCAGAAGGGCCACCGCTGACAGGCTGGATGACCACCAACGTGTCTTCGTTGATGTTGAACTGAACACCAATGCCCTCGAAGGAGCCGTTCAGCGGTTCGTTCAGCGATGCCACATCCTTGGCGGAAGTGTAGGTGGAATGGGGATCGAGTTCCTTCAAGATGCCCTTGATAGCATCTTCCGTCATCTTCTCCAAGTTCACGGTATCTACATAAAGTTGGCTGATGGCACTCTGGGCATAGATGATTTTGCGAATCTGTGTATCCAGCGTGTTGTTCTTTTGCTGCGCCAAGAGTGAAGTGCTTGTGGTCAGCAGCAGCGATATAAGGAGAATGGATTTTATCTTCATGATGGGTTTTATTTTATCTTTGTGGTAAAAATTCAGTTACGTCTTGATGGTAGGAAAGCAGTTCGCGCACCACGCTCGAACTGATGCACTCCAGTTCGGGAGCCGTGAACATGAGGATTGTCTCGATGCCCGTAAGACGATGATTCACTTCTGCCATGTCGCGTTCAAACTCGTAATCTTTCACGCTTCTCACACCTCGCAGAATGAAGCTCGCCCCTACCCTCTTGGCAAAGTGGGTGGTCAAGCCCTCATAAGTCTCCACACGCACACGCGCATCGTCTTTGTAGAGGTTTCGGATGGCCGCTTGGCGCTCTTCTGGCGAGAACATACATTTTTTCTCATAGTTGACGCCAATCGCTACAATCACTTCGTCAGCCACACTCTCTAAGGCGCGGTCAACGATGTCTTGGTGTCCTTTGGTAAAGGGGTCGAAACTCCCTGTAAATAAAGCTATTCTACTCATCTTTTATTGCTTTTACACTCCCCTACTCTTCTGCCAGTTCTGTATCTTCCTCCGGCTTGTCTTCTTCCCACACCAGATTGTTGATGATGAAGTTCTGACGTTGCATGGTGTTCTTGCCCATGTAGTACTCCAGCAGTTCCTTCACCTGGTCGGTCTTGCGCAATGTGACAGACTCCAAACGGATGTCGGGGCCGATGAAGTTCTTGAACTCGTCGGGAGAGATTTCTCCAAGACCTTTGAAGCGGGTGATTTCGGGTTCTGGCCCTAGCAGCTCAATGGCTTTCTGGCGTTCTTCCTCACTGTAGCAATAGATGGTGATGAAGTCACCCTTGCTGTCGGGATGCTCTGCCTGATATTGTTCGAGCGCGGCCTTCTTGATGCGTTTCTTCCTGTTGCGTACACGGAACAGCGGTGTCTGCAAGATATAGACGTGCCCTGTCTTGATGAGTTCGGGGAAGAACTGGAGGAAAAAGGTAATCATGAGCAGACGGATGTGCATGCCATCGACATCGGCATCGGTCGCCACAATCACCTTGTTGTAGCGCAGCCCGTCGATACCGTCTTCGATGTTGAGGGCAGCTTGCAACAGGTTAAACTCCTCATTCTCATACACCACCTTTTTGGTCAGTCCGTAAGAGTTGAGCGGCTTACCTCTCAGCGAGAACACCGCCTGAGTCATCACATCGCGGCTTTTCGTGATGCTTCCGCTGGCAGAGTCGCCCTCGGTGATGAAGATGGAGCTTTCTTCCTTGAGGTCACCCTTGGCATCGTTGAGGTGTATCTTGCAGTCACGCAGCTTGCGGTTGTGCAGGTTGGCTTTTTTGGCACGTTCGCGAGCCAGTTTCGTCACACCAGCAATGGCCTTCCTGTCACGTTCGTTGTCCTTGATTTTCTCTTCGATGATTTCAGCCACATCAAGGTTCTTGTGCAGGTAGTTATCCACCTCGGTCTTGATGAAGTCGCCCACAAACTTGTTCACACTGATGCCGCCATTAGGCTCCATCGTGAGCGAACCCAGCTTAATCTTGGTCTGTGACTCAAACTGTGGTTCCTGTACGTTGATGGCGATGGCTGCGATGATGCCCGAACGGATGTCGCTGTACTCGTAGTTCTTGCCATAGAACTCCTTGATGGTGCGGGCAATGTGCTCCTTGAAAGCACTCTGATGGGTACCACCCTGGATGGTGTGTTGACCATTCACAAACGAGTGGTATTCCTCGCCATACTGTTGATTGGTATGTGTGAAGGCTATCTCGATGTCATCACCCTTCAAGTGGATGATGTCATAAAGCGGCTGTGCATCCATCGTGTCCTTCAGCAAGTCCTTCAGACCGTTGCGGCTTACGATGCGGCTGCCGTTATAGTAAATCTCCAGTCCTGTGTTCAGGTAGGTGTAGTTGCGGAGCATATTGCTCACGAACTCATCTTGAAACTTGTAGTTGAGGAACAGCGTTTCGTCTGGTCGAAAATAGATGAACGTGCCGCTGTCTTCCGTTGTGTCTTCCGTTTGGTCATCCACCAAATTTCCCTTCTCAAACACGGCTGTGCGCACTTTCCCGTCTCGATAACTTTTCACCTCAAAACGGGTGGAAAGGGCATTCACCGCTTTCGTACCCACACCGTTCAGGCCGATAGACTTCTGGAACGCCTTCGAGTCATACTTGCCACCCGTGTTCAGGATGCTCACCGCCTCAATCATCTTGCCCTGTGGGATGCCGCGCCCATAGTCACGCACCGTCACGGCGAGGTTGTCCTTCACTTCCACCTCGATGCGCTTGCCCGCCTGCATCTTGAACTCGTCAATCGAGTTGTCGATAATCTCCTTCAGCAATACATAGATGCCATCTTCTGCATGGCTGCCATCGCCCAGTCGGCCGATGTACATACCAGGGCGCAAGCGGATATGTTCAACTCCCGTCAGGGTGATGATATTGTCATCATCGTAGAGACCCTCCCCCCCCATCGGGAGAGGGCTAACGCTATGTTGCTCTGCTTTCTGTTCTTCCATTATTATAATAGGTTCTGGTATTATGAGCTTTTGACGTTATGAGCTTTTAATGTTATGAAGTGCATCGCGTCAGCCCTCCCCCTTTGGGGGCTGGGAGGCTTCAATCCCCTTCTTATAACATCTGCGGCGTTTATGTTGTCTCCTCTCAAAATAAATCCACTGCTGCTGCACCTTCGAGTTCTCTTCCAGTTCGGGGTTCGTCTCCACGTAGTCATAACCCTCTGAGACGTAGATAGGCAGCAGGTCGTAGAACAAAATTGCATTCACCCCCTTGCTCTGATACTCGGGCAGCACGCCCACCAACATCAAGTCAAGAATCTTGGGTTTCTTCAGCTTCAGTGCTTTCAGCAGATGCCACCACCCCAACGGCGTGAGTTTACCCTTCGCTTTTTGGAGTGCCACCGACATGGAAGGCATTGAAATACCCACAGCCACCAAGCGTCCGTTCGCTTCGGTGATGAGGCTCACCAGTTTCAGGTCAAGCACTGGCAGATACATCTTCACATAATGGTCTATCTGTTTCTGACTCAGTTCGCTGTAACCGAAGAGCGGTTTGAACGCCTCATTGATGACCGAGAAGATTTCCTGTCCATAATCCTTGGCTATCTTCTTCGCCGACGTATATTTCTTGATGTGCAAGTCATACTTCTTCATGACAATCTCTGCCACACGCTTCAATCGTTCGGGAAGCCCATCCTCCTTCGGCACCGTCATAATCATTTCTATCCAGTCGGCATCCTTCTCAAAACCGAGCTGCTCAATGTGCTTCTGGTAGTAAGGATAGTTGTAGATGGTCGCCATTGTCGAAAGCTCCTCAAACCCCTCGATGAGCATACCTTCAGCATCCATGTCGGTGAAGCCCAAGGGACCTTGAATCGTGGTCATGCCCTTCTCTCTACCCCACTCTTCCACAGCTTCCAACAAGGCTTTGCTCACTTCCTCGTCATCCACAAAGTCAATCCATCCGAACCGTACGTTCTTCAAGTTCCAAGTCTTGTTTGCCTTCTTGTTGATGATACCAGCCACGCGACCCACCAGCTTGTCCTCCTTGTAAGCCAGGAAATACACCGCCTCGCAGAAGTCCATTGCAGGATTCTTGTCGGAAAACGTGTTGAGCATATCCTCATAGAGGTCGGGCACAGAATAAGGATTGTCTTTATACATCTCATAGTTGAAGCGGATGAATTGCTTCAACTCTTTTTTTGTCTCGACTTTCTTGATTGTCACCATGAGATTAAAGTAAATTTTTGGCAAATATACAACTTTTTCTGCTTTTCTCTTGTTCATTTACTTTTTATTAACTAATTTTACACCCAAATACCGAAAAAACTCTTAAAAAAAACTAAAAAACTTATGCGTATTCTTAAATCTCTCGTCGCTATGGCAGTGGTGGCACTGTGTAGCATGAATGCAGTAGCTCAAACAGAGAGCTGCTGCGGAAGTGGTATGTGTGCCGAGGCTCAAGAACTCGGTTACAAACCTTATTCATACGGCTTCGTGCAGGTGCAAGGTGGCATTGGTACTACATTTACCGATGTCAGTTGCTGGAAACTCCTCTCCCCAACTTTCAGCGTTGCAGTGGGTGATATGTTCACACCTATCGTGGGTGCCCGTCTCCATGTCAATGCATGGGAGTCAAAAGGGGGCTTTGACACGATGGGCCAGTACTATGCTGGCATGACAGCCTTCAATCAGTCGGAAGGAGGTTGGGAACTTTTGGGTTCTCCCATGAAATACAAATTTAACTACTTCAACACCAACGTTGACCTCTTGATTAACGTGTTCAACATCTTCTCCAAGAAGGTGCACCGTCCGTTCGACGTTTATCTCGTTGGCGGTGTAGGTCTCAACTATGCTTGGCACAACAAGGACTTCGAGTGCATCACCTCACAGTACAACGTGGGCAGTGACATCTCCAACGCATGGGGTGCCAGCCAGACACCACGTCGCCATTTGTTGAGCCACAACCTCCGTCTTGGACTTTTGGCCGATGTCAACATCGCCAAGAACTGGAGCGTAGGTGCTGAAGTGGACTTCAACTCCCTCGACGACCGTTTCAACAGTAAGTACAAGGATGCTGACGACTGGATGATGACCGCCCAGCTCTCCGTCACTTACAAGTTCGGTTTCAAGAAAGTGAGCAAGCCAGCACCTCCTGCACCTGTTATCGAGAAGGCTCCAGAGCCAGAACCCGTGGAGGTTGTTGCTCCTACGCCAGTGGAGAAACCGAAGCCCGTCGTGGTGGAAGAGCCTATCAAGGAAACGCTCTTCTACGCTATTCGTGAGAGCGATGTAGATACTCAGAGCATCATCAACCGTGTTGTGGCATGGTGCAAGAAGTATCCCAACAAAAAGATTACTGTCGATGGCTATGCCGACAAGGGTACAGGGAATCCAAAACTCAATGTGGGTTATGCACAGAAACGTGCTGAAAAGGTGGCAGCCCTCCTCCAAGAAAAGGGTGTGCCTGCCAGCCAGATGACTGTTAACTCATACGGTGACACCGTTCAGCCATTCCCCGAGAATGACAAAAACCGTTGTGTCATCATTGAAGGCAAATAGCCTTTCCCTTATACCATCATTTCAAGCAATGCCGAAGGTCTCTTCCAAACGGGGGAAACCTTCGGCTTTTTGTGAGGACATGAGCATGGGGTGAAACCGACGTGCCCCACACCGCCTTACCGACGTGCCCCACGCCACTTTACCGACGTGCCCCACGTCACTTTACCGACGTGCCCCACGCCACTTTACCGACGTGCCCCACGTCGGTTAGACGATGTTTTTATCTTGAATACTTAAATCGTGTGAAGACGGGCAGATGGTCGCTGATGCCGCCTTTGTAGGCGGGTCCGAGATAGGTGCGATGAGGTTTGAAGTCACCGTGGGTGGGGTCAGGTTCGGTGAGGAAGGGTAGGGCGAGGATGTCGGAACGGGTAGGGGAAAGTGAGGTGGTGTGGGTGAGGATGTGGTCGAGAGTGGACCACTCACCTTGGTACTTGTAGGTGCCTGGTTTGAGATGGGCGATTTGGTCTTTTAAGGGTGTGTGTTTAGTCAGTAGTTTGAGTTGGGGAGAACGGGTGTCTGCATTGAAATCACCCATGAGGATGAGGTTAGGGTGATGTCGGCAGGAAAGAACTGAATCGATGTTCTCTTTGAGGAGTTGGGTCACTTTCATGCTGCGGTGGAATGCCTCTCCACCGCCAAGTTTGGAGGGCAAATGGAGGACGTAAACATCAAGGGTGTCGCCTCCCATGATGGTGCCTGCCACATGCAGGATGTCGCGCACGGGATGTTCAGGGATGTCAGTTTTGATGTGTTGAGTATCAACAGGATGGAAAGTGAAAGGGGAGTAGAGTAGGGCGACATCGATGCCACGTTCGTCATCGGAGTGGGTCATCACGTATTGATAGCCTATGGCGGAGAGGGGAGTATGGCGTGTCAGATACTCCATCACCGTGTCGTTCTCCACCTCACAAAGCCCCACCAAATCGACGGGCCTGTCTTCATCTGCCGCAACAATCACCTTGCTCACGCCTCGCAGTTTCTGGAAGAGTTTTCGCTTGCTCCATCGACGTTCACCTCCTTCACAATACTCATGGTCGTTTTTTCCTTCATCGTGGGTGGTGTCGAAAGCGTTTTCGATGTTGTAGGAGAGTACGGTAAAAATGTCCTGTGCCTTGAGAAAGGAAGGACATATCAGCATGAGAATCAGCAAGAAATGGGAAATCTTGTTCATGTTAGTGTGCCTCTAACCAGTTTTTGCCCCATCCACAGTCGGCAAAGAGGGGAACAGAGAGCTTGATGGCGTTCTCCATCTCGTTGATGACCAGTTGCTGAAGCTGCTCTTTCTCGTCGGGCACGACGGAGAAGTTGAGTTCGTCGTGCACTTGCAGTATCATCTTGGACTTCAGGCTTTCCTCGCGCATTCGTCGGTCGATGCGTATCATGGCCACTTTGATGATGTCGGCTGCGGTGCCTTGAATGGGGGCATTGATGGCGTTGCGTTCGGCATAGCCGCGCACGACGGCGTTGCGGGAGTTGATGTCGGGCAGGTGACAACGGCGACCGAGGAGGGTTTCGGTGTAGCCTTGCTGACGGGCTTTCTCGATGCTCTTGTCCATGTATTGCTTCACGCCAGGGTAGGTGGTGAAGTAGTCATCAATGAGTTGGCGTGCCTCGCCTCGGCTCACTTCCATGCGTTCTGCCAAGCCGAAGGCGGAGATGCCGTAGATGATGCCGAAGTTGGCGGTCTTGGCTTTGCGGCGCATGGTGGGGGTCACTTCGTCAATGGGAACTTTGAAGATTTTGGCGGCGGTGGCTTGATGGATGTCATGCCCGCTGTTGAAGTCTTCCACCATGTTGTTGTCCTGACTGAGATGTGCCATGAGCCGTAGCTCTATCTGGCTGTAATCGGCGGAGAAGAAGAGTTCTCCCTCGTCGGGGATAAAGGCTTTGCGGACTTCCTTGCCGTTTTCGTCGCGAATGGGGATGTTCTGCAAGTTGGGGTTGCTGGAGGAGAGTCGCCCCGTGGCTGTAACCGCTTGGTTGTAGGAGGTATGGATGTGTCCAGTGCGAGGGTTGACAAGTTTCGGCAGGGCATCGATGTAGGTGCTGAGGAGTTTCTTGTAACCTCGGTAGTCGAGAATCTTCTCCACAATGGGGTGCTTGCCTTTTAGTGCCAGCAGGGTGGCCTCGTCTGTCACATATTGCCCGGTTTTGGTCTTTTTAGGTTTGGAGTCAATCTTGAGCTGGTCGAAGAGCAGTTCGCCTATCTGTTTGGGCGAACTGATGTTGAGTGACTGTCCTGCCACCTCGCGGATGTCCCGTTCGATGGCATCCATGCGTTCGGTGAACACCTTTGAGGTCTCTGCCAGCGATGCTTCGTCAATGCGCACACCGTTCATCTCCATGCGAGCTAAAACGGGCACGAGGGGCATCTCCACCTCTGCAAAGAGTTGATAAAGTCCTTTCTCATGCAATTCTTTCTCCAAGATGTTTTTCAGTTTGAGCGTTACGTCTGCATCTTCAGCCGCATACTCATAGACCTCTTGGGGGGTGAGTTCGCTCATGGAGCGTTGCTTCTTGCCGGAACCGATAAGAGCGTCGATGTGAATGGTCTTGTATTTGAGATAGACCTCAGCGAGGTAATCCATGCCATGACGAAGTTCGGGGGCGAGGATGTAGTGGGCAATCATCGTGTCAAACATCATGCCTTCGAGGTGGATGCCATAGTTGGCAAGCACCATCATGTCGTACTTGATGTTCTGACCAATCTTCAGGATTTGTTCACTTTCATAGAGAGCCTTAAACTTGTTAACGATTTTTAAGGATTGGTTGAAGTCGTCACCTGACCATGATGTGTGATGGGGCACAGGAACATAAAATGCTTCCCCTTCCTCGACAGCGAAACTTAATCCGACCAATTTTGCCGATACAGCATCTACTGAAGTGGTTTCTGTATCTAAACTGACAAAATCGAAAGTCAATAATTTTGCAACCAATTTTTCCATTTCCTCCTCTGAATCAACTAATTGGTAATTGTGAGGCGTGTTGCTCAAGTCGCTGAGATTTGAAAAAAATAGGTCACCTTGTCCTTCGGTCGCAAATTTTGGCTCATTTTGAGGGTCAGAAACGGGGGTAGGAGGTGTGTCGCCAAAGAGGTCGCCACTGAAAAGGTCGCCCGTCCCCTCCTTCTTCGTCCTCGAAGATTTTGTCGCTGAGTTCTCAGCAGGGTAGGGTGCTCCATTTTCTCCCCCAGAAAATTTCTTTTTCATCAAAGTCCTGAACTCCAATTGCTCAAAAATTTCTTTCAGCGCTGCTTCATCAATGGGTTCACGTTTCAAGCTGTCGAGGTCGAGTGTGATGGGCACA
This sequence comes from Bacteroidaceae bacterium, assembly GCA_017448825.1. Lineage (GTDB taxonomy): Bacteria > Bacteroidota > Bacteroidia > Bacteroidales > Bacteroidaceae > Minthosoma. Next base: position 34,226 of record JAFSKR010000028.1, read on the forward strand.
TCTGTCTTGATGGCAGCCAAGAACTTCGACATCTTGATGTCCTCCAGATGTTCTTCCACCTTTTTTTTCATCGCTCCCTTCAGTTGGTCGGTGTTGGCAAGAAGGTTCTCGATGCTGCCAAATTCGTTGATGAGCTTGACAGCTGTCTTCTCACCCACACCTGGGCATCCTGGGTAGTTGTCTGACGAGTCGCCCATTAACCCTAATAGGTCAATCACCTGCTTCACGTCGCCAATGCCATATTTTGCTTTTACTTCCTCCTCGCCCAACACATCAAAGCCACCATCGAATCGTGGTTTATACATCTTCACGTTCTTCGCCACCAACTGTCCATAGTCCTTATCGGGTGTCATCATATACGTCTCAAGTTCCCCGATGGATTCGCTCTGTTTTGCCAATGTGCCTATCACATCATCTGCCTCATAACCTTGTACCTCGAGTACAGGGATACGATAAGCCTTCAACACATCTTTAATAATAGGGACAGCAAAACGGATGCCCTCGGGTGTCTCTTCGCGTTGTGCCTTATACTCAGCAAACGCCTCATGCCGGAACGTGGGGCCATGAGGGTCAAACGCCACGCCGATATATTCAGGATTCTCCTTCGTAAGAATCTCCTCCAGTGTGTTCACAAATCCCAGCACTGCCGATGTGTTCTCGCCCTTGCTGTTGATGCGTGGGTTCTTGATAAAGCCATAATAGGCACGATAAATCAATGCGTAAGCATCGAGAAGGAATAGCTTTTTCATGTCTTTTTCGATTTAGTGACAAAGATACAAAATAAAGTGAAAAGTGGAAAGTGTAAA
>JAFSKR010000029.1 GCA_017448825.1 Bacteroidaceae bacterium
CCTTGGAGGTCGTAGGTCTGTCCGCTTTGTTGCGACACCGTCGCAACAAAGGAGACCCCAGTGGCTTCGCTGCTGTAAGTGAGGGCAAAGCGGGTGGTTGTCTCTCCTGCCTGGGTGGTGAAGGTGTAAGGTTCGGTGGCAAGTTGGGTGATGCCTGTCTCGTAGTCGATGAGCATCACCTTGCCGTCCAAGTCGGGATAGTCGGTCTTGAAGTTGGCTTGCAGCGTGTAAGTGCCCGCTGTGGGGAACTTGGCACCCACGCTGACTTCATCCCCTTCAGTGAAAGGCTGTTCGCTGATGGCATAGTGGGTCTGGTCGTCTCCTATGATATATAATAATGTAGAGGTGCCTGTCAGGTCGGGGAACTTGGTGGCATCGCAAGCCGCCTCGTAGCCAGTGGTAGCATCGGGGTTGCCCACCAGACGGGTGCGGTCGAGTTGGATGCCATCGGCATTCTGCAACACGAGGTTGATGACACGGCGGTTCTCCATCGTGCCCACAGGTGGACGGGGTGCGGCTGCACGGCGGCGACCGATTTGACGGGGTGCGGAGGAGGACTCACGTGAAAGGTCGGGCTCGCCCATCAGTTCGCCCATGAAGTCCTCATACTCATTGACGGTGGCAAAACGTCCGTATTCAGGGAAGTTCAGTGCATCGTGACCCAAAGGTCGCTGCACGAAGAAACCTTGAAAAGGCGAAAGGATGTAGTCGTCATCGATTGGGCTGAAGGTCTTGTACCCCATGTTGTAGTTTCCTTGACTGTAGTCCGATTCCAAAGTTTTTTCCCATACCACGAAAGGTATGGAGGGTTCGAAGTATTTGGTGCTGTAGAAACAGGGATAGGGGTTGCCGATGAAGTTCCAAGAACGGTTGCTTTCAGCCGAGGCAATGTATTGCTGCAAGGGAATCGTGACATCTTCAGTGGTGAAGAGGCGGTTCTTGTTGGCATTGTTGATGGCAGGAAACTCGATGGCTGCCGATGGGTCCACTAAATCGTTCCATCCGCAAGAGAAGATGAAGCCCTCGCCTGCATGTAGAATGTCATTGGTGGTCTGCTTCACCCACACATCGTTGAATTGGGCATCGGCTCGCATCTGCCCGGAGTGCTTGTAAATCACCCACTGGAGGTTGTTGCCTCCTTCGGTCACACGCACGTCGCTCAATCGGCAGTCGAAGGGCAGGGAGGTGAATATCCATTGGACGGATGCTGCGAATGGTGAGTAGGTGGCTTTGTCGAACCGCAGGGTGGTCTTCACCTGGTCGGCGCGCATGGAGGTCTCGGTGTAGAATGACGGATGAGACTGGTCGATGACGTTGGCATGAACCGTACCTGCGGTCTGAACGCGGATGTTGTTCTCCCATGCATCTTGCTCCAAGTTGAAGGTGCCGTAGGAATGTGTACCGTCATAGAAGGAGGCATGGCCAGCATAATAGACCTTCTGCTCGTTGTCGATACTGACGGCGATGGTGAGGTCGGGCTTGTTGGTGAAGGGTGCGTTGAGAAGCGAATAGTCGGCGCCCACACGGATGCTGGTGGGCTGTGGCTGCTCAAACGCTTGGAGAGAGGGGAAATGGTTCCACCCGGGGAAGAGTTCGTATTGGGTGAAAGCGGGATAATTCAACTGGTGGTCACGCATCTTCAGCGTGAGATAGGGCATCTGGTCGTAGGGCCATTCGTTATCTCGAATGGTAAAGTTTCTGTCGGTATTGTAGCCATAGAGACCATAGGCATCCGATGTCCACTTGACGGAAAGGTAAGGACTCTCATCTTCATAATGCACCTCGCCCATGATGATTTTCTCGATGGCGAGCCGCTTGTTGTCGATGTCGGTGTTGTCATAGACATACCAGTTAGCCGTGCCGCTGGCTCCGTTGGATTCGCCATCGATGCCACCGTTCTGTCCCCACCTAAACCCCTCATAGAGGTCGTTGATGTTGTTATACCACTGAAGAGACTCAGGGTTTATCACTTTGTAAGTGGGTGTGGGACCGATAGCGGGAGGCACAAGACCGAGGCAGGTAACCTCCTTGAGGTTGGCACAGAAAGTGAAAGCCCCTTGGGCACTCACCAAAGTGGTGGGGAGAGTCACCTTTTGTAGGTTGGTACAGCCCGAGAAGGCATCTGGTGCGAGGACTTCCACTCCTTCGGGAATGGTGACTTCGACCAAGTCGGTTCGTATCTGAAACGCGTACTTGGGAATGATTTTTGTTCCAGCCGGTAACTGCTCAGGCGTGATGCCCTCGTAGTCAATCTGGCTCTGTGCCCATGCAGTGGACACCCAGCCGGTCAACAGCAACAAAAGTAAGGTATTTTTTCTCATAAATGTATAGTTTTTGAATGATATAGTTTAGTATCTCGTAGGTTTTCGGTCGCATCTCACAGGTCTTTCAATCACCAGTGTGCGCACGTGCTGTGTCCATCATCTCACAGGCACAAAACGGCACGTCCCAAGCTCTCTGTGAACCTGAAACGTGCCGTTCAGCTTTTTTCTCGCATCCTTGTGCGATAGATGCCCCTACGCAAAAATGGGGGGGGGGGTAAAATCAGACCTTTTCATCAACGATGGTTTATGAGTTTATTGGTTTTTGTTTTTTTGAGTTTTTAAGTTATTTTAATGTATGATGTTGATCTTGGTTGTGGCATTGGTTTGTTCTTAACCTATGCCGTTCCAAAGTTATGACTTTTTTTCAAATCAACCAACAAAAAGAGGCATAAAAATCCCATTTTTTGATGAACTACCCCTTTTTTTTGATGAACTCAAGGTAAAAAATTGAGATTGACACTTTCAAAGGCTTATTTGCCGTACACACAGTTGATGTAAAATCATCGACAGAAGCGGGCTTGTTGCCTGATGCTTACGTTGAACCTACGTTAACAGGCACTTACTTCCACAAAATCGACCACGTCGTAGTCGATAGAGAGGTGATGAGCGCATGCATTTTGACACAGCCTCTTTGTGTTTTCTGTAGGGAGGGGTCTCTATTTTTCGATGAGGATTCTGGCATCGACCGCCACGATGTTGTTGCCGTCGGCAAGCAGGGGGTTGATGTCCATTTCTTTGATTTCGGTGGCGAAACGCAGGAGGGTGGAGAGGCGCACGATGATTTCGGCGTATTTCTGTTCGTTGATGCCCTGCTGCCCGCGGGTGCCCCGAAGGATTTTGTAACCTCGCAAGGAGCGGATCATGGAGTAGGCCTCGGCGTAGGAGAGGGGTGCGAGACCTGACTGCACGTCTTTAAGCACCTCGACGAAGATGCCGCCCAGTCCGCACAGCACGACGTGGCCGAAGCGCTGCTCGTATTTGGCGCCGATGAAAAGTTCGGTGCCCTTGAGCATTCGCTGCACCATCACGCCCCGTGCGTCGGGCAGCTGCATCATGCGGTCGAACTCGAGCGAGAGGTGTTCGGGGGTGCGGATGTTGAGGGTCACGCCGCCCACGTCGCTCTTGTGGACGGGGCCGACGACTTTCGCCACGACGGGGTAGCCCACACGGTTGGCGAAGGCGATGAGGTCGGCTTTCTGTCCGCTCACTTTCTCGGGCACCATCGGGATGCCAGCGCACTCGAGCAACTGGTGGACGAGGGTGGGGGTAAGGTAGCCGTTGTCTCGGATGCCGCTGATGAGGTCGCGTATCTTGGGCACATCGACGCCGAAGAGTTCAATCTCGGGTGGGGCTGGGGGCGGTGTGTGCATCATCTGGGAGAGGGCGGTGGCGAGGGTCACTTCGTCGCTGAAATTGACGTGTCCCTTGGCCAGGAACTCTGCCACCTCGGGACCTGCCGTGTGGAGGCTTGGCAGGATGGGGAAGATGGGTTTCTTGCACTGTTGTATCTTCTGGTGCAGCACCTCGTAGGCCTCGTAGAGTGTGGTCAGGCCGGGAGTGCCGTAGATGACGGCGATGGCATCAATCTCGGGGAAGCGGTTCTCGCAGTAGTCGATGGTGATGCCCAGCTGCTCGGGGGTGCCTGTGGCGAGGATATCGATGGGGTTGGCCACCGAGGAGCCTGGGAAGAGTTGCGCCTTCAGCTCATCAGCCGTGGTGCCTTCGAGACGGGGCACTTCCAGTCCGCCTTTCGACAGGGCATCGGTGAGCATCACGCCAGGGCCGCCTGCATGGGTGACGATGGCGAAGCGTCGGCCTGTCAGTGGGGGGAGGGTGAAGATGCAGCCCAGGGTGGTGAGTTCCTCTCGCGAGTGGCAGCGCACGATGCCTGCCTTGCGGAAGAGGGCCTCGACGGCGGAATCGCTGCTGGCGATGGCTCCCGTGTGGCTGGAGGCTGCTCGGCTGCCGCTCTCTGATGAGCCTGCCTTGATGGCGGCGATGCGGCATCCCTTGCGGATGAGGCTTCCAGCATGGAAGAGGAGTTTGTCGGGGTTGGTGATGTTCTCGATGTAGAGCAGCTTGACGTGGGAGTCGGTCGAGGGGTCGAAGTGCTCGTCCATGTGCTGCAGCACGTCCTCGATGCCGATTTGCTTGCCATTGCCGATGCTCCACACGCTGTTGAACTGCAAGCCCTTGATGACGGCGCTTTCAAGGATGAAGACGGCCGTGGCTCCCGAGCCGCTGATGAAGTCAACGCCTTTTGGGCTGAGGGCTGGGATGGGCTGCGTGAAGACGCTGTGGTGGTGGCGCGTCAGGAGGCCGATGCAGTTGGGGCCGATGAGCGAAGCGCCATGCTGTTCGCAGGTGTCGAGGATGCGCTGCTCCATTTCGGCGCCAGCCTTGGTCTCTTCGCCGAACCCAGCCGAGATGATGATGAAGGCTTTGGTCTGCTTCTCGCTGGCCAGCAGCTCGACGGTGTCGGGGCAGAGCTTGGCAGGGATGACCAGAATGGCCAGTTCGGTGGGTGGCAGTTCGCTGGCGTTGTGGAACACCTTGATGCCCTGCACCTCGTCTTCCTTGGGGTTGACGATGCGCAGCGCACCCTCGTAGCCGCCTTGTAGGAGGTTCCTCACGATGGCTCCTCCGGGCTTGTGTACGTTGTTCGACCCTCCGACGACGGCAATCGACTGGGGGGACAATAGTTCTCGGTTAATCATGGTCGTTGTTTCGGTTTCTTTCCGTTGATGTGTAGATGCCACGCTTGCCTGGCGGCTGCGTGTTGTCTGCCCCGGATCGGGGAGGAGGGGTTAGCCTTTTTTCAGTGGGGCGGCTGCTTTGGGAGCCTCTTCTTCAGCGGCTTCCTCTTCCTGCTTCTGTGCAGCTTCTTCTTTCACTTCGAAGTCGGTGATGCCGTATTCGACGAGGATGTTGTACCACGCGAGGACTTTGCGCATGTCGCTGACGCGTACACGGTCGGTGTCGTAGTTGGGCAGCACTTTGGCGAAGAAGTCGATGATGTCGGCTTGGTCGGCCTTCTTGGGGGAGAGGGGAACGACTTTGCTGTCGTAGTGGTTTTTGATGGACTGGAAGACGGAGGCAAGGCTGACTTCCTTGTCGTCGTCGGTGTAGATGGAGATGTCGCCGAGGGAGACGACGCGGTCGGTTCCGAAGGCTGGGATGCGCTTCTTCTGTTCGTCAACGGTCTCGACGATGAGGCTCTTGTTGCCTCGTGAGATGAGTTTGTAGAGTCCTGGTTTGCCAGCAATGGCGAGAATTTTCTTAATCATCTTTTTGTTTGCTATTTGACTATTTACAATTGACTATTTATTATTAACGATTTTCCATTTTTGTATCTTTCGATTCGCTCAGCTCTTCAAGTCGTCTAAAAGTTTGTCGATTTGTGTGTTCAAATCGGTTCGCCCGTCGTTGCGGATGGTGAAGTCGGCACGGCGGCGTTTCTGCCGTTCGTCCATCTGTTGTGCCATGCGTGCCAGGATTTGTGCCTGGGTGGCATGGTCGCGCCGCATGGCTCGCTGGAGCCGGATGCGCTTGGGGGCATAGACGAGGATGGTCTTATCAACGGTATCTTGGAATCCTGACTCGAAGAGCAGGGCGCATTCTTGGGCGACGAGGGGGGCTTGTTGCCGTTCTGCCCACTGGAGGAAGTCTTGGCGCACCAGGGGATGGACGATGCTGTTGATGCGAGCGGCGTTCTCGGCATTGGCGAAGAGGAAGCTGGCAATGGCAGGCTTGTTCAGCACATTGTTTATATATGTGTGCTCGCCGATGAGCCGGGTGAGTCGTTCCCGTATGTCGGGATGTTCTGCCATGAGGCGCTTGGCCTCGTCGTCGCAGTGATAGACGGGGATGCCCCGTTGTGCGAGCAACTGGCAGATGTAGGACTTTCCGCTGCCAATGCCTCCTGTGATGCCAAGCCGTGTCATTCTGTTTCTTGTTCTATGACGTATTCGACGTATTCGGGCGAGATGCGCAGGTGGCGTATGTGCTCAGGCTTCTGACGCACATGCAGTTTGCACCGTTTGGCATTTGCGTTGGTTTCCTTGTAATCGACCACGATGATGAAACCCTCTTCGGTGATGTCGTCGTAGAGCGTGGAACTGACAAGGAAGGTGGCTTTGACCTTGGGCGGGAAGGTGCGCATGATTTTGCTGGTGGGCATATTCTCGCTGTAGATGGGTACTTCGATGGTCTTGTCGGTGAAGATGTCAACACAGATTTGGGTGTTGATGGAGTCGGGGTCGATTTTGGCTCCGTGAGGCACTTGTATGGCGAGCCGGCAGTCGAGGGTGTCTTCCAAGTCCTCGAAGGTCACTTTCTCGGTCCTGACGCTGGTGATTTGGTCGTAGATTTGGTCGGGGGCATACACATCGACGGAGTCGGGTGTGAGGCGGATGCCGCACTGGTATCGTCCCCCAGTGGTCGTGACGTTGCCGTTGAAGATGACGGGGACGCGCTTGTGCAGCCCGTTGGAGTAGTATGCCTCTATCTTGCTGGGGGTGGTGGAGCTGTAGGTCAGTTCCTTGGGCTTCTTCTTCAGGGCGGCGCGCCGGAAGTTGTCGGCTGTGATGACGATTCTTCCTGAGGAGCGATTGATGTCCTTGAAGGGGATGGTCAGTTCATGGTCTTCGTTAAGCATGAACTTGTGGTAGAAGGCTTCCCAGCCGCGACCCGTATAGTTGACGCTGACTTCGGTGGGTATCTCGCTGGTGTAGATGACCCGGCTGGGCACGTCTTCTATCTTCAGCTGGTAGGTGATGCTCACCTCGGTGGTCTCTCTGATGGCTTGCATGAACCAAAAGATGATGGACACCAGGAGGAAGACAAGGAACACCAGAAAATTGCGGTCAATCTTGACTAACCGCAATCTTCTGAGCAGAACCTTGATGAAGTTGGCATGCATAACGTCGCTACTGCTTGATGGGGTGTCCCGTTGTCTTATGCCTGCTGTGGCTGTTGCTGTGTGCCTTCGGCATAGACGTAGTTGCGGTCAATCTGCACGGTCACGCCCTTGGCGATTTCGATGGTGATGTAGGGCTGCCCTTCGTTGAGTGACTTCACGGTGCCGTAAACTCCACTGGCTGTGATGACGTGGCTACCGATGGTGAGGCTCTTGCGGAAGTTCTCGATTTCTTTCTGACGCTTGCGCTGTGGCTTGATCATGAAGAAATAGACAATGGCGAACATGGCGACAATCATGATAATCATGCTCCAGTCGAATCCGCCTTTTGCAGCACCTGCTGCTTGCATGAAGTTGAACATAGTGGTTTGATTTTATGAGTTTTTGTTTTTGTTTGAGTTTTATTAGTTGGGCTTGGTGAGTTTGTTCTCGTGTTGCAGCATCTTGGCTACGGCGTCGATGATGCCGTTCACGTAGCTTGAGCTTTTTGGGGTGCTGTACCACTTGGCGATTTCCACATACTCGTTGATGGTGACGGAGATGGGTATCTGTGGGAAACTGAGGAGCTCGGCGACGGCTGTCTGCATGATGATGACATCCATGTAGGCGAGGCGGTTGAACTCCCAGTTCTTGACGCACTTGCCGATAAGGGAACGGTAGTATTCGTCGTTCATGATGGTGCGGCGGAAGAGGCGGACGGCAAATTCGCGGTCTTCGATGTCTTTGTATTCGGGCACGAGTTCCTGGTCGGCACCGTTCTCTGGATTGAATCGCTTGATGGTCTTCAGCACGAAGGTGTCCACTATCTCGCGGTCGTCGTTCCAGTAAAGGCTTTGCTCTTCGAGGATGTCGTCGATGCGCTCGTCCTTCATGATGATGTGCTTGTAGATTTGCCGCCACACTTCTCGGTCGTCGGCATAGGTGGCCTTCTCCAGTGCCATATAGTCTTTGTAGAAGTCGCTTTCGATGATGTCGGCATGGATTTTCTTGATGTAGTCGATGTCGTCGTTCCATGTCTTCTTTTTCGTTTCGACAAACTCCTGCAACTGGTTGTTGGACTCCAGTTGCGAGACGAAGCGGTTGTCAACGAAGCGGTGGCTCACTTCCTCGTCGATGTGGGCGACTTTGTTCATCTGCTCCTTGTGTTCCACCTGTGTGAAGGCGTAACGGGTGATGCTCACCATGAGGAGGAGCATGTAGTTGTACAGGTCGTATGCTTTTGAGAGGCTGAACAGCAGTTCTTTTTCCGCTGTGTTGATGTCTTTTCCACTATTCTGATAATACGCGTACATGAGTTGCACGATTTTCAGACGTATGAGAGTTCGGTTAATCATAATGCAAAAAACTCTTTTTTTGTGATTCTTGGATAATGGTGTGCGGGGCTGTTGCCCGATGTTGCTTTTGCTTTTACGATGATTTGCAAATCGGGTGCAAATTTAGTGATTTTCTTTGAAAACATACGCTTTTTTGATGGAATGATTGCTTGAAAACGAAAAAAACGGGCAAAAATCTTGTACAAACGAAAAATAATTGACAATTTTGTAGCAAATTTTCAAATAAACTGAATTATAAACAACGCAATTTATGAGTGAAACAGAAAAAGACCTGGTTTTCTCGGAGAGTGTGAAGGCAGGCAAGCGCATCTACTATTTTGATGTGAAGCAGAGCAGAAACGGTGACAAGTACATTGCCATCACAGAGAGTAAGAAGATTAATGAGGGCACGATGGAGAATCCTCGTTTTGTTTTTGAGAAGCATAAACTGTTCCTGTACAAGGAAGACTACGAGAAGTTTGTGGATGCTTTGACGAAGACCCTGGACGTGGCAAAGGGCAATGTCTCGGTGGCTGATGCCCTGGCTGCACAGGCCGAGGCTCGTGCTGCCAGCGAGATGGCGGCAGAGGCCGTTGCACCTGTTTCGGGAGTGGAGGCATCCGTTGCCGGAGAGCTGGCGGAGGACGATGATAAGCCGGAGAAGAAGAGTTTTCTTGACAAGGTGAAAGACATCTTCTAAGGACTTCTTCGGGTGGCTTTCGGCAATTTTTTCGACGGTAGAAGCACTAATTCTTAGGTTACACATTAAAAATATCGGTAAAACTTTTGTCGGTTTCTGCAAAAGTCGTACCTTTGTGCCGCTTTTTTTGAGCACACTTCCGACCGCCATGTTTCAGGACGGTCATCGTGTGATGGCGAATTAAGCTATAATCAACTTAATTTATAGTAACACAAAAACTAAAAAGATGAAAGAAATTACAATCAATGCCGAGGCTCGTACCGAGTATGGCAAGAAGGCAAGCCGCATCCTTCGTCGCAATGGCCTCGTTCCTGCCGTGTTCTATGGCGTGGAAAAAGACGAGAACGGCCTGCCAGTGGCTCAGTCCATCAAGATTTCAGAGAAAGAGTTGGCTAAACTCCTCTACACTCCTAACGTGTACATCGTGAACCTTGTGGTGGATGGCAAGCCCGTCAAGGCTATTCTCAAGGCACTGCAGAGTGACTTTGTGACCGACCGTCCTGTCCATGTCGATTTCTACCAGATTACAGAGGACAAGCCTGTCGTATTCGAGATTCCTGTGAAGCTCAACGGCTTGGCTGAAGGTGTACGTGCCGGTGGTAAGTTGACGCTCAGCGTGCGCAAGCTGGCTGTCAAGGCTCCTTACACGAAGTTCCCAGACACGCTCGACATCGACGTGACCAACCTCGGTCTTGGCAAGTCGCTGAAGGTGGAGGCTCTTTCTTACGAGGGCTTGGAAATCGTTACTTCCAAGGAGGTTGTGGTTTGCTCCGTTCGTATGACTCGTGCTGCACGTGCCGCTGCGGCTGAAGCAGAGTCTGCTGAGTAAACACGCGCATCCGCGGACAACAGCAGAAAATGAAAAAGGGAGTGTATCGGTGGTCATCGGGACTTGCGATACACTCTCCTTTATTTATCGTATAATGTATGTGGTTGATTGATTTGTTCCGCAAGAAGTCGGAACCCGAGGACAATAGCATGAAGTATTTGATAGTGGGGCTTGGGAACATCGGCGACGAGTATGTCGGCACGCGGCACAACATCGGTTTCCGTGTGGTGGATGCCTTTGCCGACAAGCAGGGCGTGGCGTGGCAGGACAAGCGGTATGGCGCCATTGCCAAGACGCGCGTGAAGAATGCCGAAATCACCCTTCTCAAGCCTTCCACCTACATGAACCTGTCGGGGCAGGCAGTGCGCTACTGGATGCAGCAGGAGAAGATTCCGTTGGAGAACCTGCTTGTGATTGTGGATGACCTCAGCCTTCCGGTGGGCAAGATTCGGATGCGCGGCAGCGGCAGTGATGGTGGGCATAACGGATTGAAAAACATTGCGTCGTGCATGATGACCCAGAACTATGCACGCATCAAGTTCGGCATCGGCAACGACTTTCCCCGTGGCACGCAGATAGACTTCGTGCTGGGCACCTTCAGCGATGAGGACAACAAAATCATCGAGGAGAAGTTGGAGTATGTGGGAGAGATGATGAAGAGTTTCTGCCTGCAAGGTTTGGAGCGCACCATGAACCAGTATAACAAGAAATGAATTCAGGTATGATGCGTGATTGGGCTAACGCATTGCGGGCAAGTCGTAGGGCAAATCGTGCTTCTTGCATCACTCGCCGCAGGGCAAATCGTGCATCGTAAATCGTACATAATATAGTGGAAGCAAGATTGGACAAATGGTTGTGGGCGGCACGCATCTTCAAGACGCGTACCATTGCTGCCGATGCCTGCAAGAACGGGCGCATCACCATCGGGGGCGTGAAGCAGAAAGCCTCCAAAATGATTAAGGAAGGTGAGGTGATAGAGGTGCGCAAGCCTCCCATCACCTATTCCTTTAAGGTGTTGAAAGCCATCCAGAACCGGGTGGGCGCGAAGCTGGTGCCCGAGGTGCTGGAGAACGTCACCACGAAGGAGCAGCTCGAGCTATTGGAGATGAACCGCATCAGCGGCTTCGTCGGCAGGGCGCGTGGAACTGGGCGTCCCACCAAGAAGGAACGCCGCGACTTGGACGACTTTATCCAGCCCGCTTTCTTTGGCGACTTCGACTTCGATTTTGGTGACGAAGATGATGATGGATACGAGGAAAGTCTGTAGAGCCCTCTTGTTGTAGCATCCCTTCGGTGCTGCTCTTGAGGGAGGTTTGCTGAAATCTTCATCTCGATTTTTCACATTTGCGGAAACGGATGAAACGGTGTGCCCCACGTCGCTCGACCGACGTGGGGCACACCGCTCGACCGACGTGGGGCACACCGCTTAACCGACGTGGGGCACACCGCTCGACCGACGTGGGGCACGCCGCTCGATCGACGTGGGGCACGCCGGTTATGAGGCTGTGATTTGGCAGATGTTGACGATGGTCATCATGGCTTTCTCCATGCTCTGCACGGGGCAAAACTCATGAGGGCCGTGGAAGTTGAGGCCACCAGCGAAGAGGTTGGGGCAGGGGAGGCCGCGGAAGGAGAGTTGGGTCCCGTCGGTTCCGCCTCGGATGGCTTTGATTTTCGGCTCGATGCCAGCAGTGGTCATGGCTTTTCGGGCGATGTCGATGATGTACATCTTGTCCTCCAACTGCTCGCGCATGTTGTAGTACTGGTCTTTCATTTCGAGCAGTGCCACCCCCTCGCCATATTTCTCGTTGATGGCTGCCACCACGTCGCACATTTCCGTCTTTCGGCTTTCGAAGTACTCGCGGTCGTGGTCGCGGATGATGAAGGAGAGTTGGGCTTTTTCGCAAGTGCCGCTGATGCCGGTCAGATGGAAGAATCCCTCGTAGTCCTTGGTGGTTTCGGGGGTCTCGTCGGCAGGAAGCATCCCCACCAGCTCGGTGGCGATGCGGGCCGCGTTCAGCATCTTGCCCTTAGCGTAGCCGGGGTGGACGGAACGGCCGTTGATGGTGATTTTGGCAGCGGCGGCGTTGAAGTTCTCGAACTCTATTTCGCCCACTTCGCTGCCGTCCATCGTGTAGGCGAACTCGCAGCCGAACTTCTCCACGTCGAAGCGGTGCGCTCCGAGTCCGATTTCCTCGTCGGGATTGAAGCCGATGCGAATCTTGCCGTGCCTGATGTCGGGATGCGTTTGCAGATAAATCATGGCTTGCACAATTTCGGCGATGCCAGCCTTGTCATCGGCTCCCAGCAGGGTGGTTCCATCGGTCACGATGAGGTCTTCGCCCTTGTGGTCGAGCAGTTCGGGAAACTTGGATGGGGAGGTGACGATGCCTTCGGAGAGCACGATGTCGCCTCCGTCGTAGCTCGGCACGATGCGTGGCTTCACGTTTGCGCCCGAGGCGTCGGGGCTGGTGTCCATGTGGGCAATGAAGCCGATGGTGGGCACGGCCTTGTCGGTGTTGGCGGGGAGGGTGGCATAGAGGTAGCCCCATTCGTCCAGTTCGACATCCTGCAAGCCTTCCCTTTTCAGTTCCTCTTTCAGGAACTCGGCGAACACCCGCTGCTTCTCGGTGGAGGGTGTCGTGCCTGTCTCCTCCGACGACTGGGTGTCGAAGGTGACGTATTTCAAAAATCTGTCAACAATGTTCATGGTTTTATTCTTCTACGCTAAACATGGGATCCCAGCAGGGCAGCAGCGTGGGCTTCTGCTGGCTGGCCTTGAGCATCTTCTCTGAGGCATATTTCTTGTTGATGACCAGGCGGAACATATAGTTGTCAAACCATTCGTCGGTCATGATGATGTGGCCTTGATGGCCGTAGCTGGCTCCCCACGAGTTCTCCACCTCCCACTTCAACGGCTTTCCGCTTTCGTCCAAATCGACGGCCTTCAGGGTCATGGCGTGGGTGGAACCCGAGTCGAACGACTGGATGCGTTGTGCCTTGTCCATGCCGAAGTGAACGCCGAAGATGGCGTCGTAGTCGTAGTTGGCCAAGTCGGAGTAGCCTCGCGTGCGGTCGAGGAACTTGCTCACGTCGCAAGAGAAATACATCATGGTGCTGTCCTTGATGGAGGCAATGGCCACCTCCTTGATGTCCTCCATGGGAACATTGAGATACAGCCAGTTATGCCCGTCGTAGGTGTGTCGGTCATACTGGATTTCGTAGGTCTTCCAGTACTCGCGGGTCGGGTCGTTCATCAACATGAGGTAGTCGTTCTGCAAGTCGAGGTTGATGAACTCCTTGTAGAACGATTGTGGCGTGTACTTGACGGGTTCATAAACGCTCCGCCCCTCGCTGTCCTTGGGTGCCCAGGTGAACTCGGTGACGGGAGTGCCGAGCCCCAGCGCAAGCATGTGGTAAATCTCGGAGAGGTACTTCTCCTTCTGTGCTTGCAGCGCCTTGTCGCTGGCTTTGGCGTCGGCGCGCAGTGCCAGGGCGTCCTCGCGGAGTTTCCGTTTCAGGAAGGTGGTAAACTGGCTGGTGTTGTTAGAGGTGTAGGTCTCGGGCATCACCCCTTTGGGCACAAGGCCGTACTTCGCCACAAGGTCGGCCACCCCCGTGAAGGTGCCACCGTCGGACAGCGGATTCTGGAAGAGCCACCGCACCGTCTGGTCATCCATCGGCTGTTTGCGCGTGTCGATGATGGCTTGCAGAAAGAGGTTCGCCTTTTCCAGCTGGTCGTAGAAGAAGAGGTAGTTCTGTGAGAACTCAATGCCCGTGGGGAGGTTCTGCTCCTTCATCATCTTGGCTCTCAGCATGTTCATGCCTGTGAACAGCCAGCATCTGCCCGATGATTTCTGGTCGGTGATGCCTTTGGATGGCACCGAGTTGGAGAAGAAGGTGTTTTGTTCTACCTGGTTGTCTTGGTTCAGTGCCAACGCGGAAACGGGACCTGCCGCCAAGGCGTTCTTGATGGCCTTTTCGCTGCCTGAAAGTTTGTTCTGCTGTGCGAACTGAGATAACATCTCTTGGGAGATTCCCTGTGCCGATGCGCCCAAGGTGCAGCACAGGAGTGTGAGGGTCAAAATGTTTTTCTTCATATATTTTATGTGATGGTTTTAGGCTGTAAATGCAATTTCTGAGTGCGAAATTAGGAAAAATCCGTTTATTAGCATCGTTTATCCGTAAATAATTGCTAACTTTGTCCGATTTTTTGAATTTTTAATGTAATAATTGTGAAAACTTTTCGTTATATCTTTATAAGATATGCCTTATAAGATATGTTAGAAAAGATGCCGATTAATGAAAGAGGATAAAGTGTTAACGACGATTGACGGTATGAATGGGCTGGAGAGGGCGCTGAAACGGGCGGGTGACATTGTGGGAGCGGTCATTTTGCTGGTGGTCCTTTCGCCTGTGTTTCTATACATATATATAAAGCAGAAGCTGAGTTGTCCTGGGCCTGCCATCTATAGCCAAGAACGCATTGGCAAGGGTGGGAAACCTTTCATGATATATAAGTTCAGGACAATGGTGGTGGATGCCGAGAAAGATGGCATTCCGCAGTTGGAACAGATGGACGACCCCCGCCTGACGGACTTCGGCCGCACGCTCAGGAAACGCCATCTGGATGAATTGCCGCAGATATGGAACGTGCTGATGGGGGATATGTCCTTTGTGGGCTATCGGCCGGAGCGCAAATTTTTTATCGACCAGATTATGCAGCATAATCCCGACTACCAGCTGCTCTATCAGACTTGTCCGGGTGTCACGTCGGTCGCCACCATTGAAAATGGCTACACTGATACGATGGAAAAGATGCTTCGCAGGCTTGACATGGACTTGGATTATCTGAGAAACCGAAGTCTTGCCCTCGATGCCAAAATTATATTCCGAACATTGTTTAACATCTAAAACGCTAAATACTATTTTTTACCATGACGCTTTCTTCTTTCAAGAAACTACTCTTCATATTTGGCTTGTCTCTTGTTTCCGTGTCAGCCTTCTCGCAGTCGATGACCGATGAGCAGGTGATTCGTTATGTAAAGCAAGAGCAGGAGAAAGGCTCTACCCAGCAGCAGATCGTGACAAAGCTGTTGCAACGCGGCGTGACCACAGAACAGCTGCGCCGCATTCGCAAGAAGTATGATGCTGAACAGAAAAACTTGGGAGCATCTGACTTGGTGGGAAAAACTACGCAGACGACTCCTTCCCGTAGGCGTCAGGAGCAGCAGGAAAAGGGGGAAGCGTATCAGAGGCGAAACCAATACATGGTTCAGTCTCAATTGCGCAAACAGAACCGCAACTACGGTACGAAAGAGGAGCGTGAGCAGGCTCTGAACGACGAGATTGGCTTCATGGATATTGACTCTCTGGTTTATTATCAGAATCTGTTCAAGGAGGACGAGAACGAGGTGTTTGGTCGCAATATCTTTAATAATGAGATACTTACGTTTGAACCCAATATGAACATGGCCACTCCAGCCAACTATCATCTGGGAGCAGGCGATGTGGTGTTCATTGATGTGTGGGGTGCCTCTCAGGAGACTTTCCAAGAAGAGATATCGCCCGACGGTGTGGTGGTCATCGAAGGCATTGGGCCTTGCAAGATTGGTGGCATGACTGTTGCAGAGGCGACCTCTTATTTGAGAGGGCGATTAGGAAAATACTATTCAGATTCCAGCATCCAGTTGGCAGTGGGCGAGACCCGTAGCATCCAAGTGCAGGTGCTGGGTGAAGTGAATGTGCCTGGCACTTATACGTTGAGCTCCCTCTCTTCGGCTTTCAATGCCCTCTATGCAGCAGGTGGCATCAGTGACATAGGTACCCTTCGTGACATCAAGGTGTATCGGCAGGGACGGCAAATTGCCACCATCGACGTGTATGATTATATTGTCAACGGCAACTCGCGTGGCGATGTGCGACTGAACGATAATGACATCGTGGTAGTGGGGCCTTATGATGCCTTGGTGGAAATCCGTGGAAAGGTGAAACGCCCGATGTTCTACTAAATGAAGAACAACGAGAGCCTTGCCACGTTGCTGCGTTATACGGGCGGCTTCACAGGCGATGCCTATAAGAAAAATGTGCGTGTGACCCGCAAGAACGGGGCAGAATACTCCATCCACACGGTGGGTGAGTTCGACTGGAGTGCCTTCTTGATGAACGACGGCGATTCCATCTTTGTGGATAGTGTCGTGGCGCGCTATTCCAACATGGTGGAAGTGCGTGGTGCTGTCTTCCATGAGGGTATGTATCAGATGGATGGCAACATCAACACGGTCAGGGAGTTGGTCAATGCTTGCGAGGGCTTGCGTGAGGATGCCTTCACAGCCCGCGCTGTGATGCACCGTCAACGGGAAGACATGACGCTGGAGGTGCTGGCAATTGATATCAAGGGAATTATGGATGGCACTTCAGCAGACATACCATTGAGGAAGAACGATGTGCTCTACATCCCCAGTAAGTTGGATATGTTGGGCGACCAGACACTGACCATCACGGGTGAAGTGAAATACCCCGGTGTCTATACTTATGCCGCCAACACCAGCATCGAAGACCTTGTCCTTCAGGCAGGCGGACTGACCGATGCCGCCTCGACTGTGAAGGTGGATGTGTACCGACGCATTGACGACCCGCGGGCGATGGAAGACAACGAGGAACTGACCCGAACCTTCACCTTTGCCTTGAAGGATGGTTTCGTGGTGGATGGTGAGGCTGGTTTCAAACTTGAACCCTACGACCAGGTGGCTGTCCGCAAGAGCCCTTCCTACTCGGAGCAGCAGAATGTGCAGATTTCGGGTGCGGTGAACTTTGCCGGAATCTATGCCATGTCGAACAAGAACTACAAGCTGAGCGACTTGGTGAAGGCGGCAGGTGGACTCAGTTCGTTGGGCTATGCGAAGGGTGCTCGTCTGGAACGTCAGATGACGGAAGAGGAACGTCAGCAGCAGGAAGCCTCCCTCCGCGCCTCACAGATTACGTTGTATGAGGAGGCGATGCAGGTGGATTCAAAAAACTTCGACTTCAACCGTGCCGACACGTTGCTGACCATGAAACTCGATGTGGGCAACACCTTCCCCGTGGCTATCGACCTTGAGAAGGCACTGAAGAATCCAGGCGGCGAAGACGACATCGTGCTTCGCGAGGGCGACAAACTGGTCATTCCGCGTTACTCGTCCATCGTGAAAATCAGCGGTGACGTGATGTACCCCATCTCGATGAACTACAAGAAAGGAGAATCGTTGAAATACTACATCAAGCGTGCTGGTGGATATGGCGACAATGCTCGCAAGAGCCGTGTGTATGCCGTCTATGCCAATGGCGCCGTGGAACTGTTGAGTCACCGAAGCAAGAAAGCGGTGGAGCCTGGTTGTACGGTGGTGGTGCCATCGAAGAAGCAGAAGAACAAGATGACCACAGCAGAATATGCCGCAATGGGCACGTCGGCAGCTTCCATTGCCACCATGATGGTGACGATTGCTAACATTCTCAAATAACTTGTGATTAGCACTTTTTAATATGAAGAAATATGATTTCCTGATTGTTGGAACAGGTCTCTTTGGAGCAGTTTCAGCCTACCTCTTAAAGCAAAAGGGATATTCTGTCAAATTGATAGACAAGCGTGCCCACATCGGTGGAAACGTCTATACGGAGAATGTGCGTGGCATCAATGTCCACAAGTATGGTGCCCACATCTTCCACACCAGCAACAAGGAGGTATGGCAGTTTGTCAATAGCTTTGTGGAGTTCAACCGCTACACCAATTCGCCAGTGGCAAACTACAACGGCAAACTCTACAACCTGCCGTTCAATATGAACACCTTCTATCAGATGTGGGGAGTGAAGACCCCTGAGGAGGCCAAGGCGAAGATTGAGGAGCAGAAGCAGGAGTACCACATTGCCGACCCGCAGAACCTTGAGGAACAGGCAATTAGTCTGATAGGCAAGGACATATACGAGGCACTCATCAAAGGTTACACCCAGAAGCAATGGGGACGGAAATGTACAGAACTGCCGGCTTTCATCATCAAGCGTCTGCCCGTGCGCTTCACGTTTGACAACAACTACTTCAACGATAAGTACCAAGGCATTCCAGAAGGAGGCTATACCGTGTTGATAGAGAAGATGATAGAGGGATGCGATGTGCAGTTGGACGTTGACTACTTTGACCAAAAGGATGTTTGGGATGCACAAGCCGACCGAATCATCTACACAGGCGAAATCGACCGCTACTTTAACTATCAGTACGGTCATTTGCAGTATAGAACCGTTTCCTTCGAGACCGAACTGCTTGAAGGAGTGCCCAACTACCAGGGAAATGCCGTGGTCAACTACACCGATGCCGAAACGCCTTTCACACGTATTATTGAGCACAAGCATTTTGAGATGTTCGGGCAGGCCATCACCGATTGCCCCGACACGATTATCTCTCGCGAGTACAGTAAGGAATGGCAGCCAGGCGACGAACCTTACTACCCTGTAAATGATGACAAGAATTCAGAACTCTATGCCAAATACAAAGCACTCGCCGATGCCCAGACAAAGGTCATCTTCGGTGGCCGCCTTGCAGAGTATAAGTACTACGATATGCACAAGGTGATAGAACGGGCGTTTGAGGTGGTAGGACAATTGTAGAAGAGGGAGTGCTCAACCGAAGTGTTCGGAAGTGAAGATCCTCTCACATCAATGAAAATAGAAATCAGATATGGCAGAAAATAATCAACTAGTAAAAACCGTCAACTTACGGAAGTTGTTCCAACTGCTTTTGCAGAAGAAAAAGGTTTTCTATAAAGTTTGGGCTATTGTGTTTGTGCTTTCCTGCATTTGGATTTTTCCACAACCACGATACTATATGTCATCTGTTACAGTCGCACCTGAGATGGGGGGGGCGGAAGCAGGTGGAGGATTGTCTTCAATCGCCTCTTCGTTTGGTATCAATATAGGGGCAATGGCCAATAACGATGCCATTTATCCGATATTGTATCCTGATTTGTTCGAGTCACCAGAATTTACGGTCAGTTTGTATGATATTCAGATAACGACTACAGAGGGTGACTTGACCACGGACTACTATACTTATATGAAAAAGCATCAGCAACCGAATTGGTTGACGAAGCCTTTCAAAGATGCCATTAAATGGGTCAAGAGTTTCTTTAAGCCCAAGAAGAAAGGGAATGGTGACGAAGGCGTGAGTGCTTTCTGTATGTCGGAAGAGGATTTTGCTTTGATGGAGAATATCCAGAGCAATATTACTTGTTCTGTGGATCAAAAGACTGATGTTGTGACGATTACGGTGCAAGACCAGGATGCTTTGGTATCTGCACTTTTGGCTGATTCCGTCAAGCAGCGTCTACAAGATTTTATTACCACGTACCGTACCAGCAAGGCTCGTATGGATGTTGACTATTATCAGGATTTGGCAAATCAAGCTTGGGATGACTATGAAACCTCGGTTAAGGAGTACAGTGATTATTGCGATGCACACAAAAACATGATTCTTCAGGCGAACATCTCAGAGCGTGATGAACTGGAAAACAAAATGTCATTGAAGTTCAACACCTACAATGCCATGAATGTGCAACTTGAAGCTGCCAAAGCCAAAGTGCAAGAACGAACCCCATCGTTTACAACTCTGAAAAGTGTGGTCGTGCCGGTGAAACCAGCAGGACCTAAACGGATGCTATTTGTCATTGGTATGTTGTTCTTGAGTTCTGTCATTACTGCTTTTTGGGTGAGTCGAGGGCAACAGATAATGGAAGAATCTGTATAAAACGATAGTGCTTGCTTTGAGTGTGTCAATTCTTCACTACATATTATCCCGTCTGCATTTGTCTGAAACAAAAGAAAAGATTGTCCGCAACCTGTTCTGGTCTGTGGTGGGCAAGGTTGTCACACTTTTAGGTGGATTATTTGTTGGGATTGTCATCGCACGTTATTTGGGGCCTGAGCAATATGGACTGATGAATTATGTTATCAGTTATGTGGGATTGTTCCAAATCATCGCCTTGTTTGGGCTTGACAACATTGAGATTCGGGAGGAGTCAAAAAGTGTGGTGCCTGTTCAGGTAGTGATGGGAACGGCATTTGGCTTGAAACTGGCGTTTGCTGTGCTGACGGTTTTGTTGACGGTCGCTACTTCATGGTGGATGGAAGCGGACAAGACCATCACGCTGTATGTGCTGATTTATACGGTGTCTATCATCGCCAATACGTTTACGGTTATTCGCAATTACTTCACATCGATAGTCAAGAATGAATATGTGGTGAAGTCTGAGATTTCCCGGACCCTGATTGGCATTGTCATCAAGTTGGTTTTGTTGTGGCATCATGCTCCTCTGATCCTCTTTGTGGCGGCATCTGCTTTCGATTTTGTTTTGCTGGCAGGTGGATATAATGTGGCATATCGTCAAATTGTCGGTTCTATGCGGGAATGGAAGTTCGACAGTGGCTATGCTAAATTTCTGTTGAAAGAGTCCTTCCCGTTGTTGCTCACGAGTGCAGCCGTCTTTATTTATCAGCGGATAGACCAAGTGATGATAGGCAACATGATAGATAAAGAGTCGGTTGGCTATTTTTCCACAGCCGCTCGACTTGTTGAAGTGATGATGTATGTGCCAATGATGCTTACACAGACGATTTCGCCTATTTTGGTACGAAAGCGTGAAGAGTCCATGTCACTATATAAAGACAGGGCTCAGCAGTTTATGAATCTCACTTTCTGGGGAACACTGATTTTGTCGGTTCTGGTATCGGTGGGTGCATTCTATTTGGTGCGTTACACTTTTGGAGTCCGTTATTTAGCGGCTGTTCCTGTGTTGCAAGTGTTGTCTTTCAAGGCAACCGCTTATGCTTTGTCCACGGCGGCAGGGTGTATGTTGGTCATTGAGGAATTGCAGCGTTACGCCATTTTTCGTGATGGCTTTGGCTGTCTTGTATGCGTGGCACTCAATTGGGTGCTTCTGCCTCGATATGGCATCATGGCGGCATCTGCTGTGGCGATTGCCAGTTATGTCTGTGCAGGCTATCTTTCCGACTTTATGATTCCGCCATATCGTCATTTGTTTATATGCCAGACAAAAACACTGCTGTATGGCTGGAAAGAGATTGCTCATGTCAAACAAATATTGAAGAACTAATGTTGTTTATACCTTTCATATATTTCCTTTTGTTGACGGTTTACTGGTGGATTAAGCATCGGGCACTGGACGTTTGTGTCTATATGGCTGGGCTTTATGCTTTAACGTCGCTGTTTGCCATCCTGATTGTCTATGGAAATATGTTGGGTGAAGGAGGTATCTTGTTCAATGAAATCGGCTTGACGTTGGGCATTATTCCGACGTTGCTGTATTGTGTCATTTTGACCATTAGCATATTGCCTTTCTCTATGTTGTATGGAAAGGATTTGAGGAATGTTTATGTGTCGATGTCATGGCTTCCTTTGATGCTGGGATGCATACTTATTGCTGTTGCCCTCCTCAATTTGTATCTTGTTGCAGATTCCACATTGGAAATTCTGCAAGGAGACTTGTCTTCTGTGCGTTCCGATCATTATGCAGGTATTCTTTCGCCTGCTGAAATCAAGGCACAGTCGATGTCGGCTCCTTTGCGTTATTTTTATATCCTAAACACCTCTACGCTGTTAGCCCTGCCGCTATTTTTCTATTCTGTATGCTTTGAACACCGTCCTTGGTGGTATAATGTATTGTTGTTGTTTGCGTCGTTGAGTACTCCCATCAAGGAGATGCAAGTGGCTGACCGAACAGAAATTGTTTTCTTCGGCATGATGTTTATTTATTGCCTCTTGTTCTTCTACAAATTCCTCTCCAAAAAGGTAAAGATTGCGTTTTTGATAGCGGGTATTCCAGTGGTGGCTGTAGCGTTGGTTTATTTCATCGCAGTCTCTCAGGCACGTTTTGATGAACGCGAAGGAGGTGCAGGGGCTGGTGCCATGCAATATACCGGTCAGGGCTATCTGAATTTCTGCTATTTTTGGGAGAATGCCAATCCTGATATTATTTCTGCTGAACGTGAGTTTCCGTTGATACATCATTCTCTTTTCCACATTGATTCCAATCCTGAGCGAAGAGCTGTAAGGTCTGGTCAGCAAGGATTCTTCATCAGTGTATTCGCTACATTCATTGGCGACATTTTGTTGGACCTCAGTCCTATCGGAATGATATTGTGGGTCATTTTCTATGTGTTGCTTTGTTTTTATATTATTCAAGGTCCTCATCGAGAAGAATTGTCGTTGGGCGAAGTTTTGATGATATTTGCGTTGGCGGTAATTCCTGTGTTTGGCATCTTCTATTATCGGTATTTTTCTTATAAATATACCATTATGTTGGTGCTGGTCGGTCTTATGTATATTTTGTCAAAAATCAAGTTTGTGTATAAATGAGAATCTTTACTGTTATTGTGACATACAATGCAATGAGGTGGATTGAGCGTTGTTTGCAATGCATCAGACAAAGTACTGTTCCAGTTGTCCCCGTAGTGGTTGATAATGCTTCTGTTGATGCTACTCGGGATTATGTTCCGTCCCATTTTTCGGAGGTCGTCTGGTTGCCTCAGGAGAAAAATTTAGGCTTTGGACAGGGAAACAATATCGGGATACGTTATGCAATGGAGCATGAAGCCGATTATGTGCTTTTGCTGAATCAAGATGCCTATTTACAGCCTACAGCCGTGGAGGAAATGCTGAAAATAGCAGATGGGCGGAATTTGGTTAGCCCACTGCATTTGAATGGTGATGGTAGCAGATTAGATACGATGTTTAAGGCATCATTATGCCGAGCTGAAAACTCATTATTGGATGATTTGCTCTTTGGGGGGGCTGTGAGCCCTTTGTATGTGGTGGGGGAAGTGTGTGCGGCCTGTTGGTTTATGCCCATTAATATGCTGAAAGAGATAGGAGGGTTCAATCCATTGTTCTTCCAATATGGTGAAGACAATAATTATTACACTCGGTTGGTTTATCATAATCGTCAAGTGCTTGTTGCTGCCAAAGCAAGAGTGTTCCATGATAGAAGAATACATGGCAATGTGCAATTGTATAATAAGAAAGAGGTTCACTTGAAGACGTTGGTTTGTGCATGCAATATCAATTTGACTTTATCTCAAAGGCTGTATCGATGGTGTTCTATTGGAGTGCACGCCCCAGTTAGATTTCTGATTGAATGGATGAGTTTAGTGCCTTGTTTAGTGCAGATTCTCCGGTCTCGTAGAGAGGAGAAAAAGAGACAACCGTGTTGGCTGTAAATACTTTCGGGGTGTTTAAGTAAAAAATCAGGCAGATGACAGTACTATATATCATACACCAAACCCTGCTGATGGCAGGTAGCGCGAAATCATTCTTGATTATGCTGCGTGGGCTGATGCAAAAAGGCATTCATCCAGTGGTGGTGATGCCTGACAAGAACGGGATTTATGTGGAGTTGGTAGGGAAGGGTATTCCCACAATTGTCGTTCCATATCGTAACAATACATATCCATGGGTTCATTCCTTTAAGGGTGCCCTGCTTTTTCTTCCACGCCTCATGATGCGTAGGTTGATGATAAGGTTGGCTGTCCATAAAATCTTGAAAGAAGTGGCAGGAATACCAGTACAATTGGTGCATACGAATGTGAGTGTTTGCAGTATCGGTTTTATAGTGTCTCGTAAGTTGGGAGTGCCCCATGTTTATCATATACGTGAATATGCCGATAAGGATCATGGAATGTATTTTTTCCCTACACGCAAAAGCTTTCTACGACAACTGAATGCTTCTGCATCTTATAACATCTGTATCACAAAGGATATACAACGTCACTTTCGGCAGCAAGAAAGCAGCACATCGCGTGTCATATACAATGGTATCCAATCCGCAGTAGGAACCTTTCCCGCTCTTCAAAAAGAGAATTTCTTCCTTTATGCAGGGCGCGTGGTGCCAATTAAAGGAGTTTTGGAAATGATTCAAGCATATAATGCTTATAAGGAATGTGCAACGGATGTGCATCCTCTTTTCTTGGTAGGGGAACTGGCGGACAAGGGGTACTATAACCGTATCATGGAATATCTGCAAAAGCATCATTTGGAACATGACGTGACCATCTTTGGAGAAAAGCCTGATGTCCAGGACTGGATGCGGCGTGCCTTGGCTATTATCATACCTTCTCCTTGTGAAGGTTTTGGAAGATGTATGCCTGAAGCGATGTTTTGTGGTTGTTTGGCGATAGGGCATCATACGGGTGGCACATGGGAACAATTAGAAAATGGAAGGATATTTACAGGAGGAGAGATTGGTTTGCATTATGAAGAGCAAGGACAGTTGACGGAACTGTTGTTGGAGGTTGGCAAGCGTCCGGCAGAAGACTATATGCCTTATTTGCAAAGAGCCTTTCAAACAGTAAATCATTTTTATACGACGGAGAGTTATGTGGAGAATGTGTACCATTTCTATGAACACATCGCCCATTCTCATGGTTTGGAGATGCAAAGTGTATGACTCCCTGTTTTTTTGTTGTCAAATGGAATGGTCTTATTTTTATGTGGTAACGCTCTAAACTTGACGTGTGAAAAATGAAGCGAGTATCAATCATTATTGTGACATACAACTCGGAGGATGATATCTACGATTGTGTGGACAGCATCATTCGCTGTGCCGACATTCCAAAGATGGAGATTGAACTTGTGGTGGTGGACAACAACAGCTGTCATCCAGAGCCGATGTTTCAGCGGCTTAGGGATCTGTGGGGCGAAGACATTGTGCTGATCGAGAATACGAGGAATGGGGGCTATGGCCAAGGTAATAATGTGGGCATTCGTTCTTGCTCTGCACCGTTGTTGCTGATTATGAATCCAGATGTGCGTTTGCTCACGCCTTTCTTTCAAGAGGCGGTAAATGCTTTTGAACGGGATGAGGGGCTTGTGATGTTGGGTGCTAAGCAGATGCTTTCCGCAGATGTGGCAAGTACGAACTCTTTTGCCCCCACCTATATGATGAATGGCTATTTCCGTAGCATTCTTGGTGCGATTTGTACTCGTCTGGAGTGGTATGTTCCAAGTCTCATGTATTTTTCGGGCTCTTGTTTCTATGTGCGTAAGTCGATGCTCGAAGCGGTGGCACTGTTTGATGAGAGTGTTTTTATGTATGGTGAGGAGGATGACATTCGGTGGCGACTGCAGAAACGGTTCGGACAACGATTCGTGTACAATCGCAGGCTGAAGTATGTGCATTTGGTGTCAGAACGAAAGCCTGACCTTGAATATGAGAAGAAAATTGCCGACATGACCGTATGTCTTCACGCGAAAAAGGGGCGTTCTCCACAGGTCACATGGCGGAACCTGTTGCGTGGAACCAATGTGCTGATTTTCCGGGCAAGAGTGTGGAAGTTGTTCGGACGGCAATGTGATGAACGGCTTGCGATGCTGATGCAGTTGCGTGCTTATCTGAAGAAAAAACTCTTGGGCGAATGAAAGTCTTTTACATAGACCCTCAGTCATACAACAATCTGAGTGTGTATGACTATCACCTGCTGACCCATGTTAGTGGGCATGAGGTGGTGTATTATGGCAATCAACTCTATCAGTGTGACCCGATGAGGGGGGTGAGGCAGAAACTGGTGTTTGGCTACAGCACGAAGAAGCGGGCTTGGCAGAAGGCGTTGAGTTATTCGATGAGTATGTTGCGGATTCTGCTGGATGTCATGAGGGAGCGGCCCGATGTGGTGCATGTGCAGTGGTTGCGTCTGTGGCATCTCGACTATACTTTTGGATGGTTGTTGCACAGAATGGGCATCCGTCTGGTGTTCACGGCGCATAATGTGCTGCCTCACAACCCGAAGCCTCAAGATGCGGTCAGATACAGACGATATTACCAGTTGGCGGATGCCATCATCGTACATAGTGAGCGGACGAAGCAAGAGATGGTGACGGAGTTGCAGGTCGAGGCAGATAAAATATGGGTTATTTTTCATGGCATTCTTGGGGATGGTGTTGTTTCTGCGGAGGCGATGAAACGATGTGAAGAGCTGGAGGCAAAGCTTGGCATTCAGGTGGGTGACATCGTGTTTTCATGTCTCGGCATTCAGGACACGTATAAGGGTATCGACCTGGTGGTGAAGGTGTGGGGCGAGACGGCGGCATTGCGGGAGAATCCTCGACTACATCTTTTGCTGGTGGGCAGAAACAAGAACGTTGATTTTTCCTCTTTGGAAGGATGTGGCAATGTGTTTGTGCTTGATGAAATGATCTCCGATGTCGATTTTGACGCTTATTTGCTGTTATCGTCGGTGACGCTACTGCCTTACAAGAAGATTTCTCAAAGTGGAGTCTTGTTTACGGCTCTGAGCAGGGGAGTCCCTGTGCTGGTGTCGGATGTGGGTGGGCTGACTGAGCCTTTGCAATATGCTCATGTGGGTTGGAATCTGGGAGAGCCGACAGCGGAGCATCTACAATCGGCTTTGCTACGATTGGCTCAAGGCAAGGAAGAGGTGGATTGCGTTCGTCGTGCGACAGAGGAGTTTGAGCGAATCAGGAAGATTTATTCTTGGGAGTCTATCGGTGAACAAACTTCCAAGTTGTACGCTTGTGTGCGGACGTTGGAGAAGAGGCGCTCGTTGTAGTTCCAGTCTGTGCTGATGTCCTTGTAGGGGAAAGCCTCTTTGTGGCCCACAAATTGCCCTAAGTATTGGATGGACTTGCAGATTCTTTGTTTCGTCTCGTCGTCAATCTCGAAAGATGCCTCATTGACGTATGACAGGAACTCGACGATGTGTTGCAGGTTCCAGACGGAATAGAAGTATGCGCGTGTTCTTTTGAGTTCTTCGGGCTGCTTGCCTTCAAAGTCTATCTGTTGCTTGATTCTGTTGCAACAACTCTGAATCAGTTGCTGGCATTTCTTGTTGTTGCCGGCAAACAGGTAGATGTTGAACAGGGTGGTGTCGTAGGCGATGCCCTGATTGTTGGTGTACTGGCTTGCCACCTGTCCGTTGTCGCTGGTTTCCATCCATTTGGCAAAGTTCTTCATCCATTTCTTCACGGCTTTCAACCTTTTGCTTCCGATGGACTGGATGGCGTTCACCTTGTTGATGTGGTCGATGATGGAGTTGAAATTGTACGAGTCAATCATGCCTTGCGGATTGCCTTTTCCGTTGTTTCTGCCAGGGATGAACTGGCAATAGTTGAAGTTGGGAAGCATTTGGGTGTCTTTGTCAATGAACCAAACGTCCAACTGCTTGCAGAAGTAGTCGAAATACTTCTGGTCTTTGGTGGCGACGTAGGCTTTGCCGACTTTCTGCAGGTTGTCCACCAGTTTCAGCAGGCGTGGCAGGTCGTATTGTGTGTGCTCGGGGTTTGCCTGGCCGTCTTTTGCCACATAGGGGCCTGTTGGGTTCTTGGGGTCGGGCCACCAGTAGATGGAGAGGCTTTCAAAGTTGTGGGGATTGCCAGAGATGGAGGATGTTTTATCCGTGACTGCCACGGGTTCCGTCTGTAGCACTTTGTTGGCGGCGTTGATGATAGACCTGTCGTCGGCTCTTGCCGCGAGTGAGAGGCATAGGGCAAGGACTGTAAGGATGAGTTTGGAGAGTTTCATTCTGTGAGGTTGTTGAGATACTTTTCTTTATGCCAGTTGACGATGCGGGTGTGCAGTTTCTTCCATGTGTAGGAAGGGAGGAAGCAGAAGATGAAGAAGAGGAAGGAGTGGAGTTTGCTGTCGCCGAAGACGACTCGCCATGTGAGCATCTCGTATTTGATGAGTGACCATTTGTTGGCGGAGATGCTTTCGGGGTGGAGACGATAGTAGGCAAGGGGTTCTTCGATGCCGTGAGCATAGTGGCACTTCTGCAGAATTTGGAGCACGTAGGCATAGTCCTGTCGTTTGCGTTGCACGGGCATGAGCATCTTTCCGTCGGTCTTATGCGTATCGTAGATGCAAGTGAGGAAGCCTATCTTGTCGTCGCATTTTGTTTGGAAGAGGCTTTGCCGCTTGGGGGCGATGACGACCCCGTTGTTGTTTCCTTGTTCATCGCAGGTGATGTAGGAGGCGAATACCATGCAGCAATCTTTTTCGTGCATGAAGTTGAGCTGCTTTTCCAGTTTTGTGGGCATCCAGCGGTCGTCGCTGTCACAGAAGGCGAGGTAGCGTCCTTGGGCGGCTTCGATGCATTTGTTTCGGGTGTGGCCAGCACCTAAGTTCTTCTCAGCGTAGATGACTTTCACCCGCGGGTCTTTCTGCTCGTATTCTTTCAGTATGGCTCGCGTGTTGTCGGTCGAGCAGTCGTCGGTGATGATGAGTTCCAGATTGTGATGGGTCTGAACCAAAACACTGTCGATGCTCTCTGCCACCCATCGTTCCGCATTGTAGGTGGGCATGATGACGGATACAAGTTGCTGGTTCATGGGCGGTCAGTTTTGTTGCAGGAAGGTGAGTCTGCTGGTCGAATAGATGAAGATGGAGTAAACGAACGCGTCGATGAGGATGATGTAGGTGACTTGTATGCCATAGACGTATAGTCCGTAGTTGATGAGGCAGATGGCGAGGAAGAGGAGGAGGATGACGGCGAGGGTCTGGTGCATGTCGAGGCCCATCTGCATGATGCGGTGGTGGATGTGGGTCTTGTCGGCTTCGAACATGCTTTTGCCGTTGAATTTCCGTTGGAGCGCCACGCGGATGACGTCGATGCTGGGCAGGAACACGAGGGTGAAGGAGATGAGCAGGGATTCTTCGCGGTAGGGGAAGCCGCCTGTTTCGTTCGACATCTGGTACTTGATGGCGAGGTAGGCAATCACATAGCCCAGGAAGAGGCTGCCGGAATCGCCCATGAAGGTCTTGAGCCTTCCCACTTTTCCGTAGAAGTTGAAGAAGAAGAAGGCGAGGGTGGCTCCGGCGAGGCTGATGCTGATGAGGCTGAAGAGGTAGGCGTCCAGCTTGTAGTACAGGTAGGCGAAGGAGCCCAGGATGAGGAAGGCGATGCTGGAGGCCAGTCCGTCGATGCCGTCTATGAGGTTGATGGCGTTGACAATCAGCAGGATGACGAAGACGGTGAGTGGGTAGCTAATCCAAAGGGGTATCTCGTGCACGCCGAAGAGTCCGTGGAGATTGCTAATCATCAGGTTGCAGAGGGGGAACAGGAGTGCAGCGATGGATTGGATGATGAACTTATGGGTGGCTTTCAATCCCTTGAGGTCGTCGAGGATGCCTATCAGATAGATGAGCAGGGCACCTACTACCATGATGATGTTGGATACGCAAATCTCGAAATTCTTGTTGATGCCTTGATACATGACGAGCAGTGTGATGGCTACGCCCACTCCCAAGGAGGGCATGAAGAGTGTGCCGCCGAGCCTGGGAATGGCCTGCTTGTGCATTTTCCTCGTATTGGGCAGGTCGTATATCCCACGGGTGTTGCATATCTTCACGATGAGTGGTGTGCATACCAGTGAGAAGGTAAGGCTGATGGCGAATGCCAAGATGATGTATACGTAGTTGATCGTCATAGATTGTATATAAGGCTTCGTTACTTTATAAACGTGAAAAAGTGTTATTTATTGTAAAGCCATCGTGATTTCTTTCAACAAATGTGAAAAAAGTTTATTTTTGAGGGTGTCGCCCTGCCATTTCCTTGGTCTGTCTCCATGTCTTGGCTGCCTTCCTCGGCAGATTTTAGCCCGATGCCCTCGTGAGCTTTGGCTCGATGCCCTCGTGAGCTTTGGCTCGATATGCTCGTGAGCTTTGGCTCGATATGCTCGTAAGCTTTGGCTCGATGTGCTCGTGGGCTTTGGCTCGATGTGCTTGTGGGCTTTGGCTGCAACTGCCGCGAGGGGGGAGGGCTGATTCCTTGCCGAGGCAGGGGAGGGAATGGGGCAGGCCGATGCTTAGTATCTCCTGAAGTGGAGGCGGAGCAGGGTGTCGGCGAGGGTCAGGTGGCTGTGATTCAGTTGGTCGATGTGGTAGCTGACCTTCGTCCCGTTGATGCCGAGGGGGGCGAGCAGGCTGTCGTTTTCCACAGCCGTGAGGCTGTCCTTGGTGTGGACATGGTAGGGGTTGCTGACGGTCAGCTGGTCTTTATCTTTCTGCAGGCGGAGAAGAAACTTCTGGCTTGTGCTGATGTTTCTGACTTGCAGGATGTCTCCCTCGATGGCCCAATAGATGTTGCTTCTCGCCATGTCGGCTGTGCCTTCGGTGGCAAGGGTGTCAATCTCGCGCAGTTGCCAGTTGGCATCAAGCTCGTTGTCGCTGGCCATTTCGATGTCGCAGGAGGTGAGCAGGGTGCAGGCGAGCAGGATATGGAGGAATGGGTGTTTCATGTTGCTATCGTTCAAATCTAAGTGTGAGGGTGCCCCCGGTGTTGTTGCCCATCAGGGCACCTCGGTCGAAACCGAAGGCAGCACCGGCACTGAGGCCTCTCACGTACTGGTGGAGGTCGTAGCGGGCTTCTATGCCGAGGCTGACGTTGTGCCTCGGGTTGAAGTAGGGTTTGTCGTAGGTGCCCAGCCCTTCTTGCCACGTGGCGCGGAGTCGGTAATGGAGGTTGGCGGTGGGCTGTCCTGCCAGTCCTATGTGCCACGCCACGAAGCGGTTGTCGCGGAAGATGAGTCTCCCGTCGTCGTTGTAGATGGGGGAGAGGTAGAGCGGGTTGCCCAGTGCCTGTCCCCAATGCTGCCATCCGGGTTCCAGCCCATTGTTGTAGTAGTTGTCAACTCCGCCGATATGGTCGGTGACTTGTGGTGTTCGGTCTGTATAGACAGGGCCGCTTTGGTACTTCGTATAGACGTATTCGACCACCATGTCGCTCACCCATCGGAAGTGCTTGAAGTGGACGTCGGCCCCGAGCATGATGTCCTTGAGGGGGTACATCAGATACCGATTCCGCTTCTTCTTCATCGTCCCGTCTTCATAGGCATAGCCGTCATAGTCGAGGTGGAACATGGCTGAATGGTCTTCGAAGAAGTGGTCGGCATAAAGCCCGTATGCGGCAGCTGGGGTGTCGTAGTTCAGACGCAGCACCCAACTGCCCAGCATATTGCCTTCGTTGTTCTGCACGGCACCGTCCATGGAGTCGGAACCTCCGCCCTTGAAGGCGTGCCAGAATGCTGAAAGATTGCGCCCGTTTTGCGTTTTCGTGTACTCCCCCCCCTTGTATTCGTAGTGGGTGCTGCCGAATTGCGATGCCATCTCAAGACCTGCTTCCACGCTGAAGGCTTTGCCTTCCTTCCCGAATTTCAGGTAGCCGGCTTTGGTGTGCATCAGCACGTTCTGGTCGTAACTGCTCCTCCCCTGGGTGAAGTCCTTCTGGAAGTTATCGTCGGTGAACCTGCCGAACGCGATGTGGCCCTTGAAGGAGAGAAAACCTTTCGTGCCGGGAATGGCCCAATACGCAGGCAAGGCTAACCGCACTTCGGGATAGGGGCGGGCATTGATGCCAAAGGTCTGGGAGCCGCTGCTCAGCTCGTTGTTCTTGAGCTGCATGGGCTGCTGCTTCTGACCGATGGTGAGGGTGCCCCTCAGCCATCGGATGTCGGCATAGAGCTGTTGGACAAAGAAGGTGCTGGTGTGATGGGCTGCCACCACGAGGTCGGCCCCGTAGCCGATGTCCCAATGGCGTGTGGAGTCGTTCGACGCACTGCGAAACACTCCGCCACGCACGTAGCCGGAATTGCTCTCCACCGACGGCAAACCGTACCGATTGGCCGTCAGCCAAAGGGGAGCGTGGTCACCGCCGGACACGGTGCCCGACAGCTCCACGGAATATGAAACACCTTTGCCCAAGTCGGGCGACTGGGCAAAGGCGGAGAGGGTGATGATGGCTGATAGCCATGTCAAGAGAACCTTTCTCATTGAGGAGGCAAGGG
Source organism: Bacteroidaceae bacterium (assembly GCA_017448825.1). Classification (GTDB taxonomy): domain Bacteria; phylum Bacteroidota; class Bacteroidia; order Bacteroidales; family Bacteroidaceae; genus Minthosoma. Next base: position 31,920 of record JAFSKR010000029.1, read on the forward strand.
AAAGGGTTATTTTGCAAACGCCACGGCGCGTGTCTCGCGGATGACGGTGATTTTCACTTGTCCCGGATAGGTCATCTCGTCCTGAATCTTCTTCGCGATGTCGGCACTGAGCGCATCGATTTCTTTGTCGGAAATCTTGTCGGCACCCACAATGACGCGCAACTCGCGACCCGCCTGAATGGCGTAGGTCTTGGTGACACCAGGATAACTTGACGCGAGGTTCTCGAGGTCGTTCAGACGCTTGAGGTAGGCCTCCACAATCTCGCGGCGGGCACCAGGACGCGCACCGCTGATGGCATCGCACACCTGCACGATGGGAGCCAGCAGGGTGGTCATCTCCATCTCGTCGTGGTGAGCACCAATGGCGTTGCAGATGTCGGGCTTTTCCTTGTATTTCTCAGCCAGCTGGGCACCATACAGGGCGTGTGGAATCTCCAACTGCTCGTCGGGCACCTTGCCGATATCGTGCAGCAGACCTGCGCGGCGTGCCTTCTTGGGATTGAGACCCAATTCGGCTGCCATGACAGCACAGAGATTGGCAGTCTCGCGGGCGTGCTGCAAGAGGTTCTGACCGTAGGAAGAGCGGTACTTCATCTTGCCGACAATGCGGATGAGCTCGGGGTGCAAGCCGTGAACGCCAAGGTCGATGGCTGTGCGCTTTCCTGTCTCCACAATCTCGTCTTCCACCTGTTTCTTCACCTTGGCAACCACCTCCTCGATGCGAGCAGGATGGATGCGTCCGTCGGCAATGAGCTGATGGAGGGCAAGGCGGCAGATTTCGCGGCGCACGGGGTCGAAGGCACTGATGACGATGGCCTCGGGAGTGTCGTCCACCACGATTTCTGTGCCGGTGGCGGCCTCCAGTGCACGGATGTTGCGGCCTTCGCGGCCAATCACACGACCCTTCACCTCATCGGAGTCGATGTGGAACACGCTGACGGAGTTCTCGACAGCCGTCTCGCTGGCCACGCGCTGGATGGACTGGATAACAATCTTCTTGGCCTCCTTGTTGGCAGTCATCTTGGCCTCGTCCATGATTTCGTTGATGTATTGCTGGGCCTGGGTCTTTGCCTCGTCCTTCAGCGATTCAATCAGTGACTCACGAGCCTCTTCCGTGGTCAATCCGGAGATGGCCTCCAGCTTGGTGCGCTGTTCGCCAATCAACAGGTCGAGCTTCTCTTGCTGCTTGGTCAGCTGCTCTTTCTGTGCATCGACTTCATGGCTTTTCTTCTGCAAGTCCTCATGATTTTGATTCAGTGCCAGTTCGCGCTGTTTCAGCTTGTTCTCGTAGGCCTGCATCTTTTGGTTGCGCTGGTTGGCTTCCTTGTCCAGTTCCGATTTTCTGTTGAGGAACTTTTCTTTCAGTTCCAGCTGCTTTTTCTCTTTGAGTGCCTCGGCCTCAATCTCAGCCTCCTTGATGATTTGGGTGTATCGCTGCTTGATGACGTAGCGGAAGAGGGTGAAGCCTATCACGCCGCCCAATATCAAGCAACCAACCGCAATGCTTATTGCTAATATGATATCCATTTTTTAGTTGTTGTTATTTGTTTTTTAGGTTATACAATAAAAGACACAATTCATGTCGTTCACAGAGTGAGGTGACCATGTGAATAACTGAAATTGTGCCTGAGAAGTTCTGCTGTTGGGGTGCGGCTCCTGCACATCCTGTCGGTTTCTCAACGAACGTGCACAGCCGCTATATGCTCACTTTGTCCCGAGCGAATCGATTTCTTGCTCAATATCATGCATCATGTCGATGTATGGCTGGTTGTCAATCCTGTCGGCAGCCTTGACGGCTTCCACGGCAGTGTTGAGCATTGCCATCACATAGTAGTACTTGTCGTTGGGCAGGTTGGGGTAGGCATCACGCAATCGCTGGATGCGGCGCTGAATGGTGGATGCAGCCTCGCGATACACCCTCTCTTCGTCAGACGATGTGACCTGAAGCGGAAGGCGTATGTCTTCAATGGTTACGTTGATGTTTAACTTGTTTGCCATACCAATGTGGAGTACTATCTTTGACCAGTCGAAACGTCTCTATAGTTGGATATAGAAAATGTTTGTCATGCCTCGTCGTTGCCGTCACCTTCAGTGCCGGAAGACAGAATGCTGATACATTTATTGATTTCTCGAACCAATCGGGAGATCTTCATCTTTGATTCCTTGATGTCGGAATCGCTGATTTCAATCATCTTGGCCAATTTCAGATTGTTGTAGTCGCGCTGGCTTTGAGCCAAGTTGGCTTTTAGCCTGGTGATTTCTTCATCCTTGCCTTCCAGTTCTGCGTACAAGTCGGCGTTTTCCTGTTTGAGCACACGAAATTGAGCGATGATTTGGCGTACTTTCGCTTCAAATTTCTTCATTGACTGTCTTTCTTCTGCTGTCATTGTTTAGGTGTGTGCACAAAGTGCGGATGTTGTTACAACAATTTTGTTTTGCAAATTTATATATTTGGGCAGACTTCTCCAACCTTTTGGGCGGAAAAACTCTGTTTTGTTGATTAAAAAGGTGAAATAATGCCCCTTTTTGGTCTATCGGTGAGGTTTTTAAGCCTCATTTTTTCATTTTTGCCTGGGCCTTCTCAACTTCCTCGTCCGTCGGGTTCGGTTCCTTCTTGGCGAGGGTGATGAGGTTATAGACGTATTCTTGAATCCAGCCCTCGCTGAATCCCAGCATTTGCTGATAGCGGCGCACGGAGTGGACGGCTTTCACCACGCTGTTGTCTGTCCAAGTGTCTTTGGTCAGAATCTCATGTACGGTGTTGTCGGTCACCTTCTTCATCATCTTTTTCATGAAGCCAGGGATGCGGAATTTCCATTTCAGCAGGTTCCCCATCAGCATCATCAAGTCTTGGCTAAATCCCTGGAAGAGATATAGATAGCGGCTGACGTCGTTCTGCGTGCGGCATCCTTTCTTGATGCTCAGGTCGATTTCTTTGAAGAAACCGTCGCTGATGCCATACAGGTCTTTGAGCAATTTGGCGCAAGCTTTTTTCTCACCGATGCCCAGGCGGTTGTTCACTGTGGCAACGTGCAGGGTGCGCTTGAAGGTGAGCAGGTCGGGTAGGGCGTTGAGGTTGGAAATGCCGAGATTGGCTGCCAGCACACTTTGGAAATAGACACGTATGAGTGTCATAAAGTCTTCCATACCGCCCACATTTTCTTTCTTCTTCTTGAAGATATCTAAAAATGCCATGTTGCTTTGTTAAGAATATCTGGTTTTTTAAGTTGTTGGTTGTTTTTAATAGGCGTTCCCCTTTTCCTGCCCCAGCATATTGGTGATGGTCTTGACGATAATCTTGATGTCAAGCAGGAACGTCCAATTCTCAATATATTCGATGTCTTTCTTCACACGGCCTTCCATCTGGTCGATGTAACGTGTCTCGCCACGGAATCCCGTCACCTGTGCCAGGCCAGTGATGCCGGGCTTGGCGAAATGGCGCACCATGAAGCGGTTGATGAGTTTGGAGTACTCTTCCGTGTGCTTCAGCATGTGGGGACGAGGACCGACCACCGACATGTTGCCGATGAAGACGTTGATGAACTGGGGAAGTTCGTCAATGTTGGTCTTGCGCATGAAGTTTCCGAACGGGAACTTTCGGGGGTCGTCCTTGCTGGCCTGCAACTTGTCGGCTTCGGCGTTCACCTTCATCGAACGGAACTTGAAACATTTGAACACTTTGCCGTCAATGCCGGTGCGTTCCTGGCAGAAGAAGATGGGACCGGGCGACTGAATCTTGATCATGATGGCGACAAAAAGCCATACCCAAGGGAACACCAGCAAGAGGACAAGGCTGGAGAAGATGATGTCGAACAGTCGCTTAATGATTTTGTTGACGGGATTCTGCAGTGGCTCATCTCGACGGGCTATCACGGGGATGTTCTCGATGTAGGAGAACGTCATGTTGCCCTTGAACACGTCGAGGGCCGGAATGTAATAGAAGCGGATGAGGTGGTTGTCGCAGAACTTGCTGATCATGTTAGTGATTTCCTGCTTCTCTCGGGGGAAGTAGCCATAGATTTCGTTCACGTCGGAGTGGGCGGTCAGCCACCCGTAGATGTCGGCCGTGCCGCCGATGCGAAGGGCTTCCATCTGCTTGTTTGTGCAGTATCCGTCGTAGAAAGTCCCGATAATGTTGTAGCCATAGACGGGGGTGCTCAGGATGTCATATAGTCGGAGCACCGTGGGTTCGTTGCCAATCAGGACGATGCTCTTCTGGTTTCGTTTGGTGGCGCGTAGGTGCATCAAGATGCGGCGATATAGAAAGCGCTCGCAGAACAGGATGATGGCGAAGCAGGAAACGGAATAGAAGAAAAACGCACGCGGGAAATAAGAGTAGGGGCGTGTCGTCAGCATGATGAGCGAGAGGAACAGCAGCATCAGGAAGCATGAGGCGAACACTCGGATGGCGATGGTCTCGCCTTTCACCAAACGTTGTTGTATGACAGAGGGATAGAAGGCGTAGCTGGCAAGGAAACTGGTGACGTAAGTGACCACCAGTCGGCGCTTGCTGCCCGTGCCCCATGTGAGCTCAGGGTCGATATAGCGGATGACATGGCGGAATGCCAGCACAAATACTGCCAAAAGTATAATCTCACCTATCAGTATTCCAATTTGGATGTTTCTGTCAGATCTCATTCAGTAACATTTGTTGATTGCCAATCGCCGCTCTTTCCAAGAAAGGGCAGCCTTGCCTAACACGCAACTTTTTTGAGGCATCTTTCCTCTGCTTTTTCAGCCAAAGGTTCTTTCTTTCTACTCCACTTTCAGCCTCATGGAACAAACGATGTTGCAAAGGTAGAGTTTTTTTTTCACATCAAAAACTTTTTCACATTTTATTTTTGTATATCGGTGTTTATTCATCCCTCAGGGGAGCGAAAATCGAAGAAAAACCACTTTTCCTTTGGTGTTTATGATGATTTGATGTATCTTTGCACAAAATTCTAATCTACTTCAATGAAAGTAATCAATTTTGCCAAACAAAATACGGTCATCAATCAGTATGTAGCAGAGTTGCGCGATGTCAACGTACAGAATGACCGTGCCCGTTTCCGTTACAATCTTGCACGCATCGGTCAGTTCATGGCATACGAAATAAGCAAGACCCTACGGTATTCCGAAAAGACCGTCCAGACACCGCTTGCAACGGCAAAGGCCTCCACTGCCGACGACGAGATTGTGCTTTCCACCATCTTCCGCGCAGGACTGCCCTACCACAAGGGATTCCTCGACGTGTTCGACAAAGCTGGCAACGCCTTTGTTTCTGCTTATCGCTACTATAAGGACAAGGAGTGCAAGCACGTGGGCATCAAGATTGAATACATCGCTTCGCCTGATTTGACAGGCAAGACGCTCATCATAGCCGACCCCATGCTTGCCACAGGTGGCAGCCTCGAGCTGGGCTACCACGCTTTCTGCACCAAGGGCGTGCCTGCCACCGTCCATCTTTGCTGCGTCATTGCAGCCCAAAAGGGAGTCGATTACATCAAGAAGGCTTTTGCCGATTATGACAACGTGACGCTTTGGTGTGCAGCCATCGACCCCGAATTGAACGAGCACTGCTACATCGTGCCGGGCCTGGGCGACGCAGGCGATCTCGCATACGGCGAGAAAATATAGTATCAACTTAAATTCTATCAAATGGATTCTGACAGTTATCCGGCGGAAAACAGTGGCCGCCTTTCTGATTCAATAGTAAGCAACACAGTCACCAACGACAACAAACAAGGAGCATACGTATGGACCCGCAGATAACGCTCTTGATTACTTATATGTTGTTGTCGTTGATTATCTCGGCGATTTGTTCCGTCCTTGAGGCAACAATACTTTCCACCCCCATGTCATACGTGACCACGCTTGAGACCCAAGGCGCCAAGGGGTGGCAACGTCTGAAAGAGTATAAGACAAACATCGACCGTCCTATCTCTGCCATCCTGATTGTCAATACAATAGCCAACACCGTGGGTGCCTCCCTCGTGGGCTCGCAGGCGGCTGGCTACGCCTCATCCCACTTTGCCGCATCCAGCGAGATGAGCCTCTTCGTCGGCATCGTCTCAGGTGTCTTCACCTTCCTCATCCTCGTCTTCTCCGAGATAGTGCCCAAGACCATCGGCTCCACCTATTGGCGCAAACTCGCCATCCCAGCCACCAGCCTCATCCATGCAATGGTCGTCATCACCTATGTCCTGGTGGTTCTCTTGGAGAAAATCACACACGTGGTGGGCAACACCTCCTCGCAAGAATCTGTCACACGCGACGAGGTGGCGGCAATGGTGACCGTCGGCACCGAAGAAGGCGTCCTGGAGAAAAAGGAAAACCGCATGATTCAGAACCTGCTCAAGCTGGACAGCGTGGCAGCCCACGAAATCATGACACCCAGCGTCGTCGTCTCGATGGCAGAAGAAGAAATGACCCTGCGTGACTTCTATCACGACGAAGAGTTCAAGAACTTCTCCCGCATCCCCGTCTATAAAGGCGAAGAGAGCGACTACATCACGGGCTATGTGCTGCGCCAGGAAATCCTCGAGCGGCTGGCAGAAGACAAATTCGACACCAAGCTGGGTGAACTGGCACGCCCCATCCTTTCCTTCTCGGAAGACGAAGATGTATCGACCATTTGGGAAAAACTCCTGGAGAAGAAAGAACACATCTCCATCATCATCGACGAGTACGGCACCCTGCGCGGCATCGTCACGCTCGAAGACGTCATCGAAACCATGCTCGGCTTCGAGATTGTCGATGAAAAAGACGAAGTGGTCGATATGCAGGAACTCGCCAAGGCCCAGTGGAAGCAGATGCAGAAGGAACAGCACAAGTGATGCAAAAGGGACAGCACAAGTGATGTGAAGGGACAGCACAAGTGATGCGAAAGGAGCAACCCATCATCCCCGCGCTCATCCTTTTCACATACGCCAGAGGGGAGACATCTCCCACTATCCGCAGCCATCGCTCTTATATATAAATAATGTATAAAAGAATCGCTCACATCATTCTCCGTTCATAGCCTTCGGACACAACATCCGAGACCGGGAACGGCTATCCAAAGCCTTTGGCGAACCAGCCAAAGGCTATTTTTGTCACTCTCTGTCCGCACCTCCACGTCAGCCCCACCAGCATAAGCTCACCAGCCCCACCAGCATAAGCTCACCAGCCCCACCAGTATAAGCTCACCAGCCTCACGGGCATAAGCTCACCAGCCTCACGGGCATAAGCTCACCAGCCTCACGGGCATAAGCTCACCAGCTTTGCGAGCATAAGGTTGTCGGCTCCCTTAAGTGTCGTCCCCTTGTGTCAACAAAAACGGCAAAATCCCTCCCATCATCCGTTAAAGATTCTTAAAACGGATAAAAAAGGATTTTTTCAACCATTCTTCATCCATCTTTCATTATTTCTTCGTACCTTTGCACTCCGAAAGTTTTTCCCATCCGAAATTGTGTGGGAAAGGCATTCCAAAAAGTGAGATAGAGTTTATGCTCATCAACGCTCAAACGGACAATCAGGTTACGCCAACTCCAAAAGTTGACGATGCCGTAGGCGTACCAGCCCGCAAGTGGTTCATCGCCATGGTCGGCAGAAACACGGAAAAGGCCAGCAGAGAGCGGCTGCAAAAACTCGGCTACGAATCCTACGTGGCAACCCAAAACGAACTGCGCCTGTGGCGCACGGGGCAAAAGAAGCAAGTCGAGCGAGTGCTCATCTCCAACCTCATCTTCATCCACGCCACCGAACGGGAACGGCTTGACATCGTCCACCTCCCCTTCATCAAATACTTCCTCACCGACAAGGCAGGCATCCCCAACGACTTCGGACGCCACCCCCTGGCCGTCATCCCCGACCACCAGATGGACATGCTCCGCTTTATGCTCTATCATGCCGACAGCCCCGTCACCTTCACACCCGAGCCACTCCACCTCGGCGACCGCATCCGCGTGGCGCGAGGCCCCCTCGCAGGCTTCGAAGGCAACGTCCTCCGACAAGGCCACCGCGCCTACCTCTTCATCACCCTCGACCTGCTCGGATCAGCCCTCACCGAAATCTCCGTGGACGACCTCGAAAAAATAGCATGAAACAAAAAAGCACAAAATGCTCCTGTATGTAGAAGATGCCCCATCTTCCCACTGCCCATATTGCAAATCGAACTCCCCACAAATCGAACTCCCCACAATCGAACTCCCCACAATCGAACTCCCCACAACATACTTTCAACCCTCAGCGATTGGCACCTGCCAGTGAACACAATAGGGTGCGGTGGCCGCATCTCTCATATAACTCGGTTCAATAGCTATGGTGACCACCAACCCCTTTTCTAATAAGAACGAAAGAGGTATATATAAGCCCAACGGTCGAACTCCTATTCTTAACTCTTAATTCTTCATCGACATAACAGCCAACGATACTGCACCTTTTCTTTTGCAACTATTCCTAAAGAGGTGTAAGTCTGCGGCTTTATCATAGGAGCAGGTTCATTGCAAAATGGATTCTTCCAATGTCAAGTATCAAGAAAAACTTTCTATATAGCAGCATCTTAACAACTGCCAACTATTTGTTTCCCCTGCTCACATATCCTTATGTTTCACGTGTGTTGGGGGTCACCAATATAGGCATCTGCAACTTTGTTGACTCCATCATCCACTACTTTATTTTGGTATCAATGATGGGGATTAACATCGTTGGGATTAGAGAAGTAGCAAAAAGCAAGAGCAATCAGACACAACTGAATCAGACATTCAGTGGTCTGTTCTGGCTCAACACCATTACCACAAGTATTGCCCTTGTCATACTTGTCATTGTCACCATGACCGTAGAGCAATTGCGAGGGCACTGGCAACTGATGGCTATCGGAGCCATGAAGCTGGTGATGAATTATATGCTCATTGAATGGCTCTACAAGGGGCTGGAAGAGTTTAAGTATATCACTATCCGCACCCTTGCCGTGAAGGTGATGTATGTTGTGGCAGTCTTTGTGTTTGTTCGGAATGCTGAAGATTACCCGATTTATTATCTTCTGTCAGTCTTGATGATAGTTCTGAATGCGGTCATCAACATTGTGTATTCTCGGCATTATGTGTCACTCAAAATGAGGAATGTGGCAATTATGCAATTAATGAAGCCTTTTGCTATTCTGGGTGTCTATCAGTTGCTAACCTCTATGTATACTTCATTCAATGTTGCCTATTTGGGATTTGTTGCAGGAGAAACGGAGGTCGGTTATTATACAACAGCTTCAAAATTGTATAACATTCTGATTGCTTTATTCACTGCATTAACAGGAGTCATGTTACCGAGGATGAGTTCATTATTGTCAGAGGGGAAAGTGGACGAATTTAAGGCATGGGTGGATAAGTCCAATAATGTATTGTTCACTTTTTCTATTCCTGTCATCGTTTTTATGATAATCTATGCCCCGACGATTATTTATATCATATCGGGTGTAGGTTATGAAGGTGCGGTTACACCTATGCAAATAATGATGCCACTTATTTTGATAATCGGTTATGAGCAGATTTTAATCGTACAGACATTGATGCCCTTGAAAAAAGACAATGCAATATTGATAAACTCGCTTGCAGGGGCTTTTGCGGGGCTTGTCTTGAACGTGTTATTAGTATCCAACCTGAAAAGCGTTGGCTCATCAATTGTTTGGCTTGTTTCTGAAATAACAGTTTTGGGGTGCGCCCAACATTTTGTCTCGAAATTTATTGATATGGCTTTTCCTTTGTGGAAAATGATACGTTTAGTGTTGATTAACATTCCAATGGGTATTGGGCTATATCTCATTTCTGTCATAGTGGAAAATCGGTGGATTGCCTTGATTAGTGCATCTTGCTTTCTCATTCTTTATACAGCATTATATAACATTCAGTTTTGCAAAAAACTATTTTGCAAGCAATCATCCGTTATAGACAAGTTATAAGTTATACAGAATATGGATAATCAGGAGTTGATTATTAGGACAGATGCTGCTATTTACCTGATAACATTTTTATATTGGCTTATCAAATTAAAAAAGTTGAATGTGGGTCTTATCATTTTGGGGATAATGACCATTTCACACCTTGGTACAATTTTCTACTATACAATATTAAGTTCGCTGGGTGTTTATATGAACATTCAAATTGCTCCTTATGTTTTTTTGTATCTTATGATTGTAATGGGTTTATATCCTTTCTTGACATATAAGGGGTTGAAACATGTGAACATTGGTGGCAATTTGAATACCATAAAGGGTATAGCAATATTTATTATCTTTGTTAATCTGGAACCATTATTAGAGAATATTTATTTGGCTTTATTTAGTAGAGGTGAATATGCTGATTTATATGAAGACAAACAGGATGGGGCATTAGAAATATATTCCTTTATTGGTGAAAAATTTATGAGGTGGGCAAGTTACTTCAAAATATGTGCAACAGTATCTCTCTTTTATTTTCTCTCAAAATATAAGTCAAACAGATATTTATTATTAGGTCTGTTTCTGTGCCAGATAAATTATGTTTTGCAAGGAATGAATACTGGTTCTCGTGGAAATATTGTATCTCAGGTTATTATGTGTGTCCTCTGCTTTGTCCTATTTTCCCCACAATATTCTTCACACTTGATTCGTAAAACAAAAAAGAATCTGCTGATTTTATTGATTCCCATAGGACTTCTTTTATTTGGAATAACGGCATCACGTTATGAATCAGGGCGAAAAGATAAATCTATGGTTGAGTGGATTTTTTTATATGTATCAGAAGGTCCCATAAAATTTAACAATGAGATGTGGGACGGAGAACATAACACCAATGGGGATGTCAACATGAACTTTCTGAAAGATTTGCTGGGCATGAAAACTTATGTTACATATGAAGAGCGTAATGATCATTATATTGCAAAAAATGGTCGTTGGATAGAGGTTTTTTATACGTATGTGGGTGACTTTGTCTCTGATTTTGGAATCATTGGTGCCTTCTTTATATGTGTGGCTCTTTTCCTCATTACTAAAAAGATTCTCAAAAGTGACACTCTCCATTTTCATGATGTGTTATTGTTGATGTTCCTCCTCCATTTTTATGCCATAGGGTTTGCTTCTAATTGTTACAGATCTTATTTTTTGCAGAGAGGCCTATTCTACAATTCTTTTATCTACATCTATCTGTTTTTTGCCTCGAAACGCTTTTCCCAGGCAACAAATAGAAGCATAACATCTAAGCAAATATGATTTCAATAGCGATGGCAACCTACAACGGTACCAGATACATACGGGAGCAGATTGATTCTATTTTGAGGCAGACCATACAAGATTTTGAACTGGTGATATGTGATGATTGTTCAACAGACGGCACGTTGATGATAGTTGAAGAATATGCCAAGAAGGATTCTCGATTTGTTGTATACAAAAATGAAATAAATCTTGGATACCGAAGGAACTTTGAAGGGCTTGTCTATAAATGTAGGGGCGAGTACATTGCTTTTTGTGATCAAGATGACATCTGGCTTCCAAATCATCTGGAGGTTTTGTTCAGAGGCATAGAAGGTCGGGATGTGAGTTCTGCGGATGCGGAGATTATAGATGCGACTGGAAAATCCATGGGATTTAAGCTCAGCGATTTTACCCGATTAAGATATTGGCCTCAACAACCTCTTGAACAAGGTTATACCTATTTCTATTACAGAAATCCTTTTCCTGGATGCAATACAATGTACAGGAAGTCATTTCTGCAAAAGATTTATCCTATACATAATGATAACATTCAACTGCATGATACCTTCGCTGATACAATGGCTTGTGTGTTAGGGAAAGGCATTGGGTATGCTGATGAGGTGATTATGTTATATAGGTTTCATGGCAATAGCGTAACAGCAGGTTCCAAGAAAGATTCTCAACAGCATCCGATGAAATGTCTTATAAGAAAATTTGTATCTGGAATAGGTTCTCCACGCTTTAGATATGTCAAAGATAGGGTACATTATTGTGAGGAAATCTATTCAAGAAGGTTCTCTTTGGATGAAAGACAATATGAATTCGTCCGTAATGCACGTGAATATCATCAACGAAGAAACAGCATCTGGGGGCGTTTCTTGAATCTTCTGTTTGACATTAGGCATTATAGAAAAATATACAATGTATGAAACGATTAGCATTGCTGATTTCATGCTTGCTGTTGGTTGTGGATGTGTTCTGCCAACCTCGATTCCCCGTTGCTGGCAAGTATAAGAGGGAACCAGCACAGGGGATGGCCGTGTATGGATCTGCGGCATTTCTTTTGAACAATACGGGGCTGTGTAGAGTTGTTGATTTGAAGACTGGGGAGGTATCTTCCGAGTTTTCTTTGGGCAGTGTGGGAGTAAACAATCATGCGAATAGTGCGTCATTCGGTATAGAGCGAGTAGGCAGAAATAAATATCCCGTAATGTATGTGTCGGAGTGCAATGATCCATGCCGATGTTTTGTGGAGAATGTGACAGACAGTGGTGCCGTGCTTGTTCAGACAATTGCTTTGGACAGGGAAGGAATTGATTCTATTGCCCGCGATTGGGTCGTTGATAGACGTGGCAAGACGATATATACGATATCAAGAAGGACGTATTCTTCAGGAAAAGAGTGGACTTGTGCTCATCGAATCAATCAGTACAGGCTTCCGAGATTGGGAGAAGGCGAATATGTTGTTTTGAGTCAGAAAGATGTCCTCAATAGTTATGACATATTGTTCCCGAATGTTTTGCAAGGTGCCGCCATTAAGAAAAACTTCATGTATTTGCCGGTAGGCTTGGAAGATAATAAAATTCATTATAATCGGAAAGATAAAGAGCGAGCCTTAATAGTTGTGAACTTGAAAACATGTAAAGTTGAACGCAAGATTGATCTCATGGACATTACGAAAAATGAACCCGAAGACTGTGACTTTTATAAAGGCAAGCTACTTTTATATTGTGGTCAGTCTGGCGGAATATACGAAATTCCATATAAATAGTTTTTATGAATATAGCAATTATTCTTTCGGGTGGTGTTGGCTCACGGATGGGGGCAAGCATTCCGAAGCAGTATATAGAAGTGGATGGTAAACCAGTCATTTGGTATTGCTTAAAGACTTTTTTTGAGAACCCTCTGATTGATTCAGTGGTGATAGGCAGGGCAGAAGAATGGGCGGAATACGTGGAGGAGCAGGTAAGGAGCGTGATGACGGATAAGCCTGTTTATTATTCATTGCCTGGCGAAACCCGCCAGTACTCCATTTTCAATGCTCTTATGGAGGCTGAAAAGCATGGTGCTGAAGAGGATGACATTGTAATTGTTCACGATGCTGCAAGACCTCTTGTCAGCGATGCAATTATTAACTCTTGTCTGTTGGGATGCCATGAGGCCGACGGAACACTTCCTGTCATTCCTGTGAAAGATACGCTGTACCAAAGCGTGGATGGAGAAAATATAACAAGTCTTTTAAAGCGTGATGAGTTGTTTGCTGGGCAAGCCCCTGAAGCATTTGTCTTCGGGAAGTACTTGCATTTGCACAAGGAAATGCCGCACAAGGAACTGTTGAGCATCAATGGCAGCACAGAGATTGCGTATAAAGGAGGATTGCATGTAAAGTTGATCAAGGGGGACGAGATGAATTTTAAGATTACAACCCCCGAAGATTTGTCAAATTTTGAAAGTATTATAAACCAAAGGAAAAATGAAAGCATACGTTCTTCATCAAGTGAACGACCTGCGATATGATGAGGTGCCCATGCCGGAATGTCCAGCAGGCTGGGCAATTGTTCAAGTAAAGGCGGCAGGAATCTGTAGCTCGGACATTGCCCGCGTGTTTACGAAAGGGACTTATCATTTCCCCACGATTCCAGGGCATGAGTTCTCTGGAGTTGTGTGTTCCGTAGGTGACGGCGGAGATTCCGGTTGGATAGGGAAGAGGGTTGGAGTCTTCCCTCTGATTCCTTGCAGGGAATGTCCTCAATGTGCAGAAAAACATTATGAAATGTGTGCTCATTATGATTATTTGGGTTCACGTCGTGATGGTGGTTTTGCTGAATATGTTGCGGTGCCGGTCTGGAATATGGTTTCTCTGCCAGACTCTGTTTCTTATGTTTCGGCGGCGATGCTTGAACCGCTTGTTGTTGCTTTGCATGCAATAAAACGAGGGAACTTAAAAGAAAAGGATTCTGTGGCTATCATTGGCACAGGAATGATTGGAATGAGCGCAGGGCAATGGGCATACAAGTTTGGGGCAAAAAGTGTAACGGTTATAGCTCGTAATGAGGCGAAGAGGGAAATTGCGCTAAAGTGTGGATTGGATTATCTGGTTCATGCTCAAGAAGAGGATATGGGACAATATGATTTTGTGCTTGAAGCTGTGGGCAGTCCTGAGTCGGTGGAGATGGCTATTCGGGTAGCTGCCCCTGGAGGAACAGTGTTGTTGATGGGAAATCCTTCTGGTGATATTCCTTTGTCGCAAGATGTCTATTGGCGCGTCCTTCGTAAGCAGCTGACATTGAAAGGAACATGGAACTCTTCGTATGATGGCATTAACCCGTCTGATTGGACCGAGGCTGTGCATGCCATATATAAAAAAGCTGTGAATGTAGAAGTCTTGGTCTCTCACCAGTTCCCACAGGAGAGGCTGATGGATGGTCTGCTGTTGATGTCTGAGCATAAGGAACCATATTGTAAAGTAATGACTATTTGGAATGAATAAAAAAAGAATGCCACATATAGGAAAACTGTCTGTGTCACTGATGTGTGCAGACCTCATGAACATAGAGCGAGATGTGAAAACATTGGAGGAGAATGGCGTTGACTATCTGCACATTGATGTGATGGATGGTACGTTTGTGCCCAATCTTACGTTTGGTCCCGATTTTGTGAACTCGCTCCGCAAGATCACGGAGATACCTTTGGACATTCACCTGCTGATGGAGCATCCAAGAGTGATTGTCCGGTCAATGGACATCAAGGAGGGGGACATCGTGACCATCCATAGCGAATGCAAGGAAAGCATCATGGAGAATGTGGCTTTCATCAAGCAGAAAGGCGCGAAGTTTGGATTGGCGCTGAATCCAGACACTTCCATTGAGGAGGTGAAGAAATATCTTCCTTATGTGGATGTGATTTTGCTGATGTTGATTGTCCCGGGCTTTGCTGGAAGCATGATGATTCATGGAATGATGGAGAAGGTGGGTCAGACGAGGCACTTCCTTGATGAAAACGGGTATGACAATATTGAAATCAGCGTGGATGGAAGTGTCAGTTGTGAGCGGGCGAAGTACATGAGGGAACAGGGTGCCTCCATCTTTGTGGGAGGAACGGCTGGTATTTACAGAAAGGGCATGAAATTGGAAGATACGATTTCTGTTTTTAAGGAAAATATCTGAGTGTTGACATGAGAGTAAAGCATCTGATAAAATTTCCACCTTTTTTGTGCCTGTATTTTCTTTATCAGCTTTCAAAACTGATGCGTAGGGATACAGCAAAATGGGTCTTTGGCTCTCATCTTGGGTATGCGGACAATTCAAAGTTTCTGTTTATAGAAGTCATTGAAAATCATCCTGAAATAAATGCCATCTGGATTTTTCATCATAAAAGGGATGTTGTAAAACTACGGAAGAAAGGGTTCAAGGCCTATCATTGGCTCTCTCTTAAGGGTATATACCATTGCCTTACTGCCAAAGTGTATGTCTGTACCCGGAATGCTTTTGACATAAATACTTACACTTCTGGTGGAGCGATTTTGCTTGACCTGAATCATGGTGTAGGTGTAAAGCAGTGTTTCTGGAAACGTCCTGGGGCCATAGAAAAGCGATTTGGCACGACAATTGAGAAGATTAAACGCTCTTTCTTTTATAAGGTCAACAACCTTTCAGAACTTTTCCGAAATCCGGACATTTGTTTGGTTCCGTCATATAGCCAAGCTGAACGCTTTTTTGCGCCAATGTATAATATTCCCGTGGAGAGTTGTCTTTTGGCAAACTATCCTCGCAACGAGGCTCTTCTTTGGGATGCCAACAAGAGAGATACTGTTATTAGGAAATACGACAATCTTGCATCTTTGGAATATATTGCATATCTTCAACAGTTCTCGAAGGTGTATATTTATATGCCGACTTGGCGAGACAATGGTTCGGATTTCATCAATAAGGCTCATATTGATGTTGTGAGGTTAAATGAAGTATTAAAGCAATGCAATTCTTTGTTGGTGTTTAAATTGCATCCGTTTACAAAATTGGATGTAGAAGAATGGGGGCACTTATCAAACATTTCCCTTTTCGATAGAAGATGTGACTTGTATCATGTGATTCCTTACACGCATTGTTTAATTACGGACTACTCATCAATTTATTCAGACTATGTGCTGTTGGACAAAGAAATCATCCTGTATGTTTTCGATAAGAATGAATACTTGGAACATTGCCATGACTTGGAAGACTATGATAAATACTATCTTGGAAAACAAGCGTATAATTTTGATGAGTTGATACAAATGATAACAGATAATGTGGATTGCCACATACCTCAAAAGGATAAGGATTTTGTGATGCGTTTCTATTGGGACAGCATCAATAACGGTGTGGATATCGTAGAGGAAGTGAAGAAAAGGTTGCACTGATTTTTTGTTGGAAGGATATGATTACAGAAATAGCTCAAAAGGTACTTAGAACCTGTATGAAGATTTTTTGTTTGTTTCCACTTAAAAGAAACAGGATTATCTTTAATAGTCAAAAAGGAACGCAATATGCTTGTAGTCCTCGGTATATTTATGAATATCTTGTAGGAAAGTTTGGAGATAAAATGCAGTATGTATGGTGTTTACAAAATCCTCCAGAGTCATTAAGAGCGAAGCCAAACGTGAAGATTGTCTCATATAATAGTATGAGATATTTTTATTACCAGATGACATCGAAGATTATTGTAGCAAATATACCAAGTCCCTGTTATGTTCCAAAACGTAAGAATCAATTCATGATTGATACATGGCATGGGGGAGGAGCTTACAAAAGATGTGGAATCGCCACACCTAAGCAAGCCTCATTGTCTAATTTGTCAAAAAGTATAATTCAAACAACAGAAGTTTCTGATAATGCAAAATGGGAGTTATATAAAGCTTATTATAACGCATTGGATACTAATTTGTTTCTCACCAGTTGCAAGCGTCATACAGAAGTCATGTTTGAATCTCAGTTGCTTCCTCGGGAAGCTTATATAGAGATTGGGACACCAAGGAATGATGTGTTTTTTACGGACTATAAGGCTGTAGGGGAAAAAGCCCGGCGAAGATTGGGTATAGATACCGATAAAAAGGTTGTATTTTTTGCCCCGACCTACAGAGGGAGTGTAAAGAATCAAAAATACGTCATGAATTTGGATATACAGATGTGCCTAAATGCAGCGAAAGGACGATGGGGAGGGGATTGGGTCTTTGTTTTTAGAATGCACGTGCTTAGCAATGCATTGGACAAGGAAAAAATCCCGGAGAATGCGGTTAATGCCTCTAAATATGATGAAATGCAGGAGTTGTTATGTATGGCAGATGTGTTTATCACCGATTACTCTTCTTCTCAATGGGATTTTGCTTTAACGGGAAAACCGGCTTTTCTGTTCACTCCAGATTTGGAATACTATCAAAATGAAGATAGAGGGTTCTATACTCCGATTGATGACTGGGCTTTCCCGTATGCAAAGACCAATGAGGATTTGGCTGACCTGATTAGGAATTATGATGAAAAGAGACACTTGCAGAAAGTACAACGGCATTTGGATTTGTTGGGGTCTTGCGAGAGAGGAAATGCGACAGAAAAGGTTTGTGAGATTATTATAAGACACATGGCATCATGAGGGACGGGAAATTGGATTTTTTCAAGGGACTTCTTATTTGGAGTGTCGTTTTGGGACATACTTTGAATGTATTATGTCCTACGGAGAATTCACTTCATATGTTGCTGAGAACCTTTGATTTGCCGATGTTTATGTACATTTCGGGCTTTTTGTTGAGAGGCTCTCTTGCTCGCCATCATTGGAAACAGTTGGTGGTGAATAAAGTTACGAACATTATTATTCCTGCTATTGTTTGGATGCTCATATCATTGTTGTTTGGTGATCATTGCATGTATTATTTCCTATGGGCGGTTTTTGCAAGTTCTGTTCTTGTTTGTGTTTGTGCAAAGATTGGTATGAAATCGTGGATGAGGGAGGGAATCCTGGCTCTGATTGCTGTATCGTTTCATCTAATACCCTTAAATGTCGTCAATATCTCTTTCTTGTTTCCTTTTTTCTTGTTTGGCTATTATACGGAAAAAATATCTTCTGTTGGATGGATACGGGGAGTGTTGTCTTTGGTCGTGTTTGTAGTCCTCTTTGTATATGTGTGGCGGCCAGAATACACAATATGGAGTAGCGGAGGATATATACTTCAAGATCCTGGATACATGGTAGGGGTTGTGTCTCTTCGTTTGATAATCGGAATGGCAGGAATATATGCCACCATTTTTGTGATGGGAAAACTTTATGATTTGTATGGTAAGACGAGATGTATGAATCTGTTTGTGGGTATTGGCAAGGAGACGTTGTCCCTATATTTGTTGCAGCATATTGTTGTTGAGATTGGGATGATGAGACTTGTTGCATCTCTAAATGTGAACAATGTCTTGACGGCTCATCATTTACTGATTGGATATGTTATTGCTCCCTTGATTTCTTTTGTGTTGCTTCTTGTCATGTATTATGCCATTACTTTGATACAAGCGTCAAAATATACAAAATGGGTGTTTGGGTTTAAATTGAACTTGGTGACGGAATGAATTTGGATATGCCAATATGCTGAAATTAAAAGAACTGGAGATTGTGGAATCGAAGGATGCTCTGAGGAGTATTCCAGAGGGGAAGGTGCTGATTAACACCGTCAATGCGCATTCGTTCAATGTGGCGCAAGAGGATGATCTGTTTGCGGAGGCACTGAGAACTGGGGCGCATTCACCATCTGCTGTGGATGATGGGTGCGTGAAGTATCTGATTCCTGATGGGGCGAGCATCATTCAGGCGTGTAGGTTCTTGAAGGCGAAGAGCCAACCGAAGGAGAGAATCGCGGGATGGGATTTGTTCGCCTTTGAGATGCAACGGTTGAATGACCGGGGTGCTGCGTTGAAGGACGGAGGCGTTGCGCTGGATGGGAACGGAAAAATGATGAATGATGGGGGGAATGTGAGGAATGAGAAACTCAGGGTGATGTTCATGGGTTCGTCGGAGAAGGTGTTGGGGCTGATTAGGGACAGGGCGGCGGTGGATTATCCGAACCTGGAGGTGGTGACGTATTCTCCGCCCTACGAGCCAGAGTTTTCGGATGAGGATAATCGGGCAATCATTAGTGCTATCAATGCCGCGAATCCCGATTTGCTTTGGATTGGGATGACGGCACCGAAACAGGAGAAATGGACTTACTCGCATTGGGATGAACTGAAGATTCATTGCCATGTGGGTACGATTGGAGCCGTGTTCGATTTTTATGCTGGTACGGCGAAACGTGCACCGAAGTGGTGGCAGGAGCATTCGTTGGAGTGGCTGTATAGGCTGATGATTGAGCCAAAAAGGATGTGGCGGCGGTATGTGATAGGCAATCCGCTCTTCCTGTGGAACATCCAGAAGGAAAAGGCTTAGAGGTTGTATTTCTCTTTGAAGATATACCACCAGAAACGGATTTGTTCTATCAGTTTTTTGATCATTGGCTGCAAAGGTAAACATTTTTTATTGATAATTCAACAGAATTTGGCACAAACAATAACAGAAAAGTTTTTCCAATTGCTGAGAGGCGCCATCGGGGCGGGGAATGATGAGGCGACGGTGGAGGTGTCTCCTGAGGATTGGGAGCAGATTTACAGGATAGCCCGTCAGCAGTCGCTGTTGGGTGTCTTGTTTTATGGCATTCAGAGATGTGCGGAGGTGAAGCCTGAGCGGAAGTTGCTGCTGAAGTGGTACTCGTTGAGTGAGAAGATTAAGCAGGGGAACATGAAGGCGAACAGGGCGGCGGTGGAGTTGACGGAGTTTTTCAGGAGGGAAGGCTTTCGGTCGTGTGTGCTGAAGGGGCAGGGGAACACGCTGAATTATCCTGCTCCTCATGTCAGGACGAGTGGCGACATTGACCTCTGGGTGGAAGGGGGAGCTGAGGTGGTGCTGGCGTTTGCGAGGCGGTTTGTCCCTGGCTCCAAGTTTTGCTATCATCACATTGAGTTCAGGAAGGTGGATGGCGTGGAGACGGAGGTGCATTATCGGCCATCGTTCATGAACAATTTGGTGCATAACTGGCGGATGCAGCGCTGGTTTGATGAGGTGGCGGACGAGCAGTTTCGCCATGAGGTGGAGCTGCCCGAGGGGGCGGGGCGCGTGTGTGTGCCGACGCATGGCTTCAATCGGATTTATCAGATGTCGCACATTTCTAATCATGTCTTCCATGAGGGCATCGGGTTGCGGCAGATTGTTGACTATTATTTTGTGCTCCGGCAGGGCTTCACGGAGGAGGAGCGGCTGCGTGACGAGCGGTTGCTGCGGCGCCTGGGGCTGTATGACATGGCTGCTGCTGTCATGTATGTGTTGCAGACGACGTTGCATCTTGGTGAGGAGCTGATGATTGTGCCTGCCAACCGGCGGTTGGGGACGTTTTTGCTGAATGAGTTGCTGGAGGGTGGCAATTTCGGGAGGTATGACCAACGGGTGGGGCACAGCCGTTCGGCTTGGGCGAAGAATGTGCGGCGGTTGCGTCGTGATGTGCGCATGATGTGGTATTTCCCCTCGGAATGCCTGTGGGAGCCTGTCTTCCGCTGGTTCCACTTCTTTTGGCGCGTCAGATACAGGTAGATGTTCGTCGGTTAACGTGAGTTCGATGAATTTTATGTTGGGTAATTTTCGTCGAGCTGACGTTTGGTTACGGCAAAGCCAATCTCGAAGGTGAGGTTGGCTTTTTGTTTTCTCTCGGTGAAGGGAAATAGACCAAGGGTCAGTAGAAGTTGATGTCTTCGATGACTTGTGCGCCGATGTGCTCGTTGAGGCGTTGGGCGAGGGCGCGATGCTCCATGAGGAGGTTTTGCTTGACGGCTGGGGAGGTGATTTTGACGTGGAGGGTCTGGTTCTTGATGAAGATGTTGGCGGTGTATCGCTGGATGCCCTTTCCCATCACCTCGGGCCATGCCTGGATGAGGCGGTGCTGGTTGTAGGGTGTCTCGAGGCCGTTGAGCCGCAGGAATTGCTGCACCACGTCTCCTATCTGTTCGGTGTTTCTTCGTCTCATGGCTGTTTAGGGGTTGGCGGTGATGTTTCCGGCTTCCACTCGGAAGATTTTGTAGTTGCCCTGTGAGCGTTCGAGGATTTTGTCGAGGTGCTCGCGGTTGGTGTCGGTGATGAAGATTTGTCCGAAGGCGTCGCCGGAGACGAGGTTGACGATTTGCTCCACGCGACGGGCGTCGAGCTTGTCGAAGATGTCGTCCAGCAGGAGCAGGGGGGTGGTCTTGCTGCCTGTTCGCTTCAGGAAGTCGAACTGGGCGAGTTTCAGTGAAATCATGTAGGTCTTGTTCTGCCCCTGCGAGCCTTCGCGCTTGATGGGGTAGCCGTCGAGTGCCATTTCCAGTTCGTCCTTGTGGATGCCGTGCAGGGAGTAGCCCACGATGCGGTCTTTCTGGCGGTCACGCTGGATGATGCCGAGCAGGTCGCCTCGCTGGCAGTGGCTGGTGTAGCGAAGTGAGACTTGCTCGTTGCCGCCCGAGATGGCCTGATAGAACTGTTGGAACACGGGGATGAATTCTTCGACGAAGGCGTTCCGCTTGGCGTAGATGCGCTCGCCGTTCTCTGCCATCATTCCTTCGTAGATGCTGATGATGTCCTCGTTGGGCTCTTCCTCGGCTTTCAGCATGGCGTTTCGCTGCTGCAGGGCTTTGTTGTAGGCCATCAGGGCGGTCATGTACTCCGAGTCGTACTGCGAGATTACCACGTCCATCAGGCGTCGCCGCTCGTCGCTGCCGCCGCTGATGATGGCGGCGTCGCTTGGGGAGGCGATGATGAGGGGCAGCAGCCCGATGTGCTCTGCCAGCCGCTTGTACTCTTTCTTGTTGCGCCTTACGTGTTTCTTCTGGTGCATCTTCATGCCGATGGACACTTCTTCCTCTGTGCCGTTCAGGTCGTACACTCCTTGCACCATCATCATTTCCTCGCCGTGTCGCACGTTCATCGAGTCTATCGGGTTGGCCATGCTCTTGGTGAGGGAGAGGAAGTGGATGGCGTCCAGCACGTTGGTCTTTCCCTCGCCGTTCTGCCCCACGAAGCAGTTCACCTTGGGCGAGAACTCCAGTTCTGCCGCGGCGATGTTGCGATAGTTCAGTATGGTCAGCTTTTTCAGAATCATGCGGCAAAGGTAGTGAATAAATCCCGAACCGCCACATTTTCTCCCGAAAATCTTTGCACGTAAGAAAATAAGTTGTACATTTGCAGACGATTCTAAGAGTGATTCAACCCTAAAAAGAGGATGACATGGAAGCAACCGTTTTCAACCCTATACAGCTGTATCTGTTGCGGATGTTCTCGCGAATGCGTTCTGAGCAAGAACTGAAGGAGGTGCAGCAGGTGCTGGCCAACTACTACTGCGCGAAGGTGGAGAAGCGTGCCAATGCGCTATGGGACCAGCTCGGTCTCGACCAGCAGAAGCTGGAGGAAATGGCCGATATCCATGAGCGTCTCCCTTACTCGTGACGTCATGAAGGCCGTCTCGACACCAACTGTATCCTGCAAATCGTGTTCCCCAAAGCCTCCTATAAAGAAGTTTGGGACGCATTGATTGCGCAGAAGTACACGATTTGTGTCACCAGCGAGATACTCCTTGAGTACCGTGAGATATTGGAGAGGCGATTCAAGGACGCGCAGTTTGCGGAGGATGTGATAGATGCAATTCTTTCGTTGCCAAATGTGGAACGTGTTAAGCCTGCCTTTCGTTTCAATCTCATCACTGCTGACCCCGATGACAACAAATTCGTGGATTGTGCTGTCACGGCAGGAGCCACCTACATTGTCAGCAACGACAGGCATTTTGCGGAGTTGGAACGCTACGATTTCCCTAAAGTGGATGTACGCACCCTCGTTGAGTTCCTGCACATCGTCAGGACGCTTTGATGCCGCATTTTCTCCCGAAAATCTTTGTGCTGAGGGGAATAAGTTGTGCATTCGCGGCAAGTTGTACATTCTCGGTGGGCTTGGCGTCTTGCAGTTCCCGATTTTTGGGGGCTTTCGGGGAGGGGATGGCGGCGAAACGGAGGGGGTGAGAGGAAAATTTTTGTGTTTTTGTGAATTTTTTTTGCGAGAATAGTTGTAACGTCAGAAGAAATTGCTACTTTTGCAGTCGGAAAGCAGGAATGCGGCAGTGGCTCAGTTGGTAGAGCATTGGCTTCCCAAGCCGAGGGTCGCGGGTTCGAGTCCCGTCTGCCGCTCCAAGGTTGAAGACTAAAAATTAAGGACTAAAAACTAAGGACTAAAGACTAAAAGTTGAAAGGTCAACATGGCTTGCCGTTCGGACAGAGAGGGTGGCGTTTACTTTCAGTTTTTAGTCTTTAGTTTTTCACTTCAAAAAGGTTTCGAGGCTTATGCTGTTGATGACATTGATAATCGTGGCGGTGCTGGTCAGCGGGTTCCTGCTGATGAGCTCGGAGCAGGCGCACCACATCAACCGTGCCGCCGTGGCGATGGTGTGCGGTGTGATTGTGTGGGTCATCTACCTGCTGCGGGGTGGGGAATATGTGGAGCTGATGCACAGTGCCGAGTACCGCGAGTTTCTGGGCGGGGCGGCATCTTCCACGACCAGCCTGAAGTATTTTGTGGCAGAGCACGTCATCACCAAGTACATCGTCGAGGCGTGCTCCGTGATACTGTTCCTCATTGCCACCAACACCATCGTGGAGGTGCTCCACAACAATGGCGTGTTCGATTCGCTTGTCCGCTGGCTGCGGATGCGCAACAGCCGCATCTTCCTGTGGGTCATCTCGTTCATTACGTTTGCCATCTCTGCCAATGTCGATAATCTCACCACGGTGGTGCTGATGATGAGCATCATCACGCAGATTGTGAGCAACCACTACCAGCGTGTCATCTACGCTTGCGCCATCATGATAGCCGCGTGCATGGGTGGGTGCTTCACTGCCATTGGCGACATGACCTCGGTGATGCTGTGGGTGCGCGGTGTGATTACGCCTTCAGCCTACGCGGCAGGCCTGTTCCTGCCCGCCTTTGCCACCATGTGCGTGTTCAATGTGCTGATTGGCACGAAGCTGAGGGGTAGGGTGGAGCTGTTCTCGGTGCTTTCCCGCTATGATGGCGACGACTCCTCGTTGGCGGCTTGGCAGAAGGTTATGCTCCTGGTGCTGGGCATTGCGGGCCTGTGGTTCATCCCCTCGTTCCACTACATCACAAAGCTGCCGCCGTTCCTTGGTGCGCTGTCTGTGCTGGCACTGGTGTGGGCGGTGGAGGGACTGTGCAACCTGGAGCGCAACGGCAACGTGCTGTTGGTGCAGCGTCATTATTTCCGCAATGCAGAGTTCATCGGCATGAGGCTCATCCTGTATTTCCTGGGCATCTCTCTCGGCACGGGGGCGTTCGTGGAGTGCGGTGCGCTCGACTTTGTGGGCAACTGGTTGGAACAAAATATAAATAATGTGTACATCTATGGCGTGACGGTGGGCTTGCTGTCTTCCGTGATGGACAATGTGCCGCTCATGATGACGGGCATGAATCTCTTCTCGCTCGACACGGTGGAGGGTTCCACCTCCGAATTTGTGCAGAACGGCACCTACTGGCAGCTGCTCTCCTACTGCTGCGCCTGTGGCGGCAGCCTGCTCTTTGTGGGCGCAATGGCTGGGCAGGCGTTGCTGGAGGTGGAGCACATCCGCTTCAAGTGGTACATCCGCCATTACCTCTGGCGCACGCTCTTGGCATGGATGGCGGGCTTGGGCGTATTTTGGCTGACTCACTAAAAACACTCACATCAATATGGCTAACATCAATTGCATCGGGATTTTGACATCGGGCGGTGACTCGCCGGGCATGAACGCGGCCATCCGGGCCATCACGCGTTCGGCCATTTGCAAGGGCTTCACGGTGAAGGGCATCTACCGTGGCTATGAAGGTTTGATGAACGGCGAAATCAAGGCGTTCACCACCGAGAGCGTGAGCAACATTGTGGCGCGGGGCGGCACCATCCTGAAGAGTGCCCGCAGCAAGGCGTTCACCACGCCGGAAGGGCGCAAGAAGGCCTACGAGACCATGCAGCGAGAGGGCATCGACGCGCTGGTGGTGATTGGAGGCAACGGCTCGCTGACAGGGGCACGCATCTTTGCGCAGGAGTTCAACGTGCCATGCATCGGACTGCCCGGCACCATCGACAACGACCTCTACGGCACCGACCTGACCATTGGCTACGACACCACGCTGAACACCATCGTGGAGTGTGTCGATAAGATTCGCGACACTGCCAACTCCCACGAGCGCATCTTCTTCGTCGAGGTGATGGGGCGCGACGCGGGCTTCCTGGCGCAGAACAGCGCCATTGCCAGCGGTGCCGAGGCTGCCATCATCCCCGAGGACAGCACCGATGCCGACCAGCTGGAGCACTTCATCGGCCGTGGCATCCGCAAGAGCAAGAACTCCAGCATCGTCATCGTGAGCGAAAGCCCCAAGTGCGGTGCCATGTTCTATGCCGACCGCGTGAAGAAGGAATACCCCCAGTATGATGTGCGCGTGTCCATCCTTGGGCACTTGCAGCGTGGAGGTTCGCCCTCGGCACGAGACCGCATTCTGGCCAGCCGCCTGGGTGCAGGTGCCATCGATGCCATTCTGGACGGCCAGCGCAATGTGATGATAGGCATCCGCAACGACGAGGTGGTCTATGTGCCCTTCACCGATGCCATCCGCTCGGACAAGGCAATGAACAAGGGGCTCATCCGCGTGCTCGACGAGTTGTCCATATAGAAGTAGAAAGAATTGCAGAGACTGGAGCCGGAAGATTGAACAGACTGCTCATCATATTAGGACCAACGGCGTGCGGCAAGACCACTTTTGCCGCACATTTGGCCTGCGACATGGACGGGGAAATCATCAGCGCCGACAGCCGCCAGGTCTATCGAGGCATGGACATCGGGACGGGCAAGGACTTGGCGGACTACCATGTGGGCGGCAAGGACATCCCCTACCACCTGATAGACATTGCCGAGGCTGGTACGCGCTACAACGTCTATGAGTGGCAGCAGGGCTTCCTCGATGCCTACAGGGACATCCTGGGGCGGGGCAAGCTGCCCATCCTCTGTGGCGGCACGGGCATGTACATCGAGAGCGTGGTGAAGGCCTACGAGTTCGATGGCAGGGCATTTCCCGAGTTCCGACCCCTCATCATCGGGCTGCGCATCAGCCGCGAGCAGAGGCGCGCCAAGATTAGCCAGCGGCTGCGGGCGCGGTTGGACGAGGGGATGGTTGCCGAAGTCCAAGGTCTGCTGGAGCGGGGCGTGCCAGCCGAGCGGCTCATCCGTTACGGGCTGGAGTATAAATATGTGACGCTCTATCTGACAGGGCAGTTGAAGTATGAAGAGATGGTGTCGCTGCTCGAAATAGCCATCCACCAGTTTGCCAAGCGGCAGATGACGTGGTTTCGGGGCATGGAGGAGCGCAGGGGCATCCCCATCCACTGGCTCGACGTGGAGACACCGATTGGCGAACGAATTGAAACAGTGAAAGAATTATGGTTGACGCAAGCCGAATAGGCATCGTATATAATCCTCATGTGGGCATAGACCGCTCGCAGAAGCGGTGGACGCTCATCCGCCAGTACATGGACTTGAAGGGTGTGCCCTACGACCATGTGCAGTCGGAATCGACCGCATCGGTGGAACGCCTTGTCCGCATGATGTGCGACAGCGGCTACCACACCATCGCCGTGGTGGGTGGCGACGGTTCCCTCAATGGTGCCGTCAACGCCATCATGCAGCAGCGCGACATCCTGCCAGACGACTTCGCCTTTGCGCTGATTCCCAATGGCATAGGCAACGACTTCTCGAGGTTCTGGGGAGTGTCGGTCGATGACTACAAGCGGAGCATCGACAGCATCATCGAGCGCCGCGTGCGCAAGGTCGATGTGGCGTGCTGCACCTATCAGGACGAGGGCATCCCTCAGCAGCGTTATTTCATCAACTGCCTCAACATAGGTCTGGGCGCACGTCTCATCAAGACCACCAACGATGCCGCCCACATCATCGGCTCCAAGCGCCTGTCCGTCATTCCCGCCCTCATCAGCCGCATCTTCGAGCGCAAGCAGTTCCAGCTTGCCTTGCAGGTGGAGAGCGAGAAGGTGGAAGGCAATTACATGTCGGTGTGCATCGGCAACTGCCACGGCTACGGGCAGACGCCCAATGCCGTGCCCTACAACGGGTTGCTGGATATGTCGATGATTACCCGGCCAGAGTGGTGGCAGCTCTTCGAGGGCTTCTGGCTGCTGGGCAAGGGGCGATTCCTCAACTACAAGAACGTCCACCCCTACCGTTCCCGCCAAATCGTCGTCAACGAGGTGGACAAGGCACTTGTCTCGCTGGACGGCATGGTGCTACCCTCCAAGCATCCTGCGCCCATCCGAGTCACCATTCAGCCCGATGCGCTCAATTTCATCGTGCCAGCATAACCAGCTGAAAAACTTGCATGGGCAGCCACGGGGTTGCCTGCATAAGCCGCTGAGCTTTGCCTGCATGAGTCGCTGGGCATAGCCTGCGTAAGCTACTGAGCTTTGCCTGCATAAGCTGCTGGGCTTTGCCCGTATGAGTCGCTGGGCATAGCCTGCATGAGTGGCCGGGGGCTATCCTTTCTTGTTGATTTTCTCCAGAGTCTCGCTGTCGATGATTTTGATTTTCTTCCCGTCGATGGCGATGATTTTTTCCTGTGCGAATGCCGACAGCGTGCGGATGGCATTCGAGGTGGTCATGTTCGACATATTGGCAAGGTCCTCGCGAGACAGGTAGATGGACAGGGTGGCTCCGTCCTCTTCCAGGCCGTAGTTGTCGCGCAGGAAGAGGAGCGACTCTGCCAGTCGGCCTCGGATGTGCTTCTGGGTCAGGTTCACCGTGCGCTGGTCGGAGTTGCCAATTTGCACGGCCAGCAGCCGGATGAAGAGCATGGCGAGGGCATGGTTCTCCTTCATCCACTTCTCCATCAGCTCATTGGGGATGAGCGCCACGGTGCAGCCCTCGAAGGAGGCTGCCGAGGTGACGTAATTCTGGTTGGCAAAGTAGGCGCGGTAGCCGAAGTGCTCCACGGGCTTCACCACGCGGATGATCTGGGTCCTGCCGCCAACGCCGCCCTTGTAGATTTTCACCTTTCCCTTGATGAGGCTGTGGAACATTTGCGGCACTTCGCCCTCGCGGTACAGCACTTCGTTCTTCTTGAACAGCTGCACGGTGATGTTGTCCCTCAGCTCTTCCCGCTGCTCCTCGGTGAGCAGCTGCATGATGTCCTGCAATCCTTCCAGCGCCTCCTCCAGGAGTTGTGAAATTCTCTTTTTCATTCTGCTTGCAACCTGCTTTCTTTTTTTGATGAGCCTTGGAAGCCTTGCCCCAAGCCTCGAGTTCCCTAAAAATCCGACCTTAAAAAAATGTGCTGCAAAGTTACGCACAAGTTGCAAAATGAACAAACCTTTTCGCGATTTTCTGCTTTTCAGCATGTTTTTCCGCCTTTTTTCTGCGGAAAGTGAAGTTTTTTGGAAAAAAAATGGCGAAATGGTTGTGCACGCAAAAAATAATCTCTAAATTTGAAAACTGAAACCTGTAAAGAATAACAATCTTGCAGATATTACATAATACCTTAAAATACAACACAACTATGAGTTATTTACGTTTCGACAAAACCCTGATGACCAACCTGCAGGAGTCTTTGCCCAAGGAGATTCTGCGCACGAATCGGTCAGGTGCGTATTCTTGCTCGTCCATCGTCGACTGCAATACGCGTAAATACCACGGTTTGCTGGTTGTGCCCGTTCCCGAATTGGACGGGGAGAACCATGTGCTGCTGTCCTCGCTCGACGAGACCGTGATTCAGCATGGTGCCCACTTCAATCTGGGACTGCACAAGTATTCGGGCAATGTGTACAGCCCCAACGGGCACAAGTACATCCGCTCGTTCGAGTGGGAAAAAATCCCCACGACCATCTACCGTGTGGGCGGTGTGATACTGAAGAAGGAGAAAGTGTTCCAGCACTTCGAGAACCGCATCCTGATTCGCTACACGCTGCTGGACGCCCACTCCGAGACCACCCTGCGCCTGCGCCCATTCCTCGCCTTCCGCAGCGTGGGCGAGTGCACGCATGAAAACAACAAGGCCAACCGCAACTACGATGTCATCGACAATGGCATCAAGACTTCCATGTACCCCGGCTACCCCGAGCTGATGATGCAGCTCAACAAGAAGAGCGAATTCGTCTTCGACCCCAACTGGTACCGGGGCATCGAGTACTACAAGGAGCAGGAGCTGGGCTACGACTATGCCGAGGATCTCTACGTGCCGGGCTACTTCGAGTTCAACATCAAGAAGGGCGAGACCGTCGTCTTCGCCGCAGGTCTGAAGGAGTTGAAGTCCAACCAGATGAAGAAAATCTTCGACCACGAGTACGAAGTGCACGTGCCGCGCACCAACTTCCAGTCTTGCCTGGTCAACGCCGCCCACCAGTTCCACTACGAGAAGGACGGCGAGAACTACATCATCGCAGGCTACCCCTGGTTCAAGTGCCGTGCCCGCGATATGTTCGTCTCCCTGCCAGGCCTCACGCTCGCCATCGACGAGGTGGACTACTTCGAGAAGGCCATGACGACGGCAGAGAAGGCCATCGCCGACTTCATGGCGGGCAAGGAGAAGTCAGACATCATCATGTATGAGATGGACAAGCCCGACGTGCTCCTCTGGGCAGTGTGGTGCATCCAGCAGTACGCACGGCTGGTGAGCGCCGACGCCGCCATCGCGAAGTACGGCAAGCTCGTCGATAAGATTATCGCCTTCATCCGCGAGGGCAAGCACGAGAACCTGACACTGCACGACAACGGACTCCTCTACACGAACGGGCGCGAGCACGCCGTCACGTGGATGAACTCGGAGGTGAACGGCTATCCCGTCGTGCCACGCTCGGGCTACGTGGTGGAAATCAACGCCCTCTGGTACAACGCCCTGATGTTCAATGCCGAGATGCTGACCGCCAAGGGCCGTCACAGCGAGGCAGCCACGCTCACCCAGCTGGCAGAGCAGGCAGGCAAGTCGTTCAAGGACACCTTCCTCAACCAGCACGGCTATCTGCTCGACTATGTGGACGACGGATTCATCTCCTGGTCAGTGCGACCCAATATGCTCATCGCCTCGTCGCTCGAGCACAGCCCGCTCACCACACCCGAGAAAAAGAAAATCTTCGACATCTGTACCAAGGAGCTCCTCACGCCCAAGGGCATACGCAGCCTCTCGCCCAAGTCGGGCGGCTACAACCCCATCTATGCAGGCGGACAGGTGCAGCGCGACTCGGCCTACCACCAGGGCACCGTATGGCCTTGGCTCTCAGGCTTCTACCTCGAAACCTGCCTCAAGGTCTATAAGCGCAGCGCCCTCTCGTGGGTGGACCGCTGCTTCATCGGCCTCGAGGAGGAAATGTTCTACCACTGCATCGGCACACTGCCAGAGCTCTTCGACGGCAACCCCCCATTCAGCGGGCGCGGCGCATTGAGCTTCGCCATGAACGTGGCAGCAGTCCTGCGCGTGAACAAGGTGCTCTCAAAATTCTATAACTATTAACCAGAGGAGGACAAAAGGATATGAAAGTTTTAATGTTCGGTTGGGAATTTCCCCCCAAGATTTATGGCGGACTCGCAGTCGCCTCCTACGGCATCACCAAGGGAATGGTCGAGGGCCAGCCCGATGCTGAAGTCACATTCTGTCTTCCCAAGCCATGCGGCGAAGAGGAACGCTTCCTCCGCATCATCGGCATGAACCAGGTGCCCATCGTCTATCGCGACCACGACTACGACTACGTGAAGAGCCGCATGCCCAACTACATGACACCTGAGCAGTACTACAACTTCCGCAACCACATCTACGCCGACTTCTCCTACATGAACGTCAACGACATGGGCTGCATGGAGTTCGCCGGCGGCTATCCCGGCAACCTGCACGACGAAATCAACAACTTCTCCATCATCGCAGGCGTGGTGGCGCGCTCCGAGCAGTTCGACATCATCCATGCCCACGACTGGCTCACCTATCCAGCAGGCGTCCACGCCAAGATGGTCAGTGGAAGGCCACTCTGCATCCACGTACATGCCACCGACTTCGACCGTTCCCGCGGCAAGGTGAACCCCACCGTCTATTCCATCGAGAAGAACGGCATGGATCACGCCGACTGCATCATGTGCGTCTCGGAGCTGACACGCCAGACCGTCATCCGCGAGTACCACCAAGACCCGCGCAAGTGCTTCGCCATGCACAACGCCGTCTATCCACTGCCACAGGAATACCTCGACATCCCGCGCGTGGACCACGGCAAGGAGAAGGTCGTCACCTTCCTCGGGCGAATCACCATGCAGAAAGGCCCCGAGTACTTCATCGAAGCCGCCGACCTCGTCTGCAAGCGTTCCAAGAACATCCGCTTCTGCTTCGCAGGCTCAGGCGACAAATACTGGGAAATGGTTGACCTGGCAGCCGCCAAGGGCATAGCCGACCGCGTGCACTTCCCCGGCTTCCAGCGCGGCAAGGAAGTGTACGAGTGCTACAAGGCCAGCGACGTCTTCGTCATGCCATCCGTCTCCGAGCCCTTCGGCATCGCACCACTGGAGGCCATGCAGTGCGGAACGCCCTGCATCATCTCCAAGCAGTCAGGCTGCGGCGAAATCCTCGACAAAGTCATCAAGGTGGACTACTGGGACATCAACGCCATGGCAGACTACATCTACTCCCTCTGCACCAACGAGGGCCTGCACACCTACCTGCGCGACGAAGGCCTCAAGGAAGTGGCAGAAATCACGTGGGTGAAAGTCGGCCACCGCATCCGCAAGCTCTACGACGAGTGCATCCACAACGGAGGCTTTATACACTAACACCGACAACCACTTCAGAAATAAACAATAACACACAATCAAAAAAGTAGAATTCCTCCCCACAAACATTCTACTCTCCTCCACGACAGGAGGAGCGGGGAGGGGGCCTTTATGAAAAAGATATGCCTTTATTTTGAGATTCACCAGATAATACATCTCAAGCGCTACCGTTTCTTCGACATCGGCCGCGACCACTACTACTACGACGACTACGAGAACGAGCGCTCCATCACCGACATCGCCGAGCGAAGCTACGTGCCGGCACTGCAGACACTCATCCAGATGTGCAAGGAGCACCCCGAGTTCAAGGTGGCATTCTCCCTCTCGGGATGCGGCCTCGAGCAGCTCGAGCTCCATGCGCCCCAAGTCATCGACCTCCTGCAGGAAATCAACGCCACAGGTCAGGTGGAATTCCTCTGCGAACCCTACAGCCACGGCTTGGCATCCCTCGCCAACGAAGAAAGCTTCGCAGCCGAAGTCAAGCGCATGAGCGACACCATCAAGGAACTCTTCGGCAAGCGCCCCAAGGTGTTCCGCAACTCATCCCTCATCTACAACGACGACATCGGCGCACAAGTAGCCGGCATGGGCTTCAAGGGCATGATTACCGAAGGCGCCAAGCAAGTGCTCGGGTGGAAGTCGCCACACTACATCTACCACTGCGCCAGCGACCCGCGCCTCAAGCTCCTGCTGCGCAACATCAACCTCTCCGAGGACATCACCGAGCGATTCACCTCCAACCCCATCATGGCCGACCAGTGGATTGACTGGATAGCCTCCACGCCCGAAGGCGAGAACTTCATCAACATCTTCGGCGAGCTCGTCACCTTCGGCATCTTCCACCCACTCTCCAGCGGCATCCTCGAATTCCTCAAGGCAGTGCCCGTGCTCGCCAAGCAGCGCGGCATCGGATTCGTCCTGCCATCCGAACTCTGCGAAGAGCAGAGCGTAGGCGCCATCGAAGTGCCCTACAACATCTCCTGGGTGGACGAAGAGCGCGACACCTCCTGCTGGCTCGGAAACGTCATGCAGCGCGAAGCCTTCCAGAAGCTCTACAGCATCGCCGACCGCGTGCGCGTGTGCGGAGACCGCCGCATCCAGCGCGACTGGGACTCCCTGCAGGCATCCAACAACTTCCGCTTCATGACCACCAAGCCCGGCATCCAGTATCGTGGCATCTACGACAGCCCCTACGACGCCTTCACCAACTACATGAACATCCTCGGTGACTTCATTGCCCGCGTCAACAGCCTCTATGGCGGTGCCGACAACGAAGAAATCGACGGCCTCATCACCATGATCAAGAACCAGGGCGACGAACTGGCAGCCAAGGACAAGGAAATCGAGCGCCTCCGCAAGAAGCTCGAGAAGTACAACCCCACCGAGCTGGAGGAAAAGAAGCCCGCCAAAAAGGCAGCCCCCAAGAAGGAGTCAGCCCCCAAGGCAGCACCCGTGAAGAAGGCAGCACCAGCCCCCAAGGCAGCAGCGAAAGCCGAGGCCCCCAAGGCCGAACCTGCCAAGAAGGCTCCAGCCAAGAAGGCTACCAAGAAATAAGTCGCTCCTTGTGCAGACACTGTTCCTCATAAGCGAGACAGAAAACTCGCAAGTGAGGCAGAAAACTCGCAAGTGAGGCAGAAAAAGGGAATCCAACGCCACCGTCGTTGCGATTCCCTTTTGTGCCAAAAATCTTGTGTCGTGCAGGGTTTATTGAACTTGAACAGCACTAATTGTAAAATGTAATGAAGAAGAACATTCTACGGATGATGGCCGCCATCCTGACCCTCGGCGGCATGACGGCGATGACGGCCTGCTCGGACAGCGATGCCGATGACGCAGGCCTGTCGCCACAGGACAAGAGCATCGTCATCCTCTACGAGAACGACGTGCACTGCTCCATCACGGGATATGCACAGATTGCCGGCTGGCGCGATGCCATCAACCTGGCCGACACGGCCTACGCCGCAGCGGTGTCGGTGGGCGACTTCCTGCAAGGCAGCACCATCGGGGCCATCTCGAAGGGGCAGTACGTCATCGATGTGATGCGTCACGTAGGCTATGATGCCATCGCTCTTGGCAACCACGAGTTCGACTACGGTATCGACAGGATGACCTCACTGTTGCAACAGTTGGATGCTCCCGTCATCTGTGCCAACTACTACACCACCGATGCTGCCGCACCCTGTTATGCGCCCTACGTCATGCACCAATACGGCAACAGGCGCGTGGCCTTCGTGGGTGCCCTCACCCCCGAAACGATGCTGCTCGAGCGTTATGCCTTCTATGACAGCGAGGGGCATCAGTTGGCTGATTTGCGCCAGGACGACTTCTACGAGCTGGTGCAGCAGGCTGTCAGCGATGCCCGTCACGCTGGTGCCGACTATGTGGTGCTGCTCTCCCATGTGGGCGAGCAGACGCAGTCGATGGGCTTCGACTCCCACCAGCTTGTGACCCACATCAGCGGCATCGACGTGGTGCTCGACGGCCACACCCACTCCGTCATTGAGGCCGAGACCGTGACCGATGCCGCAGGCAAGCCCGTGGTCGTCACCCAGACAGGCACCCAGTTTGCCAACATCGGCAAGCTGCTCATCACTGCCGATGGACACATCTCCGTCAGCCTCACTCCCACCAGCGATGTCCCCTATGAGAGCAGTGCCGTCACGGCAGCCATCGATGCTGTCAACAGCCTTGTTGATGAGCAGACCCGACAGGCGGTGGGCATTACCGACTTCCCGCTCGTCGTCAGCGAGAACGGCGAGTGGGTGGTACGCAGCTCGGAGACAAACATGGGCGACCTGGTGACTGATGCCTTACGTCATGTCATGCAGGCCGACATCGCCCTGGTGAACGGCGGTGGCATACGCAACGACATCGCAGCCGGAACCATCACATACGCCGACATTGTCAGCGTGCTGCCCTTTTTCAACCCATTGCTCAAGATTCGTGCCACCGGCGAAGAAATCATTTCCACGCTGCGGCAATGTTGCGCCAACACCCCCGAGTCGGATGGCGACTTCCCCCAGTGCTCCGGCATCCGCTTCACGATACACACCCACTCGCACACCATCGACCATGTCCAGATACAGCTGCCCGACGGCACTTATGCCGACATCGACCCTGATGCCACATACACCGTAGCACTGACAGACTATTGCCATCATGGTGGCGGGTTCCACGATGCACTCATCAATTGCAGCATCATCCCCACCGACTCCACGGTATATGACGATGCCCAGGCACTCAGCGAATACATCGCCCAGGCACTTGGAGGAACCATCCCCCAACGCTACAGCGCACCGCAGGGCCGCATCACCATTCTGGACGACTGACGTCTGCATGGGAAATAGCGAGGGGAAGGAGTTCGAGGGAGGGTGGTGAAGAATCCCATGTGGAATCTATAAAAAAGGTGGAAGGAAATGGAACAATTTACGAAATAAATTCGTACCTTTGTCGCCAGAATTCTAATTGACACGTTTATGAGTTATTCACAAATGGCACAACTGGAACTGCTGAACGCCCTGAACAGCATCACTTCGGAGGCAGAGCTGAACGAGTTCAAAAACCTCTTGGCCCACTATTTCGCACAGAAGGCGCAGAAGGCCATCGACGCGCTGTGGGACGAGGGAGTAATCAACGATCAGACCATCGAACAATGGGGCGCAGAGCACATGCGCACCCCCTACAGCTATGCGACGCGTCGTTCTTGACACCAACTGTCTGCTACAGACACTGCCCAGCCGCAGTCCGTATCACAAGATATGGACCGAAGTGCTGGCGGGCCGCATCAGCTTGTGCGTCAACACCGAGATACTGAACGAGTACGAGGAAATCCTTGCCGAGAAGACCACCGCCGAGATTGCGCACAACGTGGTCGAGGCCATCGCCCGGCTCGACACCACCGAGTTCCAGGACGTCTATATCCACTTCGGGCTGATTGATGCCGACCCCGACGATAACAAGTTCGTGGACTGCGCCGTGGCCGCCGATGCCGAGTACATCGTCACCAACGACACCCACTTCAACATCCTCAAGCAGATAGGCTGGCCGAAACTCACGGTCATTGCCATCAAGGAATTTGCCATGCAACTGAATAACGACAAATAGTTGCGGACATTGAAACAGGATTGAAAACTATCGCAAAAACTATCGTCGTTCACTTCGAGCGAAGCGATGACTTCAGAAAGTTGTGTCACATCATTAACATGGAAGAATATGAAGAATGAAACCAAGACCAGGAAGTTTTTTGTGCGGGCGGTGCTGTGCGACGTGTATCTGCTCACCGAAACGGCGCATCCTCGCTCGCTTTTGCCTTAATATATATCAAAAGAGAGGGGGCGAGTGCGCGATAATCTTTGCTTTTTCACCCTGATAATAGAATTTCCCCTCAAAATGTTTGGCTGTTTCAAACAAAACCTGTACCTTTGCACCACCAGAACCCGCCAAGCCTCTCCACGATGCTCAAATGTGCGGGTCGTTTTATTTTTATACAATGAACAACAGAATCCCATTCCAGAAACTGTACACCAGTGCGCACGACCTCGTCAGTCTTTTGCAGTCAAGAGGCTTGACGGTTACAGATACCGCAAAGGCAGAGCAATACCTTGAGTTTATAGGCTATTACCGTTTGTCTGCCTATATGTATCCCCTTTTGCAGATGCCCAAGGAGCAGCACCGCTACAAGCCGAACACAACGTTCGAACAAGTGATGATGCTCTATCGCTTCGACAAGAAGTTTCGCCTGCTCATCTTCAACGAGATTGAGAAGATAGAGGTGGCCGTCCGTAGTGCCATCGTCAACATCGGCTGCGACATGGCGGGCAACCCATTCTGGATGACCGACAGTAGCAATTTCATTGATGCCGCGAAGTTCCGCCACACGATGGACTTGATTGATGCAGAACTTCACCGTTCACGCGAGGATTTCATCGTCCACTTCAAACAGACCTATTCCGATGCCTATCCCCCTGCCTGGATATTGGCAGAAGTTCTCCCCTTCGGCGTCATCACAAACATCTTCAATAACATCAAGGTCGCCCGTATCAAGAAAAGCATTGCCCGCAGGTTCGGTCTGCAAGTGGCTCCATTCGAGTCGTGGCTCACCATCGTAACCCTGACCCGCAATTCCTGTTGTCACCATGCCCGTGTTTGGAACAAGCAGAACACCATTCGTCCGATGCTCCCTAACCGCATGGCAGGCAGTTGAATTTCTCTACCAACAGACACGCTTCGTATCTACTTTGACCTTTGCATCATCAAGTATTTCCTGAACATCATTTCGCCGAACAACGACATGAAGGCCAAGATTGATGCCCTGCTGTCCGCTTATCCATCCATTGACACCGCAGCAATGGGCTTCCCCCGCGGATGGGAGAACGAGCCGCTGTGGCAATAGATGCAGCAACGAATTTGAGGCGGGCGAGGATGTGCTATTTCCATCCTCGCCCGCTTTATGGTAGGGCCAAATGCGTGAAATGAAGTTTTTTTGAAAAAAGAGGAGGACAATTAAATCTTTCCAAAATCAGTATAACGTTTATATGAAATAATGTCCTCAACTTTCTGAAGTTATTGCTTCGCTCGAAGTGAGCGACGATACTTTTTGCGATAGTTTTCGATGCCGTTTCAATGCCCGTAACTATTGTCGTTAACTTCGAGCGAAGCGCTCACTTCGTTAACTTCAAAGATATTCAATTTGCAAAAGTCGATAAATGTTCGTATCTTTGCAGCATCACTTTGAAAAACCCCCATAAATGATGAAAAAGGTCATTGTTATTTCGACGAGCCTTCGTCGTGGTTCAAACAGCGATATGCTCGCTGACAAGTTCGTGGAAGGAGCTGTGAGCGCCGGAAACGATGTGGAGAAGATTTCTCTCGTAGGCAAAGACATCCGTTTCTGCACGGGCTGCTTTGGCTGTCAAAAGCTGGGCAAGTGCGTCATCAAGGACGATGTGAACGGCATCATGGCCAAGGTGCTGGAGGCCGATGTCGTGGCATGGGCGACACCCATCTATTATTATGAGATGAGCGGACAGATGAAGACGCTCATAGACCGCATGAATGCCATGTATCCGCTTGACTACAAGTTCCGCGACGTGTATCTGCTCGCCACGGCTGCCGAGGACGATGAAGAGACTTCGAAGCGGGCAGAAATCGGTCTCACAGGATGGGTTGACTGCTATCCCAAGAGCCGCCTGGCTGGTACCCTCTTCTGCGGAGGTGTGAACGACCCGCGAGAAATCGAGGGAAACAACAAGTTGCAGGAAGCATTTGAGTTGGGCAGGAGTATATGAGCATCCAGGAATTCAGAGAATACATGGCATCAGGGAAACCGGGCATTGGCGGTTCCGATGTCCGCATGATGTTCCATCAATTCTCTCAGGAGGCATGTTTCCACCCTTCCATACCGTCATGATTTGGACCCCAAGAAACGGCAGAGCATGACCTACGCACCAATCCACATTGGCAAAAACGTGTGGATAGGAGCCAACGCCACCGTGCTGGCAGGTGTAACCATCGGTGACGCTGTCGTGGTAGCAGCGGGCGCTGTAGTGACAAAAGACGTCCAGCCCAACACCGTTGTCGGGGGTGTTCCCGCGAAGTTGATCAAGAGAGTCGAAACAAATGGATGAAGCCATAGGTATTATTAACGTGAATTCTATGAATTTGAATACAAATATAATTTATGAATGACCACGAATTATCATGAATTATCATGAATTTTATGTAGATAATTCGTGTCGAACTCATGTTATTTATTTCACGCAGAAACACACAGAAATTCGCAGAAAGGTTGACGCATAGCGCCCCAACTGCCAAATTTCCGCGTATTTCTGCGATTTCTGCGTGACAAGCCCCCCCCTCCGTGTGAAAAATAAAATTGGGAACGATATACCTGTTGACTTG
The DNA here is from genome assembly GCA_017448825.1 of Bacteroidaceae bacterium. Lineage (GTDB taxonomy): Bacteria > Bacteroidota > Bacteroidia > Bacteroidales > Bacteroidaceae > Minthosoma. The sequence goes on from JAFSKR010000029.1 coordinate 70,908, forward strand.
AGATTTTTTCTTCTCCGGCGACATATTTATAGTAAAGTGAGACCGCTCACTTCCATTCAAAGCGGTCTCACAGCATCGACAGCGGACAGTTATCTAAAAGAACTGCCAAGACGATAAGACGCTAAGTAACGCATGCGTTCAAGCATCTTCCTTTGCTTTGGAGTAAGTCTTACCTTTTCCATCGGCGTAGGGGTACCCGTTGTTAAAGAAGTGCGAGTATTGCTTCTCGTATTTTTCACTCTCGGTACGGATGCAAAGTTACACAATTTCGCCGGAACATCCAAAGGTGCTCCGGCGGAATTGTGTTTATTTAACGTCTTATGAAAAATTCTTGAAGTCGGCTTCCGCGTGTACTATATTTAATAGAAAAGGCATATACGACTGATGGCAGAAGGAAAAACTTTTGAGACATTGACGCTCCCAAGCCGGGGCGAGTGCTATCCACACAAGAAGGGGACAGTCGACGTAGCCTACCTAACCGCATCGGACGAGAACATCATATTTTCCGATAAACTGAGGGAGGAGGGACGCATGACCGATGTACTGTTGGAGAGGAAAATTGTCGACAAAACATTCACGGCTTCGGAACTATGCACAGGCGACCGTGAATATATCCTGCTTTGGCTTAGGATAACCGGATATGGCAATGAGTATCATATCCATGACTTCGGAGGCGTTGCAACTATCGACCTTTCGGACATCAAGTTCAAGGAATTCAACTATTTTGGTGATACTGACGGATATTTTGACTATTTGACATGCAGGAGAGATGCCGTCAAGTATCATCTTCTGACCCGGAGTGAAGAGAAGACATTCACCGCCTTGGTTGCCGACCCTGAACACAGAAAAGGCGAGAATGAGTCAATGCGACTCATCAAGACGTTACTCTCAATGGCGACCGTCTCAGTCAATGGTTGCGATGACCGAGAGAAGGTGGAAATGTGGATTGACACCTTGGAGGAAGGGGAACTCATGAGGTATCTGTCCTTCTTCTGCAATAACAATGCCGGGGTAGATTCACATACAAGCCACGGCATAGAATTGGGTGATGAACTCTTCGACGATATCAAGATAAACAGCAGACTTTTTCGTGAGGAATGAATCTGAGCAGCATACTTTCGATACTTGAACACATCAGCGAGCAGCTTGATGACAAAGAGGGTAAAAAGGAAAGCATTAAGAACAATTTTGATGAGACCCTCGGTATATCCAAAGAACAGCATGACAAAGTGTACCGGCTTATTGACACTTACGCTGAACAGGAGGAGACCGTTGAGCAATATGGCCGTCAGATAGGGAAGTGTGATGACGAGATTGAAAAACTTGAAAAAAGCCTTGCCAAACTTCGGGAAAACCTCGATAAGACAACTAATCCCGATGACCGAGACAAGGTTCAGAAAGTCATTAACGAGAAACGGGAAGAACGCCGGGATGTCAAGGGAAGAAAGGAACGACTTGAGGAAAGCCGTGACAAAGAGCAGAAAGCCAAAAAGCGGACGGAGCGTGAACTCAAACGTAACGGAGTAAGGGATATCAAGGCCGCTCAGAAGGCACAGGCCACAATGGAGAAGGGCTTGTTGGCGAACTCCAAGGGCGGCAGCATGACGAACGTTCTGAAAGGCTTAAAGGGCAATATATACATGGCGATTGCTGATGGCATCATCAAGGCCGTGGAGTTCGGTATAGGAAAGGCTACTGACTATGTTAAGCTGAGCACGGAGAACACACTTCGTGATTTGGGTGCAATTACTACGGTAACGCTTAATAACATGCGCGCCGGGCTTGACTCTTGGTCGGATGCCGTCGTAGGAGCATATTCAGCACAGCAGTTGGCGATAGACAGTCAGATGGCACTCTTACAGGCCGAAAACGCTACCACGCTCGCCAATACGAAGATGGCGCACACGTGGACTGATTGGATTCCCATTTGGGGACAGATTAACAAGTATCAGGAGGCTACGCTTGAACAGGAACAGAAGATTGCCGAGACCCGGATGAAGAATGCATCCGACCTCATCAAGCAGGTCAATGAGTTCACGAAAAAGACTGATGACCATATCCGAAAACAGGATGCGGCAGTACATGCTTATCAAAGAGAGACCGGTATGTCGGCGGCTCAGGGCTATAGTTTCGAAAAGCGCATGCTCGGGCAGGGCGAGGAGTTCGCCAAGTTGGGAAAAACTATTGAGGATGCCTTGAAATTCCAAATTTCCATGTCGGAGCAGGGAGCGCGTCCTGTCAATCTATCTAACCGTGACTATATGAAGAGCCTCGCCGTCGGCGACCTCGTGGGCAATGAAAGCATGTCAAACTTCGCATCACAAATGCAACTCTTCAACCACTCCGTATCGGAATCGGCGGATATCATGTATGAGATGTACAATGACGTGAACAAGATGGGACTCTCGCAGAAGAAAGTCACCAAGGACGTGCTTGCAAACTTGAAACTCGCAAACAGATTCAATTTCAAGAATGGGGTCAAGGGCTTCATGGATTTTGCGAAGTGGGCGGAGAATGCACGTTTCAATATAAGTTCACTTGGAAGTATGCTTGAGAAAACACAGGCAGGAGGACTTGAAGGTGTGATAACTCAGTCGGCCAAATTGCAGGTGCTTGGAGGAAACGCAGCCCTTTATTCTGACCCATTGGGCATTTTTTACGACTCACTCAATGACCCTAAGTCTTTTGCGGAACGTGTAAAGAATACGTTCAAAGGCTATGGGACAACTGACAAGAATACGGGAGAAACGACATTTAGCGGCAATGAGGAAATTCTCATCCGTGCAACGGCAGAGGCATGGAACATGTCAACAGAAGAAGCCAAGGCAATGATTCGCGAAGACCGGAAGAAAGATATCGTCAAAGGTCAGATGGGTGGCACAAAATTGAATGACGAGCAAATCTCGGCAGTCACTAACAGGGCACAACGTGACGAGAAATCCGGGCAATGGTATGTGAACACAATTGAGGGCAAGCGCATAGATGTCGGTAACGTCATGCCGGAAGACCTCAAGAACCTTATGCCAAGTAACAACGAGTCTGACCCGGTAGAGTATGCCAAGACTACCATGTCACTCGTGCAGAAGATTGAGGCCGCAACAACAGCCATATCCGCCAAGTTGGGGGCAGCAACCTTTGACAACTTTGTATCTACGGCTGAAACCGACATACACAATCTTCTGACTGCTTATAATGATAACTTCGACAGTGTTGTAAGGGCGATTGAGGCAAACCGTGAAGTGGCCTCGAAGAAGCAAGAGGAGGAATTGAAGAAACTTGACCGGATAAACGAAACTTTCCAAAACGCACTAAAAACCATCGAAAACAGAGGACAAATCACGGACGAACAAAAGGGAGCTGAACTAAGAGAACGTTTTAGGGCCGGGACAAGGGATGCCAAGGTTTATGACGAGTTGAAAGAAAACCCACAATACAGAAAAGGTCTGACCATTGAGGAGCAAAGAAAAATCAGACAGTATGATACAAGAACAATAAGTGCTCTTTGGGATTGGCATAGGGATTCCAATTGGGTGCCCGGAGAGGAGGGCGATGAGGCGACACGATACAGGGAGAGAACCCGGATAGAAAACGTGACACATGCCAAAGACCCTTATGAGGCAGGATGGGCAGCACAGGCTGCATTACCCTTTAAGGATGGCATGGCTACGTCAGAAGGTTCGCCCATGGCGGTTGAGGCTGCAAGCATTACGCCCATCCATGACGGTGCCTTGAGGCTTGCAAAGTCAGACCCGAAAGACAGCGCAATTTTCGCCAAGACAGGCGGGCCGTTCGACAAGTTGTTTAATGGGATTTTCGAACGTATAAACGCCCTTTATGACATGTCGATTCATAACAATGCGGTTACTTCCAACCGCTACGGCGACACGCTCGCAGGGGACACATTCGCCCCGGTCACGTCGAGGTCGCTGTGGAACAGCATCCACAACGTCGGCGGCACTTCCAACCGCTACGGCGACACGCTCGCAGGGGACACATTCGCCCCG
>JAFSKR010000030.1 GCA_017448825.1 Bacteroidaceae bacterium
CAGGGGCGTTTATGAATTGTTCCAAATTGTCAGAGTTGGTGATTGGCGATAACGTTCGCACGATAGGTTATCGTGCCTTTGCCAATTGTGTGGATTTGGAAGAGGTGGTGATACCCGACAAGGTGACCACGTTGGAACGGAAGAATACAGTATACGAGGAAGCTGAAACGTTCAGTGGTTGCACAGGTTTGACCTCTGTAACCTTGGGCAAGCGAATGACGACGATGGGAACGGGTGTGTTTACAGGTTGTGCCAACATCGCCAATGTGACCATCAAGGACGGTTGTGCATTGGTTGGCGAGCAGTGTTTCAAAGATAGCGAGAAAATACAGGCCATCTATGTTTATTGTACCGATGTGCCTGCTGCAAGCGCCAATTCCTTCAAGAACTACAATGCGACGCTTTATGTGCCAGCAGAATCGATGAATGAATATAAGGCGCATGAGGTGTGGAGTAAGTTCCTCTCCATAGAAGACGTTTGGGCAACTGGTATCGGCAACATTGACGCATCAAAGGAGAAGGAGGGCAAGTTCCTGGAGAAGGGACGAATCGTCATAGTGCGCAATGGCAAGAAGTATGACTTGTCGGGCGCGGCAGTGGAGTAGTTGCCCCGACTGCTTGAAACAAAAAAAGGCTGCATGTACGCGTGTGTGTACATGCAGCCTTTCATATTGGGTGGAACTTTGGTGCAGGGGACAGTCAGAGTGCGGCTAATCCCTTGAACACCAGATAGGGGTCGTGGGTGATGGGACAGGTGATGTCGTCGGAGAAACGGAAGGTGTTGCCACCTGTGAGGAAGACGTGGAGGTCGGGGTAGTCTTGCAGGAGGTGGCGGATGTAGCCTTCTATCTCGAAACGGGCACCGTTGACTGCTGCTGAGAGCATGGCGGTACGGGTGTCGTTGCCCAGCAGCACTGCTTCTTGCTCGGCTTTGATGGCAGGGAGCAGTGCGGTGTGTTCGTGCATGGCATGAAGCCTCAACTGAACTCCGGGGGAGATGGCTCCGCCCAAGATGCACCCTTCTCGGGAAATCACATCGTAGGTGATGCAGGTGCCGGCATCTATAATGAGTAAGGTGTGGTCAGCGTCTTGTGAGAGCGCACCAATGTCGGCTGCCCATCGGTCGGCACCGAGGGCGGGATGAACGTTCGAGATGGGCTTGACGGGGCAGGGCACGGAGGCGTTGAGCCAAAGCACGGGAAGACGCAATGCTGTCAGGGCTTCGTTCAGGAGGGGGTCGTCACCTGCCACCGTGGAGATGTGCACTACATCAAGACGGAAAGTGGCAGCGAGACGGGCAAAGGCATCCTTCCACGACTCTGTGAGCCGTTCGAAATGGAGGATGTCGGTATCGGCAACTGCTAACTTGGCAGATGTGTTGCCTATGTCAATCAGAAGTTTCATGAGTCTCTTTTCTGTCGATTTCATCGGAGGATAGGGGAGGCATCACCAGCTACCGCCGCCACCGCCTCCGCCACCGCCGCCAGAGAAGCCTCCTCCACCGCTGGAATAGCCACCAGACGAACTGCTGTTGTGGCTGACGGTGCTGATGGCGCTGATGGTGCTGTTGGTGGATGAAAGCAGGCTGCTGGTCATGTGAGCGGTCAGTGCATGGCCGACCAAGGGACTGGCCGACTCATACCATTCGGGTTGCTGTACGTCGATTTTCTCGAACAGTTTCGTCCATTTCTTCGTGAGTCCAAACACCATGGCGTATGGCAGCACTTTGTAGAAGTATTGGGGGTCATCTGCCTGCAATGCCTCCAGACGCGACTGCTCGGCTGTCTTGATGAATTCCTTGAAGCCCAGCAGACGTCCCATCATCTGTGCACGATACTTGGAGTTGACATTGAAAAATCCAGCCAACTCGCACAGCAGGAAGCAACTGGCAAAAAGGGCAATAATCATCCATGTGCTCATAGGAGCGCCGTAGTCGGGTAAGTATTTGCAATAGATGAAGCAGATGCAGGCCATGATGATGGTTTTGATGGCAAGGGCAAGCCAGTCTTTCCAAGTGCTGCCCAAAATGTCTTTGATGCTCAAAGCCAATCGGAACACCCAACCGATGAAGAAGGGGATGAGCCACAGGCCTATCGCTAAGATGATGCTATTCTCGTCGAAGGTTCGCGTGACTGTATTGGTGGCAAGTACCATCGTGCTGGAGAGCATCAAGGGAAGGTAGAGCAGCACGCTCCAGTTGATGTGAGTCAGGCTTTTCTTGCCTGTGAACTTCTTCTTCAGCAAGTTTTTGATGGATTCCACTTTTTGAGGCTTCTCACCGATGTCTTTCAATTTGACAGTCTGTTGGCCGGTTGGGAACAGGAGTTCCATCATGCTCTTTTGGTACTTGGGTGCATCTTGGGGCAGGTCTTTTAGTTTGGTGAGCTGCAAGTCACGTTTGGTGGTAAAGGTCTTCTTCTCTTCCAGTTCCTTGATGCTGATGTAGCCACGTCCAGCCAACCAGGGAATGAGTGAAGCCAAGTCTTCGGCATCCACACTGCCATCGGTGATGGTGCCGACTTCCGCACTACTGATGTCGTCGGGAGGATAGAACTCTATCACCTTGGTTACGGAAGGACGCTTGATGGTCAGCATCATAGTGACAATCAGCACTATCAGTAATAGTGTGATGCCTCCAAAGAGGTAATGCCAGAAATAGTTGACGCTAAGTACATCTTCATAATAGTCTGCTGGCAGTTTGGCATAAAGGGTGATGCCTTGCTTGGGTTGGATGCTTTCTGCCCGACCTGTAATCATATTGCTGTTTGCTTTGATGACCAAATTCTGGACAGTGTTATCCTTGTTACCATACGCGCCGCTATAGACTTCCAACCGTTTCAGGATGTCTGCTGGCAAGGGCTTCTCAAATTTTAACTTGAAGCTGAAATGCTCAGTAGGTTCGTTGAAATCGGTGCCTAAGACGGTGTGGAAGAGGTAGTCAAACTCGGGACGACGGTCATCGCGATAGATGTATTTATAGTGCAGCACATACCGTTGTGCACCTGTTACCTGTTTGTAGGCACTTCCGATGCGAATGACGTAAAAATCATCATCATCTTCATCAACGACGAATTCCCAGTTGTCCACATAGATACTGTCCACCTTGCTCACATAGTTGAACTTTTGCCAGTTCTGTACGATTTGCCCTTCTATCACATGCTGCTTCTGCCCCTCGTCTTTTGATACATCGTGCTGCAAAGAGAACGTTGTGGGGATGTAGCGATAGATGCCGTGGCGAGGTTCGGTGAAGAAGACATCCATCGTTTCTGTGATATCCCACACATTGTTCTTGTGTACCACTGCATCAACATGGTAGTTGGTGTAATAGTAGCCACCCAAGTCAGCTTTCGCCGTCATGCCGAAAGTGGAGAGGAGGGTCAAAAGTATAAATCGGATAGTTCTCATTATTTTATGATAGTTTTACGTTTACCACATTTCTTTCCTTCGTGTTTTCTACCTCATACATTGGTAAGGTGCTGAAACCAAATATGCTGGCAATGAGGTTGAAGGGGAACATTTGGCATTGGTTATTGTATGCTCGTACACTACCATTGTAGTAGCGGCGAGAGAAGGCGATTTCTTCCTCCATCCTGGAGAGTTTTCCCTGTAAGTCCAGAAAATTGGTGTTGGCCTTCAGCTCAGGATAGCTCTCCACCACTACAAAGATGGACTTGAGGGCATCACTAATCTTCATCTCTCCATGGATAGCGTCTGCCAGATTTCCTTGCTTGGCCTCACTGCGCATCTTGGTGACGTTCTGAAGCGTGTCAGTTTCATGTTTCGCATAGCCCTTCACTACTTCGACCAAACTTGGGATGAGGTCGTAACGCTTTTTCAGATAGACATCCATCGTAGAAAAAGCTTCTTTCACCTTGTTGCGTAGTTGTATGAGTTTGTTGTATGTCAGTGCCACAAACAGGAGGACAATGGCTATCACGATGCCCGCAATTATATACATATTCATATTTTTAATAGATCTTAGTATTCAAATCTTCTTCGATAAATTGAATCAGGCGTTCCACTGCATTGGCTTCGGGGATGTTCTTCTCGATACATATTTTCTGTTTGTAGAGCGACACCTTGCCTACACCTGCACCAACATAGCCATAATCGGCATCAGCCATTTCACCAGGGCCGTTCACGATACAGCCCATAATGCCAATTTTGAGCGTGGCAAAGCGTTTGTCTGTCATGGCACGTTGGCTTACGGCAGCACGTATCTTGGCGATGGTCTCTTCGAGGTTGTAGAGCGTGCGCCCACATCCTGGGCAGCTGATATATTCAGTCTTCGTAAACTTGATGCGAGCAGCTTGCAGGATGCCATCTGCCAGTTCTGTCAGTTTCTCCTTGGTGAAACCGTCGTTTTTGATGATGAGTTGATGGGCTAACTGGTCTATGAACAAGGCTCCTACCGTCATGGAGGCTTTCAGTTGCAAATCTTCCCATTGGGTTTCGTGGAACTCGACAGTCACTGTGTCATCGACGATGGAAGCTTTCGCTTGTTCTCTTAATGAGGCACATTCCTCGATGGAATCGACCAATTTCTTGGCAACAGGAATTTCTTTTTCGGGGGCTTCGGAGAGAGAAACACGAATCGTGTCACCGATGCCTTCGCAAAGGAGAGCACCGATCCCGACTGCACTTTTGATACGTCCGTCTTCACCTTCACCCGCTTCAGTCACTCCCAAATGCAACGGAAAGGTCATTCTTTCTGCTTCCATCTGCTTGACCAACAGACGAACGGTTCTCACCATAACGACCGTGTTGCTGGCCTTGATGGATATGACGACATCTGTAAAGTGCTCACGTACACAGATGCGCAAGAACTCCATGCACGATTCGACCATGCCTTCTGGTGTGTCACCATAACGGGACATGATGCGGTCACTCAACGAACCATGATTCACACCGATGCGGATGGCTGTATGGTGTTCTTTGCAGATGTTCAAGAAAGGCACCAGACGCTTGTCGATTTTCTCGATTTCATCGGCATATTCCTTGTCTGTATATTCCAATTTCTTGAATGTTCTGGCAGGGTCAACATAGTTACCAGGATTGATGCGCACTTTCTCACAGATGGTGGCAGCAGTATCGGCAACGGCAGCGTTGAAATGGACATCGGCAACGAGAGGCACTGTATAGCCGTCGGCCCGTAAAGCGTTGCTGATGTGCTGCATATTGAGGGCTTCACGTTGCCCCTGTGTGGTGAAACGCACGATTTCACCACCTGCATCGACGATTCTCTTGGCTTGGGCGACGGAAGCCTCCGTGTCCATCGTCGAGGTGTTTGCCATCGACTGAATGCGGATGGGGTTGTCTGCACCCAACCGTAAGCAGCCCACGTTCACTTCCGTGGTTCTTCTCCTTTGATAACCCATATGATTCAATGGCTTGGTTGCGTCAGTTGCACTTATATGTATATTTCACTTCTTTCAACTCGGCGTTCGCCTTTTCTATTTTCTGGCGGAGGTCGTTTTTGTATGCTGCGAATTTCTTTGCCAACGCCTCGTCAGAAAGAGCGAGCATCTGTATGGCCAGAATGGCGGCATTGAGGGCGCCATTGATGGCGACGGTGGCAACAGGAATGCCAGGAGGCATCTGTACCATCGAATAAACGGCATCCATTCCATCCAGCACACTTCCCTTCACGGGTACACCTATTACGGGGAGAATCGTGTTGGCGGCGATGACACCAGGCAACGCGGCAGCCATACCTGCACCAGCGATGATGACCTTGATGCCACGTCCTTTGGCTTCTTTGGCAAACTCTTCCACTGCATCGGGGGTGCGATGGGCGGAAAGTGCGTTCATCTCGAAGAAAACGCCCATTTCATCGAGAAACTTGGCAGCCTTTTCCATGATAGGGAGGTCGGACGTGCTGCCCATGATAATTGAAATGACTGGTTTCATATATGCGTTGTTTTTAGTTTAACTTCTTTTAGTAGTATCTTCCCCTTTCTACATCCAATTGATGAGTATAAACGTCATGGCGCAGGCATATCCGATGCCAAAACCCACCAGCACTTGGGCCAGGCTGTGTTGACGAAGGATGATACGGCTGGTGCCTAGGACGCCAGAAAGCAGGAGCAAGCCGCAGAACGGCCATACAGGATTGTAGAAAAAAAGAATGCTGAAAGCATTGAGTGCGCCCACCAAGCCTCCCATGCCGACCATGTGTGTACTGACTTTCCACCAAGCATTGATGGTGATGCAGATGATTTGGGAGATAAGGCCTGCCATGACGATACCACGGAAAAACATGGCTGCATTGAGTTTTGTCATGATGACGAGGCATGTTGCATAACTGAGTAGGGCGACGATGTAGGGCATATGCCGATGTTCTCGATGACTCAGTTCCAAGTGTGTCCATCGCTTGAAAAGTCGGAACAGGCCTATGCCAACTGTTGGGACAAATGCCGTGAAGAAATACACCAAGCAGATGATGAACAGTTTGTAGCCCCAAGGCAACATCCGCAGATAACTGAACAGGAACAGCCCAAAGAACACCCACAATGGGGCGTACAATGGCATGAACAGTGTGGAAAGCACTTTCGCGGTCTGTATCAATCGTTTTTCGTTCATATCTGCATGGAAATGGACAAAACTTTTCATCCTCGGCGGTTTCCGACGGCTGGAATGCCCATCTCTGTACGGTATTTAGCAATGGTGCGTCGAGCCAGAGTCATCCCCTTTTCCTTCATCAGTTCCACAATTTTATCGTCTGGATATGGATTCTGTTTGTCTTCTCCATCAATGATGGATTGCAACATCTCCTTCACCCGACGACCATCAATCTCCTCACCTGCGGCATTCTTTCGGGTTAGTTTGAAAAACTCAGACAAGGGGTAGATGTGTCCATCCACCAGCGCACATTTGGAATTGCACACGCGTGATATGGTGGATACATCATAATTAGCCCGTTTTGCCACGTCTTCCATAATTAACCGTACCTTGTCATCCTCATCTTTTGTCAGGAAAAACGTGCGTTGAAGGGCAATGATGGCTTTCATCGTCTCATAAAGGGTGCGGCGACGTTGCTTGACAGACTCGATAAACATTTGTGCCGCCTCCACTTTTTGGCGTGTATAAAGCAATCCTTCTTTTTCGCTTCGAGTCATCTTGTCGGGATGTGCTTGCAAGGCTTTCAGCTGACGAAGATAATCTCGACTGACGTGCAAACGAGGTATTTCCCCATTGTTTAACCGCATCTGGATGTCTCCATCAGGGTCTGTTTCCACGATGAAATCGGGAATTTGTGTTTGTACACGGTCTGTGGTCGATTCGCTTAACGCAAAGCCAGGATTGACATTCAACTTTTTGAAATCTTCAAACAAGGCATCCACTTGAATGGAAGAAATTCCCAACTTGTTTTTCAGTCTTTCCTTGTTTTTGTTGATGAAAAGGTCATAATGGTCGGCAATGATTTTCCGTTCCAACAACAAGACCTTCTCCTTCACTTCCGAGATAGGTTTCTCTTTGTTGTGCAGTTGGCGGTCAATCTGTAAGAGCAAACATTCTTGTGTGGAACGTGCTCCAATGCCTGGAGGGTCAAAACTTTGCAGGATTCGTAAGACTTTTTCCACGTCACGTTCCGTTACATACAGGTATTCTTTGAAGGCCAATTCGTCGGTGATGGAAGATAAGGGACGGTCGATGAAGCCTCGATTGTCAAGTGAACCTATCAAATACTTTAAGATTTTCTTGTCATCTGTGCTCAAATGGTAACTCATCATCTGCGACTCCAAATACTCGATGAACGAGTCGCTATCGCCAATCGGCATCTCATTGTGTTCGTCTGCTCCATTCCCTGACGCATAGACAGGCAGGTCATCATCACTATACATGGAGAGGTTGGTGGTCATGTCTCCTTCTGCATCGCTATAAGGGTCAACTCCCGTGTCATTAGGGTCGATTTCATCGGAGAACTTGGCATCATTTTCTGTCTCTTCATCGAAATTGTCACTGCCCCCCTCCTCCAACGCAGGATTGTCCATCACTTCCTTCTTCACCTGCTGCTCAAACTCGGCAACAGGCATCTCCAGCAATCTGACAAACTGGAGTTGTTGCTGAGAAAGACGAAGTTGTTGCTCCATCTTTTGAGTTTGGGTTTGAGTCAATGACTGTGCCATACCTAATCAATTTGGCTACAAAGATAGCACAAAAAGTGAGCAGTACAAAATAAAACTACTCATTTTTTGTGGTTTAATGACGCCCATATTATTTAAAGATATATAAAAACAAAGGCGAAACTACAATGGGAATGAAAAAAAGTTGTTATATTTGCAAAGTAAAAGTCAAACAGTATGGAAGATTTCGTACACTTGCACGTACATACGCAATATAGTATCCTTGACGGACAGGCTGCCATTCCGAAACTTGTTGATAAGGCTATCAAGAATGGAATGCGAGGCATGGCAGTGACTGATCATGGCAATATGTTCGGCATCAAGGAATTCTTTAATTACTGTAATAAGGTCAACAAGGAGAAGCCTGAAGGGGAAAAGTTCAAGCCCATCTTCGGGTGTGAGGTGTATTGTGCTCGCCGTGACCTTCATTCAAAGGAGAATAACGCCATTGACAAGAGTGGATGGCACCTCATTTTATTGGCAAAGAATGAGGTCGGTTATCATAATTTGGTGAAGATCGTCAGCGAGGCATGGGTGGATGGTTACTACCATCGTCCCCGAACCGACCACAAGTCCATTGAAAGACATCATGAAGGAATCATTGCTTCATCGGCATGTTTGGCTGGTGAGATTCCACGTTACGTCAGTCACGGACAAATAGAAGAGGCGGAGAAGTCTATCGAATGGTTCAAGCGCATTTTTGGTGAGGATTTCTATATTGAACTGATGCGGCATGAGGTGAAAGACCCGATGCAGAAAGCTAATAGGGAAGTTTACAGAGACCAAAAGGCCATAGAGCCAACTTTGATAGAACTGGCTCGCAAACACAATGTCAAGCTCATCTGCACCAACGACTCCCACTTTGTTGACGAGGAGAACGCCGAAGCGCATGACCGCCTGCTTTGTCTCTCCACAGGGAAGGATTTGGATGACCCCAATCGTATGCTTTATAGCAAGCAAGAGTGGTTCAAGACCCGCGAGGAGATGAACGATGTGTTTAAGGACATCCCCGAGGCATTGAGCAATACGATGGAGATACTCGATAAAGTGGAAACCTATACCATCGACCATGCTCCCATTATGCCATTTTTTGCCATTCCTGAGGATTTCGGCACCGAGGAAGAGTGGAGGCAGAAATTTACAGGCGAGGACATCTTTAACGAGTTCACACGTGATGAAAAGGGCAACGTGGTACTTTCACAGGAGGAAGCGGAGAAAAAGATTAAAAAGCTCGGTGGAATCGATAAATTATACCGCATCAAGTTCGAAGCCGACTATTTGAAGAAAATCACATACGATGGTGCCAAAAGACTTTATGGGGATCCCATCCCCGACAATGTGAAAGAACTGTTGGACTTCGAATTGCATGTCATGAAAACGATGGGCTTTCCTGGCTACTTCCTCATTGTGCAAGATTTCATCAACTCGGCACGAAAGGAACTTGGCGTATGGGTGGGGCCAGGACGTGGCTCTGCGGCAGGTAGTGCGGTGGCTTATTGCTTGGGCATCACAAAGATAGACCCTATCAAATACGACCTGCTGTTTGAGCGTTTCCTCAACCCAGACCGTATCTCGCTTCCCGATATTGATACCGACTTTGACGATGATGGCCGTGGTAAAGTGTTACAGTGGGTGACAGAGAAATATGGTGCCGAGAAAGTAGCGCACATTATCACCTATGGCACGATGGCCACAAAATTGGCTATCAAGGATGTTGGACGTGTGCAGAAAGTTCCCTTGGCAACGGTGAATGCGCTGTGCAAGGCGATTCCCGACAAATTACCTAACGGTAAGAAGCTAAATTTGGCCAATGCTATCGAATGTATCCCAGAACTGAAAGATGCTGCTACGTCGCCCGACCCGTTGTTGCGTGATACAATGAAATTCGCGCAGATGTTGGAAAATAATGTGCGTAACACGGGTGTACATGCTTGTGGCACCATCATTTGCCGTGATGCCATCGATGATTGGGTGCCTGTGAGCACGGCTGACGACAAGGAAACAGGTGAGAAACTGAGATGCACCCAATACGATGGTCACGTGATAGAGGAAACTGGGTTGATTAAGATGGACTTTCTTGGTCTGAAAACTCTCTCACAGTTAAAGGAGGCGGTGGCGAACATCAAGGAGAGCCTTGGTATTGACATCGATGTGGATGAACTTGACATTCAAGATCCAGCTACCTATCAGCTTTATTGTGACGGACGCACCGTGGGAACGTTCCAGTTTGAATCGGCTGGTATGCAGAAATACCTTCGTGAACTTCAGCCCAACGTGTTCGAGGATTTGATTGCCATGAATGCTCTCTATCGCCCTGGTCCGATGGACTATATCCCCGATTTCATCGACCGAAAACAGGGTAGAAAGCCTATTCAATATGACATCCCGTGCATGGAGAAATACCTCAAGGACACTTACGGAATCACTGTCTATCAGGAGCAGGTGATGCTTCTTTCCCGTCAGTTGGCAGACTTCACGCGTGGTGAGAGCGATGCGTTGCGTAAGGCAATGGGTAAGAAGAAGAAGGACATCGTTGACCAAATGAAGCCAAAGTTCATTGAAGGTGGCATCAAGAATGGGCACGACCCCAAGATTTTGGATAAGATATGGGCGGACTGGGAGAAATTCGCCTCGTATGCTTTCAATAAGTCACATGCCACCTGTTATTCGTGGGTGGCCTATCAGACGGCTTATCTCAAAGCCAATTTCCCTGCTCAGTTCATGGCTGCCGTGATGAGTCGTTCGCTCGATAACATTTCTGAAATACGCAAATTGATGGACGAGTGCAAGCAGATGGGCATCAATACTTTAGGGCCAGATGTGAACGAGTCAAGGCACAAGTTCTCTGTCAACGCCAATGCTGATATCCGCTTTGGTATGGCTGCCATTAAGGGTGTAGGAGAGGCAGCGGTGCAGGCCATCATCGATGAGCGCGAAAGGGGAGGCGCTTTTTCTTCCGTGTTTGACTTTTTCGAGCGTGTGAACCTTTCACAATGCACGAAGAAAAACATTGAAAATTTGGTGGTGGCGGGTGCTTTTGACAATTTCAAGGACTTTAGCCGTGAGACCTTCTTTGCATTAGGGCAAAAACCTGGGGAGAATTTCTTGGATGTGCTTGTGCGCTATGGCAATAGTTATCAGCAAGACAAATTCCAAGCACAAACTTCGCTTTTTGGTGGGATGGATGTGGCGGTGAGTCATCCTGCCATGCCTAAGAGTGTCCCTATTTGGGGAAACTTGGAACGCCTGAACAAAGAGCGGGATTTGGTGGGCATCTACCTTTCCGCCCATCCGTTGGATGAGTATTCGGTCGTGCTCAAGCATGTTTGCAACGCGCACTTCAATCAGATTGATGAGCAGAAAGGTGAACTTGCCAAACTGAAAGAAGTCACCCTGGGGGGAATTGTCACAGGTGTGCGGACGGGTGAGACCAAGAAAGGCACCCCTTACGGCATCGTGAAACTGGAGGATTTTGAAGGCAATGGCGAGTTGGCGTTCTTTGGAAAGGATTGGGTGACCTATCGCAACTTCTTCGTGGAGGGGGCGTCGCTCTACATGAGGCTGAAGTTTGAGGCCGACCGCTTCCGTTCAGGTATGTACAATATGGTGGTTCTTTCCATCGATTTGCTTTCAGAGGTGAATGACAAACTTATCCAAAAGGTCACGTTTGATGTGCCGCTTGATATGCTGACATCGACGATGGTGGAAGACCTTGCTGAGATTGTCAAGAAAAACCCAGGTGAGGCAGAACTCATCTTCAACATCCATACTTCTGACAGTAACAAGGTGACGCTCATGTCGCGCACGGTGAAAGTGAGAATGGGGAAAACGCTGGGTCGCTACATCGACGAACATGAGGACGAGATGAAAGTAAGAGTAAACTAACTATATTTTGTAACTCTATTAAAACGTAACATTATGGTTATCAACGATTCAAATTACAATGAAGTGGTTGCACAAGGCAAACCTATGGTATTGGACTTTTGGGCTACATGGTGTGGCCCTTGTCGCATGGTGGGTCCAATCATTCAGGAACTGGCTGACCAGTATGAAGGTCAAGTCATTGTGGGCAAGGTGAACATCGAAGAGGAAGCTGACGACCTTGTGTCACAGTTTGGCATCCGCAACATCCCGACCATCATCTACATGAAGGATGGTCAGATTGTGGACAAGGTGGTGGGTGCTGCTTCCAAAAGTGTGCTCGAAGAGAAACTTAAAGCTCTTTTGTGATGGCCGGCACTGACGATTCAATCCTCCGTGGTGCCCCCGAGGCTGCCTCGGCCATAGACAATGAAATCCTCAGAGGCGCGGAAGAAGACGCTAAAGAGGTTGCCTTCATCCAGAACTATATGGGCGTGGAGAACCGTGACCTGTTCACGGAAGAGGACATCTATTACTGCCTTGACGTTCTGTTCGAATATATAGACAATATGAGCGACCAAGCCGATGCCGATGGATTCATCGACATTGACACGGAAGAGATTGCCAAACATATTCAGAAGAAGGCGAAAAAAGAAGGCATGGGGCCTTATGACCGCGATGCCTTGATTCTCTTGATTGATGCAGAACTGGAATACAACGAAAAGAACTAAAGGCTTTTAGTTCTTCATTCTTACCACCCTCCCCCCATCCATCTCCTCCTCGATGGTGACCTTCACGGCATCGTCGGGGAGGAGATTTTCTATGAGTTCTGGCCATTCCATGAAGCATACATTGCCCGAATAGACATAATCCTCATAGCCGATGTCCAGCACTTCCTGCGCTTTCTTGATGCGGTAGAAGTCAAAGTGATAGATTGGCTCCCCGTGTCCGTTCATGTATTCATTCACGATGGCGAAAGTAGGTGAATTTATCACATCTTCCACCCCTAACTCCTCACACACCGCCTTGATGAAGGTCGTCTTTCCAGCTCCCATCTTCCCGTAGAAGGCAAAAACCTTGTTTTCGCCCATTTCATCGACGAATTTCTTGGCAGCCTTTTCGATTTCATCGATGTTTTTGATATAAATCTCCATACATTATCTTGGTGTCTTTTTCCGTTTTATTTTCTTCGTTTGCTTTGCATCGTTATCAGCGGTATCAGCATCTCCTCCATCGAGATGCCGCCATGCTGGAACGTGTTCTTGTAGTAGCTGACGTAGTAGTTATAGTTGTTGGGGTAGGCGAAGAAGTCATCATTCTGGGCAAAGATGTAGGTGGTGCTGATGTTGGGCGAAGGAAGGAATGCTGCCTTGGGTGCTTTCAACTCATACACCTGCTTCTGGTTGTAGCTCAGGTTCTTGCCCAGCTTGTAGCGCAGATTGGTATTGGTGTTCTTGTCGCCTATCACTTTGATGGGGTTGTTCACACGGATGGAGCCGTGGTCGGTCGTGATGATGATTTTCGCATTCGTCTTCGCCAGTTCCTTGAAGAGTTCGCGCACAGGCGAATTGTGGAACCACGAGGCAGTGATGCTGCGGTAAGCCCGTTCGTCGCTTGCCAGTTCACGCACCATCCTCGACTCTGTGCGGGCATGACTGAGCATATCGATAAAGTTGATGACCAGCACGTTCAAGTCATTGTTCATCAGGTTCTTGAACCTATCGACGATTTTCTCCGATTCCGACGAGTTGTTCAGTTTGAAATAAGAAAAGGTGTTCTTCCTGCGATAGCGGTCGAGTTGTGTCTGGATGAGCGGCTCCTCGTTCAGGTTCTTGCCCTCCTCCTCGTCTTCATCCACCCACAGTTCGGGGTACATTTGTGCTATCTGATTGGGCATGAGGCCTGAGAAGATGGCGTTGCGGGCATACTGCGTGGCGGTGGGTAGGATGCTGAGGTAGAGCTGTTCGTCAAAGATGAAGTCGTCTGCCAGTTCTTTCGAGATTTCGCGCCATTGGTCGTAGCGGAAATTGTCGAACACCACCAGAAACACCTTTTCGCCTTGATTCAGCAGGGGGAAGATGGTTTTCTTGAACACATCGGGCGACATCAGCGGGCGCTCCTCGCTGTTCTGCACCCACTGGAGGTAGTTTTTCCGCACAAACTTCGCGAACTCGTTGTTTGCCTCCGCCTTCTGCATTTTCAGCATATCCGTCATCTCGCTGTTCGTCTCTGCCAGCTCCAACTCCCAGAATACCAGACGTTTATACACCTCTTTCCATTCCTCCAGCGTGTAAGAGTCGTTGATTTGCATGCCGATGTGGGAAAAATTCTGCTGATACCCCTTATTCGTCACCTCCGTCTCAATCTCCCGTTTGTGCAGATGCTTCTTCAGGGTCAGGAATATCTGGTTGGGGTTCACGGGCTTGATGAGGTAATCGGCGATTTTCGAACCGATGGCCTGATCCATGATATTTTCCTCCTCGCTCTTCGTCACCATCACAATCGGGATGGTCGGATTGATTTCCTTAATCATCGACAACGTCTCCAACCCGCTCAAGCCTGGCATATTCTCATCCAAGAAGATCAGGTCAAAATTGTGCTCACGGCACAGGTCGATGGCATCTTGGCCATTCGTTGCCGTTACGACCTCATACTCTTTTTTTTCGAGGAAGATGACGTATGCCTTCAGCAGTTCAATCTCGTCATCCACCCATAGCAAAGTTCCATTCATATCTTTTTGTCCTTTGTTTGCAAAGGTACGCATTTTCGCCACATTCACCAAACCCTCTCCTACTTTTTAAGTTTTATTACCAATCCTTCCCCACATTCTCCATCCCGACACCTCCACCACCTCTCTGGAGGGGTGCCGTGCACCTCAAAAGCGGTATGAGTCACACCTCAAAAGCGGTATGAGTCACACCTCCAAAAGGGTATGAGTCACACCTCTTTAGAGGATGTGAGCGACCCTCCGAAGTCCTGAAAGGCTGGCAACCCACGGACACGCCTCGCCTGTGAGTTGCCAGCCCTTTGTACGTGGCACCAGCTGATGTTACGACGCTGGAAACGTGTCGTTGCTTGATGCGGTGTGCCGATTGTTGTTGTGCTGGTTGTTAGAAGATGAAGTTGTCTTCCTCGAAATCGTCCTCATCCTCCTCTTCTTCCGCAGGTTCTGGCAGTTCCGTCGGTTCGTCGAGAGAGGACGGTTCGTCCTCGTTGATGTGGAGGGAGCCGATGCGGTCGAAGTGTTCGTCGTAGAAGTCGAAATAGTCGGCAAAGCTGAGGCCCTTCATGAGTTTCTTGAGGTTCTCCTCGCTGATGATGAAGCACTTGAGGCCCTCCAGCTTGTAGGCCATGTCGGGGTTGTTGAGCAGACGGTGCAGATATATGTAAGCCTCGTCGTAGTTGAGGAAGGTGCGCACCTGCATCATGTCGATGCCGTCTCCCTTCTCCATCGTGAGGTCGAAGTTGCGGACGGTGAACGCCGTGAAGTTGTAGCGTGCCATCTCGTAGAGGAGCTGGTTCTCATCGACAGCATCACGCTCATAGGCAATGACGAAGACGAAGTCGGTGTTCTTCTCGGGGTTGAAGGTGGAGTCGTTCCCCAGCGAGTCGCCTTCCTCGCCAATGCCGCGCCGACGTTCCCAGATGCTGCCCATCTCGAACTTGCCGCCCTGCAAGAGTCGTCCTTCCTTCAGACCCTTCACGTAGAGGCCTGCCAGCTCGCTCACGCTCGACTTGGGATATTTCTCCACCAGCGTCTTCAAGTCGTTCATGAAGCGGTCGCGCTCACCCAGTTCCAGGCGGCTCATGGCCTCCAAGAACATGAAGCGTGGACGGTTATCCCCATTCGGGTACTCCTTCTCCATCTCCTGGCTGTTGTGAATCACGGTTTGGTAGTCGCTGAACTGGAAGGCATCATAGGTGAGGGTGTAGATGGAGTCCTCTATTTGCTTGCCATACCTGCCCTTATACTCGAAATCGGGGTCGGAGATGAGGAT
Source organism: Bacteroidaceae bacterium (assembly GCA_017448825.1). Classification (GTDB taxonomy): domain Bacteria; phylum Bacteroidota; class Bacteroidia; order Bacteroidales; family Bacteroidaceae; genus Minthosoma. The sequence continues at coordinate 15,986 of JAFSKR010000030.1, forward strand.
GCCGTGCTCATTCTCGGGAAACTCCGTCAGGAGCCGCTCCTTGTAGGCATCGGCATCGTCGCGCCGCTCCATCCTCGAATAGAGTTGGAACATATTGTAGTAGAGCTCGTCAAACTGCTGGAAATCAGGGAAGTCGGTCAAGATGCGCAGGAAAGTCCGTTCAGCCAACGGCAGGTTCTCCATGCTGTCTTTGTAGATGATGGCAGAGCCATACAAGCCCTCCACCAACGCGGCATTGGAGGCTGCCATCTGTTCCTCGGTGAAGGGGATGTCCTTCAGGTAGTACTCGGGGCGATGTGGGTCGTTGGCATACTCCTCTGCCTTGATGCTGTCCTTCTCCTCCTTCGAGAGTTTCTTGCCCTTGTTGGCCTGGTTGATGCTGTCTTCCACCGCCGCGATGCTGTCCTGCACGGCTTTCAGGCTGTCCGACAGTTCTTCCTCGTTGAAGTCGCTCAGCACGGTCTTGTTGTTTCTGCGCCAGTCGTCAGCCAGTTCGCGCTTGCCCCACTTCTTCTCGAACTCCTTCTTGCCAGCCGTCACGGTGGTGGGGTTGTAGAAGTACCACACCGCTGTCTGCTGTCCGTTTCGGTTGCTCACCCCCTGCTGCTGAGCGTTGGCACCGGTGCGTTGGGCGTTGTTGCCCGCTCCGCTCGCTGCTTCCTGTGCCTTCTTCTCCTCCTCGCGTTCCTTCTTTTTCAATTCCTCGATGGTCTTCTTGATTTTTGCCATGCGTGTGGCAGAATCAAGCCGCGCCATCATCTGGAGGCTGTCTTGCAGCTCCACAGCCGAGGCGTAGGGCAGCAGCTCGTCCAATATCTTGCCGCGCTCGTCTATCTCCTTGTAGTCCTCGCGGTCTTTGTCCAACAGGCCAATCACCTGCGAGTAGCACTCCTGCGCATCGACAAACTTCTCCTTGTCCCAATAGAGTTGCCCCAAGTGCAGCATCACGACACCCTTCTCGATGCCGTTGCGGGTGCTCTTCTCCACACCGTCCTTGTATGCCCAGATGGCACGTGTGGTGTCGCCCTTCGCCAGATATATGTTGCCAATGGCATAGAACACCTGGTCGAGGTAGTCCTTGTTCTTGGGGTTCTTCGACATGGCAGTCAACTTCCGAATCATCTGCTTCGCGCGTCCCTTCGACATCGCCTCGGTCATCTGGATGCGTGCGTTGAACTCCAGTTCGTAGGGGGGATTCTTGCGGATGACCTTTTGGAAGTATTTGTACGCCTCGGGGTCGTGTCCTATCTTGTGGTAGAGCTGACCGAGCAGCAAGTACATACGTGCCCGCGGCAGATTGCGGTGTTCAACCTTGAGTGCCTTCTCGATGTTGAGGATGGCCTCGGGATATTGCTGGTTGCGCAGTTGGATGTCTGCCAAGACAGAGGCTTTCAGCGGTTCGAGATTGGTGGGGAAGGAGTCCCGCTGGGCACGATTGATAAGGTCCTCGGCATCGTAGAACCACTCCAGCTCGGCATAGCAACGTGCCTCCAGCAGCCGTGCCCTCGCCACGAGGTTCGGCTTGGAGAAATAGAGCCGCTGGATGTAGGCGAAGGTCGATGCAGCCTCCATATATTCGCCCTTGCGGAACTGTGCCTCGCCCATCAGGAACCATGCCCTCCACAGGAAGGGATTATACTCCTTTTGGCTCAGCCAGATTCTGTCTTTCGGTTTCTTGGGACGGTTCTTCTTCCACTCGGGACGTGCCGTGATGCTGTGGGTCTTGATGGTCTTCTGGCACTTCTCCACCGCCGTGTTGAAGTTGCCCGACCCTATCTTTGCCGTGGCTTTGTTGCCTGTCACGTAGAGCGGAATCACCTCCGTGAAGTTGTCCTTGTTGCCCTCTTCCTGCAACCGTTGCCCCTCCTTGTAGGCTTCATGTCCGTTGAAATAGGTGTTGTACCTCGCCTTGAAGCCCTGCACATTGCGCGTCAACGCCGTGTTCTTCTTCGTGGAACACGACGCCAGCACACAGAGTGCCACATAGATATATAATATGTATAGGATGCGTTTCAAATGAACAGGCATATTTACCTGAATATATAACGAAAAGCCCCCCTGCTTTATTGTGGCAGGAGGGGCAAAATGATGGCAGCACCATCCACCCTGTGCATCGCACCAATGCGGGTGATAGCTGATTGGATGTGGAACGTTTATACAAAAAACTCCTTCGGGCTTCTCCGCCCGAAGGAGTTTGAATAGAATTAAAAGATGTATGTCTTTGTAAGACTACTTAATGGCAGCGCCATTCACGCTATACTTCGTACCATTCTTGATGATGACTACCTTGCCGTCCTCGAGGTACTTGCCGTTCTTCACGGTAGTAGCACCGCCGATGCCGTTGATGCCAACAGGAATGGTGTAAGTGAGGGTCACCTTCAAAACAACTGCGTCAGCAGTACCGCTCTCCACGAATGCGTAAGTGGCAGTGAAAGTAGTTTCTTCGTCGGTATGACCAGGATAGCCACCTACTTCATAGAGTTGAGTGTCAGCCTTCGAGAAGTCAGCCTTCACATAGAAGTAAGGAGCAATTTCGATGTCACCTGCCCATCCTTGCCAGTCGCCGTTAGCGTCACGCCAGCCGTCAGTAGTGCTGACTCCGTAGTTGCTGTCGAGCGAACCGTCAGACTGAACTGCGTAGATATCTACGTCGTCGAGAGACTCAACACCAAGTTTGTCGAGGATAGCGTCAACGTCAACGTCAGATGTCATTCCTTCGTAGTAGCTGCCAGTCTCAGACTCGAATGCAACAGTCACTTCATCAACCTTGTTGAGGTCGTCGAAGGTGAGGTCGATAACAGGCTCTTCGATGAAGTCCACAGTCACAGTAACAATCACTTGCTTGTTGCCTGCACCGAGAATCCAACCAGCGATGAGTTCATCACCAGCCTCTGGGTCATTGCCTGGATGAGTGCAGAGAGTGAACGAACCGTCATGTGGATACTTGAGGCAGAGACCGAGGTCTGTACCGTCACCGTTCCATTCCATTGGGTCGCCAGCAATGTCACGCCATCCGTCATGGTCTTCACCAGCTTCCCATGTAGTCATTACGATAGGATACATAGTTTCGATTTCGTCCCAAGACTCGATTTCAAGAGCTTCGAGGATTTCAGCCTCGTCATAAGCAACTTCATCAGGCGTGTAGCCCATACCTTCAACACGCTCAAACGTATAAGCGATGATAGGAGCAGGCATCTTGACAACCTGGAGGCTTGTTACTGTAGTGTTAGCCCAGTTAGCGCCCTTGATAGAGTGGAGGTGAGCAAAGCCGTAGTCAGCGATGATGGCTTCGAGGTCGATAGTGTAAGTCTTCGTGCCGTCGCCATTGTCCACAACAGTTTCATACTTAGCAGTCTGTTCTGCGTCGTTAGGTATATTGATGAGAGCACCTTCGTTCTCAACGCGGTTGAGGAGGAAGCGAGGCTCACCTTCAGATGCTACAGCCACAAGTGCAATAGCGTCGCTGAGGTCAGCGTACTGGAGGTAAGAAACGTTGGAGTTACCGTAAACGTTCTGAGTGGAAACATCAAGACCGTCGCCATTGTAGAAGCGCTCAGCGTCGTTGATTTCACCAGTTGCGTCGGCTGCAGTCCAAGCGTGGAAGTCCTCAGGAGTGAGGTCTGTGTAAACACCTTCGGAAGCGTAGATGATAGAAAGAACGTTGGCAACATACCAGTTACCGGCAGCTTCAAGGTTCTCAATACCATAAGTAAGTTCACCGTTCACAACAGAAGCTGTCAGTGTGACAATTGTCTGTTCGCCATCGGCAACCCAAGTACGGTCAACCACTGTGAGGCCTTCTTGAGACTCGTTAGCGAATGCAACGGCAAGGTCGTCACCAGTTGGGCACTCGAAGCCACGACCAGAAGTGTAGGAAGCAGCAAGTTCAAGAGTAACAATGTAAGTACCATTCTTCAAACCAGTAAGAGTTTGAGTGAGCACTTCACCTTCATCGATAGAGCCAGCACCGCTGTAACGCTCGTAAGCTGTGTGGCCAAGACCTGTGTAACCACCAGTCTGACCCTCCCAAGCAGCAGGTGCGAAGGCAACGATGTCGTCACCTACCTCATAGTTCTCCTTGTTCCACTTGTCAAGAGCTTCAAGATAGTCAGCATAAGCTTCCAGATATTTGTTGTACTCTTCCTCAGAAACAGCAGCCCAAACATCCTGAGCTTCGTCTTCGGTAGAAAGATAGAGACGAGTGTCGCCCTTTGAAGGAACAACAGAGAGGTTGCCACCATCTGCTACATTGTTGTTGGCGATAGTGAATGTGCCGTTAGCAGCGATAGCTACTGTCCACATGCCATCACCACTTCGACCAGCACCGTCAACCCACATGCCAGCTGCGTCAGAGCAGTCAACAGCGTTCCAGTTGCCGTTAGGCAGTTGGTCGTTGAACTTGTATGTTGCACCATCCTCGTTTGCAGTCAGCATTACAGGATAACCCTTGTCAGCTGCAACAGAAGCACGAGTGCCCCAGTCATTGCCACCTACAAAGAATGCCTTAGCCTCTACGTTGTAGAGATACTGAGCTTCAGAACCATCAGTAGAGAGGGTTGCGAATGCAGGAGCAGCAGGAGCCTTTGGCATATCAGTGTACTCTTCGATATTCCAAACTACATAGCCGTTAGAAGCGTTCTTGTCACCGTAGCATGGAGAACCTGCGGCAGCACCGTCAGAAGTGTTGGTGCCGAGGAGACCGCTCTTGCCCTTGATGGTGTAACCACCCTCTGTAGTAGAGATTGTCCAACCGTAAGCGTCAGTGGAAGCCTTCATGGTCCAGTTGTTAGAACCTTCATAGACTATATACTCACCGTCTTCGTTACCCAGAGCGTATGTGCCATTGCCCATATCCTTGAAGTAAACATTGGTGCCTTCTTCGGCAATCTTGATGCCTTCGGCAGAGATGCTGAGGGCGTATGTGCCGTCAGAAGTGGTCAGTTCGAATACATAAGGCTTGCCTTCCTCTGGAGCTACACGTGGAGCAGCAGCATAAGCGTCGTTAGCAGCTCTCAGGGCTTCAACAGCGGCTAAGATTTCTTCGGCGGTAGCCTCTTCGTCGTTGATGACTGCAGCAGCAATTTCAACGGCAGCAGCATAAGCGTCGTAAGCCTCTTCTGTAATCTGGAAGAACTCATCGCCTACACCTTCCATTGCCTCAACAACAGCCATAGCTTCAGCGAGCAATTCAGAAGCAGAAGCAACAAGAACTTCAGTAGTCACGTCCTTCAACTGCCATACATAGTTAGGTGAGAGAGAGTAGCCAGCCTCTGGAAGTTCGTTGTCTGTGATGACAGCCCAGTAAGTGTTGGCACCCCAGTTTGTACCAGTAGAGTTCGTAGAACGAACAGCATATTCTGTACCATTGTAGAAGAATACCTGACGCTCCCAACCACTACGGTTATTAGCGTTGGTATGGATGCTGCCGTTGTTGACAACGTCGCCAGTAGAACCATTGCTCAAAGTTGGGTTGGTGAACATATTGATGCTCCATGCCTTGGCATAAGCACCTGTAGTATTGTCAGCCTTGAACTCGAAAGCATCAGCCTCTTCCTCATCAGCAGTCAACTTACCTTCAGCAGTGAGGTAGTAAGTGGTTTCACCCACTTCTGCGAAGATTTCATAGTAGTTACCATCTGTAATAGTTGGCAGAGCCTTCTCGAAGTTCTTCTGGAGTTCTTCTGCGGCAGACTCTTCGGCAGTGATATACTTCACGTTCTGGAACGAGAGCCAGCTGATGTTGTTGTCATCAGCCACGTTGAAGGTGATAGTGAGCTTGCCGTCTTCGCCTACAGTAGCGTTAGCCTTGTACTCGCCAATGTTGAACTGACCAACAGCGTCGCCTTCAGTCACGTCAACAGCCTCGCCATCGTTAGCGGAGAGTGTGATGCCTGTAGCGTCGGCAGCTGCAGTGCCGTTCTTGGCGCGAACACGTACCCATGCCTTTACTACATAGTCACCAGCCTTAACACCCTCAACTGTAGCAGTGAGTTCGTTAGCACCGAGTGAGTAGGCATCTCCTGTCCAGTACTCGAAGAAAGGAACCTTGAAATTAGTGCCGTCGCTTTCACCTTCTACAGACCAAGTGTTGATGTAGAGTGAAGTTGCGAAATCGCTGCACTGTGCGCCGCCAATGGTCCAAGCAGAAAGGAGCAGGTCGTCGAATGAGTTGGATGAGTGCCAGCCAGCCACAAGCTCTGGATTCACAACAGCCTCGGTGAGGGTACCCTCGTCGAAAGCAGTCTTGTAGCCGTCAACAAGCTCCTTGTAAGTAGTGTAAGCATCTGCTGTATAGACGTTGGTGTTCTCTGCGAGAGCGTAGAGAGCATCGATAGCAGCCTTGTTCTGGATGTCGAGCTTTGCTTGATTGATAGCAGCAGTGAGAGCAGCGATAGCAGTGCTGTAAGCTTCCTTAGTAGCCTCGATTTCTTCAGAGCCGCTGAGAGCCTCTTCAAGAGCTGTCTTTGTTGCAGTGCCAACATTTCCACCCTTCAGTTCTGTTGCTTGAGCACGAAGAGCCTCAACTTGTGTGATGTAGTCTGCGAGTTCAATCTGTGCAGCGTCTGCATCAGGACCGTAATAAGTCAACTCGAAGTTGTCCCAGATACACCAGAGAGAGGTGTTTGTTTCCAGTTTAGCACCTACCGTGATGTCGCCAGCCTCGGCCAGTGTGATAAACATAGGGTCAGCAGCATACAGCCCATTTGTGAATGAGGCAGAGGCGGCTGACATGTCGTTTTCAGAACCTGTTTTCAAAGGGAATGTAGAAGTTGCATCGTTGAGGAAGAAAACAGGAAGGTTGTCATTATCTGTGCCATCTTGACGATAGAATCCTTGAGCAGTCAGTTTGTAAACACCCTTGGGGGCATCTGCAATTGTCTGGCTAATAGTAAAGACAGAGTGGAAAGATTCTGCACAGTTGTTAGTATTGTTGCCTCCAGAGAGATTTTTATTTGTGCAATCTTCAGAGACAACCCACTTTGAACTATTACGGTTGTTGCGACCAAATCCTTGTGCAAGGATAAGGAATGTTGCATCTACGGGAGCTTCAGCCGTTGCCTTAGCGAGAGAAGCTATCATGTCTGCCTCAGAGATGATGTTCCATAGTGCATTCTTGGAATCCGCAGCGAGGTTCTTGCCCAAAACGGTGGAAGTACCATCATAGCCATAGTAATTCTCGCCATTGGCAATTGTGTAATAGTCGCCGGATGCAGTGATGGTCAGACCGCCAGCAACAGGCTGACCATCCATGTAGTCACCACCAAAGTAGTAGTTAGTACCACCATTGGAAACCTGTGACTCAAGAGTGTACGTGCCGTCCTCATTTGCAATGAGCGTCACATACTCTGGGTTCTTCACGAGAGAAGCACGTGTGCCCCAATCGTTGCCAGCACCCCAATACTTGCCGGACTCAACGTTCTGAAGGTAGTATTTACCATCAGCAAACTGAGCGTTGGCAGTGAGCGCTATGCACATCAGAGCCACCAGCGAGAAGAGAAATTGTAGGTTTTTCTTCATAAGTTTGTTTGGTTTAAGTTAATAAAAATGTTAATTATAAAAGGTTTTGGTTTAGTCCAAGAGGTGTTTTGAGGTGCAAATAAACGAAAAAAAAGTTAAACGAAAGAAATTTTTCGAGAAAAAATGTTGTAAAGACGTAAAAAAGGCACTAAGCTTGTGACTTTGTGCCTTTTTGTATGAGTGTTGGGCACTTGCTTGATGGTAGCACCATTCACACCATGCTTCACACCATTGCGGATAATAGCCACCTTACCGTCCTTGAGGAACTTGCCGTTAGCCTTAGGCTTAGCAGTGTTGAAGCCAGCGATGCCGTCAACCGCACCGCACTTGGTACGCCAGTTCGGGAGAAGTAGTCCTAAAACACCGAACAACTCATGCTGTTTTATCGAACGGACGTTCGTTATAATCTTGAATGTGGGGATGCCACGAGGCGTTACAGGGGGTCAACATCGTAGTAGATGTTGAGGTTTTTGGCGATGGAGAGCATCTGCTGCTGGATGGAGAGGAGGGCTTGGCGCACTCGGCTGATAGAGGCTTGTGGTTCCATCTTGAGCATGAGTTTGCGGATGTAAAGGGACTGGATGCGCGCTACAGGTGGACGGTCGGGACCGAGTACCCGATGACCGAAAATAGCACGGAGGCGTTCGCCCATGTCGGCAGCGAGATGGTCGAGCAGCCGGTCATCGCGGTGACGCAGATAGATGTAGATGAGACGGTGGAAGGGGGGATAGTGAAAGAGTTGGCGTTCTGTCATTTGGGTGTAAAACATCTGCCAGTAGTCGTTGGCGGTTATTTGTCGGATGATGTCAGTGTCGGCAGAACGGGTCTGGAGGATGACATGGCCAGGGCGATTGTTGCGTCCAGCACGTCCAGCCACTTGGCTGAGCGTTTGGAATGTGCGCTCATAGCTGCGGAAGTCGGGGAGGTTGAGCATGGTGTCGGCATCGAGAATGCCCACAACAGAAACGTTGTCGAAATCGAGGCCTTTAGTGACCATCTGGGTGCCGATGAGGATGTCGGCGCGGTGGTCAGCAAAGTCGGAGATGATGGTTTCGTATTGTTGCCGTGTCTTGGCTGTGTCGAGATCCATACGGAGGGTTGTTGCCCCTTCAAACAGTTTGTGGATTTGTTCTTCAATCTTTTCCGTGCCTGTACCCACATCCATGAACCGTTCCCCCTCGCACGCTGGGCACTGTGTGGGGATATGTGTGGTATAGCCGCAATAGTGGCAGGTGAGGGTGGAGGTCTTCTTGTGGAGGGTGAGGGTCACGTCGCAGTGGGGGCATCGGGGCACCCATCCGCACTGCTTGCACTCAATGAAAGAAGAGTAGCCGCGACGATTTTGAAAGAGAATGATTTGTTCTTTTCTGTCCAGTGCTTCCTGCATGACTTCGATGAGGCGAGGGGAGAACACCCCATGCATGAGGCGTTTTCGCTTTGCCTCTTTGGTATCAACGACTTCGATGGTGGGCAGCATCATGTCTCGGTATCGCTGGGTGAGCTGCACGTAACCGTACCGTTTTTTGTGGGCAAGGTGGTACACTTCGAAAGAAGGGGTGGCGGTGCCAAGCAATGTTTTTGCGCTGCTCATTTGGGCGAGCATGATGGCGGCATTTCGGGCGTGATAGCGAGGGGCAGGCTCTTGTTGTTTGTAGCTCTGTTCGTGCTCTTCGTCCACGATGACGAGCCCGAGGTTCTGGAAAGGGAGAAACACGCTGGAGCGCACGCCGAGGATGAGTTGATAGGGTGCGGAGGATGCCTGTCGCTGATAGACTTCGAGCCGTTGTACGTCAGTGAACTTGGAATGATAGACACCCATGTGATTGCCAAAGAATCGGCGCAATCGTTCGGTGATTTGGGTGGTGAGGGCAATTTCGGGCAAGAGGTAGAGCACTTGTTCCCCTTTGGCCATATGTTGGCTGATTAAGTGGATGTAGATTTCCGTCTTGCCTGATGAGGTGACACCGTGCAGGAGGGTGACGTTTTGAGTTTGGAAAGATTTCTCGATTTCGTTCAAGGCTGTCTGTTGGACGGGGGAGAGGGTGGTGGGAGTGGCGAGATGGTCGTCGAGTGAGTTGCCGTTCTTGCTGCCTTTCCTTTTTCGGGTCCTCTCTTTCAGTGCCGCCTCGTCTTTGGGCTTCATGGCACCAGGGAGCGCACCCTTCATCACATCGCCCAGTGGACAGAGGTAGTAATTGGCTATCCACTGCCAGAAGGCGAATTGCAGTTCGTTCACCACGGGATGGTCGTCCAGCACATCGATGATTGCCTTTATCTCCACCCCTTGTGGCGTCTTGTTGTGTACATGAAGCACAACCCCTGTGTATATTTTGTTTTTACCGAGGGGTACAACAACTCGACAGCCTCGCATCACTCGGTGCTCCATGTCGGAGGGGACGAGGTATGTGAAGCTGTCGAATGGTATGGGTAGAATGATGTCAGCAAACATGTGTTTGTTGGAGATGCGATGTTATCGCACCTCTTGATTAGAACAGGTAGGTCAGAGAAATCTGATGGGTGTTGTTCTTGAGCTTGCCCTTGACGGTGTTGCCCGCAGTGCCGATGAGGGTTGTTTCTGCTGTCTTGCCGATGCCGATGTTGTAGTTGTAGCCGATACGGATATGGTTGAGTGCGGTGACACCAGCACCCACGTTCCATGAGAACTCAGATTTCTTCAGTTCCCAATCCTCCGTGAAACCTTGATAATTGGAGAGTTTCCAGTTTCTGTCGCCGACGTTCCATGCGAACTGTGGACCAGTGGCAAGATAGACGCTGGCGAGGTTGCTCAGACCAATGGTGTATTTCACATTGATGGGCAGTGCCACATAGTGGAGGGTCTTGTTGGCTTTTTGCCCGTTTTCGGTAAGGCCGATGATTTTATTGTTGTAAAGCAGAGAGACATCGGCACCAATACCGATGAGTGGTGCTGTGAAGTCGGCTGTGACACCGGCGAAGAAACCGGTGCGGTTCTTGCCGTCGATGTTGCTTTGCATGTTTTTCAAACTGACAGAGTTGACATTGAGACCAGCCTTGATACCAAATTGGAATTGTGCCTGAGCAGGCATTGCGAATGTGAGGGTTGCCACCAGGACAACAATACTCAGAACGTTCTTTTTCATGCGTTTTTTTGTTTTTTTAGTTGATATTGATGGATTTTGTTGCAAAGTAAACACTTTTTTCTTACATGAAGAAATATTTAAGCCAAAAATTTCTTCAGGTATTTGCACGATGTTATTTCATTCCCTTCCTCGTAGTCAATAGAATAAGAACCCGTATGTGATTATAAGTATATGCTCATATTGTAAAGTGTAGTTACGAAAAGAACTTGTCCCCCACTTTTGGCAAAATTCGTTAACTATTATCAAAATCAGCCTTTTAAGTACTTGTCAACACCCCTGTTGAAAACTTTTTTGAAAAAAAATTAAGAAAAAGTGGGGAATTGTGGGGAAAATCGCTATATTTGCACCAAAATTTGTTTAAGTGACTGAAAAAGATGCAATTTTTAGGCGATTATCCAGCAAAGGCTGATGCCAAGGGACGCGTGTTTCTGCCAGCAGCATTCCGCAAGATTCTCGACGCAGAGGGAGAGAAATCTCTTGTCTTGCGTGGTGATGTCTTCCAGCGGTGTCTTGTGCTGTATCCCGAATCGGTGTGGAACGCCCAGTTGGACGGCCTTCGGCAGGGTTTGAATCAGTGGAACAGCAAGCAGCAGATGATGTTGAGGCAGTTTGTGTTGGATGCAGAGCCTATAGAACTGGATAAAGAAGGACGATTGTTGATTTCGAAGCGGAAATTGCAGTATGCGGGTATTGAGAGTGAGGTGCGTTTCTTGGCGATGCTTGACAGGATAGAAATCTGGAGCAAGCAGGCACTGGAGGAGGTGATGAATCAGAGTGCCACGCTGGGCAATGACATGGAGGCGATGCTGGGGCAGTAGTTGTTTGGAAAAGGAATAGAGAAAAGGAGATTCCGTTATGGCAGAATCGAATGTCGCATATCATGTACCCGTCCTCCTGAACGAAAGCGTTGAGGGGTTGAATATTGATGAGGGTGGTTGCTATGTGGATGTGACATTTGGAGGGGGTGGACATAGTCGTGCGATTTTGTCTCGATTGGGTGCTGGTGGGCACTTGTACAGTTTTGACCAAGATGCCGATGCGGAAAAGAATGCGGAAGGCTTTGACCAAGGGCGGTTTACGTTTGTGCGGAGTAATTTCCGCTTCTTGAAGAACTTCATGAAGTTTTATGGTGTGGAACAGATTGACGGGTTGTTGGCGGATTTGGGTGTCAGTTCACACCACTTCGATGATTCTGAACGGGGTTTTTCCTTCCGTTTTGACGGGTTGCTTGATATGCGAATGAATCAGCGGGCAGGGCGGACGGCAGCGGATGTGGTCAACACTTATACGGAGAAGCAGTTGGCAGATGTGTTTTATTTGTATGGTGAACTGAAGCAGAGTCGCAAGTTGGCAGCAGCGATTGTGAAAGCGAGACAGACGAAAAAGGTGGAGACGATAGGCGACTTTCTGGAAGTGGTTAAACCATTCTTCCGTAACGAACGCGAGAAGAAGGAATTGGCGAAAGTGTTTCAGGCGTTACGCATTGAGGTGAATCATGAGTTGGAAGCCCTGAAGGAGATGCTGAGAGGTGCGACGGAACTGCTGAGGCCAGGTGGAAGGTTGGTGGTTATCACCTATCATTCGCTGGAAGACCGATTGGTGAAGAACTTGATGAAGACAGGCAATGTGGAGGGAAAGGAAGACAAGGACTTTTTCGGACGGGTGAATGCTCCTTTCAAATTGGTCAACAGACAAGTTGTCGTGCCGAGCGAGGAAGAGATGGAGCGAAATCCAAGAAGCAGAAGCGCGAAATTGAGAATGGCAGAAAAATTGTAGAGTCCACGCCTTGAGAGGGTGGTAAAGTGAGATACACATATTTAATTATTAAGGGCGGGTTTATCTGAAAGCCCCCGCAGAGTGAAACGTTATGTCGAAGAAAGACGAAAGGGAATTTGTTGAAATGGAAGAGTCGCAGATGACTCCTCCAGAAGACGTTGGGGCAGAACTGGAACTGAAGACGGAAGACCAAGAGGCTATGGAGGCGATGCGGAAGTTCACCGATGAGGATAGTGACGAGATGGGGGAAATCTCGGTTAAGTCTATCCTCGGAGGGGATTTCTTGATGAGTAAATTCATGATGAAACAGGTGGCATTTGTGATGTTCTGTGTCGTGCTCATGTTGCTCTACACAGGCAATCGCTATGATAGTCAGCAAGATGCCATCTTGATTGACAGTTTGCGAGAGCACTTGCAGGTAGTGAAGTATAATGTGTTGACACAATCGAGCGAACTGATGAACCTGACGAGGCAATCTAATGTGGAGAAGGCGTTGAAGAATACGGGGGACAGTTTGCTACACAACTCGATAACTCCTCCTTATCTGATTAAGACTGGTGCCCAGCACCGATTGACGGATGTGGAAGAACCAGAAGAAGTGTTGGTGGGAGAAGGGAAACGGGATTCGGTGCCACAAGACGACGGGATGACGGAGGATGAGCCTGAAGAGGGGATGATAAAAGCGGAAAATCAGGAAACTAAAACCAAACAGGAAGATGAAGTTCGATAAAAAATATATCAATACCCGCATCACGGTGATTGTCGTGATTGCTGCGTTGCTGATGGTGGCGATTATCGCCCGTGCCGTCATTACCGCTACCGTGGAAAATGAGAAGTGGAAGAAGGTGGGTGCGGTCAGTGTGAGCGACACGATGAGCCTGAAGCCTAACCGTGGTAACATCCTGAGTGCTGACGGGCAGTTGATGGCGAGCAGTTTGCCTGATTATAAGGTTTATATCGATTTTCTGGCGGGTGTTGAACGGCTTGCCGATTCGGTGGCACCTGATGGTTCCAAAGTGAAGGTCTATGACCCTGACCAGCTGGTGGAGAAAAAGGAGATGTGGGAGACCAATATGGATTCCATTTGCCGAGGGTTGGCAGAAATCTGTCCTCGTTATACCTTTGATGAGTATAAGTCGCACCTGATGGAGGGGCTGGAGAAGCGCAAGCGCTATTGGGAGGTCTGTCCACATACCGTGTTGAACTTCATTCAGTTCAATGAGTTGATCAGGCTGCCCGTTTTCTCTCTGAAGAACCGTTACCGCAGTGGTTTAACCTACGAAGAGCGCAACAACCGCAACAAGCCGTTTGGCTCATTGGCTCGACGTACATTAGGGGAAATGTTTGGTGCGAAAGACTCGGCGCGTTCGGGTTTGGAACTGGCGTATGACTCCTTGTTGAGAGGTGAGCCAGGCAAGGTGCATCACAAGAAAGTGTTGTCCAAGTTCCTGTCAATCATTGACAAGGAGCCAGTGGATGGTTATGACCTTGTGAGCACCATTGATGTGAGTATGCAGGATATTTGTGAAAGTGCGTTGCGTGAGAAGTTGCATGAACTGGACGCTTCGATGGGTGTGGTGATTCTTATGGAAGTGAAGACGGGGGATGTAAAGGCGATTGTAAATTTGGTGCGATATGATGATGGCAACTATTATGAGGCACAAAACTTTGCCCTTGCCGCTTTGATGGAGCCAGGCTCCACCTTCAAGACGGCCTCTATTTTGGTGGCGTTGGATGATGGGTACATTACTCCCAAGACCATTGTCGATACGGGGAGCGGAATTTGCAATATGTATGGCGCGAAGATGAAAGACCACAACTGGTACAGAGGTGGGTATGGTGTGATTGATGTGCCTCATGTGTTGATGTTTTCCAGCAACGTCGGTGTGAGCAAACTGATAGATGCCCATTATCACAACCAACCCGAGAAATTTGTGGAGGGTTTGCGTAGAGTGGGCATTGGCACTCCTTTGGGCTTGCCTTTTGATGGTGCTGCTGACCCAAGGATTCGTATGCCTCACAAAGACCATAAGGGAGGCTATAGGATGTCTGACAACTGGTCTGCTACGGCTTTGGCGTGGATGTCCATTGGTTATGAAACCCAGATACCGCCCATCAGTACGGTGAGTTTTTACAATGCCATTGCCAATAATGGCAAGATGGTGCGCCCCCGTTTTGTGAAGGGCATCTCGAAGAATGGTGAGATGGTTGAAGAGTTCCCAGTTGAAGTGATTAGGCCTCACATCTGCAAGCAATCCTCATTGGATGACATCCGCAATATCCTCTATCGTGTTGTGAATGACAAGGAAGGACTCGGAAAGAAAGCCGGCAACCCTTATTTCCATGTGAGTGGTAAGACGGGTACGGCACAGGTGGCAGGAAAGGGTGGCTATAAAGGTGGGCAAAACGAGCACTTGGTGAGTTTTTGTGGCTTCTACCCGTCTGAAGACCCCAAATACACTTGTGTGGTAGCGATTCGCCATTCCTATTATGTGGCAAGCGGTGGCGGTCAGGCTGGCCCTGTCTTCTCGAAGATAGCACGTCGCATCTATTCGAAGAATGTGACCACCGACCTGAATGTGGCAAAAGACTCGACGGCAGTGTTTGTGCCCGAGGTGAAGCCTGGGGATGTGATGGCGGCGCGGTATGTGCTGGAACAGCTTGGACTGAAATCTGAAGGCGGTCAAGGTTATGAGTGGGGAACGGCGTTGTCGGGTAATCAGTGTGTGGAGTTCCAACAAGTGAAGATGAACAGTAACACTGTCCCGAATGTAGTGGGAATGGGTGCCCGAGATGCTGCTTACGTATTGGGCAGCAGGGGCTTGAAAGTGAGAATGAAGGGGCGCGGCAAGGTAACCAATCAGAGTGTAGCAGGTGGTAGTCAAGTGGTGAAGGGGCAGACTGTGCTGATAGAACTGAATTGATGTACGATAGTGTCACGAAAAAAAGGGAAAACAGAAAAAAAGAACTATATGAAACTGAAAGAACTTGTAAGCAACGTCAATGTCCTTGAGACGCGCGGAGACATGGAACGGGAAATTCACGGTGTACAGATTGATTCCCGTCAGATTGTCGGGGGCGACCTCTTTGTGGCAGTAAGAGGTACGGTAGCAGATGGGCACAACTATATTGGCAAGGCGCAGGAAAACGGTGCCGTGGCTGTGTTGTGTGAGGAGATTCCTGCTGATGCTACCGAAGCGGTTACCTATATCAAGGTGGAGAACACCGAACAGACGGTGGGTCAAGTGGCAACCTCCTTCTATGGTAATCCTACCAGTAAACTCAAATTGGTAGGTGTGACAGGTACCAACGGAAAGACTACCATTGCGACGGTGCTGTATGAGTTGTTCAGACGAATGGGACATAAGGCAGGACTGCTTTCGACGGTGTGCAACTATGTGGACGGTGAGGCTATCCCTACAGAACATACGACACCTGACCCCATCACGCTGAATGCCCTGTTGGCACGTATGGTAGAGGCTGGATGTGAGTATGCTTTCATGGAGGTGAGCAGTCACAGTATTGTACAGAATCGAATCGGTGGTTTGACCTTTGCGGGTGGTTTGTTCACCAACATCACACGTGACCACTTGGACTACCACAAGACTTTTGAAAACTACATCAAAGCGAAGAAACTTTTCTTCGACAACCTCCCCACGACAGCCTTTGCTATCACCAATGCTGATGACAAGAACGGGATGGTGATGGTGCAGAACACCAAGGCGACGGTGAAGACCTATTCGGTGCAGCGTCCAGCTGACTTTAAGGCGAAAATCATTGAGTGCCATTTTGAAGGGATGTACCTCGAAATCAATGGGAAAGAGGTTGGTGTGCAGTTTATTGGTAAGTTCAATGTGAGCAACCTTTTGGCTGTCTATGGGGCAGCTGTGATGTTGGGCAAGGATGAGCAGGAGGTGCTGGTGGCATTGAGTGCCATGAAGCCTGTGAATGGACGGTTTGAGGCTCTTCGTTCCCCCTCGGGCTATACGGCCATTGTCGATTATGCCCATACCCCGGATGCCTTGGAGAATGTGCTGAATGCCATTCATGGCGTGCTGGAAGGTAAGGGACAAGTGATTACCGTTTGTGGTGCTGGTGGTAATCGTGATAAGGGTAAGCGTCCGCTTATGGCTCGAGAGGCTGTGAAACAGAGTGATAAGGTTATCATCACGAGTGACAATCCGCGCTTTGAGGAGCCTCAAGACATCGTGAATGATATGTTGGCAGGGTTGGATGAGGAACAGATGAAGAAGGTCATCGCCATCGTGGATCGTCGTCAAGCCATCAAAACAGCTTGTATGATAGCTCAAAAAGGTGATGTGATACTCATTGCAGGAAAAGGACATGAGGACTATCAAGAAGTGAAGGGTGTGAAGCACCATTTCGATGACAAAGAAGAGGTGAAAGCGTGCTTCTGAATAAAATGAAACATTAACGATTTATCAGCAACAATACCGTGTTATACAATCTTTTTCGCTATTTGGACAGCCTTGACATCCCAGGTGCGGGAATGTTCAGTTACGTGTCTTTCAGAGCGTTGGCTTCACTTATCTTGTCACTAATTATCTCGATGGTGGCAGGTGAGTACTTCATCAAGTATATGCGTCGCAAAAAGCATATCGAAGAGGCGCGCGATGCAGCCATTGACCCCTATGGTGTACAGAAGAAGGGGGTTCCGTCTATGGGCGGTGTCGTGATACTGGCAGCTGTGCTCTTGCCTGCTCTCTTGATGGGCAAGTTGACCAATGTCTATATGGTGCTGCTCATCATCACAATTGCTTTCTTCGGAGCCATTGGTTTCCTGGATGACATGATT
This sequence comes from Bacteroidaceae bacterium, assembly GCA_017448825.1. Lineage (GTDB taxonomy): Bacteria > Bacteroidota > Bacteroidia > Bacteroidales > Bacteroidaceae > Minthosoma. Next base: position 33,215 of record JAFSKR010000030.1, read on the forward strand.
AAACTGCGGGGCAATAAGGACGGAATGCCGCCTAAACTCAAACTGTTGGCACAGTTTGTCTTTGGCATCGTGATAGGCTTGACGCTTTGGCTGAGTCCTGATGCAGTGGTGCGTGAGAATGTGGAGCGTGAAATTGGCGAAAAAGTGGAGGTCTATCATAAGAGTGAAGCGCGTAAAAGCACCGTGACAACGGTACCTTTTGTCAAGAGTAACAACATTGACTATTACGAGGTGTTCAGTTTTGTGCAAGACGGTAAGACCAAACGTGCCTGTGGGTGGATTCTCTTTGTGTTGGTTACGACCTTTGTAATCGCTGCTGTCAGCAATGGGGCCAATCTCAACGATGGGATGGACGGAATGTGTGCAGGCAACTCTGCCATTATTGGTGTGACGTTGGGCATTCTGGCATACGTGAGTGGTCACATCCAGTTTGCCAGTTACTTGAATGTTATGTACATACCAGGCTCTGAGGAAGTTGTCGTATTCTTGTGTGCATTCATCGGTGCTTTGGTCGGCTTCTTGTGGTACAATGCCTATCCCGCCAAGGTCTTCATGGGCGACACTGGTAGTCTTGCCATCGGCGGTGTGATTGCCGTCACAGCCGTTATCATCCACAAAGAGCTTCTGCTGCCTATCATGTGTGGCATCTTTTTGATGGAGAGTGTCTCGGTGATGGTGCAGTTGGCATACGCTAAACAAGGAAATAAACGAGGGCAGAAGTGGAGGGTCTTTAAGCGTGCTCCTTTCCACGACCACTATCGTCACAAAATGGAGGATGGTGTGCGCTACCTCATCAAGCGACCCAAAGGTCTGCTGTTCGAATCGATGATAACAACGCGGTTCTGGATTGTTACAATCCTGTTGGCCGCCATAACAATTATAACTTTGAAAATCAGATGAAAAGAATCGTTATATTGGGTGCTGGCGAGAGTGGCGCAGGAGCTGCTGTGTTGGCCAAGAAGGAAGGTTTTGATGTGTTTGTCAGTGACATGTCGAAAATCAAGGATAGGTATAAGAAGTTGCTCAACGACCACGAAATTGTGTGGGAAGAGGAACAGCATACCGAACAGCTTATTCTGAATGCTGATGAAGTCATCAAGAGTCCTGGCATCCCTGAGAATGCACCCATGATTGTGAAAATCCGAGAGAAGGGTATTCCCATCATCTCTGAGATAGAATTTGCTGGCAGATATACTCATGCCAAAATGATTTGTATCACGGGTAGTAATGGCAAGACCACCACGACGTCACTCATCTACCATATCTTGAAAAATGCTGGGTATAACGTCGGTTTGGCAGGCAATATAGGCAGCAGTCTGGCTTTGCAGGTGGCAGAGCAGAATTACGACTACTACGTTATAGAACTCTCCAGTTTCCAACTGGACAATATGTACGATTTCAAGGCTGATATTGCCGTTTTGATGAACATAACACCCGACCACCTTGACCGTTATGACTTCAAGATGCAGAATTACATCGATTCCAAAATGCGCATTATCCAAAACCAGACATCAGATGATGCCTTTGTCTTCTGGAATGACGACCCTATCGTGTCTGCAGAACTGAAAAAGTATAACATCAAGGCAAAGCTCTGTCCCTTCAGTGAATTCAAGAGTGATAGTGTCATTGGATATGTTGATGCTGACGAATATGTGATAGAGGGTCCTACTCCTTTCAACATGGAGCAGGAGGAGTTGGCGTTGCGTGGTAAGCACAACCTTTACAACTCCCTTGCAGCAGGTATCACTGCTGATTTGGCAGGTGTCGGCAATGACCAAATACGTGAAGGTTTGAAGACTTTTGAGGGGGTGGAGCATCGTTTGGAAAAGGCGGGAAGAGTTCGTGGGGTGGAGTTCATCAATGATTCTAAAGCGACCAATGTGAACGCTTGTTGGTATGCCCTTGACAGTATGCGCACTCCCACTGTCCTTATCCTCGGTGGCAAGGATAAGGGCAACGATTACTCTGAGATATTCGATCTTGTCCGCGAGAAGTGTATCGGGCTTGTTTTCCTTGGTGTTGATAACTCCAAACTTCATGCGGCGTTTGATGATTTCGGTCTTCCGATTGCCGACGTGAAGAGTATGAAGGATTGTGTGGATGAGTGTTTCAAAATGGCAAAACCCGGAAGTACCGTTTTGCTGAGTCCTTGCTGTGCCAGCTTTGACCTTTTCAAGAATATGGAAGATCGGGGCGAACAGTTTAAGGAATGTGTGAAGTGCTTGTAACAGAGAATATTAGGACTTGAATTGAAAAATTGTTGGTTATGGGAAAGTTTGTGAAAGACCTTTTTGGAGGAAACCTGTTCAAGGGTGATAAAGGTGTGTGGATGATCTATTTTTTCTTGTGTATGATATCGCTGGTGGAAGTGTATAGTGCCTCCAGCCGATTGACGTTTGAGGGAGGACATCACTGGGGACCAATGGTCAGTCAGGCAGGGTTCTTGGTGTTGGGATTGGTCATTATCTTGTTTGTCCACCGAATTCCTTGCAAGTGGTTTATGCTCTTTCCTTTCATCCTCTTGCCCGTAGCCATCTTACTGTTGCTTTATACAGCTGTGCTTGGAGGTGGTAGCACCGTGAACGACACCCATCGTTGGGTCAGCATCGGATCCATCAGTTTCCAGCCTTCTGAAGTGGCGAAGGCAGCCCTCCTTATGACGGTAGCTGTGGTGCTTGCGAAGACACAGACTGAGAAGGAAGAGTTTGTGCGTGGGAAAAAACGTAAGGTGGTTGGTGCCATCAAGGGCAAACGATATTTGGCGTTTGCCATTGTGGGTGGTTCGGCCGTGGTGATATGTGGACTTATCTTCATGGACAATTTTTCCACCGCTGCCATGCTGTTCTTCGTGGTCATTGTCATGATGTTTATCGGTCATGTGCCCAAAGACCTTATGTTTAAGGGGCTTGGCACTCTTGCAGGTGTTGGTGCTTTCTTTGCCATGACAGTAATAGCCGTACCCGAAACGACGTGGAAAGAGATACCTGGTTGCAAACGTGTGGTCACCATGAAACACCGCGTGGAACGAAAACTTGGAATCGGTGAAGAGTTGGCACAAAAGAAGACTAACAAGACCGACACGCAAATTTTGCTTGATGATGAGAACTCGCAGACCACCTATGCTTCCATCGCCATCGCCAACTCTGATGTCATCGGTATGGGACCTGGCAATTCTATCCAACGCGACTTTCTTCAGCACGCTGAGTCCGATTTCATCTATGCCATCATCGTTGAAGAACTCGGTATAGGTGGTGCGTTTTTCGTTGCTTTCCTTTACCTCGTTCTGCTGATTCGTGTGGGACGTATTGCTCAACGATGCCCAAGTTTCTTCCCGGCCTATTTGGTGCTTGGCTTTGGTATCATGATGGTGCTGCAGGCTTTTGTCAACATGAGTGTGGCGGTGGGGCTTTTTCCTGTCACAGGACAGACCCTTCCTCTTATCAGTAAGGGTGGCACTTCCATCCTTATCACCAGTTTCTACATCGGTGTTATCCTCAGTGTCAGCCGCTATGCAGAAAAGAAGGAACAGAAAGCGCCACTCGTCGAAGCGGCTCCCAATGGGGAAACCAGTGAGTATTATACTGACGGTGCTATGGCGTAAGGCTATTGCCTTTTGAAGGCATCCCCTTTTGCCCTTCATGGTGTCAAAAGGAATAGATGTGTGCGTTTTTTGTGGCGTAAATGTTGATTTGTGGAGATTTGTTATTGTGCATCCGCGATTTTTTTGTACCTTTGTCCATTCATAAAGCATATCAAGATAAAAGTTTGCAGAAATGGAAGAAAACAGGCCTTTGAGAGTGATGGTGAGCGGTGGTGGAACAGGTGGACATATTTTCCCGGCCGTATCTATCGCGAATGCTATCAGGAAGCAACATCCTGAGGCGGAAATCCTGTTTGTGGGTGCACTGGGTCGGATGGAGATGCAACGTGTTCCAGCTGCTGGTTACAAGATTGAAGGGTTGCCTGTGAGAGGGCTGGTACGTCCGCTGTGGAGTCTGAAGAATATCGGTGTGATGCTGGACTTTCTGAAGAGTAAGCAGATGGTGAAGAAACTCATCCGCTCGTTCAAACCACAAGTTGTGGTGGGCGTGGGTGGCTATGCGTCGGCTCCGACACTGAATGCTGCCTATTCGTTGGGCATCCCATGCCTGATACAGGAACAAAACTCGTATGCCGGTGTGACGAACAAGTCGTTGGCGAAGAAAGCGCAGAAAGTGTGTGTGGCATATAGTGGTATGGAACGGTTCTTCCCGGCAGAGAAGATAATCATGACAGGAAATCCTGTTCGTCAGAACTTGCTGGATACAACTATTACAAAGGAAGAAGCTCGGCAAAGTTTCGGATTGGAGGCGAATAAACGGACAGTGCTCATCATCGGTGGCAGTCTTGGAGCAAGGACGATGAACGAGAGTGTGATGTCACATCTGGAGGATATTCGCCGCTGTGAGGATGTGCAGTTCATCTGGCAGACAGGCAAGTATTATAGCGAGAGTATCTCAGAGGCATTGTGTGAGGTGGAGGAAGTGCCTAATTTGAAAGTGATGGACTTCATTAGTAGTATGGATAATGCCTATGCAGCAGCCGATGTGGTGGTGAGCCGTGCGGGTGCCAGTTCCATCTCGGAGTTGTGTCTGTTAGGTAAGCCATGTATCTTGGTTCCATCGCCCAATGTGGCAGAAGACCATCAGACGAAGAATGCGTTGGCGCTTTCGACGAAGGATGCTGCCATTTTTGTGGCAGACAAGGATGCCAAAGAACAACTTGTTGGCATGGCACTGGAGGTTGTTAGAGATGATGCCAAATTAGCATCGTTGAGCAAAAACGTAAAGCAGTTGGCTTTCCAAAACTCAGCGGATGTGATAGCGGAGGAAGTCTATAAGTTAGCAAAGAAAAATTGAACGGTGAAAAAAGATTGGACGCGGAAATTTGAAGGAATGAAAATTTGATAAAGATGGAGAGACAGGATATCAAATCGGTGTATTTTGTAGGTGCTGGTGGTATTGGCATGAGTGCGTTAGTGCGTTACTTTTTGACCCAAGGCTACTATGTGGGAGGGTATGATAAGACCCCGAGTGAATTGACGGAACGGTTGATAGCGGAGGGGGCAAAGATACACTATGAGGAAAATGTGGAGGCGATAGATGCCTGCTTCAAGCAGAAAGAGAGCACGTTGGTGGTCTATACGCCAGCTATCCCTGCTGAACATAGAGAATTGGTCTATTTTCAGGAGAATGGCTTTGAGATACAAAAACGGGCGCAGGTATTAGGATTTTTGACACAGTCGCATAAGGGACTCTGTGTGGCGGGAACCCACGGCAAGACCACGACTTCGACAATGGCTGCTCACTTGTTGCATCAGAGTCAAGTGGACTGCAACGCTTTCTTGGGTGGTATTTCGAAAAACTATGGAACGAATTACATCTTGTCGGATAGCAATTATGTGGTCATCGAAGCAGACGAGTTCGATCGCTCTTTTCATTGGCTGCGACCCTATATGACGGTCATCACGGCAACCGATCCCGACCATCTGGACATCTATGGAACGAAAGAGGCGTATCTGGAGAGTTTCCGTCATTATACGACGCTTATCCAGAAAGGTGGTGCACTCATCATCCATAGGGGGTTGGAGATGAACCCCGACGTGCAGGAGGGAGTAAAGGTGTATGACTATGCACGGACGGAAGGCGACTTCCATGCAGAGAACATTCGTATCGGTGGAGGTGAAATCGTGTTTGACTTTGTGCATCCGAAGGGAGTGGTGAAGGACATCCAGTTGGGTGTTCCTGTGAGCATAAACATAGAAAATGGCATCGCGGCTATGGCTCTTGCCATCTTGAATGGAGTGAGTGAGGACGAACTGCGAGAAGGAATGAGAAGTTTTAAGGGCGTTGACCGTCGTTTTGACTTCAAGGTGAAGACAAACAAGATGGTGTTCCTCAGTGACTATGCACACCATCCGAATGAGATAGAACAAAGCGTGAAGTCAGTGAGGGAACTTTATCAAGACAAAAAGATTGCAGCGATATTCCAGCCCCATCTCTACACACGCACACGTGATTTTTACAAGGAGTTTGCATCTGCTCTTTCGCTGTTGGATGCAGTATATTTGTGTGACATCTATCCTGCGAGAGAGTTGCCGATACCAGGCGTGACCAGCCAACTTATCTATGATAACTTACGCGAGGGCATTGAGAAATACCTTATTCACAAAGAGGACATCATGGATGTAGTAAGGAAACGCGATTTTGATGTATTGATGTCGTTGGGTGCTGGAGATATAGAGAATTATGTACCAGAAATAGAGAAAGAATTGAAGAACTGAAAATAAAAAGGTTGAGAATTGAGGGGATGAGAATTTGAACAATTAAAAGCAGGAAAGATGAAAGTGGGAAAAATAGTTAAGGTGACGTTGGTGTCGCTGCTCTTGGTCGGGTTGGTGGCATACGTAGGTTACTCTGTGCTGTTCTTATCAGGCCCTGATGAGGATGAAAAGTGTGAAGCGGTGGAGTTGGTGCTGAATCAAGATATACAGTCAGTTTTTGTGGATGAGAAAGAAGTGGAGGAGTTGTTGAAAAACGTCCATCTCTATCCGAAGGGTATGTTGATGAAAGATGTGAATACCAAGAAGATAGAGGAAGCTATTAGTGGCAATGAGTTTGTGTCGAAAGTAGAGTGCTACAAATCGGCAAACGGGAAACTTTGTATCGAGGTGGAACAACGGGTTCCTGTCATCTTTGTGGCACCTGACGGACAAAGTGGGTATTTTGTGGATGCACAGGGTAAGATGATTCCCGATAGAAACTACGTGATGAATTTGGTGACAGCCTCGGGCAATATCGATGAGAAATATGCTTGTACGCAGTTGGCCGAGTTTGGGCAGTTTTTGCAGACAGATGCCTTTTGGAACAGCCAGATAGAACAGATATATGTACAGAAAAATCGAAAGGGCGAACGAGTGGTGGAGATAGTACCGCGTGTGGGCAACAATATCGTGTATCTCGGAACAATGGATGACTATCAGAAGAAACTTCGTAAGTTAAAGGTCTTCTACGAGAAAGCTGTCGGCACGGTGGGTTGGAACAAGTATGCAAGGGTAAACCTTGAATATGACAACCAAATTATTTGTACCAAAAAGAAGAAAAATTAAAACAGACAAGATATGAACATTTCGGACAAGGATTTTATTGTAGCGATAGAACTTGGCTCGTCCAAGATTATGGGTGTCGCTGGTAAGAAGAAAGATGGAACGATGCAGGTTCTTGCATACGCAGAGGAAAAGACTGCGGGGTGTGTGAAACGTGGCGTTGTCTATAATATAGAGAAGACCTATCAGAGTGTGAACAACATCATTGCAAAATTGGAGTCGGTGCTCAAGACGAAAATAATGCGTGCATACGTGGGCTTGGGTGGTCAGTCGGTACGCTCCTATAAGTGTATCATTAAGCGTAACCTTTTGACTCAGAGCTATATCACGAATGAAGCTATAGATGCTATCCGTCAGGAGAGTTACGAGATACCGTTCAGCGACTACGAGGTGCTGGAGAACTATCCGCAGGAGTTCGTCGTGGATTCCAGTAGTATTGCTGACCCTGTGGGCGTGATGGGAACGAATATCGAAGGTGAGTTTTTGGATGTCATTGCCAAGCATAATCTTCGTTCCAATATCGAGACGGTCTTTGCTAATACGAACGTAGATATCGTAGAAGAACTCATCTCTCCACTCCAGTTGGCGAACAATGTGCTGACCGATGCCGAGAAACGTTCGGGTTGTGCGTTGGTGGATCTCGGTGCTGATACGACAACGTTAGTGGTGTATAAGAACAATATCGTCCGTTACCTCGTCACCATCCCACTGGGATGCAACAACATTAACAAGGACTTATCGACTCTCCCCATTGATGAAGCAGAGACAGAGACCATCAAGTTGAAGTATGGTGATGCGTGTCAAGATACAGATGCTGCGGAAGAGGGTGATTCACAGATGTACACCACAACGGACGGGCGTCAGATAGATGTGTCACTTATCAAAAACGTTATTGAAGCCCGTATGGGTGAGATTATCGCTAATGTGAGCACACAAATCGTGAACTCCAACTATAGTGGGAAATTGTTGGCGGGGTTGGTGTTGACGGGCGGTGGCAGTAATATGAAGAACATTGTCAAGGCGTTTATCAATAGCACCAAGATTGACAAGGTGCGCATCGCCAAGAATGTTAACCAGATGGTGGTGAAGACTTCCAATGCGTCGAGCATGACGCTTGACAATGTCCAAAATACCACGATTCTCTCGTTGTTGCTGGCTGGTACAGTGTCTTGCGGTGGTGATGCCTTCGATGGTACTCTCGATATGTTTGGTCAGCAGCAGAAGGATGAAGAACGTCGTAAGCGTCAAGAAGAAGCAGAGGCCGCTGCCAAGGCAGAGGAACAGGATGCCATCACGTTTGATGCGGTGAAAGCTGATATCCGTTCAGCCTTTGATAAGGTGCAGAAGCAGATTGTCGAGCTGGACAAGTATGGTCGTGATAAGAAGGTTCGCCAGAAGGCCAAGGACATGTCTCTGAACATCTTGGATGAAGCGATAGGTGAGAAGTATGAAAATGCGGCCAAGGCTTTGGAGGGCAAGGACAAGTTCAGACAGAGCCTCAAGGAGGGTGCTGACTTGGCAGAGATGCTCAAGAAAGCGGTGGATGACCTGACGGATATGGTCAATAAGGTGAACAAGGAAAATAGTGCATGGGGACGCTTCACGAAGGCACTCTCCGACATTGTAAACGAAGATAATAACTAAGCATAAAATAGAATAAGATATGGCAGAAAGTGAAGATATTGGTGTTTTCAACTTTGCGAAGGGCACTACAAGCATCATCAAGGTGATAGGTGTTGGTGGCGGTGGTAGCAACGCTGTCAACCATATGTATAATGAAGGCATTCACGATGTGACCTTTGTCGTCTGCAATACCGATAATAAGGCGTTGCAGGATTCTCCTGTTCCCGAGAAGATTCAGTTGGGCAGCGAGGGTCTTGGTGCGGGCAACCGTCCTGACCGTGCTCGTAAGGCGACGGAAGAATCTATCGAGGAAGTGAAAAATATGCTTTCTGACGGCACAAAGATGGCCTTCATCACTGCTGGTATGGGTGGTGGTACGGGCACAGGTGCGGCTCCCCTCATTGCCAAGACGGCAAAGGAAATGGGTATCCTCACCGTGGGTATCGTGACCATCCCGTTCCGTTGGGAAGGCAACAAGAAGATAGACCAAGCCCTCGATGGCGTAGAGGAGATGAGTAAGAACGTAGATGCGTTGTTGGTCATCAACAACGAGCGTCTTCGTGAGATTTATCAGGACTTCACTGTCATTAAGGCGTTTGCCAAGGCAGACGACACACTCTGCAATGCGGCACGTTCTATTGCTGAGATAATAACGATGCACGGTATTATCAACCTCGACTTCAACGATGTCAGCACAGTGCTCAAGGATGGTGGTGTTGCCATTATGAGTACGGGCTATGGTTCGGGTGAAGGTCGTGTGACGAAGGGAATCAACGATGCCCTCAACTCGCCCCTTCTCAACAACAACGATATCTACCGTGCCAACAAGATACTTCTCCGTATCTCCGTGCCTGATGAGGCTGGCGATGGCAATAGTGCCCTCATGATGGACGAGATGAACGAGGTGCATGAGTTCATGGAGAAGATTAAGACAGAGGATGTGGAGACTAAATGGGGACTTTCTGTTGACCCGTCTCTGACAGATCAAGTGAAAATCACCATCCTTGCCACAGGTTTTGGTGTCGAAGACATAGACTCCGACGAGCTTGGTAATCGTCTGATGGCTCGTGACAAGGAGCAACAGCAACGTGACGCAGAAGAGGCAGAAGCCGCCGCAGAACGTGCCAGCCGCCGTGAACGTATCTATGGTCCCGAGAAGAATCGCCGTACCATCCGTCGTCCGCTGTACAGCTACATCTTCAAAGAGGAAGACCTTGACAACGAGGATGTCATCAGTATGGTAGAGACATCGCCCACTTACAAGCGTTCGAAGGAGACCTTGCGTCAACTGACAGAGATAGGTTCAAAAAACTCAAACGCGATAGAGCAGGGTGCCACTATCACTTTCTGAGAATTATCATCAATTCACCTATGAATATGCGAAGGGATGCGGACAACCGCATCCCTTCGCTGCTTTCGGTATTTGTTGTTAATAAAAGATGTGCCGACTCGGTTAGAATCACTTCTGGATGGTCGGCACGAGAATATATGTAAGAATTGAATGAAATGTTCGGTTGGGTGCTATATACTAGTCGGGACAAGTTTTGTAGTACCCCCGTTTTTTCTATGCGTCAATGTTTGCATAGGTGGCATTCCGTTCGATGAACTCGCGTCGTGGTGCCACATCTTCTCCCATCAGCATGGAGAACGTGTAGTCAGCCTCGGCTGCATCGTCAATGGTCACCTGCTTCAGAAGGCGCGTTTCAGGGTTCATGGTGGTTTCCCAAAGCTGCTCTGGGTTCATCTCACCAAGACCTTTGTAACGCTGCACCTTAATCTTGTCTTCCTGTCCTTCGCCATATGTGTCGATGAAACGTTGCAGCGCAGATTCGTCGTAGCAATATTCGCTAATTTTCCCTTTGGTACACTTGTAGAGTGGGGGGGTAGCGATGTACAAACGTCCATCCCGAATCAGTTGTGGCAGGAAGCGGAAAAACAACGTCATCAGAAGCGTGTCGATGTGCGAACCATCGACATCGGCATCGGTCATGATGATGGTCTTATAGTAGCGCAACTTGTCGTAGTTCGCCTCCTTTTGGTCTTCGGGGTTCAGACCGAACTTCACGCCCAGAGCCTGGAAGATGTTGTTCACCTCCTCGTGCTCGAACGCCTGATGCCATTTTACACGCTCCACATTGAAGATTTTACCACGGATGGGCAGGATGGCTTGGAAGTGACGGTCGCGTCCCTGCTTGGCCGAACCACCTGCCGAATCACCCTCGACGATGAACATCTCGCAGTTGGCAGCATCCTTATCCGAGCAGTCAGCCAGTTTGCCAGGCAGACCACCACCGCTCATTGGGTTCTTTCTCTGCACCTTCTCGCGGGCAGTACGGGCTGCCACACGTGCTTCAGCGGCCAGAACCACCTTGTCGATGATCATCTTCGCCTCCTTCGGATGCTCCTCCAGATAGTACGTCAGAGCCTCGCCCACCGCTTGCTGCACCGCACCAGCTACCTCGCTGTTGCCCAGCTTAGTCTTTGTCTGACCCTCAAACTGAGGCTCTGCCACCTTCACGCTGATAACCGCCGTGAGACCCTCGCGGAAGTCCTCTCCACTGATTTCTATCTTCTGCTTCTCCAGTTTCTCCGTGATTTTGTTGTCGTCCGCATATTTCTTCAGCACACGGGTCAATGCCGTGCGGAAACCTTGCAGATGTGTACCACCTTCAATCGTGTTGATGTTGTTGACGTAGGAGTGGATATTCTCATTATACGAAGTGTTATACATGATAGCCACCTCAATTGGCGTGTTCTGCTTCTCGGTGTTGAGGTAGATCACGTCATCAAACAGACACGTGCGCGTCGAGTCGATGTAGCGTACAAAGTCTTTTAAGCCACCTTCGCTGTAAAAAACCTCCTGACGGATACCTTCGATGCCCATCTCGGCGTTCTTTTCCAGTCTCATGTCTGTCAGCGTGATTTTGATGCCCGCGTTCAAATAGGCCAGCTCACGCATACGGTTCGCCAGGATGTCATACTTGTATGTCGTGGTGATGAAGATGGTCTTGTCAGGCCAAAACTGTTGGCGAGTGCCTCTCAGCTCCGTTTCGCCTACTACTTTCACGTCGTAGAGTGGCTTGCCCTTCTCATACTCCTGTTGATACACCTTACCGTCGCGGAACACCTGCGAGGTCATGTGTGTGGAGAGTGCATTCACACAGCTCACACCCACACCGTGCAGACCACCCGACACCTTGTAGGAACCCTTGTCGAACTTGCCGCCAGCGTGCAGCACCGTCATCACCACTTCCAAGGCGCTTCGGTGCTCCTTCTCGTGCATGTCAACAGGAATGCCTCGTCCGTCGTCCTGTACGGTGATGGAGTTATCTTCGTTGATTGTTACTTCAATATGGGAACAGAATCCAGCCAGTGCTTCGTCGATGGAGTTATCGACCGTCTCATAAACAAGATGGTGGAGTCCCTTTTCGCTGATGTCACCAATGTACATCGCTGGACGTTTCCTCACCGCTTCCAGGCCTTCGAGGACTTGGATATTACTGGCTGAATAATTTTCTCCGTTGATTAATGCTTCATCCATTTTTTATATTCTTTATATTCTCTTTTATTGACTTCGTTTTACTCGGTCACGAATCGAAGAAGGCAAAACGTTGTGTTGCAGGTCTTGTTGTTCCTTCGTTTCTGTTACAAAGGTATGGAAAAAACTTGACATACCGAAATAAAAGGGCAAGAAAGTTTCCCCTACGGGGAAAAATATCATATCGGGGCGGACAAACGTCCCAATATGACACAAAAAGGTCGGGAATCTTTTGAATTCCCGACCTTTTCTTTATCTCTAAAAAATCTTTAGCTTCACGCAGTTCTTGTATGTTGCATCGTTTTCTTGTCAGTTATTATACTGTTGTTGCTACTTATGCAAGCTTCGCAATCATCTTAGCTGTACCCGACTTCAGGTTGGCGGCCTTCTTCCAGTGGATGATGTTCTGCTTAGCCAACTTGTCAAGCATCTTCTGGAGTTTGGGGAACATCTCCTCGGCTGTAGCCTTATCTTTCGTGTTGCGGATGTCGCGGAGGTAGTTACGCATTGTCTTTGCGTAGTAGCGGTTGTGGAGTCTGCGCTTCTCGTTCTGGCGGATGCGCTTCAGACATGATTTGTGGTGTGCCATTTGTCTTGAAAATTTTAAGTGTTAAATTTTAGTTTTGGGGTTGGAGTCCGATGTGGTATGGCGCTTTGACCTCGCACCCATCTCCATAAAAATGGTAGCCCATAGCAGAGTCGAACTGCTCTTTAGAGAATGAAAATCTCTCGTCCTAACCGATAGACGAATGGGCCAACCGCAAGCAACTTTTTCAAATTGCGAGTGCAAAGGTACGACTTTTTTGTTGACTGCCAAAACTTTTCAGCACTTTTTTTCTCTCTGCCTCAATTTTTCGACTCTTTCGTTTGGCAATTCTCGATGGAAAGGCATCCTCTTGTCAGTTTTGTAACGGTTCGTAGGGGAGGCCGAACACATCGGCAACGGCTTTGAACACCACTTTTCCTTCCACGATGTTCAGTCCCTTTGCCAAAGCTACATCATCCTTGCAAGCCTGTTTCCAACCCTTGTCAGCGAGGGCGATGGCATAACGCAAAGTGGCATTCGTGAGTGCCAGCGTTGAGGTGTTGGGGACGGCTCCAGGGATGTTCGCCACACAATAATGCAAGATGCCTTCCTCCGTATAGACAGGTTCGCTATGAGTCGTGGGGCGTGAGGTCTCGAAGCAGCCGCCTTGGTCGATGGCGACATCCACGAGCACGGTGCCTGGCTCCATCAGCTTCAGCATATCACGGGTAATCAGATGCGGTGTCTTGTCACCAGGCACCAGCACCGAACCGATGACGACATCCACCGTGGGCAGTTGCTGACGGATGTTGTGCTCCGACGAATAGAGCGTGTGTACGTTAGCTGGTGTTTCAAGGTCGAGTTGACGCAGACGGGGCAGCGAGACATCTGTGATGGTCACTTCGGCACCCATGCCAGCAGCCATCCGTGCAGCCGCCTCTCCGACTACACCACCGCCCAGCACCAGCACTTTGGTGGGCGATACACCTGGCACACCGCTCATCAATTTGCCTTTGCCGCCTTTTGTCCTTTGCAGATAGTAGGCACCATTGAGCGAAGCCATGCGCCCAGCCACCTCACTCATCGGTTGCAACAGCGGCAGGGATCCGTTGGGCAATTGTACTGTCTCGTATGCCAGACACACGGCACCGCTCTTCAGCATGGCATCCGTGAGTTCCTTCTCGCACGCGAAATGGAAATAGGTGAAGAGCAGCTGTCCCTTGCGCACCAGCTTGTATTCGGGTTCAATAGGTTCCTTCACCTTCACAATCATGTCAGCCTCGCGATACACATCCTCGATAGCTGGCAGAATCTTTGCCCCTGCCTTCACATAGTCGTCATCGCCGAAGCCGCTGCCTTCGCCAGCCGTGTGCTGCACAAAGACCTCATGGCCGCGCCTTGTCAGTTCTGCCACTCCCGCAGGGGTCATGCCCACGCGGTTCTCATTGTTCTTAATTTCCTTTGGAATACCGACTTTACACATAGTACTTTGATTTTAAGTTGTTTTTTCTTTGCAAATATAAACTTAAAAATCCAAATATCAATGATAAGACGGATTTTATTGCCATTTGCTGCACTTTTTTCGTGCGCCTCACCAAAATTTTCACTACCTTTGCCACGAAAATAGCAGTTGGTGGTGAGATGCAAGCAATACTTCGGGGCATCGTGTTGAGGACGGTGAAATATGGTGACACCTCTCTCGTTGTCGACCTCTTCACCGAGAGTCGTGGGCGTCAGGCGTTCATGACAAGTATCTCACGTGCTAAGCGTTCCGTGCGTAGTGTGTCCTTCTGGCAACCGCTTTCGATGGTGGAGTTCAGTGCCGACCTCCGTCCCAACAGCGGCAAAATGCCCCGTCCTGTCGATGTGCGGACCTATTATAACTACACCGACCTGCCCTTCTCCCCCGTCAAATCCACCCTCGCCCTCTTCTTGGCGGAGTTTCTCAGTGCTGCCCTGCGTGAGGAGAAGGAGAATCCTCCCCTCTACCATTATATTGAGCATTCACTCCAGTGGCTCGACATGGTGAGGTCACCCACTTCGATGGCCAATTTCCATCTCGCTTTCCTCATGCACCTCAGTCGCTTCATCGGCATCTATCCCAATTTTGACCGCCCCGATCATTACTTCGACCTGCTTGCCGGCACCTACTGCGACCGTCAACCTCCTCATGCCCACTTCCTTCGTTATGCCGAAGCTCGTGCCCTCCCCACGCTCTTCCGCATGGATTATCCCACTCTGCACCTCTTCCGCCTCTCGCGCCAGGAGCGTCAGCGCATCCTTCACGTCCTCAACGAGTACTACCGTCTTCACGTCCCGAATTTCCCCGAATTGAAGTCCTTGGAAGTGTTGCAGGAGTTTTATTCCTAACTCACACGGCTTACGGCAATTCTCTCAAGATGTACCTGCGCTTCTTGAGCGAAGGGGGCGTGAGGGTGAGGTGGGCCTTGGGGAGACGGTGCAGATAGGGGATTGGCACGTTGAGAGCCAGCGAGTTGACATAACTGGCGTTGCCCTCACCGCTTCCAGTATGGCATCCCGCTCCACCACTCTGCCGATGTTTTCTGCCAACATCCTTAGGGTTTCGGTTTGACGGGCTGGGGGGTGCTGCTGCACCTCGTCGTGCTTCACCACACACGGGTTGGCATCGAAAGTGGTCATGCCCATGATGTAATGCTCCTGTCGCAACTTCTCTTAGTGCTCGAACTGTTCCTTGTTTTTTTGCGATGTGTTCTTCGGGATAGAACGGCTTGGGGATGTAGTCGTTGCCTTTTGGATGGAAGCGCGTCAGTAGGTCGGTTATCTCGGTGTGGTTGGTGAGGAGGAGGATGAGCATGTGGTGGTCTTGTCGGCGATTCAACCGTGCCGGTTCAAAGCCGTTTGTTTCGGGCATATTCACGTCGAGCGGCATGAGGTCGGAGCATTTTGACGGGTGGAGTTTCCATGCCGTAGGTCCATTGTCAGCATAGGTTATCTCGTAGCTCTCCACTTGGAGGAACTTCTTGGGTAAGATGGCTTTGCGTGCATCGTCATCTACAAGCATAGCCTTGATTTTCTTCTTGGTCTTGGGGTAGGGTGATGGTGAAATGAGTGCTTTTGCTTTCGGTGCTGCTGAGGGTGGCTGTGCCGCCGTGTGCCTCCACTGATAACTTTACATAACTAAGTCTCAAGCTGATGGAGGGGAGAGTCTCCTTCTCACCTTTCCCGAAAGATGATCTGTCGGGCAAAGAATGGTAGAACTGGCTGAACACGTGCCATTGCTCTGCCTTGGGGATGCCATTGACGGTAATGCTGAGGACGCAGCTGCACGATTGATCCATCTGATAACCCATCATAATCGTCACATCCTCTCGGGAATCTTCTGTCCTTCATCGCCTCAAACTTCTTTCATCATAACATTTTAGTTTCAGATTGGCTTGGCATCGAACGTCGAAGTGGATTTGGATACTGACGCAAGGTGGCTTGTCCGATTGTTCGGGATGCATTTCGCGCCTACTTCCAATTCCCATTTTCTTTGTCCTCCAATCCCCATTTTCTTGATTTTCCATATCCCATTTTCTTGGTCTTCCACTCCCGATTTTCTTTGTCCACCATTCCCAATTTTCTTGCTCTTCCATACCCGATTTTCTTGCAAACTCGGGGTGTCAAATCCGATACCTCCAGTCGCGCAAAAGCAAAAAACCCTAAAGCGATATTCCGATACACTCAGAAGCGATAAATCGTTTATGGGTTTATCGCCACGGAAATAAAAAATGACGCTCTTTCCCAAAAAAAACGGCAGAAAGTTTGCAGGTTTGAAAAAAAAGCCTTACCTTTGCAGCCGAAAGCTCTCAGCTGTATTTATCTGAAACTCAGAATCAACTCACCATTTGGCTCGACTGCACATCCTCGCATTCAAGCCAAACTGAACCATGCAATCCCGCCAAATCAGTGTGAAAACACCCCATTTCAGGCTATTTCAGCCCCCCAAACCTACCATTTCTTGACCCTCCACACCCCCACAAGCGCACCTGCACCCGACCTCCACACAGAGAAGCAAAACCCCTCCCTCCGCACCATCATTTCCCCTAAATTCACCCCCGTACACATTTTAAATAATAAAAAGCACCCATAATTCAAAAAAAAGTCCTACCTTTGCACACACAACATTCCAAACCCCAAAAACCAACACCGCATCATGACACAAACCCGACAATGGATGATTGCCGCCATCCTCACCATCAGCGGCACCCTGAACCTATCAGCCCAGAAGATACAGACAGTGGACCACGACGGCCGACCCATCGCCTTCGCCCACGTCATGAACGCAGAAGGCACCCTCCTGGGCGTGACCGACCAGGACGGCATCCTCAGCGACGTGCAAGGAGCCAAGACACTCCACATCACCCACGTCACCTGCAAGCCCCGAGTCATCCAAACCACCGACATCCACGACGGACGCATCATCCTCGACGACGCCGACTTCAACCTGCCCGAAATCACCGTAACCCCCAAAGACTGGCTCTATATCGAAACCTACTATCGCGTCGCCATCATACAAAACCACAACGAGCTACTCTTCTTCGGCGAAGGCATCTACGACAACTACATCGACCTCAACTCCAAGAAGCCCTGGAACGACTACCACCATCCCGTCAAGCAACACTACGCAGCCAAGAAACTCTACAACCTCCTCTTCTGGGCATCCTACTCAAACCACTGCATGCCACCCCTCCACCCAGCAGTCCGCAAAGGAGGCAAAGTGACAGCCCAAACCTACACCAACGGACGAGCCGACCTCATCGCCGAAGGAAAAAAAGTCGGCTACGCCACCATCGACAGCGACAAAAGACACGTAACACTCGACCTGCTCAACTACGTCAATGCCGTCGGCACAGAAAAGAAAAAGAAAGAAGCACAACACATAACCGAAGTCAACGACAACGCAAAAAGCTACTTCTACGACGTCTACCACGTCGATGCCGACGGCAACGCAGGCATCGAAGACTTCATCATGCTGCAGTGGGCCACCCACGGCGTAATGAAGAAAACCGACGCACCCGTCGACATCCTCATCATGACCTATGCCACCGACCATGCCTACCTAAGCAAGAAAGAAAAAAGCACCTTCAAGAAAGCCCGCAAGGAAAACCAAATCACCCCCGCCCAGCTCACCAACTACGCCCACAACCACGGTGTCCCCCCCATCGATGCCGCCCTCCAAGCCAAAATCACCCAACTAAAACACACCCCCCAATAACCCCCACCCCCCAACCCTCCTCCCCCTCACCCCACCACATCTCCCCCTCACCCCCCACATCTCCCCCTC
>JAFSKR010000031.1 GCA_017448825.1 Bacteroidaceae bacterium
CCATCCCGAACAGAGAAGTTAAGCCCGGGCGCGCCGATGGTACTGCACCGCAATGCGGGAGAGTAGGTCGCCGCCTTCTTGAGGGAGTCCCCCCACATCACGATGATGAGGGGGGACTCTTTGTTTGTATGGATACTGTCCACAATAAAGTGGAGGTTTCTTTCGTTATAAACAATATGCAGATGTTTGATCGAATACGTAATATTAAATATGTGTTGGTTCTGTTTGCTATTGTGATAGCTATCGGTTCTTTACTTACTTCCAACTATTTGATTTCTGATTTGAAGCAGGAAGAGAAAAATAGAATGGTGGTGTGGGCAGAAGCGATGCGCTCATTGAATACGGCAGACGAAAACACCGACATGAATTTGGTCTTGACTGTGATAAAAGGGAATCACACGATTCCTGTGATTGTTGTTGACAAGGATGGACAAGCTTTGTCATCTCGTAATATTGGGAAGTCTTTTGCGGCAGATGAGGATTCTATATCATATTTATCAGCTATTGCGAAAGAGTATCGTATGACGGGTCGTGCTATCCGCATAGATTTGCCCCAAGAATATGATCAGGATGATTATATCAATATCTGTTATGATGAGTCGTTGATGTTGAAACGTTTAGCGATTTATCCTTATATTCAGTTGGGTGTGGTTGTGCTATTTGTTTTGATTGCAATCTTTGCTTTGTTTTCTGCTATGAGGGCAGAACAAAACAAGGTTTGGGTGGGACTTTCGAAAGAGACTGCTCATCAGCTGGGAACACCCATTTCCAGTTTGATTGCGTGGCATGAGGTGCTGAAAGAGACCTATCCTGAAGATGTTTTGCTCCCAGAAATGGAGAAAGATATTAAGCGTTTGGAACGGATTGCAGAGCGTTTCTCTAAGATTGGTTCAATTCCCGAACCGAGGCCCGAAGATGTGACAGGAGTGTTGAGAAGAGTGGTGGCGTATATGGATAAACGGACATCTAACAAAGTTGTTATCACGACTCATTTTCCTGATGAACCTGTTATCGTGAACTTGATAGCGAGTTTGTTTGAGTGGGTGGCGGAGAATCTTTGTAAGAATGCTGTTGATGCTATGGGGGGGGCAGGTACGATTGACCTTTATCTGGATGAGGATGATAAGTTTGTCTATGTTGAGGTGAAAGATTCAGGTAAAGGCATCCCGAAATCTAATTTCAATTCTGTGTTCAAGCCTGGATTTACGACCAAAGAGCGTGGTTGGGGGCTTGGGCTTTCATTGGCGAAAAGAATCGTCGAAGAGTATCACAAAGGAAAAATCTACGTGGATAATTCAGAGTTGGGTGTGGGCACTACTTTCAGAATCGAACTGCCAAAGGCTTCCTCTGATGTGTAAAATTGGAAGAAGACGGACGATTTTCCTTTAATAATAGAAAAAGTTGGGTGAATTTGCTAATAGTTAGAAAATTAATTTGTAACTTTGCACCTCAAATGGAGTATGAAGGATACTTATAAAATAGACTTGTTGAGTTCACAGCTCAAGGGTAGAACCTTTGAATATAAGATTGGTGATGGCTTCTTCGCCGATATTGATGGACTTATAAAGCATGGTAAAATCCATACGAAAGTGGAATGTTTGAATGCTGGAGTCGTTTTTAAGTTCTTGATACACAGCATCGGGACGGTTGTCGTTCCATGTGATCGTTGTTTGGCAGACCTCGAATTGCGGATTGAGACTGCTGACACTTTAAGCGTGAAACTGGGCGATGAATATGCCGATGAAGGTGATTGTGTGGTTGTTCCTGAGGCAGAAGGTTATATAGACCTTGCACAATTCATCTACGAATTTATTGTACTTGCCATGCCAATTGCGTGTTGTCACGAACCTGGGAAATGTGACGATACGATGATGCACGAACTCAGCAGGCATCAGTCCGCCCGAAGCGGAAGTGAGGATGGCGAGATGATGGATTTGAACCATAGTGAAGACCCAAACGATGAGTTGTCGGGAGGTGAAGATTCCGTGGAACCTGTCGACAGCCGCTGGGCAGCACTGAAACAACTGAAAGATAAACTAAAAAAATAACAAGAAAATGGCACATCCTAAAAGAAGACAGTCAAAGACTCGTACAAGAAAGAGAAGAACTCACGACGTAGCAGTAGCACCAACACTCGCAGTTTGTCCAAACTGTGGTGAATTCTACGTATATCACACTGTATGCCCTTCATGCGGTTACTACCGTGGTAAGGTGGCTATCGAAAAGGAAGCTGCAATTTAATAAACGTTCTCTCTTATGGGAAAGATAAATGCTGTTATAACAGGTATAGGCGGATGGGTTCCTACTTACATCCTCGATAATGAGGAGATGTCCACCATCGTTGAAACAAGTGATGAGTGGATTATGGAGCGCATCGGCGTGAAAACCCGTCATATCCTTAAGCCCGAGGAAGGTGTTGGCACATCCTTTATGATGACAAAGGCTGTGAAGCAGTTGCTTGACAAGACTGGTGCTGACCCCGACTCGATTGAGGCAGTGATTGTTGCAACGACAACACCAGACTACCATTTCCCTTCAACAGCTTCGCTCATCATCGGCAATCTTGATTTGAAGAATGCTTTTGGCTTCGACATGGAGGCTGCTTGTGCAGGTTTCCTCTATGCGATGGAGACTGGTGCAAACTTCATCCGCAGCGGACGCTATAAGAGAATTATTGTTTGTGGCGGTGACCACATGTCATCCATGACTAACTATCAGGATCGCAACACTTGCCCTATCTTTGGTGATGGCGCTGCTTGTGTGCTGATGGAGGCAACGGAAGAGGACTATGGTCTGATGGACAGTTACCTTCGTGTGGATGGCAAGGGTTACGACAACCTTCATATGGCAGCGGGCGGTTCCGCCAATATGCCCAGTCATGAGACCGTTGACCAGCGTCTTCATTTCGTCTATCAAGAGGGTCGCGCAGTGTTTAAGCACGCTGTGACCGATATGTCGGATGCTGTGGAGTTGGTTGCAAAACGCAATAATCTGACCAAAGACGATATCGCATGGGTGGTTCCTCATCAGGCAAACGTGCGCATTGAGAGTGCAGTGGCGCGCCGCATCGGTGTGGAAGAAGACCATGTGATGATAAACATCGACCACATGGCAAACACTTCTGGTGGTACACTTCCACTCTGTTTGTGGGAGTATGAGCCACAGTTGAAGAAAGGCGACAAGCTCATCTTCACCGCTTTCGGTGCAGGCTTCACATGGGGTGCAAGCTACATGATTTGGGGCTACGATGGCAGCAAGTTTGCTGACACTCCTGCCGAGTTCTACAAGGAAGGAACCATCAGTCGTGAAGAGTGGTATGCCAAGAGAGGCTGGAAGAAATAACTCTTGTATAATGCAAGACAATCATAAAGAGAGGCGCATCGTACAAAGGACGGTGCGCCTCTCTTGTTGTAGGGCACATTCTATAAAGCAAACTATTTATAAGCAAAAACATTAGAGACAGACACTATGCACAAATCAGGCTTTGTAAACATTGTGGGCAATCCCAACGTGGGCAAATCGACACTGATGAACCTGTTGGTGGGTGAGCGCATTTCCATCGCCACCTTCAAGGCACAGACCACCAGGCATCGCATCATGGGCATCATCAACGACGAAGATGCACAGATTGTGTTTTCTGATACCCCTGGCGTGCTCAAACCGAACTATAAACTGCAAGAATCAATGCTTGCTTTCTCCGAGAGTGCCTTGGTGGATGCCGATGTGCTGCTCTACGTCACTGACCCACTGGAGACCATTGACAAGAACGCTGATTTCTTGGGGAAGGTAGCTCAGATGGAAGTGCCGGTGTTGGTGCTCATCAACAAAATTGACCTTACGGATGAAAAATCTTTGGTGGGACTTGTGGAACAGTGGCATGAGGTGCTTCCCAAGGCAGAGATACTTCCCATTTCAGCCCTTCACAAGTTCAATATTCAGCCCGTCCTTGCTCGCATCAAGGAATTGCTGCCCGAGTGTCCCCCTTATTTTGACAAAGACCAACTGACCGACAAGCCCGCCAAGTTCTTCGTTACTGAGATTATCCGCGAAAAAATCCTCCTCTACTATGATAAGGAAATCCCTTATTCCGTCGAGGTGGGTGTGGAGAGTTTCAAGGAAGACAAGACCCACATCCACATCAATGCCGTTATCTATGTGGAGCGTGACTCGCAGAAAGGCATCATCATCGGTCATCAGGGAAAGGCACTTAAGAAGGTTGCCACTGAAGCCCGCAAGAGCCTCGAGAAGTTCTTCGGCAAGAGCATCTATTTGGAGACTTTTGTCAAGGTGGATAAAGACTGGAGAAACTCCACGAAGGAACTGAACCTGTTCGGCTACAATCCTGAGTGATTCATGAGGCATCCCCTTGTATTTCTCTTCTTCCTGTTATTGTTCGGCATCCTGTCGTCTCCAGAAGCATCTTCTCAACCTTTGTCGGCTGACACGGCAGATGTTCATCCCCTTTCTTCCTTCAGGCATTGGGGCTACGAAGCCGACCTGCAGGTGGGACAGGTGCTTGTGCTTGACAAATACCAGAAGAGTTACATGAGGAAGAAGTCCTCCTATTCGTCGGCTCTGAAGTTCAACCATGTGAGCCTGCCTTCCGACAGCGATGCCTATGCTCACGATTACCATTATCCAACCTTTTCCATCGTGGCCCGATTCAGCAAAAATGATGGCGTCACCATGCATCGCGACGCAGATTACCCACACTGGGTCAACAAGTCAGAGGAATATTATGAACTGGTTCCTTACGACACCCATTTGGGCAATTCCTTCGCCGTTTACGGCTCGTTCTCCTATCCGCTGTACAGGGGCAACCGGTGGGAACTTTCTCTTAGCGCCAACTTGGGATTGGCCTATTCTGCTAAGAAATATAACCGCCAGACCAGTGTGGACAACGACATGATTGGTGCCCACTTCCTCTTCTATGCTGGTGCAGCGGCCAGCGTCACCTACCGCATTGCTCCCTCGTGGGGCATCAAGGGTGCCATCGATTATTGGCACATCAGCAACGGAAGCATCCGTCAGCCCAACCGCAGCGCGAACGTGCTCGGTCCCACGCTCGGTGTGGTTTATTATCCTTATTATGAGCAGTTGCTCCGACAGGCTGGTTCCTACATACCGTCGGAGTTCCAGCCGTATTGGTATCTGAATGTCAAGGGGGGAGTAGGTGTCCAGACACGTACGGAGGATTGGGACCGCACACAGTATAAACTCACGAAGGATGACCCTGACTGGAGACGAGAGGACTTCACCCTCTTCTCCGTCGCGTCCATCCAGACCGACCTCATGTACCGCTATGCCCGCATCGGAGCATTTGGCGCAGGGATGGATGTGCAGTACTGCTCCTGCTACTCCCATATCCGCGACATTGACGAGGAATTTGGTATCGACACCCCACACAATCCTTGGGCTGTTGCGCTCGACCTCAAGCACACCTTCTTTTATGGCAATGTGTCTCTCGCCTTGGGTGCTGGAGTGTATCTCTATCGCCAGTTAGGCGATTTCTCCCGTCGCAACGACCCCTTCTACTTCAATCGTATTGGCGTTCACTACACGATTCCGAAACTGCACAACCTCACCGCCGGCATCGAAGTGAAGGCACATCTGACCAAGGCGGATTTCACTGAGTTGGTCATCAGCTATCCCCTCCATCTGCATCAGTAAGCTGGTATGGTGGTTTACAGTGCCACTTTCAGACCGACGGTCATAGTACTGAACTTGGGACCATAATCAGTGTCGAGCACGTTGAAGGGGTTGTATTTATAATAGACCCCAAGCCCTTGCACGATGAACTCAGCACCGACGCCAACAGTGACCTTATTGAAATGTAGATGGTTATCTTTCAGTATCTGCTTGCCTTCCTCTGTTTTGTAGCGCGTCTTGAGGCAGGCATGAGGGGTGTAGTACAGTTCTGGCCCGACTGCGAAGTAGGTATTGCGACCATGTCTATGTCCGACTTTGTGGTAGTATTTCAGTGGAAGGATGAAGCCGAATGTGTGGATGCGGCTGAACTCTGAATCTGCCCCTTCGGGATATGGCTCTATGGCGATGCTGCCGTCATCGTGTTTGGCGAACATCTGATGGTTTGTCATGCGGTAGTTGCGCCAACCGATGCCCAGGCCAATTAGGACTATGCCGTTTCTGCCCACAGGCGTTTGCCCACTGATGATGTTGCCCAGTTCCAGCTCAATGGACTGCCCCATGTTAAGGTGTACTCCTTCGGCTTGGTTCACGCCGCCGATGAAACCAAGGGAAAAATTGAATATCATTCTGGGATTCCAGTGTTTCGAACTCTTTTTAGGTGAGAAGAGCACGTCAAAGTTCCAGCCGCCTGGGTGTTCTTCAGTTATTTTGATGTTGCTGGCAGCCTGAGAAGGGCTGTCTTGTTGGGTGGTGAGCGAGTCGGCATCTTGTGCCATTGTGCTTGTTGTGGCGATTGTCGCCAGCAGGAGAAATAGTGATAGTCTTTTCATGTCTTTATTTCTTCTTAAACATTTTTCTTAAATCTTGCAGCGACACGTGCCCTTCCAGACAGACAAGGGTGATGCCGAAGGTGGCGTGTGCGCCTTTGCTACATTGGTAACAGATGTAGCGTCGGTCGAAAGGGGAGTCGGGCTTCACCTCGGCGATGGCATAGTAGAGGTGTCCGCCTCGGTTCTCCATCTCGCTGTTGGGCTTGCCGCTGCTGTTTTTGGCTGCATGCTGTGTCATGTCGGTATAGAAAGCCTTTTCGATGTCGTCTCGTTCCTTCTCGGTAGCGTTGAACTTGACACTGTGGAAAGATGTGAGGTGGTAAGGCTCCAGCTGTTCGCCTTTGATGAGGGTCTCGGTGATTCGGCTTTTATCAATCACTTTCCCTTCGAAAATGTCGCTGATGCTCAACCACTTCTGGGCATGGATGCTTACCGTTGTGATGGCACAGAGAATCAGTATCATCAGTCGTTTCATATCTTCTATTTGGGATTAAAAAGTTGGTAAAGTTCGTCTTCCGTGTCGCTGTGGACAAACACATCGTTCATCGTGCTTTCCATCATCGCCAGCACTTGTTTCTCATCGCTTACTTTCTTGCCGTTGACGTAAGCCACAGCAATGTTCTCGTTGCTTGGTATGTGAAGTATGAAGCCAAGAGAAACGACCAAGGCCACTGCGGCGGCAATGCCAGTGTATTTCCACAAAGTGCGGCGTTTCCGCTGATGAACGATGCGTTCATATTCCTCCGTGTGGTCGGCTGTGAAGAGGTCATTCTCATCCATCATGGGCGGTGCACTCAGCATCAGCAAGAGTGCCTCTTCCGTGTCCGTCCTTTCCGTGGGCGGAATGGCTTGGAGCAGCCGACATAGGGTGTGTTCCTCTTCCAAGGAACTTTCTCCAAGGAGGTATTTGTCCATTAAAGTCTGTTTCATTGTTTCAAAAGTTTTAGGAGGTTACGCCTTGCCGACGAAAGCATGGTACGGACGGCGCGGATGGGGATGCCCGTGAGGGTTGCGATTTCGTCCGACGAGAGGTCGGCTGTCTGTTTCAACAAGATGAGCCTTTGTTCCGAACGCGGCAGTTGGCGGATAGCTCGGTCAATGGTTTGTGCCTGCTCCATGGTCATCAGCGGCTTGTCCGCTCGTTCGTCGCTTCTGATGTGGGTGAGGCTGTCGTCTATTGGTATGGCTTGCCGCAATTTCTGTTTTCGCCATGTGCTGACACACTGATTCTTGGTTGCCTTTATCGCCAGTGCCGTGAGCTCTTCGTCGCAGGGGGCTTTCTTTGTCTTCTCTCTTATCCACAGTCGCATCAGCACCTCCTGCACCACGTCCTCGGCTTCCTCCGTTTGATGGAAGAAATCCATTGCCACGCGCATCATCTGCGGTCGCACTATGTGGGCGATATGTTCAAACTCTTGTGGTGTCATCTGCTATGTAAACGCACAACTTCGGAAAAGTCAAGTAAAAAACAACACAAAAGTGCCATTTTTTTCGTGGAGGAATAAAACGGCACTTTTGTGGAGTATGGAAAAATACAGTTTTTTTACTTTAGAGAGAACCTTTCCCACTTCTTGCTTTCATGTTAATAGGTTGTTTTTTTGCCGTAGGTTGTCTTTGGCATCGTCCATCGATTCTCTTTGCCATAATTTGGTCTCCTTCCTCTTTTAGTAGAAAAATGGTGGGTTGGGGGATAGTTATAAACGAAGGCTGATGGGGATAATTACTTCACCTTTGCCAGTTCCTCCATCATCTTTTCCACGCCCGACCAGCCACTGATGGCTTTGACGAGCTGCCCCTCGCGGTCGTAGATGAGATAATGGGGAATGGCATCTTCATACTCGGGAATTAGCATTTCTTTTATCTTGTCTTTGGGCACGATGTAGTGGTCGCCAGCGTGTTGAGCGACATATTTCACCCACTCATTGGAATCGCTGCTGGTGTCGGTGATGTAGACGAAATCGACACTCCGTGCTTTCAGTTCTTCTTTCACAGTTTCCATTTCCTTCATCCCCTTACAACAGGGACCGCACCAAGTGGTCCAGAAGTCAACGAAGACGATATGGCCTTTGTGCTTGGTAATGATTTTGGGCAGCCATTCCTGTGGTTCTCCTTCGGGCAGGTCTCGCCATGTGCCTTTGACATCGGCAGCTTCCTTCTTCATTAGGGTTTGCACCTCCCGTATTTGTGTTTGGAACTCGGGCGACAGGGCATTCAACTCGCTTTCGGCCACAGGCAGATTGGCTTTTACGCGAGTCATCACCGCTTTGGCCTCGTCCAATTCCTTGAACCAACGTCCTAAAGGCGAATCTTCCAGCCCGTTGGCTTGAATGTATAGCCTTCCTTCATCAAACAGGTAATTCATGCAGGCAAAGAAGCCGAGAGTATTGCGGTAGTAAGTCAGCTCGGCTGCATGGGGATCTTTGAAGGTGAACTGCTTCTCAAACATGGCCAGTGAGTCAGGATCCTTGGTTAAATCCCAAATCTTCTTTGTGAATCGGTAATCCCTTAGTTTATGCAGGTAATCCTGTTCAATAATCATTCTTTGGTATTCCCGTTCCTCTGGCGAGAGGTCGATAGAATCCAACTGCTTCACCACATCCAGAAACTCATTCCAACACACTTCGCGCCATTCATCAAAGGTGTCGTGATAGTGAGCAGTTGCATATTCGCGATTATATCCCAACTTAATACGTTTCATTTGAATGGGCAGGGGCAACTCAAAGGATGCGCCTTCAATATGGATGGCTTTCTTCCAGAGTTCTCGCAACTTCGGCGTCGTGATGCTGTCGCGTGGCGTTTCTTTGTTGTAGGCCTGATATGTCTCGAAAGCTTTTTTGTTGAAATCGACTCTGACGGTGTCGCCTGGGAAGAGCATGACTGACCATCCCATGAAATCGTGTTTCAGCGGATAGCAGATGTCCCAAGTGAGGGTGAATGTTCCTGCGACGGAATCAGCTGTGCTTTCAGGGAATTGACTACCCTTCAGCGATTCCCCGTTACCCCAGAAACTGGGCATCTTCTCATTGTCGTTTGGATCCTTGTCCACATATCGTCCCAGAATCACGGCAGGAGCACTCTTGCGTTCCCATGTCGGGAGGGTTGACGAGGATTGTGAGAACATGGGAATACTTGCCACATAGGCGAAGAGGAATGCAAAGATAGTTTTCTTGTTCATATTCATTGCTTTTAGTCATTTATTGATTTTTTGTGGCAAAGGTACACCTATTACACCATTCTGCCAAGAAAATCAGTTTGCATTTAGTTTGCAAATCATGTGCAAACTAAATGCAAACTGATTTTATGGTTTAGTAACGCCGCACTCATCGTCATAACCTTGAATCATGATTTTATAACACTTCATATTCTTCAGATCTCCAAATGTGAGGACAATCAGACCACCAAGTCAAAATATATGCCATTTATGTCATTGGTGTATTGTGAATAGTTCTTGATAAAGTTCAAGGCTTCATCGCAACTTCTTAGCAGATATTCCCTGCATGATTCACCTTCGGACTTATTTACATATAGATTGGGCATCAGAATCTCTGCCACCTCTCCATCCTTCATTCTGTAAACGTCGCAACCTAAAATTGGCACACACTCGAAACGGAGTTTCTCAATGATTTTGCAAGCGTTTTCCTGATTGAAAAAGATGGAGTGAATAATCTTTGGGTCTATTGACTCATATTCCACATCGTATGCCTCAGCAATCTCTTTAATCTTCATCGTCAGTTCTTCTTTTAGAGTCTTTCTCAACTTCTTTTCATTTTCGTCCGCGCCCAGCGCAAAAAAAAGCATTTGACTTCGTATTTTCTTATACCTAACTCAGGTTAATGGAAGTACAAAGGTAGAGATTAATATCGATATGACCAAATGTGGCATTGAAAAAAATCTTCTTTGTGAGAATGATTTCTCTTGAATACACCTTGAATACACCTTGCCCGTCAATGAGGCAACAGCTGTTTTATTGTTGCGACAACGCTGCTGGCGTTGGATGGTCGGGGTGCCCCTCCAGGCATGAGTCGCCCTGTGGTATCTACGAGTCGGTAGGTGGGAAAACCGCTAACCTCCAGATAGTGCTCAATGGCACTTTCCTGTTCACGAGGCAGGTTGTAGTGGACGGCATTGTCGGTGTCAAGATGTTTTTGGCGAATAAAAGTACGCCATGCATCTTCGGGGCTGTTATTGCAGAAATAGAGATAGACGACAGGTTTGCCTTCCAGCATTTTCTTTAGGGCAGGCACATTCTCCATCTCGCCACGACAGGGACCGCACCATGTGCCCCACACATCCACATAGATGACTTGCCCTCGGAATGGTGCTATGATACGCTCAAAGAGAGTCTTTCCGTCGGTGATGCCTTCCAGTTCCTCCTCTGGCACACGTAATGAAGCAGGTGTTCCTTCCATGGGTGTCACCACTGCTTGCTTCCGTTGGCTCTCTTCCAAGAAGTCTTTGATTTGTTGATTGGCATTGTCGATGGCTTGGATGAGTCGAGGATGGCGAATCTCCTGATGTGCCAGTTCCATCACACGTGGAGAGGCTATGTTGCTCTTGCCGTCGATGTTCTTCATGAAAGTCTGCGTTTTGAGCATTTCGCGGCTCATGTCGTCCATATCGAGCGAATTGATGATGCCCACCTCCTGGGGTATGGTCTTTCCGTTCAGTTCCCAGTCCCAGTATTGTGCGATGAGGGGTTTCCCAAGGATGGGGATGATATCGGAACGGAAAGCTGTGTTCAAATCAACATCTCCGCTCTTGGTGGCACGCAATGTCTGAAAATTTCTGACTTTCTGTAGTTCCTCTTCGCTCAACTGTATCTTGTCATCTTGGTAAAGTTGGTCAATGAAATCGGAGGGGTCTGTCGACCTTGTTTGTCTTACATCGGTCAATGTCGATATGTAGTAACTAATATTCGACTCAAAACTATAACGGCACATCAGCGGTAGTTCCGAGCGTGTCCATTGCAATGGGTTCAGTTCCTCCTCGGTTTTCCGTAGCAGTTCCCTTTGGCTCTCGTCTGCAGATGGCCAACAGCATTTCAGAAGCATCGGATAGGCAAACTGATTCTGTATATCATCTTGATAATAGGTACGGAAACGACGGGAGAGGTTCGGACGGGCATCATACAAAGAATCCATTCTCTCTTGGCATACCGCTAACCAATGGCGTTGTTGCACAATCGTGCTGTCCATGCTCAGTTCGTTTGTCTTCACGAAATCTGGGCGAAAGTCGCAACCTAACAGTTCGTTGTTGAATCGGGCATACTTGCCGCCCATCACGTAGGTTCGGTCGTTCATGTCATCAACGTAAAGCAACAACGTGTCGCCACCTTCTACAGCCAACATTCTCCAAAACCAATGTTCCAACGGATTGTGGGAGTCGTTGAAGATTCCCATCACCGTAGGGCTGTTCACAGGCATTCTTACCTCAAAGCGACCTTGGGCATCTGCCTTCGAGAGTTCTTTGAACTGCTTGCTGTCGAACAGATTGTTGATGAAAGAAACGTATTCTGTCCCTTCTCTGTGAGTGTTCACGCAAACACGCAACGTCACGCTATCCTCCTCCTCTTGTATGCCATGAGACCATGCCATTTCATCCTTGGATGGGTAATCTGGCAGGAACTTTGATGTCAGTACCGAAGTCTGATGCTTCACGCCGTCAATGGTGGCAGTGTTCTTTTTTAACTGTATCTCCTTGCGTTCTCCATCTTTGGTCAGCACATAGCGACCTTTCCTTGCCTCGGCATAGTTCCAATACTCGTAGTCGTAGATAGCATACTCATCGAAAAGTCCGATAAGCCATTCACCCGTAGTCTCGTCCCTCAAACAGAGGTTCAATCCTGATTTCACCTGCCCTTGCCCTGCCATCGTGACGAGAGCAAGCAGTGCAGTGAGGATGTTTTTCTTGTTCATATTTGTTTGGTTTTATTTGAGTCTTTCTTTCATCTCTTCCAACATCAGAATGAAACTGTCGTACCCTGCTTCGGTGGCACGTAGGAGAAGACCGTCTCGGACAATGCGACCATCGGGTGTGAGGGTGACGTTGAAGGGAATGGCATTGAAGCCGAACAACTCTTGGAGTTGATGGAAACGGTTGTCATCAATGGCTGCATTTTCCTCTTCCTCCAGGTTTTCGCGGACAAATGCGAGGTAATCCTCACGATTGGGATAACGCTCATTGGCAAGAAAAACGAATTTGACATCCGAGCGTTCATGCAGTCGATGCCGGAAGTCTTTGGTCGCCCGAATCTCTGCCTTGCATGGGGCGCACCACATCGCCCAGAAGTCCAAAACGATATAGCGACCTGGGTATAGGGCAAGGATGTTTTTCACGAAGTCTGCGGCATCGCCTTCTGGCAAGGGGAATGCGGCATCCATATTCGCCTGCTCATCAAGAATCTGTTGTGCCTTCCTTTGAAGCGCGGGATGTGTGAGAAAAGACTGCACCGAACGAAAATTTTCTTCTGCTGTGCCCTCTTCCACCCACTCGCCAATAGCCTCGTTGATGCAATGGAGCTGCAACAACTGTATCGGCAACACATCGTTCTCCGAAGCATACAACCGTCGTCCTGTGTCGCGAAGCAATGACAGCTGCTCCGTGACCTCATCCCTGCTGTTTCCCCATGCCATCCCGCGTTTGACAAACAAGGGATAGCGGAAGGGGGCAGAAAACTCGAGACCATTCAAATACCACTGGAAGAATTTGGTAGCGAGCATTAGAGAGTCATTATTAGGTAACCGCTTCAGCATAGGATAAACATCAGGTTGGCAGAGGCGTTCCATCATGGCATTACCCGCTGTGTATGGAGCGGCAGGGTCATCTTTTGCCATCTTGTCTTGTATCTGACTGAAATAGCTGAGATAGGCAGTTCCGAAAACTGCTGCCATATTGCATTGTGCCAATCGACGTTCGAAAGAGGTGAAGTGATGCTTATCGGCAACGTCGTCCACCTTACGCTGCTGAGCCGTATAGAGTGAGTCGGCAAAGCGGTGATAGGCTTCTATGTCACCTTCAAAGAAACGACATAGCCGTAGCAGGTCGAGATGGTCGCTTCTGACTTTCAGCAGTCGTGCGACCTCTGCGGAGTGCCCCCCACTATATTCGCAATCAGGCACATCGCCATCACGAAAACTAACTGTGATGTCCAAAGTATCACCAGGACAGAGATAGAAAGGCACTTGTTGTTTGCCAATATGTATTTCGCTTGTGTAAAACCAGTTGAACACGGGATGATGCAGGAGCAGTCGTTTCTCAAATGTTCCATCCTCCCGGACGTTTACTGTAGCTGTCGTCAGTTCGCCAGTGAAAATATCTGTCATTTGCGTTGCCATGTTCTGAAAGCCCATAGCATGAGAATAGCCCTTGATGCGTCCCTTGATGACTGCCGAGTCCGTACGGAAGAACACCTCTTGTGCCTGCCCCGCCATTGCGACGAGGGCGAGTAATGCTGTTATGATGGTTTTCTTCATAATGAGTGCTTAGTTTGTTCTTTTCAGTATGACTGTCTTATCTATACCTTTGGGATTGCGGAACTTAAACTGGGCTTCCTCGTCTTTACGTTCCATCAGCATGTAAGTACAAATATCCTTTATGGAAATTCCATTTACTTCTATCAGGTAATCGCCTGTACGGATACCTTTCTGA
>JAFSKR010000032.1 GCA_017448825.1 Bacteroidaceae bacterium
GACTCATACACAGAAGAGGCAGACATCAACGCGTTACTCTCTGCAAGTGAAAGCTACATGCTTGAACACCAAGAAGCATCAGAAATTATTGAGGAGGTGCGTGCCGCCATCAAAGACTGGCGCAAAACCGCCACCGAACTGCAAATACCAACAAAGTTGTTAGAATCATATTCCATTCGTTGGGATGAATTATAAAAAAGATAGCGCATTCTGCACGTTTTTCGTGAAAAATGTGTAACTTTGCAGCGCAATTGAAACATGTAGCGTACAGAGAGAAACTCGTTGAAATCCAGCGGGATAATACATTCAGACGAGAAACTCTCAAATCGAGCAAAAAGACGCGGTACAAGTCAAAACGGCAAGGTGTTAATTATCAAGAATTTACGCTTTCGCTTACTTTCGAAAAACTTTCGAAAAATAGCCATGTACCGATTAAATTCACTGAACGCTGATATTCAATTGATTGTCGATGGTGCGTGGGCAAGTAAAGTATTTGCGTAAGCAACAATGCATGGGATTTAGGACATCGTTCCATGTTTTTCTGAGGGTGCTGATAGAAAAGATAAATTTGAAAAGACATGAATATTGAACAAGTACGAGAATACACGTTGTCACTCTACGGTGTAACGGAAGACCAACCGTTTGGAGAAGACATTATCACCTTCCGTCTGGAAGGGAAGATTTTTATATGTCTTTGGTTGGGTGGCGGCAAACATGATATGAAGAACTCTGCCCCAAGACTCGCTCTGAAGTTATCTCCAGAAAGGAATGAGGAACTTAGGGAACAGTTCGCTAACGTAACACCAGCCTGGCATTGGAACAAGAAGCACTGGAGCGACGTGTATTACGAGTCATTGGAAGCAGCCCAAGTCGAGGACTGGATAAAGGAATCTTACAGACTCGTGGCATCCAAACTTCCAAAGGCCGTTCGACAGAAATACATTCAAGAAGCTGTATTGCATAAAAAATTGTTCCAAGAACTAACCACAGATGAACTGTATGAACTTTTGAGAGTCCGCAGCGAGGTGTTTGTGGTGGAACAGGATTGTGCCTATCAGGACATGGACGGCGATGATCAAAAGTCCATTCACCTGTGGATGACGTTGGCAGGCAAGACAATCGCTTTGGCTCGTGTATGCCCCGCTGGTACTCACATGAAGGAAATATCAATAGGCAGGGTCATCACAACAGAACGCGGTAAGGGATATGGAAAGCAGATTATGCTTTATGCCATCGATGCAGCCATCAAACATTTCGATGCGAAACGCATTGATATAGAGGCACAGGAGTATGCCAAGAGATTCTATGAAAACGTTGGCTTCAAACAGTCATCCGACACCTTTATGCTCGATGGCATACCACACATTAAAATGACATGGACAAGTGAACAATCGTGACGAAAGAAAGTCTGTAAGGTTTACCGAAACATATAAAATAAGAAAAGCTAACCCATGATATATCAGATTATTAACTACACCAGAAATTTCTTGAAACAGCAGATATGAGTATGTTATAACAAAATTAAAAATAGATTAATATGAAGAGACTTATTTTATGCCTAATGGCAACGGTTTGTGTGCTGAACCTTTCGGCACAAAGTATTTATGATTTCAAGGTAAAGGATGATGCAGGACAGGAAGTGCCGCTCTCTACCTACAAAGGTAAGGTGCTGCTGATTGTGAACACAGCCACCCGCTGTGGATTCACACCTCAGTACAAGGAACTGGAGGCACTCTATGAGAAATACCACAGCGAGGGGTTAGAAAATTTTAGACTTCCCCTGCAACCAGTTCGGGCAACAGGCTCCTGGCTCGATTCAGGAGATTCACCAGTTCTGTTCTGCCAATTTCGACATCCAGTTTCCGCAGTTCGACAAAATTGAAGTGAACGGTGAGGGTGAACATCCACTTTACACCTATCTGAAGGAACAGAAAGGCTTCGGTGGCTTTGACATCAACAACCAACAGGGGAAGTTTATGGATGAGATGCTCCGCAAGCAGGATGCCGACTACGAGAAGAAGAGTGACATCAAATGGAACTTTACCAAGTTCCTCGTATCTCGCGATGGACAGGTGTTGAAACGTTACGAACCGACGGAGAAGATGAGCGACATCGAAGCCGACGTTGCTAAGTACATCAAGTAACGTCGTATGTTCATTGCCCCAAAATCAACCACGTCGTAAGCAATTCACCGACCACGATGTGGTCGATTTTGGAAGAATGTAGATGAAATACAGGGCGAGGAGCCGGAGCCGATGGAAAGTCGGCACGGTTCCCCGCTCTGCGGTAATGAAATTCACTCGTGTTTCAAATACAACCAGTTCTCTTTCAGGTCGATGATAATGGCGTAGTCACACCAAACCTTATTTCCGATGATGCCCAGATACTCGTCGCCAGATGTTGCTCCCGTCACGTCTCCAGTGCCCGAAAGTGCCCCGGCCTTGTCGGTGCTGAACCTGACCATTGGGGCATTCATTTCCACATTGCCCAGACAGGCTTTAACTTCCTGAAACTCATAACCTTCCGAATGTCCTCCAATGCCGCCCACTTCGTATTCCCAAGGCTCCTTGTCCTTGATTTTCTCCAAACGATATTTGGTGGTCACTTTACTTGTAAGCACGATGCCCTGTCCGCTACCCATGTCCATCTGCGCTTTGCCTGCGATGGTGGTCTTGCCATCGGTCTGCACCGTCAGGGGAATCAGGATGCGGTTTGACTTCTGTTCTATCGGTATCCGCTCGAAACTTTCAGTCAACGCTCCGCCGATGCTGTCCGCAATGGTCATCTTCCCGTGCTTGAAGTTGATGCACATCACCTTGCCAGCCACCCCGCTCACGCCGAAAATACCGTCGGCTTTATCGCCAAGCACGGCACGGAGATTGATAATGGGCGTATATTTAGGCGTAAATGTCTTATGAGTAGCAGTCAGCGTGACATCGCCCATGATGACTTTCACCTGCTTCTGTTCAGTGCCTGCTCCGCCCATTTTTGCATTGGTAGTTCG
Organism: Bacteroidaceae bacterium; assembly: GCA_017448825.1. Lineage (GTDB taxonomy): Bacteria > Bacteroidota > Bacteroidia > Bacteroidales > Bacteroidaceae > Minthosoma. The sequence continues at coordinate 3,005 of JAFSKR010000032.1, forward strand.
GCTGAATGTCAAGCCGTTCTCCGCTACGAAAGTGCTGTCTAAACAAAGGATGTATGGAGCGCCCGTGTCAAACACCAGTCGGGCAGGTTTGCCATTTACATTGCCATTCAGATAGAGATGGTTCTTGTTATACTCAAAATCCGTGTCACGGTTCGATGGCTTATTAAGCACAGGCTCTACCGTGTAGCCTTCTCGCCGCAACAATTCTATCACCGAGTCATCGCCTAGTAGGTGGCGGGCGCCCACGGCTATCATACAAGAATTTTTGACTATGTTCTCTTCGATAACAGGAATCCACGCCATGTTCCGCTGCCGATGCTGGACGCTGTCGAAGTTTTCATTGTAAAGGGAGTCCTCTAAAAGACTGGACATTTTGCATGTGTCGTTCTCCAAATACACTTTATTAAACTCTTCCAGTTTTTTGAAAATCTTTCTAAACTCGCGACGCGTGTCGCCATTATTCATGCTGTGAATGGCATAGTAGAGAGAATCAGCTTGTTCCTTCACTGAAAGTGTGTCGAACCTTGATGCGTTTTCTAATATGCGTTCTATTACTTCATTCGGAACAGATCGAACTTCCTCCAAATGCCCTGTGACATGGCCTCGCTTGACCGCTTCTTCGTAAACTACTGCATCAACTGCTTTCCCTACCATTTGCTTCATCGTGGCTTCGAGAAAGATTAGCGACAACGTTGCATACCAATATCCAGGTGTCCTCTTCCAATACTCTCCCCCTTTTATCTTCGCAGTCAAAAATGTGTCCACTTCATTGAAATGGGATATACTATCGTATAGAGACTGGTAGCCCGTTGAAAATGGCATTATGTATTTTTCGTCGGGTTCCTTCAGCCATTTCGAGAGTTTGGAAATATGTTCTTGTACAGAAGCGCTAATCTCGCGAGCCGCAGGATCCATTTCTGATTCAAAGAACACGGCATCCACTTTGTCGAATGCCTCTACGACGCCGTTTATGCCAAACACTTCTTCCGTAGTGAATACATGTCCTCCGCCGTGGCAAGTGCCGAAGAGATAAGACTTATGCTGAAGCCCGTTTCCGCTGATTTCCCACAGCCAGCCGGGGTTGCTCTCTGCTGTAGCCTCTGAGTCTTGTGCAACTGCTGGCATTGTCAGGGTGGCAAGCAGCACAGTGATGATTATTTTCTTATTCATGATGTGCCTGTATTCTTGGGTATTATTGTTTTGCCCCATATTTCTCAATGACAAATTTCCATGCGACATCCTTGTCATCGAGGTTGACTTCGATGTCAGGTTGCAAACAGGGTTCGTCGGTTTTGGATTCGTCAGGACGGGCAAAGAACTGGCATGAGACAGTTCCATAAACTTCAGTATTCGGTAAGCGGAAGAGAAGGGTGTTGCCATAGTGAGAAGGCCCGAAAGTGGAGGTCGTACCGATGATAGTGCCAAAATGGTTGTCGCGGGCGTGAGTCAAGAGGACACCCGCACTGCTGAAGGTATTCGGTCCCATGACGAAGACCACCTGTCCCTCGTAGAGTTTTGGCTGCTGATAGTCGTCCAAATTGTTGCCAGGCACCTGATAGAGCTCGTCCTTGTGACCTTCCTTCTCCCAGTTCTTCTTGAGTTCAACAGCACTGGGATAGTATTCCATCATGAAGTTGGAAAGACGGGTGTAGGCGGTGAAGGTCTTCAGTTTGTCAAATGGATAAAGATGCTCCATCAGTAGGCTGCAAAAGTAGTCGTTGCCGCCACCATTGTACTGCACATCCACCACCAGCGTCTTGATACTTTCCTCCTCCATTTCGGCAAACATCCTATCAAGGAACGCTGAGAAAGGGTCAGCTGGGTTATTGGCGCATTTGTTGAATTGCAGATAGCAGATGCTATGTTCCGGGAAAACCTGGTAGTCGTAAACCGTGGCGTGAGGACGCATGATGTGTTCCTTGTCAGGAGCAAAGGACGTGATGCCCGCCTCCATCAGTTTCTTCCGCTCTGTCAATGTGGCTTCTCTCGCTTGTTTTGCCGTAGTGACGCAGGTATGTTTGTCCTTCAGCCTGCCCAAGACCTCGTTCAGAGCATCGGCAAGTTCTTCGTCCGTCTCAAGGCTTTTGCACCGCTCCAACAGCACCGCTTTCTTGGTTAACCATTCCTCGCGCCGTTCGGGTTTAACGTAATAGGGATGCGTCTCTGCCACCAAGTCCATAAAGAGGATGGCGTCTTTCTGATACTTGTTGCATGACTGGTACATCGTGGTGTTCTGATATGCAGAATCACTAAGTACCTTGAACTGGCTTACGTCCTGTGCCGCTGCCGTCAAACCCGTCAGCAGAACCAGCAAAACCGATAATAGCTTTTCTTTCATCATTTTTTTTAGCTTTTGTGAATACTCTTTTTCCGACGAAAGAGGCGCAGACTTTCACCATACCTCTCTCGGCTCACCACAAGCCACTCTTAAATATGGGAAGTCTGCGCCTTGTTGGGGCAGTCCCAATATTAAGAGTTGCTCGTTTCTCGTGGTGGTGATTGAGAGAGTATTGAGCTATATGTCTTGCACTCCTTTTGGATTGCGGATACAAAAGTAGTGAAAAAGATTGAGATAGCAACGAGATTTGTGCAAAAGATATTAAAATGGGGCGAAATTGCATAATTCTTGTCAAAAACATGCATGATTGTGGATGATTTACGCTGTCCGAATGTCAGTAAAACGGTGTTCGGGCAGCATTGTTTTTGGACCGAAATAGTCATCTTCTGCTATTTGTGAAAATTTTGAGGCAATTTGTGTAACAGCAGATTGCTTTTTTCTTCGTAACTTTGCAGCGTGATTTTTAATTGAAAAACAAATAACAAGTTAAAACTATTCAAATTGATATCTTATGCAGAACTTTGATTACATGAGCCCGACACGGCTCATCTTTGGTAAGGAGTCGATTGTCAAGCTGCCAGAGGTGATGCGTCCTCTCGGCAAGCGCGTGTTGCTGACCTACGGTGGCGGTAGCATTAAGAAATTAGGTCTCTACGACCGAGTGAAGGAGCTGCTGAAGGACTTCGAAATTTTCGAACTCGCAGGCATCCAGCCCAACCCGAAGTACGACCCGAGTGTGTTGGAGGGAGTGCGTATCTGCAAAGAAGAGCAGATAGATGTAATACTCGCTGTAGGTGGCGGCTCTGTGCTCGACTGCTCGAAGGCCATCGCCGCGGGTGCCAAGTACGACGGCGACCCCTGGGACTTGATTTCCTACAAAGTGAAAGCACAAGCCGCCCTGCCCATCGTCGATATTCTGACACTGGCTGCCACAGGTTCGGAGTACGACTGCGGAGGCGTCATCTCACGTACCGAGACCAACGACAAGATTGGCTATATGGATCCACTGCTGTTCCCCGTCTGCTCAATTCTCGACCCCGTCTATACCTTCAGCGTGTCGAAGAAGCAAACCGCCGCAGGCTGTGCCGACGCGATGAACCACACGATGGAACAATATTTCGCCCAGGGCACCACGCTGCTCAACGACGGCTTCTGCGAGTCGATGCTGAAGAGTCTGATGGTGAATGCCCGTAAGTGTCTTGACAATCCTGAGGACTACACCGCCCGCGCCGAGATGATGCTCTGTTGTACTTACGGTTGCAACGGCATCTTGTCGCTCGGCAACAGTCCCAGCGGCTGGCCCTGCCACGGCATCGAGCACGCCCTCTCGGCCTACTACGACATCACCCACGGTGAGGGTCTGGCCATCATCACGCCCCGTTGGATGAAGCATATCCTGAGCGAAAAGACCATCGACCGCTTCGTAAAGTACGGCATCAATGTGTTCGGCATCGATGCCTCACTGCCCAAGCAAGATATCGCCGAGCAGGCCATCGACGCCACCTACAAGTTCTTCGAGAGCATTGGTATCCCGATGCATCTCCGCGACGTCGGCATCGACGACAGCCGCCTTGACGAGATGGCCCACCACATCGCTGTCAACGAGGGTCTGGAGAACGCCTACGCTCCACTGACAGAGCAGGACATCAAGAAGATTCTGGAGGACAGTCTGTAAAAGCGAGCACGAAGAGGAACTGATGGAACTCTGGGGCAAGGCACAGCGCGGAGAGAAAATAATCAAAATACGATAAGGAGGACAGATTATGCTACTGACGATTACAGATGTTGAATATTTGGGCGACTACACGTTGCTCAGTACGTTCAGCACGGGCGAGGTGCTGCTGGTAGACTTCACGCCGCTGATGCAGAAGGGCATCTGCCGAAAGCTGCAGGACATGGACTATTTCCGTTCCTTCCGCCTCGACCCCTTCACCGTCGATTGGAACAACGAAATCGGATTCGCCCCCGAAAGGCTCTATGAATTGGGCGTGGCGGCGTAAGTGTTTTATAAAAGGAAAAGACAAATGAGCGGAAAGGCTACGGGTAGGAGAGCTTTGCTCGGGAATTAGACCGACAGACATAGAACGACATAAGAAGTGTTGACTTTTTGATTCTTGTTCCAGAAATTTCGCCAAAAATATCTCTCAAGATGATAGAAGTTGATGCTCGCGTTAAGGCGCGGGCTGATACTTGTATTTGAGAGAACGGCGTTTGGCGATGCCTCTGGAACGAATGCACAGAATCAGACTCGCGCCGATTTTATACCCCAAAACCCAATATAATAAAATGCATATGAACAAGAAAAACATCATTACTGCGCTGCTGGCCGTCACAACAATATCGGTTGGGGCACAAAATCTCACTAAGCAGCAGATGCTGGAGGACTACGACCAACTTTACACAGACCTTCTATAACAAAGCCCAACACGCCGAGGAATTCCTCTACAACCACGACTGGGTGTTCCACAAGATTCTCAGCCTGCCGTAAGAGACTGACGAAACAATTCACCTTGATTTTTCTTATAAATCACATTCGGATGATACGCCGTGTACGATTTTTATGTAAATTTTTGAAAGATTTTGAGCGAAGTGATCTCCCAAACTCCCTAACTCCTTAGAATAAATCCGTAAAAATGGTAAAAGAAAACGTAATCTGTATAACGGCAAATTCAGGAAGAAGTTGTAACTTTGCCGCCGATTTCAAACAATGAGTTTATGAAACGAATAGTAACAGTTTTAATCGCAGTATTGACTATGGCAACAGTAAATGCGCAAAGGCTACGGGTAGGCGACGGCACGTCGGGAATGACGCTGACAGAGCGTCAAAAAGGATTGGCAGCGTGTGCCTGCCTGATGGCACAGGGAGATTTGGAGGGGTTGGAGTATGCCATGCGCTCGGCACTCAACAACGGCGTGACCATCAACGAGCTGAAGGAGGCTTTCTCGCAACTCTATGCCTACACGGGATTCCCGCGCTCGCTGAATGCATTAGGCGTATTGAGTAAGGTATTGGAAAACAGAAAGCCAGAGTGGCAGGAGGGCAAGCCCTGGACGCGCCCCAAAGTTTGGGATGACGCTGAAAAGGCACTGAAGCAAGGTACGGAAGTACAGACAAAACTCTCCGGCCGTGCGTTCGACTACGCTTTCTGTCCGCAGGATGACTACTATCTGAAGGCTCATCTTTTTGGCGACATCTTCGCTGGCGACCAACTGACTCCTGCCGACCGAGAAATCGTGACCGTAGCGGCTCTGAGTGGCCTCGAAGGTGTTGACCCACAGTTGGCTGCCCACAAACGTGGAGCCGTAAACATGGGCAACTCGCAAGAACTCGTCGATGAACTCTGCGCCTGGCTCGACGACATGGGCCTTGTGAAACATAAGTGGCCCAAGGGCGAACCTAATACCGCCTACGTTCAGTACTTCATCGGCAACAGTTATCTGGCCGACATGGGCGGCGGTGTGCATAACGTCACCTTTGAGCCTCGCTGCCGCAACAACTGGCACATCCATCACAAGCAGGTACAGGTGCTCATCTGCGTCAGCGGTCGTGGCTGGTATCAAGAATGGGGCAAGGAAGCCGTACCAATGACTCCCGGCACCGTCATCGCCATCCCAGCTGAAACAACGCATTGGCACGGTGCCGCCAAAGACTCATGGTTCCAGCACCTAACCTATCACAAGGACGTGCAGGAAGGAGCCTCGAACGAGTGGTTAGAGCCTGTGACGGAGGAAGTGTATAATAAGTTGAAGTGAAACCACAAATAGGAATTGGGAATCTAGGTAAAAGGATTGTAAGAAAGGAGTGTTAGGGAATCTCTGAAATTGGGATTCCCTTTAATTTAAAATCAGTTCGACAAAAATTATCCTGTTCAAATTCATCGAATTCACGTTAACATAAATTTCAGCTGGATGTGGGATAAAAACAGTTACATTTTTCCGTATTTTATACCCTATTTGTCTGATTCCAGGGAGGAGGAAGGGAGGAAAGAGGGAGGAAAAAGGGAGGATGAGCCCTAAAATTCCTTGTCCAATCAATTGCTTTACAGTGACTTACAAAAAAGGCCAGGGAGGAGGGGGAGGAAAATGCCTAAAAAGTCTATAGAAAAATTTTTCATAGAAGTTTTTACCCCTTTTCCTCCCCCTCCTCCCTAAATCAATTCCATTACTAAATGATAGTCAGCACTTTAACGGTCTTTAATTAAAGTTCTCATCCTCCCCTTTTCCTCCCTCTTTCCTCCCTTTTTCCTCCCGCTTTCTCCCCTTCTTCTAACCATCAAAGCACCCCACGCATCTCTGCGACCACTCCCCCGATGTCCCTATTTCCATTCCCCGCAAAGGCTCACGAGCCTTCCCCGCATACCCCCGCGAGCCTCTGCGGCTGAGGCTCACCAGGGTATGTGGCATCAGGAGACAGCATCGAGGTGCGACCCTCTGCTGGTTTGATTAAACAAGCGTAAGACAGTTTTCCTAAACATCCTAAAAGTTAACGGGGATTCGGTAGTTCTTCGCCGTTTCTTCATATATTTGCAGCAAAAAACGCAAAAATGGTAATTCTTTCCAAAATCTGTATAACGTGTATATAAAATAATGTCCATACCTTTGCGGCGTGATTGAAACGTTACTGATTATGAAGAAGATTTTTTCACTAATAGCAGCCATGCTCATCGCTACAGCTGCAGAGGCAAAGACACTCGTGGTTTACTACAGCTACACCAACAAGTGCCATGAGATTGTGACAACACTGACCAGTCAGATTGAGGCTGACGTGGTGCGTATCGAACCTGCGGAGAAGGGGCTGAAGTACGAGGCGAACAATTATGCTCTTGGCACACAACTTTTGAATGCAATTAAAGCCAACCCCAACGATGCCAGTAGCTATCCTGCCATCGACCCAGTGACGGTGAATCTGACCGATTACGACACATATATCATCGTCACCCCGCTGTGGTGGAGCCAGATGGCGGCTATCATGCAGACGTACCTTTTCCATCATGGTGCAGAGATGGCAGGAAAGAACGTCGGGCTAATCGTGTCGAGCCATTCGAGCGGTATCAGCGGCGTGGTGGCTGACGCCCAACGACTGCTCCCCAACTCCATTTGGATGGGCGATGCGCTGTGGATCAACGCCAGCAACCACGGCAATCGCTCCTCGCTGATTGAAAACTGGCTGACGACCCAGAACTTTCCAACATCTAACGATATGACACAGAAATTCTACATCACCATCGGCGGCGTGACCAAGACGGCAACGCTGGTCAGTAACTCCTCGACGGAGGCGCTGGTGGCACAATTACAAAAAGGCAACATCACCTACGAGGCGCACGACTACAGCAACTTTGAAAAGGTGGGGGCACTGGGATATACGTTCCCAGAGAACAACACGCAGATTACTACCAAGCCAGGCGACCTCATCCTCTATCAGGGCAGCAACCTCTGCATCTATTACGATACCAATTCGTGGAACTTTACGCGCATCGGTCAACTCGACAATATGACGCAAGCCGATATCAAGACATGGGTGAAAGCCGGCGACGGCAATGTTAGCGTGATGCTATCTGTTTCTGGGCCGACGGGAATTAATCAGGTTAAATCAGACGAAATAAAGTCAAAAGCCTATACGCTTTCTGGAACATTGGCTCAGGATGGTCAAAAGGGTATCATTATTCAAAATGGCAAATTGATAATTAGATAATAAAAGGTATGAAAAAAACGTTATTATTAGTAGCAGTGGTGGGCGGCATGCTCATGGCCTGCACGGACAAGAAACAAACAACAGAGAACAATATGGAACAGACATTGAATTTGACTCAAGAGTGGGACAAGGTGTTCCCACAGAGTGACAAGGTGGAGCACTCGAAAATCACTTTCCACAACCGCTACGGCATCACACTTGTAGCCGACATGTACAAACCAAAGAATACGAAAGGTAAACTGCCAGCCATCGCCGTGAGCGGACCCTTCGGAGCCGTGAAGGAGCAGGTGTCGGGCCTCTATGCCCAGACACTGGCAGAGCGCGGTTTCCTGGCTATCGCCTTCGACCCCTCGTTCACTGGCGAGAGCGGTGGCGAACCCCGTCAGATGGCTTCGCCTGACATCAACACTGAGGACTTCCTCGCCGCCGTCGATTTCCTCAGCGTGCAGGACTATGTTGACTCTGAGCGCATCGGCATCATTGGCATCTGCGGATGGGGAGGCATGGCGGTGAATGCCGCAGCTCTTGACCCACGTATTAAAGCCACCGTTGCCTCGACGATGTACGATATGACCCGTGTGGCTTCCAACGGCTACTTCGATAGTGACGATTCGAAGGAAAAACGCGACATACAGCGTAAGGCCATTGCCCAGCAGCGTACGGAAGATTACAAGAACGGAACGTACAAACGTGGCGGTGGTGTGCTGACCAAAGAACAGCTAACCGATGAGACCCCACAGTTTGTAAAGGAGTACAGCGACTATTACACCACGCCTCGCGGCTACCACAAGCGCAGTGGCGGTTCCAACGACGGATGGAACGTCAGCGGCTGTCAGTCGTTCCTCAACCAGCCCCTACTCTGCTATGCCCACGAGATAACGAACCCCGTGCTGCTCATCCACGGCGAGAAGGCCCACAGCCGCTACTTCAGTGAGACCGCCTTTGAGAAGATGACTGGTCAGAAGCCCGCCATCCCAGATACGCTTGAAGCTGGTAAGAATTGGAGTGCCATCGTTGGCAACAAGGAACTGCTCATCATCCCCGGAGCCGTCCACACCGCCCTCTACGACGACCGTGCTGGCGTAATCCCATACGATAAGATGGAAGCGTTTTTCAGGGAGAATCTGAAATAAGGAATCCGTGTAACTCGTGATTGAAATATGAAAGACAAGATTATCCAAATAAATACGGTCGATGCCTACAACAAGCTCTACGACTGGGAAACGCTGCACCCGTTAGTGACGGTGGTGAGGCATACGGAGGAGCCGCCTGTAGATATGAACCATATCCGTTTGAACTATGGTCTCTATGCGTTGTTCCTGAAGCAGGGCGAGGGCTGCTCGATACGCTACGGACGCGAGAAGTACGACTATCAGGAGGGGACCGTGGTGAGTTTCAAGCCCGGACAAGCGGTGACGGTGGAGTGGGATGAGTCGAAGCCCATGCCGCCCTCGCGAGGCCTGCTGTTCCACCCCGACTTGATCTATGGCACACCGCTGGCCAAGCGCATCCACGACTACACGTTCTTCGACTACGACCAGCGCGAGGCCCTGCACCTCTCGGAGCGCGAACAGCACATCGTCAGCGACCTTTTAGACAGCATCGAGGAGGAACTGCAGCACCCCGTTGACCGCCATTCGCAGACGCTCATCACCGATGCCATCGGCCTGCTCTTAGATTACTGCATGCGCTACTACGACCGCCAGTTCATCACCCGACACAAGGTGAATAGCGACATCATGACCCGCTTCCAACAAAGCCTTGACGAGTATTTCCGCTGCGGCGAGGCCGAACGCAAGGGTCTGCCCAGCGTCACCTATTTCGCCGACAAGGCCTGCCTCTCGCCTGGCTATTTCGGCGACCTCGTGAAGAAAGAGACTGGCATGACGGCACAACGCTACATCCAGAACAAGGTCATCGACTTCTCGAAGCAGTACGTTCTCGACCGCGAGTTGTCGCTCAACCAAGTAGCCTATAAACTCGGTTTCCAGTACCCCCAGCACTTTACGCGCCTGTTCAAGAAAGAAGTCGGCATGACACCAAGTGAGTATAGGAACTAAAGTAACTGCCAGCTCTCCATTCTCAGAGGGCTGGCAGTCCCAACTATACACAAAGAATTCTAAAATTCGGGTGCCAAAGTGGAATTAAAATTGGGTATATGCACTACTTTTCCACGAATGTGTTGAATGAATGGGCATATAGGGTGGCTGTAAGGTATTTCCTGCCCAGCTTCACGCTGACAGTCTTTGTCTTGTCATTGGTGTTGCCTATGATGACGATGCGCTTGCCGTCAGGACGATGGAACACAATGGCTTGGGTGCCCGTTTCCTTTGTCCAGGGCTGGTAGCCAACCATACGGCTACCAGGAGTGACGAAGTGAGCGAAGTGCTTCACAGCATAGTATTCGGCTGTGTAACGGTGGGTATGGGTCTTGCTGTCCACTTGTATCAGTGCGTTCTGTTTCCATCCCCACGGACTTTGGCCGTTGTCACAGAGAATGAAGTTCCAGATGAAGTACTCGTCACAGCCACAACCTATGTAGTCGCACAGCAGATGGAAGGTGTGCTCGCCAGCTGACCAATCCATCGAGCCGTTACCACACTCGCTTTCTGAGGATATCAGGTGCAAGTCGGGATAACGTTGGCGCACAGCGTCAAGATTCTCGCGACCCTCCCATTGGAAACCTGCTCCCTTCACGTCGTCCTTCACCCCATCCATGATCTTCTCCACATAGTCGGTGCGGTTAGTGTTGAATGTGCCGATATAGAGGCTCACCTCAGGGTGAAGCTTCCTAAGCGTGGGTGCGAGATAATCCTTGTTGAACTTGATGGTACCATCGGCAGTCCACGCGCAGCCTGGATAAGGTGTGTACGAGTAGGCTTCATTCTGATACATCACCATGTCGATGGGAATGCCCTCTTCCTTGTACAGGTCGATGAACTTGCAGAACATATTGGCGTAGGCCTGCAAGTAACGTGGGTCTTGAATCATGTAGTTCTGCGAAGCCAGCTTACGAGGAAACTTGCCTCTGTTCTCGCCCAGGAACTGCATCTCATTGGGGTCGGGGGTGCCGCTGTCGTCGAAGAGCAAATAGTCTTTTTCCTTTGGCAGCGTGTTCCATTGGCTGCTAACCACAGGATAATCTTGATTGATTTTCATCCATGCTGGAGGACTCCAAGGTGACACCCAAAAGGTTATGGCTGGTTGCCACTGTTGCGCCATCTTGATGAGACGGATAACGTTCAGCTTGTCATGCTCGATGTTGAAATACTTCAAGGCGAAGTCGCCGCTCACCGTATCGCACGAGTACCATGCACGGCTGTAGTCGTTGGCGTTCATCGTCAAGCGTCCACGAGTGAAATGCAAGTCACCATCGGGAGCGAACACCCTTTGTACCACCTCCTGCTGGGCATCGTCAGTGAGCAACAGTAGGGCATCCAAATCCAGTTCATTGAAGCAGGTTCCCCATGCCTTGAACTCATGTCCACGTTCTGCACCTGTTATGGTGAGCATCGGTGTATCCCCTTTCACTTTCAGACTGATGCTGCTCTGCTTCCAAGCCATGCCGTCGGTCGTTGTGTACTGCGTGAATGACTGTGCATACGCTCCACTAAGTGATAAATGACAAATGATAAATGACAGACCTGTCAGAAAACAATTCCTTCTCATAAAATCCAAATTTTACAGCTTTAGGGCACAAAAATAGGGAAAAGTTGGGAGATATCGCTTGTCAAATGATAAGAAATTGCATCGTCTCTCAGATATTTGCCATTTTTTAGCATGAATCATCCAGATGAATTTGTTTTTTCTCTCACTTAATCGTACCTTTGCAGTCTAAATGTGTATCATAAAGGATATGAGAATTTTAGGTATCAGCAGAGGACTGAAGTATTCACCGAATCTTGTAGGCAACGATGCTGCCATCTTCACCAAGGTGGTGGATGCACTGAAGGCTATGGGACATGAGGTGACAACCATTCGGGAAAGTGAGATGCTGGGGATGGATTATACTCCCTATGACCGTGTGTTTACGATGGCAAGGGACATCTTTTCGCTGGTGATGCTCGAAAAAGAGACGGACGTGGAGACGCAACGGAAGTTCATCAACTCGATTGACGGCATCCTGACTACCACCAACAAGGCAGCGGTGGCGACCCAGATGTTGGAGGCAGGCATTCCACAGCCTGAGTTCTTGGTGGGCGAGAAGCGCGACCTGCTGTATTGCTCGGCTGAAAGCAAGGATGACATTGTGGCACCCGTTTGGCTGAAGAATTGCGACGGCAGTGCAACGATGGCAGACGACACCGTTTTCTGCCCAACGAAAGAGGAATTTGATGCGGCCTTCCAACGGATGGAGGAACGCGACGTGAACCTGTGGATAGCACAGGAGCATCAGCCAGGCGACTTGGTGAAGTTCTATGGTGTGGAAGGCACCTCGTTCTTCCGTTGGAGCTATGCCAGTCGCGGCCACTCGAAGTTCGGGCTGGAAACCGTGAACGGCAAGGAGAAAGGCTATCCTTTCAACGCTGAAAGAATCAAACTGTATGCCGACATGATTGCGAAGAAGTTGAACGTGCCCATCTATGGTGGTGATGTCATCATCGATGAAGAGGGGGAGTTCTGGTTTATTGATTTCAATGATTTCCCCAGTTTCTCCAGTTGCCACGATGAGGCGGCTATGGCTATTGCAGAAAGAGTTTGTACACCATGAAAGAAGAGATTGCATCAACACTCAAATCGAACGACACGGAGGAATGGCTTGACACGATGTGGACACGCCCCATCGGATACGGATGGGCACGGCTGTTCAACCGTTTCGACATCCACCCCAATACCGTGACCATTCTCTCCATGATGATTGGTGCAGCATCGGCATTTTTCTTTGTGCATGGCAGTTTCCGCACAGAAGGCATGGAGGGTCTTTTCTATAATATCATTGCGGTGCTGCTGTTGGCGTGGGCAAATTTCTACGACAGTGCCGACGGTCAGCTGGCACGCATGACGGGAAAGAAGACGCAGCTGGGACGCATACTGGACGGTGCGGCTGGCGACGTGTGGTTCTTTGCCATTTATCATGCCTTGACCCTCCGTTTCTATTTCCACCACGACCTGGAGTTTCGCTGGATGGGCATTGAGGACACTCCACAGAACGCTCTCATCGCCACCCTCATCTTCTATGCCTTGGCGTGGTTCTCGGGCATCGTTTGCCACGGGCGGCAATGTGGCCTGTCCGACTATTACCGACAGATTCACCTCTTCTTCCTGAAAGGCAAGGCGGGCAGCGAACTGGACAACTCGGCACAGCAACGAAGACTCTATGAGGAAACTCCGTGGAAAGGAAATGTGGTGCAGAAGCTCTTCCTCGAGACCTACATCAACTACACCCGAAACCAAGAGAGGCAGACACCCGCATTTCAACGGCTGTGGCAGACACTCAAGAAGAAGTATGGAACCGTGGAGAACATCCCTCAGTCGTTCCGCGACGAGTTCCGCCAACGGAGTCTGCCGATGATGAAATGGGCGAACATCCTTACGTTCAACACACGTGCCATCGCCCTCTACATCTTTTGTCTCATCGACCAGCCGTGGCTCTACCTCGCCTTCGAGATGGTGGTGATGACTGCACTCTACCTCTATATGCGCCACACACACGAAGGGTTCTGTCAACAACTGAATGACCAACTCACAGCATGATTCAAGCGATTATATTTGATTACGGTGGCACCATCGACACGAACTCACGGCATTGGAGCGAAGTGCTTTGGGATGGCTATCAGCATATAGGCATCCCCGTGAGCAAGGAGGAGTTTCGCACCAGCTACGTCTGTGCTGAACGTGCCCTTGCCCAACACCCGTACATCCAGCCCCACCACAACTTTCTCGACCTGCTGACCATTAAGTGCGACCTGGAAACGAAGGACTTGGCAGCAAGAGGCATCTGGTTCGTGGCTGAAGAAGAACGCAAGACCCGAAGCGAGGCCGTGGCAACCTACTGCTACCAGTACGTGCTGAATGTGCTGGAGGTCAGCCGCCCCGTCATTGCGTCGCTGGCAAAGAAGTATCCGCTGGTGTTAGTCAGTAACTTCTACGGGAACATCGAGACCATTCTGAACGATTTTCGTTTAGCCTACTTCCAACAGGTGATTGAGAGTGCCGTGGTGGGGGTTCGCAAACCCGACCCACAAATTTTTCAGTTGGGAGTCGATGCTTTACGGCAAGCTATGGGCAAGACTGCGGACGAACTGCCCGCCAGCGACATTGTGGTGGTGGGCGACAGTTTTTCGAAAGACATCGTGCCAGCCACCCAGGTGGGTTGCCAGACGGTTTGGGTGAAAGGCATCGGATGGGGCAACGAGACAATTGACGAGTCGGTACCCACACACATTATTTCTAATATAGCAGAACTGCCACAAGTGATTAACCAATGATGAAACGACATATCATAGGATTAGTGGGGCTGCTGCTCGCATTCCTTCCCATGGAGGCACAGGTGACAGGAAAAGTCATCGACAGCAAGACACGGGAAATGTTGGACTACGTGAATGTCTATTACGATGGCAAGAACGTGGGTGAGCAGACTGATGAGGATGGACGCTTCGTCATCAAGGAAGACAGCACATGGAAAGAGCTGACTGTCTCGTTGATGGGTTATCAGACCCAGAAAGTGAAACTGAAGGATTTTGGCAAGAACAAAGACCTCACCATCAAGTTGGTGCCCGAAGGAAAAACGCTGATGGGTGTGACCGTGTCGGCAAAAAAGGCACGCTACAGCCGCAAGAACAATCCTGCCGTCGAACTGATGAAAAAAGTGATTGCCAACAAGAAAAATAGCGACCTGCGCTCGAAAGATTTCTTCACCTACACCAAGTATGAGAAGATGACTCTTTCGCTTAACGAAATAAGTGATAAGGTGTTTGAAGAAGGAGAGTACAAACGTTTTGCCTTCCTGAAAGACCACGTGGAAAAGTCGCCACAGACGGGCAAACTCATTCTGCCGCTTACGGTCGATGAAACGCTCTCTGAAATTTACTACCGCAAAGACCCGAAGTCGGAGAAACAGGTTATCAAAGGCGAAAGCAACAAGGGCGTAACCGAACTGGTCAATACGGGAGAAATCCTGACCACTGAGATGAAGGACGTGTTCACAGATGTCGATATCTACGAAAACGAGTGCCGACTGCTGCAATACCCCTTCCGTTCGCCCATAGCCGACAACGCCATTTCCTTCTACCGCTACTACCTGCAAGACACCCTCTACATCGAGAAGGACAAGGTGGTGGACGTGGGGTTCCTGCCCAACAACCAACAAGATTTCGGTTTTTCAGGACACCTATACATTCTGCTCGACCCCGATTCGACCTTCCAAGTGCGCCGTGCGGAACTGACCATTCCCCGACGCAGCGACGTGAACTTTGTGGAGAACATGATGATTTTGCAAGATTTCACCGAACTGGAAAGCGGCGACCGCATCGCTTCGACCAACGACATGCTGGTGGAACTACAACTCACCAAATGGCTGGGCAAATTCCAGGTGCAGCGAGTCACACGCCTGACCGACATCAGTTTCGACGAAATTCCGCGCTCGCTTTTCAAACACATCAAGGGCGACACCTTCCGCGAGCCTGATGCCTCCATGCAGGATGAGGCCTTCTGGCAAGGCTACCGACAGGTGGAACTCTCCACGTCGGAAAGCAGGATGGACAGTTTCCTCGACCGCCTCACCCACATCAAAGGCTTCAAATATGTGCTTTTCGGATTCCGCGCCTTGGTGGAGAATTTTGTGGAAACAGGTGACTCGCTACATCCCAACTATGTGGACATCGGCCCTGTGAACACCATCCTGTCAGCCAACCACTATGATGGGTTTCGCCTGCGTGCCTCTGCACTCACCAACGCCAACCTCTCCCCTCACCTCTTTGCCAACGGCTATGTGGCCTACGGCTCAAAGACCCACAATGTCTATTGGAAGGGGCAGCTCACCTACGCCTTCAACAAGAAAGCCTATCTGCCACGAGAGTTTCCCCAACACAACCTCTCCGTCTATTGGTGGGACGACATCATCTCGCCCTTCGACAAATTTGTGCCCACCGACAAGGACAATATGTTCACCGCCTTCCATGCCTCCACCGTGGACCAGTATCACCACACCCGAGAACTGCACATCGACTACACTCGCGAGTTCGAGGAAGGCATCAAGGTGAGCGCACAATACACACGCACCCGCAACCACCCAGTCGATGCACTGTTCTACCAACGCTTGGACGGCACGAGCACACCCGTCAACGACCCCTCCCGCTGGCTGTCTGGCATTACCACCTCGGAATTCAAGATGAGCGTTTCCTACGAGCCGAACGTTACCTACATCAACACCAAGCAACGCCGCGTGAAGGTGAACCACGACGCACCCATCCTTTCCCTCAGCTACACCCAAGGCATCAACGGATTCCTGGGAGGCGAATACAACTACAGCGTCACCGAAATGGGGGTCTATAAACGCTTTTGGTTAGGACAGTTCGGCAAGTTCGATGCAAATTTCAAGGCAGGTGCACAATGGAACAAAGTACCTTTCCCTCTGCTCATCCATCCTGCCGCCAACACCTCCTACATCATCGAAGACAACACCTTCCACCTCATATCCAACCTCGAATTTCTCAACGACCGCTACGCCTCGCTGCTCGTCGAGTGGGACCTCAACGGCTGGCTATTCAACCGCATCCCACTCCTCAAGAAACTCAAATGGCGCGAGTGTGTCGGCGTCAACGTCCTGTGGGGGCAACTCACCAACAAGAATAACCCCGCCTATCTGAACTACACCGACAACACCCTCTTCTACTTTCCTGGACATTTCAAAGCCGACGGCACCTACGAACAGAACACCATCTGCATGGACGAACGGAAACCCTACATCGAGTGGCGCATCGGCATCCACAACATCTTCAAACTCGTTGAAATCGACTACGTGCACCGCCTCACCTACCTCAACAACCCCAACACCAACAAGTGGGGCATCCGTTTCAAGGTGCGTATGACTTTCTGATGCTCTCAGTGACGCATTCCACTCATCGAACATCATAACACAAAAAAAGAGGCGTGTACAAAATGCACACGCCAATAACCTCTTAACCGACCACGTCGTGGTCAATCTTGGGATTACCTCGCCTATTACAACCTCGCACTTACCGATGCACTGATATACCCATCATAAAAGTTCTTGTTTTTGTGCCATTTTATTGATTTTACTTAATCTCCTGTGCATTGATGGTCGAAATTTCGGTAGTTGCATCTGCTGCACTCTGACCTTGATTAACCTTAATATTCTCATACTTCCAGTTGCCCACCACCTTGTTGCCTTGGTTGGGGTCGATGGCCTGAAATGTAAGGGCATAGATGCCTTCAGGAAGAAACTTCTTCGCCACCTCGTTTGCATTATACGAACTTGATATCGTGGCATAGACGGGAGCATTCGTTCCCTTGGAAGTAAAATCCGACTGCTTGTAAATCTTGATATTGCCCACGGTGTAGGACGATGCAGCGTTCTTCAAAGCCACGACACCCCAAGGTGTTCGGTCGGGAGCGGGCAATGTCTCTGTGTGGGTGAACCAACCGTCCAATGCTGCATTGAGGACGCTATTGCCAGGATTGTAACCGTTGTAGGTCTTCTTGTTGCTGTTATATTCAACCGCTCCGCGCCAGTGATACCACGAAGCATAGACGGGCTTCACACTCACGCACAGGTTGAAGTGGGTCGATGCGTTGTCGTCCACACCAAGACTGCTGTTGCGAGGCACGCGCCAAATCCATGCAGTGCTGGTGGAGAACTCCGTGTGTGTGATGGCAGGGAAATTGGCGTTGGTCTTTTCCTCATTCTCATAGTCATCATCTGCCAACTTCACATTATTAGTCCAGTAGCGGAACGTTGGATAGGTAGAGGATGTGTTGCGCTCATACTGGATGGTCTTGAGCGAGTAACTAACATCGCTCGACCACTCCAAGCTAAACCCGACACTGGCTTGAGCCTTGGGACCCTCCTTACCGATTTCGCCAGTGACGGCACCATTGATTCCCCAACTGAATCCGTTGCTGTAGGAGTTTTCCGTGTTCTCGTTGTCGGGGATGGGATGTTTGTAGTACTGGATGTTGTTGGCGATAGATTGGTTGTTGGCATCCAGCAGTTTGAACTCCACATTCATATTGTCGAACCAGTAGGCATAGATGCGGCAACGTCCCCAGCTGAACCAACCACCCGCTTTCGCTGCCACTTCCCAAAGCGGCTTGATGTGAGGTGTAATCTCGCTTTTCACCATGTAGTAGTCGCCTGCCTTGTTCTGACCGTTGCAGGAAAGCATATAGGCAGAGCTAATCCAATACTTGATGGTCACCGTACTGTTCTTGTTCCAGGTATAGTCCTTCTCTATTTTGTGATTCAGCGAAATGGGCATATCCTTCACGAAGAAGTAGCCGTCCTCTACACTCAGTTTCATCTCATCATCATTGCCAGCACGTGTGCTTCGAACCTTCGTCTGTTGGTCAATCTCCTCGATAAAATCGATAAACGGATCAAGACGGGCTTGATAATAGTTGTAGTTCTGGTCGTAGTCGTTGTCGTAGAGTGTCTCGTCGCTATCCAGCTCTGAGTCAGCGGGGAACTGCTCGTTGTAAGCACGAATGGACTCCCATTCCTCTGCTGACATCTCGTTGATTTCGTCGGTGTAGTTACCGTCGAACCCCTGCTCCTCATACATCGTGTAGTGCTTTTCATACTTGTTGTAGGCATAGAAGACTTCTTCCATCTGGTCGTTGTTGGAGAACAACTCGTCCACATCGAAATTGTCGTCGCCGATGTAGCCATCCTCATCGTCATCATCATCAATATACTGACTCAACTTCTCGAAGTCCACCCCCGTGGGACGCATCATGACAATGAGGCCACCACGGTCATAGAAATCGTCCATTTCGTTGATGTGAGCAAAGGCAGTGGTGTAGTCGACAAAAGCAACCTCAGCATTGCTCAGACTTTGGGTCTGGTTGGGGAATCTGTCACGAATGACCGCCTGCAAGTCGATATCCTCGTTGTCAATGCCCGCAATATAGGTGAGTTTGTTGCAAGGCTCCCACTCTTCCAACTTCTGCTGTTCAATGTCGGTGCTGGTGGATGAACTGTTGTTGTCATCGTCATGACACGATGTGAATATACTTGCAGCGCAGAGACTCAAAATGGCAGCAAGCATTTCCAAATGCATCTTTCTCATAATTGATTTTGTTTAGATTGACTTATGTTCATGAATTCGTTCTACCGATTGTCGTGTTATCGTTTCTCCCCATCCTTTTTTCAACACTCGTTAAGATGACGAGGTTGCAAAGGTATAACTTTCAGTGGAAATTTCAAACCAATCTGAAAAAAAAAATACAAAGAAGCAGCAAAAAAAGTCTAAGGATTTGAGGAGTGAGGATTTTTCATCTCTCATCCTCAAATCCTTAGACTTTATATTTATCTTTTGAGCAGGGTATCTTAGAACTCTGCCGTTTTCGGTGTGCGCGGGAAAGGAATCACATCACGGATGTTCTGCATGCCCGTAACAAAGAGGATGAGACGCTCGAAGCCGAGACCAAAACCTGCGTGAGGGCAGGAGCCGAACTTGCGAGTATCGAGGTACCACCACATATCCTTCATCGGAATCTGACGTTCCTCTATCTCGCCCATCAGCTTGCCGTAATCTTCCTCGCGGACGGATCCACCAATAATCTCGCCAATCTGGGGGAAGAGCACGTCAGTGCCCTGCACGGTTTGCTCCATTTCCTGACCATCGAGAACAGGATTCTGTTCGTCAATCTTCATGTAGAAGGCTTTTATCTTCTTGGGATAGTGAGTCATGATGACAGGCTTCTTGAAATACTCCTCCACAAGATAACGCTCATGTTCGCTGGCAAGGTCGTCACCCCAGTTGCAGGGAAATTCAAACTTGCGTCCCTCCTTGATAGCTTGTTGCAGGATCTCGATGCCCTTGGTATAGTCAAGACGCACGAAATCTTCCTTAAGGATACCTTCGAGACGTTCGATGAGACCCTTATCTATCATTTTGTTGAGAAATTCAAGATCGTCCTTGCAATTGTCGAGTGCCCAACGGACACAGTACTTGATAAAATCTTCCTCCAAGTCCATGAGGTCGGGAAGATCCATGAAGGCAATCTCAGGCTCAATCATCCAGAACTCTGCCAAGTGGCGAGGTGTGTTGGAATTCTCAGCACGAAAAGTAGGGCCAAAAGTGTAGATGGCACCTAAAGCAGTGGCACCCAATTCGCCTTCCAACTGACCAGACACCGTGAGAGAGGTCTGCTTGCCGAAGAAGTCGTCATCGTAGATGATACTACCATTCTCATCCTTCTTCAGGTCGTAAAGGTTCTTCGTCGTGACTTGGAACATCTGACCAGCACCCTCACAGTCGGAAGCCGTAATGATGGGGGTGTGGAAATAGAAGTAACCGTGTTCGTGGAAGTAGGTGTGAATCGCCATTGCCATATTGTGACGGATACGCATCACAGCACCAAACGTGTTAGTGCGCAGACGCATATGAGCGTGCTGGCGCATATACTCGAAAGACTGTCCCTTTTTCTGCATGGGGTAGTCGGCAGGACATTCGCCAAATACCTTGATGTCTGTGGCTTGCACTTCAACTGCCTGTCCCGAGCCAATAGATTCCACCATTGTACCTGTCACAGAAAGGCAAGCACCTGTGGTGATGAGTTTCATCACTTCGGGATCAAACTTCTCCACGTCAGCCACCACCTGTACAGTCTTGATGGTGGAGCCGTCGTTGAGTGCGATGAAGTTGACAGACTTGCTGCCTCGCTTGGAACGGACCCAACCCATAACAGTGACCTCGGCACCAAAGTCTGTGCGCTGCAAGAGATCTATGATTTTTGTACGTTTCATTGTCTAAACTGAAAGTTGAAAACTAATAACTAAAAGTTAAACATAGCTTTTCGTTTATTCATAATGTCCCGTATGCAACATTGCCACTTCCTGTTCGGTGAGGAAGCGCCAGTCGCCACGCTTGATGCCCTTCTTGGTGAGTCCAGCGAACATGACACGGTCAAGTTTACAAACCTTATAACCAAGGCTCTCGAAAATGCGACGCACGATACGGTTCTTTCCTGAGTGAATTTCAATGCCCACTTGCTTGCGGTCGGTGTCGGAAGCATAGCTAATGGCATCCGCCTTGATGTCGCCATCCTCGAGGGTGATACCTTCTGCAATCTGCTTCATGTCAGCAGCCGTAAGGTTCTTGTCAAGAAAGACGTGATAAATCTTCTTCTTCAAGAACTTAGGATGAGTGAGTTTGGACGCAAGGTCACCATCGTTGGTGAAGAGCAGTACACCTGTTGTGTTGCGGTCAAGGCGACCTACAGGATAGATGCGCTCGCGGCAGCAATTCTTCACCAGTTCCATCACAGTCTTGCGCTGCTGTGGGTCATCAGAAGTTGTCACGTAGTCCTTCGGCTTGTTGAGGATAACATAAACTTTCTTCTCGATGCTAACGAGCTGGTCATGGAAGTGTACCTGATCTGTACGTTGTACCTTAGTTCCGAGTTCTGTCACCACTTGTCCGTTAACAGACACAACGCCTGCCTGAATGAACTGATCAGCCTCACGGCGAGAACATACACCAGCATTGGCAAGGAACTTATTGAGACGGATGGGTGCATTTGGATCTTCAAGATATTCCTTATACTCAATCTGCTTCTTCAAGCTATATTTTGCATTGGGGTTGTAATCGGGCGTGTGCTGACGATAACCGCCTGGACGCTGCTGATAGCCACCACGCTGATTGTTATAGCCACCACGCTGGTTGTTATTGTAGCCACCACGCTGCTGATAGCCACCCTGCTGATAACCACCACGGTTGTTGTTGTAGCCATTACGCTGGTAGCCACCCTGATGAGGCTGATAGCCACCTTGACGGGGCTGATAACCGCCT
The DNA here is from genome assembly GCA_017448825.1 of Bacteroidaceae bacterium. Lineage (GTDB taxonomy): Bacteria > Bacteroidota > Bacteroidia > Bacteroidales > Bacteroidaceae > Minthosoma. Next base: position 25,011 of record JAFSKR010000032.1, read on the forward strand.
TGACGTGGCTGATAGCCACCCTGCGGCTCATAGCCTCCTTCCTGTTCACCATTCTGCTGATATCCACGGTTGTTATTGTAACCACCATGCTGTTGATAACCACCACGATTATTATAACCACGATTGTTATAGCCTCCATTATTATATGAAGGACGCTGCTGATAACCGCCTTGACGTGGCTGATAGCCACCTTCTTCTGAAGAAGAACCACCAAAACCAGCCGGACGGAAACTGCGCTCGTTCTGAGAGCCATTAGAACTGTAGGCAGCACCCCGGTTGATGCGAGGACGCTGCGGACGGTCGCCACGATTATAAGAAGGACGACTGCCATAGTTGTTTTCACGGTTGTAAGATGGACGGTAACCCTCACGGCCTGTTCCATTTTCAGATGTTTCCTCTGATGCAGGTGCCTTGCCCTGCCATTCATCAATTTCAGACATAATTCAATTTACAATTTGACTAATTACAATTTACTATTATTTAACAATCTCTTTTTGTGTTTATACTCCTGTATACGTATGAGGGGTGATGGCCCTCAATTCTTCTTTCACACTTTCCGACACATCCAGCCCCTCTATAAAATTGCTGATACTCTCGGCAGTGATAGCGGTATTGGTGCGAGTCAGTGCCTTCAGAGCCTCGTAGGGGTGTGGGTATGCCTCCCGACGAAGAATCGTCTGGATACCCTCGGCACACACTGCCCAACAGTTGTCGAGGTCGCGGTTGATGGCATCCTGATTGAGCAACAATTTGCGCAAGCCCTTCAACGTGGACTGAATGGAGATAACCATATGCCCCATCGGCACACCAACGTTGCGTAGCACAGTGGAGTCGGTCAAGTCACGCTGCAAGCGGCTGACTGGCAACTTCTGACTGAGAAAAGCAAGGATTGCGTTTGCCATACCAAGGTTGCCTTCAGAGTTCTCGAAGTCAATGGGGTTCACCTTGTGCGGCATAGCCGAAGAACCCACTTCGCCAGCTTTGATTTTCTGCTTGAAATACTCCATCGAAACGTACATCCAAAAGTCACGGTCAAGGTCGATGATGATGGTGTTGATACGTTTCATGGCATCGAAGATGGCACCCAAGTTATCATAGTTGCTGATTTGAGTTGTCCATTGTTCACGCTCCAACCCCAACTTCTCACTTACGAACCGATTGCCAAAGGCTTTCCAGTCGTAGGCAGGGTAAGCGATGTGATGAGCATTGTAGTTGCCCGTCGCCCCCCCGAACTTAGCAGTCATCCTACAGGCTTTCAACTGATTCAGCTGTTCGGTGAGGCGATAGACATACACCATCACCTCCTTCCCCAAACGTGTGGGCGAAGCTGGCTGACCGTGCGTCTTGGCCAGCATTGGGATGTCCTTCCACTCGTCAGCATACGCCTGAAGCTGAGCAACGAGTTCTTCCACCTGTGGGTAATAGACATTCTCCAGGGCTTCCTTAACAGAAAGGGGCACTGAGGTGTTGTTAATATCCTGACTGGTCAAGCCGAAGTGGATAAACTCCTTATATTCATCGAAATTACCTATCTTATCCAGTTCTTCCTTGATGAAGTATTCAATGGCCTTCACATCATGATTAGTCACCTTCTCAATGTCTTTCACACGTTGAGCATCTGCCTCACTGAAGTTGCGGTAGATGTCACGCAGACGCTCAAAGAGATTCTTGTCGAAGCTCTTCAATTGGGGAAGAGGCAATTCGCACAACGTGATGAAATACTCTATTTCAACACGAACGCGATACTTCATAAGTGCATATTCTGAGAAATACGAAGCCAAGTCCTGTGTCTTGCTTCTGTAACGGCCATCTATGGGAGATACAGCCGTCAATGCATCAAGTTCCATATTCTTGTCTATTGTCCTTTTATACGATTCTGTTTTCTGACGTCACCGAGACGTACAATCGAAGTTCTGGTACTATATTCTTTTCAATAATTTACGAATGTGTTGCGTTTCGTTTTTGCTTTTACGCTGCAAAGGTAGTGAATAAATAGGAATTAGGTGTTAGGATTCAGAATTTATTTGCTTATTCTCATTAAAAAATCCTATTCTTACGTCTTTTCGATGGCTGAAATGCGAAACACAGAGTACACTTCTATCACCACAAAGATGACAAAAAGTATCAGCCACGAAGATGCTCCCACATACATACCATAGTAGAATCCCACAGGCAAGAACATCATCGCCGCCGACAAGATGAGTGCCACCATGCCAAACACACGCTGATGATACAATCGTCGCAAGGTCAATTCCTTGGGGTCATGCACTGAATACTTCTGGTAGAAAGGGGTCTGGGAAAACCGTCCGATGGCAAAGAGCACCACACCCACCGCAAATATCCACGCAGCAGAAGCACGCAACGGCAACCATGCCACGGCACCTATCAGCACCAGCATCTCGCCCACTATCTCCACATATCCTAACAATCGGTCTCTATCCATGCCTCACTCCTCATTGTCCTCGATGATGAAAATATCCTCATCGTCAGTCTTCATGTAGTAACGCTGACGAGCCACTTCCCTAATGGCATCCTGGTCGTGTTTCAAGGCATTGAGGGTCTGCTTGTCCTTGTCAAACTTGCGGTTGTACTCATCTATTTCACTCTTCAGCTTAGCAATTTCTTGTTGCTGACCAATGCGTTTGACCACACAATTCTCGCCAACAAAACCCACCGCCCCGATAAAAATCGCCAGTGCCACCAAATACTTCAGCTTAAAAATCCAATACTTAATGCTGTGTTTCATACGTCTGCTTTGTCCTCCAAAGTTTGAGATGTTGGAATTCAAGGTACAAAGGTAAATTAAATTTCATTAAATTGCAAGGCTCCGAGACAGATTTTATTGTAAAAAACAACAATGATGCGTAATTTTGTAGTGTTTTTTCCATTCTTCTACACATATTTATAATATTACTCAACTTTCGCAAGCTCCGTTTCGTTCAGTTTTACGGTCGCATCGCTGAACAGTTCTACGGTTTTTCGGTGATAAATCTTGACCTTTGATATAATAACCGAACAACCTCAAAACCGCATAACCGCTCAAGTTGAGAACTTGCGAAACTTCAATAAATCATTTCACCTTCACACTCACAGGATGGCTCACCCCATCCTTCCAGTCGTCCAACGAGGCAAACCACTCCTTCTCGGTGTGGTAGCCTCGTTCTTCTTTGTCTGCACAGAAGGTGACATAGTAATGGATAGAATCATCCTTATCAGGTTTCACCACGTAAAGATAGTTGAGGTTATCCTCCTTGGTGTCGGTAATATATTCCTTAGGCATATACACCGCCATACCAATAGCTTCTGGTGCCCACAACTGCTTCTTGCCCATGTCGGGATAGTCACATCCCCATGAAGCTGCAAGTCCATCCTTTTTCACGTAACCCTGTGACTTGTGCCCCCTGCGTGTTGCCTCATCAGCAGTGGCACCCACCTTCTGTACACCCGTACAGAAAAGCTTCTTCTCGAAAGGCTTCTTGCCCTGCAACGGTCGGAACATCACATCCACCTGCAAGTCACGATGACCCGCATAGAGTGAATAATACTGGTGCATATCATACATCAAGTCATCCTCACCCTTCACTCCCAGGTCATATACTTCCACCACCGTTCGCAAGGGTCCCGTAGTCACCACACGTTGACCTCTCACCCCCACATCTGTCCAGTTCTCAGGCTGTCCCTTCTTCCAATCTTTGAACGAGCCACACCCGATGGCATTACCCGCCCACAGCACATCCACACCATAGCCCTGTGCCAACTGCTCTTCCGAGGTGTAGAACTGCGTCTCGGGCAATTCTATCCGTCTGAACTTCTTCCCATACAGGTCGATGTTTTGCCGATGGTCGAAGTAGATGCGGTAACCCGTCAACTCCGACTCTATCGTGATACCGTGCATATAAATGTCGTTAAAGATGAAGCTCTTGCCTGGAGCCTCCACTTTCAGCACATCAGGGTGCTTGTCCTGTTTGTCGCGCAACTGGAGGGCACAATAGATACGAGGCTTCACTTCCTTCTCACTCCCTTGTGCAGAGAGCTTCACTTCAAACACTTTGGTTTCCAGAGCCTTGAAGCTATATAAGAAGAACACTTCGTCAGCACGAAGGTCGCCATCCATGTCGTCTAACTGACATGGTACCTCTTGCCCATCTACATGGACACTGGCCGTTTTCACCTCGAAGGCGAGTTTCTTTATTTCCTTCAACTTCACCACTACAGGCTCATCCACTTTGTCCTTTGCCCAATCGTTGGTGACCGTCACTTGCAAGGTCCTCACTTGTGCCATGAGTGCGATGCCCCATAGCTGTAAGAATAGAAAAAAAACAGTTTTTTTCATCCGTCTATCGTTTTGTTGGCTACAAAGATAGGGCATCTTGGAGACATGACCAAGAAATGCCTACTTATTTTAACCAACTCCTGCGATTGTGTCCCAAATATTTCGTAACTTTGCAGTTGTTATGATACAATCTATCTTCATATCCATGCCGATGTTCGTGTGCGTATTTTGGGCATTGATGCTCTTTCTGGATGGACGCACGAATGGTGACCCTGCAAAGAAGATGCTATGCGTCTTTATGTCGGTAGCCACTTTCTTGTATCTCGGACATGGTTTTTATTTTAATCGGAATCTGGATGTTCTTCCTTTCACCGACACGATTTACGTGCTTTGTAATTTGGCTGTTTTCCCATTGTTCTATATTTATATAGAAGAGATGACAGAAGGGAAAAGAAATCGTGGGAAAAGATTACTCTATCTATTGCCGGCCATCTTGACAAGCGTTGTTGTCGCTTTTTTTTACATTCGGATGAATCATGAAGAAAGTCTGCTGTTCATTCAAAACTATCTGTACCACAATGAATCGGACGTGTTGACAGAGGGTGCCAGTATGCAAGCTTCTGTACACACGTTTGCAAAAGTTATTTTTTCCATACAAATCGCCCCCGTGTTGTTTTTCGGCATCCGAAAAATCAATCGCTATAACCGCCATGTGTGTGGCTATTATGCTGATACGGAGGATAAAACGCTCACTCCTTTCAAACATCTACTTGTGCTCTTTTTCGTGATTTCCCTTATCTCTTTTGTCTGCAATGTCATTGGACGTTATCGCTTTGTTGATTCCACGACATTGCTTGCCATTCCCTCCGTCACCTTCTCCATACTGCTTTTTTGTTTGGGGTATATAGGCTACAAACAATATTTTAATGTGGTGAATCTGAAAATGGAGATGGGTGAACAACAGCCTGGGGATGAATGGGTTCGTGATGAAGGTGTTGCTACGGCTCGCACGAACCTCTCGACCTCGTCTGTTTCTGTGGATGATGAGGGAGACTTGGAAAGCAACTCCGTTCTGAATCGTCGTGAACAAACTAACATACGCATTATCAGTACAATCAAAGAGGAAAAATTGTTTCTGCGCCACAATCTTAAAATTAGTGATATAGCCAGCTTCCTCCATACCAATAGGGACTATATTTACCATGCTATCAATGTGGAGATAGGTATGTCTTTTTCTGACTTTATCAACCAGCAACGAGTGGAGTATGCCCAACAGATGATAAAAGAAAATCCCGAACAGTTATTATATGAGGTGGCCACTAACTCGGGCTTTTCCTCCAATGTCACCTTCTACCGTTGTTTCAAGCAATTCACAGGGTGTTCTCCTAAAGAGTATAAGGAACAACTTCAGTAATTGCCACAATCTTGTTTGAATACCTCTTAAACCGTAACTTCGATTTACGGAATACCTGTTTTACACCCCTTCCGGAAACATAAACGGAACTTTCTCTGCGAAAAAGTAGATATAATGAAACTTTCTGTGAATATGAAAAGTTTTTCTGTGAATATGAAATCTGTGAATTCGTGCATTTTCTCTACCTTTGTACATTAAAACAAAAACTATGTTATTAACATTTTACTAATACATCTATTTTATGACCCTAAAAACGAAGAAAAACATGATTGCGCTACTCCTATTATTGGGAGTAGGCGTAAATTGTCAGGCACAACAACGGTTGATTGTTTGGCAGAAGAACGGAGAGAAAATTTATTATAACCTCGCCGACCAACCTAAAACGACCTTTGCTGGCACTGACATGGTGATTACGACCACCAATGTAACGGTCACTTATCCCATCAACAACATCAGAAGCTACACCTATGAAGGTGAATCTACTGCCATCCCGAGTCTCACCACAGATGACGGACTATATGTGGAGCAAGGAGAGGATGCTGTGACCTTTAAGAATTTAAAGAGTGGGAGTGATGTGCTGCTTTTTGCCACCAACGGTGCTCTGCTCGAAACGCTCAAATCGGACGGAGTAACACCCGTCACCATCTCCATTGCTAATCGCCCCGCTGGCGTGTATGTAGTGAAAGCAAATGATATAACCTATAAATTGTTGAAGAAATGAAGACACATCTTTATAAATATGTGAGTCTCATTGCACTGTTCATCATGTCGGCACTCGACATGAACGCGCAGGAGGCGTTCTACATCTACCGCAACGACGGCAAATTCAATGGATTCTTCTATGAAGAAGTACAGAGTATTGAGTATAGCAAGATTGACCTTGAGGGAGTGGAACATCCCGAATATGTAGTGGAGGAAATCTTGACAGAAGATAGCCTCTACCGCATTCCGCTCGCCTCCATCGATAGTGTGAGCTTTGTACAACCAGAAATCATCTACAACGCAAAGCTACGCCGCATGGATGAAGAGGGCATGATGACCTATTTCATGTCTTCCGATGGTTTGAAGCTGACGTTTTCCAGCGATATGCCCGCTATCCTCCGTCCACGCAAGGATGACGTGATTGTCAGCTTTGACTTTGAGAAGTTCGAGGATGGCTTTGGTGGCCGTGTGTCAAGCACCGACAATGATGCTGCTGGCAATTTTGTGGTTTACTGCGACTCACTGCGCGATCTCTCCGATGTGTTTGAACAGCTCATTCTCGTAGAGGATATCGTAGCCGACGAGGAAGGCAACCTCGTGAAAATAAGAGGTCCACACCGAATCGAAGGGAGGAAAGAAGGGAATTTGTTTTCCTTCAACCTCAACCTCCACGCCGACTTTCCAAGAACAGAAAAGTTCCTCATCACGGGCGGTGTCAACGTCGGCGGAGGAATCAGCTGCACGTCGGTCTATAAAATAACGCGCAGTGAGACTTTCATGGAATGCACCCTCAAATCAGAGTTTAATCTCAATTTCAATTTGGGATTCGACTTGACACTTGGTGATACCGAACCTATGAAATGTTGCGAAACGGAGTTACCCAATGCTCGTTTCCCGTCTTTCCTGCCCATCTTTAAGGCTGGAGTAACCTGTGCTTTCTTCTTCCGTGCTCAGGCACATTTGGCTGGTAACATCAGCTATGGTCCTATCAAGAAAGTGGTGGCTTATACCTTCTCCTACAATAGTGAAACCGACACATTTGAAGGTGATGCTTCCTCAGAATCAACCGATGGCTTTACTGCAGAAGAGGCAAAATTCAACGCAAGCATTGAACTGAATGGCACCGTACATACAGGCATCTTGTTCTCGCCTAACGTGGGTACCATCTCTTTCTTTGGTTCCCATGCAGGTGTGAAGCTCGATTGCTATTTAGGTCCGAAGCTCACTGGCAATCTCACCGCAGATGCTGGCAGCGCAATAGATCTGGACTTCTATAATACGGTAAAGGACAGCAAAATTTCCATCTCGCTGCTCTCCTTCGACTATGAGTTCAAGGGTGTGCGCAAGTTCTGGAACAGTGCTCAAAAGGAAGTCACCTTCTTTGATGGTTCATTCTCGTTCATGAATTTCGATTGGTATTTCTTCCCAGAGTTCTCCGAACCCAAGACCGAGACCTTCTTCAGCGATAAAAAAGCTAAGATTACCACCATGCCATCACGCGACATTCTTTTTGCGCTCAAACTCGGCATCGGTCTCTATGACTTCAAACAAAACCTGCTGAAGAAGATATACCGCACCGACCGCAAGTATGGCGAGAAGAGCGACAATCCAGACGACGGTACCTATTACGCTTCGATTGAAACAGAATTCAAAGACCTCGACATCAATCAGCCTTACATTGCCGTACCCCTCATCGAGCTTTGGGGCAAGGATATTCCTGCCACACCTGTTGACACCTTTAAGTTGGGTGCCACAATCGACATCGAGGATGTTCACGTGATGTCAGCCACCTATCATCCTGATGGCTATGCCGACCCCAACCAAAACAACCAAAAGTTCTCGTTCCGCTATAAACTCTCCGTTAAAGCAGTTATCGATGAGTTGGAGAACGTGGACAAGTGGGGATACGTCTATATCACCCCAGCGGGCAAACGTCTTGCCATTCCTGCTGATGTGGAAGGAAAGGAATTCCTCGACGAGAAGCACAACTTCTATCTTGACTACCCCGAGAAGGAAGTGGAAATCTATGGTTTTGTCAAATACAAAAACGACAACAAGATTTACTACATGGAATCGAAGAAGTTCAAGATTACCTATCCAGAAGAGATTTCCATGAAGATAAAAAGCTGTACATTTGAAGAAACCTTATCCGATGTGACATACGAAGACACTCATTATAAATACATGACCGTCTTTAAGGTGAACTTCGACTGTACGGGTGCTGGATGGCTGAAAGTAAACACCAAAGAGGTTGGGAAAGGCTGGAAAGATTGGGAAAACATCGAACCAAACAGCACATACCCTGCCGATGGTGCCAACGTGTTCACCGTATACTATTATTATGACGAGAAGGCATTCGATGGTGAATTTCGTGTTTATCTTGAAGGGAATGACAGGTGGAGCGGAAAGGAGAACAAGCATATTCTCACGGATGATTACGTCCTGCTCACCAATAATGGCAAGAAATTCACGGGCTGTTCTCTCAAGACAGGCGCGCCAGAGGTGTCTCAAAGCCAGATTCGTCGGATGATGCAGAAGGAAAACGATGACACACACACTATCATCATTCGTAAAGCACAAAAGAAATAACCATTTTATTCATTAACTAAAAAACATTTAAAACATGAAAAAGTATCTTTTAACAATCGGGGTATGCCTGATGGGCATCGCATTCATCCTGTCATGTAGCAAAGATGACGATAATGACAGCATCAGCACCCTACAGAAGGAGTATTTTTCCATCGAAAACGCCAACTATGTGGCAGGTTCACTTCCCTCAGCTACCACGGCAGCTTTTGACAGCCAGAACATCAGTTACAACGACCGTGCGTTGGCCGGCGGCATGAATTTCATTGTTGTCAATTCCGACACACGCATCAAGCGTTTCTTCGTAGGCGCAAAGGGTGTCGATGGATACTGGTCGTATGCACCTGCCACTACACGTGCAGAAGATGGCAATGAAACCTACGAGTATGAAATCCCCATCGATTACAGCACAGAACTGGACGATGACCTCGTGATGTTCATTTGTGCCGAAGAAGAGGATGGCGACATCACCCAGCCTTATGAAGCCAGCATCACCTTCGTAAGCAGTCAGTCGGGTGACCTCGAAATCAACCTCACCTTCCATCCAGCCAAAGATATTGACCTCCACCTCTACATGCCAGACGGTACTCACATCTACTACAACAACCGTGGCGGCTATATTCAAAATGCTGACGGCACCGAGACACGCTGGGGCCTTGACCACGACTCCAATGCCGGATGCAGCATTGACGGCCTCAACAACGAGAACATCGTTATTCCTGCAGAAGCTGTACAAGAAGGCACATACAAAGTTGTTGTCAACATGTATGAGAATTGCGATGAGGAGACAGGCGCCAGCTGGCGTATCCAAACTCGTTACCGCGATGAAATCATTAGGCCTCAGTCGGGCGCAAATCCAGCATCGGGAACTTATCCTGCTGGTGACGGGCATGGCGACCACACAGAAGTGATGACCTTCACCATCGGAAACGCTTCTGCCAAGACCCGTGCTCCACAGTTCAACTGGCGTCCTATCCCACCCACTGAGATGGATAAAATCAAGCATGACGCAGAAGCTTATCGCAACGGCGAATAAGACCTTTCCGTAAAAAAACAAACGTGAGAAGTGAAGAATCTAAGTTACTTGCCATCCTGATGGGGTAACTTAGATTCTTCACTTTTTAACGTGAGTTCGGTATAAGAAAATAGGAAGTCAAATGCTTTTTTTCGCGCTTGCGCGATACCTTATACCGAACTGACGTACTTTTTACATGATTGTCAAGTTGCTCACTTCGTCATTCCGTCATCTTCATCACGTCGTCGAGGGTAAAGGTGCCAGAGAACACGATGACGGACACTTCGCCTTCTTCGTCGGTGAGCATCACGACAGCCGATTGCTGCTTACCCTCATGGTGGTAGATGCGCACTTTCTCATCGTCATCGTCCACTTGCATGAGGAGTTCGTACTTGCCCTGCTTGATGATGGCTTGGATATCAGCCTTCAAACGAGCAGCCGCTGCCTTGTCTTCAGAGGTGATGATTTGGATGCCACTCAGTTTGTTCATGATGCTCTTGGTGTCCACCCCCGGCACGGAAGGGGCTGCCATTTTGCCTGCCAAACGAAGCATATACTTGGAGATAAACACGTAGGTCACATTCTTGGTGTCGGCATATTTCTCAAACTCCTTCACTTGGGCGTTGGCTTGGATGGTAGCCACCATCATGGCCAAACAAAGAAGTATTTTGACAGTTTTCTGTTTCATTTTATTTCAATACTTTTAGTTGTTCGTTGAGTGTCTGTTCTGTTTTGTCGGTCAGGGCTTTCGCCTTCTCCAGATGCCCCATGCCTTTGTTGAGGTTGGCGGCCAGGAGGTTGAGCGCGCGTTCCGCTTCCTGTTGGGCAAGAAGTGGGTCATGATAGGTGTCCTGCTCGGCGAAGTTGACAGGAGTGTCTTGACTGAGGAAGTAATAACCCAATCCAAAGAGCAAGGCGATGGATGCTGCTGCAAGCCAAGCAGACCCTCTCTTTAACCCTCTCTCTTTATGGAGAGGGAGTCCATGCGGCTTGCTTCCCAATGACAAAGACTCCGGATGGTTCTCCCCATAGAGGGGGAGATGTCCGCAGGACAGAGGGGGTCTTTTCTCTGCCTGTTCCCATTCATCGATTTTCCTCTCAAGTCGTTCCTCCAATCCTTCTGGGATGGGGATGTTCTCTAAATCTTTCAAATTCAGTTGACTTTGTCTTCTTCCTTCTCGCTCGGCATAGCTCAAGCAAGCTTGGCTCTGCTCTCGCTCGTTCGTCAGTTCGTCCATGTTTGGGTGAGTTTTTGGAATTGTTGTTTCAGTTTCTGTCTCGCTCGCATCACGATGATGCGGATGTTGCCCTGCGAGAGTCCTGTGTCTCGCTCAATCTCTTCGTAGGAGCGTTCTTCCACCAGATGCATTCGGAGGATGTTTCCGTCCCTTTCGGGCAACTGCTGGATGAGTCCTTCCATCTGCGATGCCTCGTCTTGGGAGTCGATTTGGCGGTCAAGCCCTCGTTCGTCGGGCGGTTCTGCCGCTTCTTCCAATTCGGTGGAGGTGTCTATGCGTTTCAACCTTCGCTGGTCGCGGAAAAGGTTTCGCATCAGCGTCACGAGATAGGCTTCCGTCACTGCCTCATCCTTCAGGTCATCCCGCTTCTGCCAGAGCCTAAGGTACGTGTCCTGAAGCAGGTCTTCGGCATCCTGCGCATTTCCCGTCATCCGATAAGCCACCCGATAGAGCAGCCTATGGTAAGGCATGTACCGTTGCTTGAACTCTCGTGCGTCCATGTGAAGTTACTTCGTCTCCTTCTTCGTATCCGTGTATTCGATGACCACCGTTCTGTCCGTACGGGGATATTTCTCTTTCACCATCTTGCCCACCACCCACGTTTCGCTGTCCCATCGGATGCCGTTGGAAATCATGTAATTTCTCACTTCTTCAACAGAATGGAAATAGGGATGCTCTACACCATTGATGACAAACAGTGCCTTGCCATTCTTCACCTCTTCCAACGCCTTGTTCATGTCAATCAGGTTGCCGTCCTCGTCTCCTTCCTCATTGTCAAAGCTAATCATCTCGCCATTGAACAAAGCTGCCAACATCTTGTCCTTCGGCATCTTGCAATCCAGATGACCCAATGCCACCTTGTTCCAGATGTCCCAACGCAGGAGGAGGTCGCTAATCATTTTGCCGCTCACCTTTCCATACACCGTGAGTTGATACTTGGGGGCGAAAGCTTGATTCCACAGTTGTCCGAGAATGGATGCGGAGTCGTTGGGTTCCTTGTTGTCATTCTGCACGAAGAGCATCTCATAGCCTTTCAGCGACTGGATGTCGGCATCCAACGTCTGCAACTGCTCATCGTCAAGCGTCAGCTGTACCTGCTCACACGTTTTCAGACTTTTCATCACCATGTTGTAGTCTTTTTTGCTGATGCCCTTGTTCGCCTCCAACGTCTTGCGGAAATCGGCCGTTGTCTCCTCATACTCGGCACCCGGCACTGCCTTCCACTTCGCCATCAGCTTCTCGGCTGTCTGTCCCAGCGCGCTGCCTACACAAAGCAGCATCGCCATTGATAACATCATCTTTTTCATACTCCTTAGGGGCTTCTTAGTCCTCATTAGCTTGTTGTTCCATCAGCTTGGCGATGTCGAGCGTTCCTTCAATCACGACCAGCACGGTCTCCTGATCTTCTTCACCCTCCACAAAAACGATGTTCTGGGTTTTGCCGTCTTCGTGCGACTGACTGATTTTCACTTTTGCCTCACCTTCAGTCATGTCAATCAGCGAGTGGTATTCCTCTTTCTTCAAAAGTGCCAGCACTCCCTTTTTCAGTTTCGTGGCAGCCTTTCCCTGCTTGCAGGTGAAGACCTTCACGTCGTCCACTTGGCGGAGGATTTCACCACTGGCATCACCAATGATGATGTTGTCACCATTCTTGATGGACTCTCCATTTTTGGCAGCAAGCTCTATCATGTTTTTGTCCACATGAACATACTCCACACCCTTGATGTTGGCAAACTTATCAAAGTCGTTCGTTTGTGCCCCTGCACTCAGAGCGAGACACACCGCAGCGAGACACACCGCCATCTTCTTGAATAATAATGTACACATAATAGCATTTACAATTTTACGATTAAACAATTTACGATTTTTGTTAGAATTAGAAGTTGCATCGATGAACCCTTCTATCTGTACAAACGAGACTTCTGAATGGTTTGTTACAACAACGGCAACAATTTTTCATGAAAAAAGAACATACGCGAGATACCTTCTTTCAACACCTCAAAACAGGTATGAGTCTTACCCTTATTGGGGTATGAGTCTTACCCTTATTGGGGTATGAGTCACACCCCTATGGAGGTGTGAGTCACACCGCTTTGGAGGTATGAGTCACACCGCTTTGGAGGTGTGAGTCACACCGCTTTTGGAGTAGCGAGAAGAGGGACTTGACGCACTTCCTTTCCACAGATTGCAAAGATAGGCAAATCACCCAACCGCAGAAAGGTTTTCCTACAAATAATAGCATTATTCCTACTGTTTTCTCATAAAAATGTAGTACCTTTGCTCTCGTAACAAAATAACAAACTAAAAATTGAGCATGAAAAGGAAGAATCTTTCTATGGAATCATCGCCATACTGTGTGTATGCATGGTGAGTAGCACATTGTGCAGCAAAGATGAAAGAATAGCCAACCGCCTCAAAGAACAACCATTAAAAACAAAACAAATATGAAAAAGATTATTTCGATTTTCAATCTTGTCGCAGTGCTGGGACTCTGCGCAATGTTCACGTCATGTAGAGATGATGACACTGAAGAAGCCATGATTCTGTCAGGTCAATGGCAAGGCAACTGGGGCATGTACTATGAAGTGGAAGACCCGTGGGGCAACATCGTCGCCTTCGATTCCTACGACACCGACATCGTCTTCTACCCTGACTACGACTATGCCACCCACGGTTACGGCTATCAGGTCGATTGGTACAACGAAGGGCCTTATTCCCGAATGAGTTACCGCTTCGACTGGAGCATCAACAACGGTGTGATTCGGCTAAGCTATCCTGGCTACCCCGAGTACAACACAAGCATCCGTGACTACCGTATCAACAACAACCGCTTCACGGGGTATTTCAGCACAGGAACAGAGCCGTTCTATCTGAACAAGATTGCCGACTACTACAACTGGTCGTACTACTACGATTGGGAATACCACTACTGGGTGTATGACTCATGGAGCTGGGATTACTACTATACCAAGACACGCGGCACGGCACCAACAGGCGACACACCAACGGCAGAAAACCGCATCGTGAAGATTGGTAGCCGATTGGCTGAAAAGTGAAAGTGAAAAACTAAAAACTATAAACTAAAAACTAAAAGTGAAAGTTACCTCTGCCTCTTATTGACAGAACATTCTTTCACTTTTAGTTTTTAGTTTATAGTTTTTAGCTTTTAGTTTTTACTTTTCAGCCAGCCGTTTCAAGTGGCATAACAGCAGATTGCCCTCTTCGTCGCGGAGGTGCATTCCCCCACCCTCGCAGTAACGGAACATCTTGCAGTCGGCACATTCCCCCTGCTTCATCCAGTCACGATTGCGATAAGACTCGAAGCGGTTTTCCCACACATCCCAGAAGTTTTCCTTGTAGATGTTGCCCTGATAGTACTTGCCCCGGATGCTGGTGCAAGCCGAGATGTTGCCGTCTATCAAGATGGAAGCCACGCTGATGCCAGCAGCACAATGGTAAAGATGGTCACGCACCTTGCCTTCGTATTCACCCAGGAAACCCTCACACGCAAAACTTGTGTGCACCTTTCCCTCTTGGCGACACGCAATGATGAACTCCATCACTTGGCGAAACTGCTCATCGGAGATTTGCAGGTCGGGATGCTGCTTGGCACGACCTGCCGGAAAGATGGTGAAAAGTCGCCAGTCGCGCACACCTGCCTCGTAAAGCATCTCCTTCAACTGAGGCAGATAGTTGACATTACGGTTGTTCACACACGTCACCACATCCCATACCACGGAGCGTTGCCCTGCCAACAAGCGGATGGCCCGCATAGCGTTCTTGAAGCTGCTTTCATGCCCACGCATCCAGTTGTGGTCGTCCTCCATACCATCAAGACTCACCGCCATGCTCCGCAAACCCGAAGCACACAGCCGCTTGAACCGTTCCTCGGTCAGTGCCATGCCATTGGTCACCATTCCCCACGGATATTCACGTTTGTAGAGCGCCAAGCCCACATCTTCAATGTCCTTGCGCACCAATGGCTCACCACCCGAGATGATGATGAGCACCTCATGTGGATTGACATGGGGCGTCACCTGTTCGTCAATGACCCGCAGGAAGTCTTCGGCTGGCATATCGGGAGTCAGCTCTTCCATCTTGCAGTCGCTGCCACAATGCTTGCACTTCAGATTGCAGCGCAGGGTGCATTCCCAAAACAGTTGCCTCAGGGGATGCAGTTTCACCTTGTTCTGGCGCAGTTGGCGTTCCAGTTCCAAGCCCATTTTTTGTCTGATGGATAGTTTTGACATACCCTCCTATCACTTTTTGATTTGAATATCTGTCCCATCCTGCTCAATCGTCGGGTTCTTCTCATAGCGAACAGGTGTCACACCATACATCAACTTATATTGATCCATGTCCTTCGGTGGTGTCTTTATCGTGTCAACAGGAGGAACATCTATCATAGTAGGTCCACCATACATAACCACGGGGGAATCAATCATCCTCTTAGAATGAGAACACGACACCACACCCAACAAGGCAATGGCTGCCGAAAGTACCTTGCTGTAAAATTGAATCCAGTTTTTCTTTAGGTTTCTCATAGGTTATCTGTTTCTGTTGGTTCGGTTGTTTCAGTTGTCTCAACACCCCTGAATCTGGCTGGCGCCACTCCATACATGACTTCTGCCGTATCAACCATCGTGCTGTCACTGGGTGGAGGGCCATACATGACGGGCACGCCATACATATCTGCAGATTCTTTCGTACATGACACAAAGCCCAGCATCGCTAAAGCCGCAGCCAAGACTTTGCTGTACCACATCATACATTTTACTCTCAATACTTTCATTGCTATCTTGTCTTATCGACTGTTGATTTACTACGGATAATAGTGGGTAAACCCAAGGAATCTGCGTCCCTCATGTCCGCATCGAGGAAATCCACACCCAGAGAATCCTCCTCTTTCCAGTTAGGGTCAGGAACACCATACATACACGGTTGGGGCATTCGGCACGACACCATCCCCAGCAAGGCGATAGCCGCCGAGAGCACCTTTCCGTAGATAATGAACCATTGTTTCTTGAGTGCTTTCATCTGTTTGTTGCCGCTCTCTTAGTAAACACTATGAACAACGGAATACGGCCACAAAAATACGGCTTTTTCACGATAACCGCAAAAAAGCCGCACAAAAAACTATCAAACTTTGCAAATTCTTACTTCTGGATGTACTTTTTACCGTTCTTGATGACGAAACCACGGTAGCTACCATCCACCGACTGTCCGCTCAGATTATATGCTTTGCCGTCGAAAGCTGACTGGATGGAACGGGTCGTGGTGATGCCATCCACTTCACCTGCTGGAACAACCGTGATGTTATAAACATAATACTTGCCACCATAGCCAAGTGCTATCTTGATGCTGTATTGTGCGTCAGCAGGAATGTCTTGCCATGCCTCAGCATAGAAACCACCATCCTGAGCATCGTAACCAATACGGTAGATGGCATTTCCCGCACCCTCTTCTGTGTCAATGTTGCAGGTTTTGCCCTCAGCATCGAAAGCATATCCCTCGCCTGTATAGTTGTCTTCGCCATAGATAGTAGCAAACACAGGAACCGACCAAGTTGCTTCGTCCGGAATCTCAGTTTCCTCGATACCCAAAGCTGTAAGAGCAGGTGTAATATCCACCTCTGTGAGAGCACCATCGTCGCTCACCACCACAGTGATGTTTTCTTCGCCCACCACGTTGTTCTCCCCGATTTCTTCTACGAAATCGATGCGGTAGCGAATGGTGTAGTAGTAGCCATTGGCTTCATTCACATAGTAGATCTCACCCGTGTAGGTGGTACCTGGAACATCTTCACCTGGCACGTGTCCCCAGTTGCCGATGACACCGAAGTTCACGTTCTCGAAGAAGTAGGCATTGCCGTTACCATATTGACACCACTTGCCATCTGCTGTCATCCAGAAACCAGATGCCACTGTGGTCGTGGTGGTTTTGTTCCACTCTCCCTCGGGAGTTTTGGCATAGAGTGTCAGCACGTCACTCGGTCCTGCTTCTGTCACCTCGAGCGCCTTCTCGTAGTCGAGCTGCACATTATACCCCACGCTCCAATCGTTATAGTTGGCAAGACCTTGCAGATACAACTCTCCATAGCCCTTCTCCACAAATTCCGTCGGTGCTTCTTTATCGGGAATCACAGTCATCTCAAAGTTCAACTTATAGATGTTCGTACCATAGCGCAGATAGAACGAGCCTTTGCACACCTCTGTACCATCACCCGTAAACACATCACCAGGCATGTGACCCACATTGATTCGCCCGTCCTCAGACTTCACTTGGGCAAACCAGCTCTTTGTGCCAGAGGTGAAGGGTTGCTGTACGCCATCCATCGACATCCAGTAGCCCAAACCGTCGTAGGTCTGATAGTCATTGGTCATCTCTCCATCCTCGTTCAGATAGAAGCAGCGCAGTTCGCTGGGTGACGAGGCACCCAAGGCTGTGAGCGCGGCATCCAAGTCCCAACGCACGGCACGACCATTCCATCCGTTCGACAGTTGGTTGTCGGTAACGACTGTCACCTCGCCCACTAAGGTACACTCTTCAAACGTAGGAACCTTCTCTGCCACCACCTCAACGTTGATGTCCCACAGGATGGCATCTTCACCGATGATGGCATACATCTGGCTGTGAGCCTTCTGCCCGATGGCGGCACCGTTGTACGTTCCAAAGCCAATCGTGAAGATACCCTCGTCGTTGAGGACATTTCCATTGGTTGACCATGCGAAGCAGTTCTCACTGTAGCCCTTTGCAACAAAAACATCCTTCTTCTCGTCTGCAAAGTCAAGCCACCACCAGCTACCTTCCTTGCTCAGAGGCTGCAACTCGTCGGCCACGAAATAGTCTTCGGCAGTTTCTGA
Source organism: Bacteroidaceae bacterium (assembly GCA_017448825.1). Classification (GTDB taxonomy): domain Bacteria; phylum Bacteroidota; class Bacteroidia; order Bacteroidales; family Bacteroidaceae; genus Minthosoma. The sequence continues at coordinate 43,102 of JAFSKR010000032.1, forward strand.
ATCATCATACTTCCACAAGTAGAAAATGTCGTTCACGTTAGCTTGAGCATCTGCCAAACTGAGTCCCGAAGCCTGAAGCAGAGAATTGATGTCAGCCTCCACCCATGCAACGCTTTCGCCACCGATTTCCATTTGCAACTCAACAGGCACGGTCTCGATGACGTTCAGGTTCTTGTAATTAGTCGTTGGTGAGGGTAATTGTGCCCACGCCGAGTGATTGAATACAGCCATGCACTAGGTCATGACAAAGAGCACGATGGCTCGCGGAGTAAAGTTTTTCATGTTTTCTCCTTTCTGTTTTTTTAGATTAGATAAAATTGTTGATTAGTTAATTGTTATTCTTTCAAGTTCAAAAGTTCCTTCACTTCGGCAGTCAGATAAGGTTTCACCTTTTCATAAGGAAGGATGGCCTGCGGCATACCCAACGCATAGGCACCTATCTCGTAGGCCCCATAGTCGAATGCCACACCTTTTTCCACCAACGATGGGTCAGATTCAGGAAAGTCAATCGTCTCTTCAGAATTAAACATTTCCCAACCATCGGCATAGTCATCCTTCAAGGTTTCAATAATCATCTTCAGCACAGCCTCGTGCCCCGCCTTGGTGATGATGTCATCAAACGTGAGGATGCGCAGATTCTTCAGATCGAATGTCCTACCTACACCCCACGGCATACCATGTGCCGCCCCCGCCGAATAGTCGTAGCCAGAATCCCACAAGGTGAGCAAGGACGGTGTCTGCCACACCATACTGATTGAGGATGAGTACTCATTAGCCGATTCAAAAGGCATCTCCATCATTTCCTCCTCATCATCGGCACTATAGGAACTGCCCAGATGTTCGGCAGCTGACAACTTCAAGGCTGCGCGCACATCGGGCACACCTTGTGCCTTCAAACTGGCGTATTCTTTCGCGACTTTCTCGGCTGTGACAGGGGCTTCCACATACCGGCCTGCGGCATCAAGAGTCAGCCAGTGGTTGATAAATTCCACCACCTTGGGTTTGCCTGCCACAGCCTTGAGAGTGGATGCCTCATAAGCATCCATCACCGTCGCTATATCGTATGGTGCTGGGTCTTCATCGCTGCTGTAATCAACGATTTTCACTTTATACTCTGATGAGTCCCTCAGTTCCACAACCTCAAACACCAACGTGTCCGACTCCACAGCAACCACCTCAGTAGCCGCCGAGTCACCACCGTTCTCACCTGTAGCATCCGCTGCCACTCCCTTGTTTCCGGTACATGCCCAAACGCCCAAAAGCATCAGGCCCATAGCTGTTGTTATAAACTGCTTCATTTCATTGAAAGTAATTATTGTTTCTCGAGGGCAAAGATACGTCATTCCTCACAATCAGACAAACAATATCTTCCTAAATTCGTATCTCCACCCCCAAATAGTCTCATCCCCTCGCCATTTTAGAACTACCTACCAGCATTTCGAGTGGCATCATCACAGCTATATGTTAAAAAAAAAGGCAGAACTAAAAATAATTCACAAAATAATTTGGTTTACAAAATAAAGTTATTTATCTTTGCACCGTGATTCGAACACAAAAGCCACCCCACACCCTTTCTGCAGGAGGGAGCGGAGTGGCACGAGAGAACAAAATGAAATCAAAAAAACAGGTCGGAGTGTACCTTATATATATAATAATGTGTATGGACACTCCGCCCCCAAACAAAACGAAAGACAATGGAAGAAAAGAAAAACTTGACTGCAGAACGCAGTTTGGAAATCATCAGAAAAAGCATTGAGTGCAGTCAGCGCACAATAACCCAAAATTCAGCATTGCCGCTGATATGGTGGGGAACCTGCGTTCTCGTGCTCGCACTGCTTATCGCTTACTTGTGGCAAAATCATGGAGGAGCCGCTTGGAATCTCCTTTGGGCCGCAATTTGGCCAATCGGCTATCTCGGCAACTGGATGATTGACAAGAAAAGAGAAGCCGTTCCAGCGACCTTTGTAAGCAAATGTATCGGATATGTATGGACGACATTTGGCATCTTCTGTGGCGGCACAGGCATGTTGCTCGGATTGATTGGCAGTGGAATCCTCCCCCTGAGTCTGATTATGCCCAGTGTGTTCATTTTCGGCTGTATCACGAGTGTCATCTCTCTCTGCTTCGGAATGGGTACTACCATAACGGGGTTCATCATCCGAAACCGAGTTATTCTGGTTTGTGGCCTGATTGCAGGCATCGGTGGATTTTTCGGTGCGCTACATTTTCCAGGGCACGAACAACTCTACGTGATGGCAGCAGTGGCCATCACCGGTCTTATCGTGCCAGGCCTTGTCATTCATTTCAGCACTAAAAATAAGGAGGACATGAGCCTATGTTCCAACCATTAGACCCATTGCTACACTCCGAACTACGCCTCGCCATCGTGTCGCTGCTCATTGGTGTGGAGGAAGCCGAATTTCCCTACATCAAGGAGCAGACGGGCGCCACGGCTGGCAATCTCAGTGTGCAGCTCGACAAACTCTCCACTGCGGGCTACATCGAGGTGGAGAAGACCTTCAAAGGAAAAAAGCCCTGCACCATCTGTCGCATGACAGGTGCAGGGCATCAAGCCTTCGAAAACTATGTGGAAGCACTGAAGAGCTATTTGAATGTGAAATAAGCCTCCTGCTTATTCCTCCACTTCTCCGAAGTACTTCGTGTCGGCCAGTTTCAAGAGATACTGACCATACTGATTCTTAATCATTGGCTGTGCCAACTGGCGCAGCTTTTCTGTGTTAATCCATCCCTGCTTGTAGGCGATACCTTCCAAACAAGCTATCTTCAAACCCGTGCGCTTCTCCAATACTTCGATGAAGGTGGAAGCCTCAGAGAGTGAATCGTGCGTGCCTGTATCAAGCCAAGCGAAACCGCGCCCTAACAGTTGCACCTTCAAGTTCTTCTCCTTCAAGAACTCCTGATTCACCGTCGTGATTTCCAGTTCCCCACGTGATGATGGCTTGATGTGCTTCGCCACCTCCACCACCTTGTTAGGATAGAAGTAAAGCCCCACCACCGCATAGTTGCTCTTTGGCTCCTTCGGCTTCTCCTCAATGCTAAGACAGTTGCCGTCCTTGTCGAACTCAGCCACTCCATATCGCTCTGGGTCTTGCACCCAATAACCGAACACGCTTGCCTTGCCCTTTGCCGCATTCTCCACACACTCTTTCAGCATACCTGAGAACCCACGACCATGGAAGATGTTGTCACCCAACACAAGGCACACATCATCCGTACCCACAAACTTCTCTCCAATGATGAACGCCTGAGCCAATCCGTCAGGCGAAGGCTGTTCGGCATACTCAAAGTGAACCCCATAGTCACTGCCGTCGCCCAAAAGCCTCTTGAATCCAGGCAAATCATAAGGGGTAGAAATAATTAGTATCTCACGGATGCCAGCCAGCATCAGTACACTGATAGGATAATACACCATGGGTTTGTCAAAAATCGGGATGAGCTGCTTGCTCACACCTTTCGTGATGGGGTACAACCGTGTGCCCGAACCACCTGCCAAAACTATTCCTTTCATGATTCTATTGAATTTAATCGTGTGCAAAGTTAAAAAAACTTCGCTTTTTCCGCAACTTTTCAGCAGAAGAAAAGGCCACACCTAACAAAAAAATAGAAGAACAGATAGATATAAAAAGAAAAGGGATAGCACTGTTGACTATCCCTCAACGGAAAGTGAAGGGTTGCTTGACAGCTTTCCTTCACTTCTCTTCGCGGAAAGTGAGGGATTCGAACCCCCGGACCAGTTACCCGGTCACCGCATTTCGAGTGCGGCCCGATCGACCACTCCGGCAACTTTCCTCTGTAAAGGGTGAGCTTACAAGAAAAAGCCCACCCTTTTTAAGTAAAGCCGGGAGGAGATGTGATGAAACTCCGACGTAATAAGATTTGAGTATTTGTTGTCCTTTGTAATCCACCGACTCGGAGGTTTCCAGCAACCGAAACCCCATGCTCAAAGACATGGCGACTGCTGGGTTGTGGCCCGCCATTAGACAACAAAATCATCTCGGTTTCAGTGTATAATTTGATGAGTATCCCGATCGATCCTGAACCCCGGCTTTATGTTCCACCTCTGCAACTTTTTTCCTTCTTTCAGGTAGGTCTTCTCTCTTGAAGTCCGTCGCTTCGGTTTTATTTCGTTAGCAAAGATAGTACATCTTGTTCAAATAACAAAGGATTTGGAGAAAAAAATCTCCAAATCCTTTGCTTTTTAACATTCAGGGCACTTATTCACCCACATAAACTGCAAAAGACAATGGTCTTCCAGCAGGAGTCTTACCCCAAATCCACAACGTCTGTTCGTCACTTGCCTGTGCCGATTTAAACACCGACTCCATGTCTGCAGATGACTTGATATTCTGATTGTTCACCTTCAGGATGATGAAACCTTCTGGCACTCCTGCATCCTTCAGATAGCCGCTCTTGAGGTTGGTCACCTGTACACCGTAGGAGAGATGGAGAGTTTTCTTCTGGCTTTCGGTTAATTCCTTAAATTCGGCACCCAGCGCATCTACCTTTTGCGTCTTCACGACATTCGTACTGCCCTTAGCATTGCGGAACGTGATAGTGGCAGTTTTCTCCTTCTTATCACGGATATAGCCAATTTGAGCCTTATCGCCTGGACGATATTTTGTGGTAGCTTCTTGGAGTTCCGACATCTTGGTCACATTCTTGCCATCCACTGACACAATCACGTCACCAGCCTTGATGCCTGCTTCAGCTGCAGCACCATCTTCCGACACCTCTGCCACATAGACACCATCGTTCGTACCAAAGTCTGCCGTAAACTTCTCATCCTCATGCTTCTTGGCATCAATATAGTCATGCAACGTCATACCACTGATACCAATCATGGCACGTTGAACAGTTCCATATGCCTGTAGGTCGGTTACCACCTTCTTCATAATAGTCGTTGGGATAGCAAAGCCATAACCTGTGAAAGAGCCCGTCTGTGAGTAAAGCATCGCATTGATGCCCACCAATTCACCTCGCGTATTCACCAGTGCACCACCCGAATTGCCGGCATTGATGGCGGCATCAGTCTGGATAAATGACTCTATGCCATTCTTGTTTGCACCAAGGTTACGCGCCTTTGCTGAAACGATACCTGCTGTCACTGTTGAAGTGAGGTTGAATGGGTTACCCACAGCAAGCACCCACTCGCCCACTTTCAGTTGTTCAGAGTCTCCTATCACGATGGTGGGAAGGTCAGTCGCATCAATTTTCAGCAATGCCAGGTCTGTGTCAGCATCAAGACCAATGACACGTGCCGTAAACTCGCGGTTGTCATTCAACGTGATAGTGATGTCATCAGCACTCTCCACCACATGGTTGTTCGTCACGATATAACCATCAGCTGAGATGATGACACCAGAACCAGCCGATTCTCGCTTTGGGGTCTCCACCTTTCGACGCTGTGTGCCACCACCGCGACCGAAGAAATCGCCAAAGAAATCAGCAAAGGGGTCTTGATACTCAATGGTCTGCGTCTTGCTCGACTGTACACATTTAATATAAACCACAGCGTTGCATGCCTTTTCAGCAGCCTCGGTCAAGTCAACAGGCTGACCTGCTGGCACTGAAGAATTTGATAACTTCATGAATCCACCTTTCTCTTCTGCCTGCACTTCCACAGATGCGGATTTTGCAGAAGAGAACACGTTAGCAACTGACTTCTGAGAGAGTGAATAGGCAAAAGCACCTGTCAAGCCAGAGAAAAAGGCAACACAAGCCAGTGTGCCATAAAATCTTTTCGTAGTTTGCTTCATCGTTATTTGTTTTTTAATTATTGTTTTATTACTTATCGAATCCTTGATGTCTTTTCGATTTCGAGCGCAAAATAACGACAAATTGTTGTGATGACAAAACTTTTCACCCTTATTTTTCACTCTTGTTGATTTAGTTTAACAAATCGCCTATAAGTGTTAACACCGATTAAGATTATTTCTTAAAATATTCACACAAAATTAACAATTTGATTTCCTAAAATTCGGTTTATCTCAACTAAATCGATAGAAATACCAAAGCTTTGAATCCATCATCAATCCTTCCCTTCTGCATCAAACGTGAAAGAGACACATACAAAATAGGTATTTAACGAATCGTTAAGGGTATTGAATAACAGATTCCGTTACTCAATACCCTTTTTATGGCAGGAAATCACATATTTTAGGTATTGTGGGTATAGGAAAAAGTGCGTACCTTTGCAGCGTGAAAAGTAAGATGAGCACCTTTATTGCTCACGAAAAGGAATCTTTACTCATAATAATAGATAATGTCATGTCGTGAGACACACACACTTTAGAATTACGTAAACCATAAAATGTTAGAGAAGAAAAACCGCCCAACCTGTTCGTGATGAACAGGATAGGCGGTCTTTTCTTTTTCAGCCTTTTCTTTTTAATTTTTCTCTTTTCAGTTTGGCTACGTCGAAAGGCTCATCCCTGCTGATGGTTGATACAGATGCCTTGCAGATACCACTGGTAGAGACGGTGAATGCCTTCGTCAATCTCGATGGTATGGTGCCAGCCAAGACGATGAAGCTTATCGACGTTGGTGAGCTTCTTCATGGTGCCATCGGGTTTCGAAGCATCCCATCGGAGCTGACCTTTGAAGTCTATCTCTTGCATGATGCGTTCTGCCACCTCCTTGATAGAGATTTCCTTGCCTGTGCCCACATTGATGTGACAGTTACGCACCTCTTTGATGCCGTCTCTATTCACCGTGAAGTCACTCTTCTCTATCACGTCTTTGAAATCGACGTTCAACAGACAATGTACGGAGGCATCAGCCATCTCTTCACTCCAGAGGAACTCACGCATGGGTGCACCGGTGCCCCACAATGTAACAGCTTCTGGCGTGATACCATAGTGACGCAACACTTGCAGGATGGTGTATTCATCGCTCATGGCCGTAGCCACAATCGTCTGGGTAGCCCTTGATTCTTGACTGTCAGGTGCACCCTGTCCGTCCACCATCTTGGGCACTTTCATCGACACGGGACGAAGCCCCAAGTCCTTGCGCACAGCCTCCCAATTGCCCTCGTTCAGGCATTTTGCCAAGTGTATCTTGCGAATCATGGCAGGGAGGACATGAGAGTTTTCGAGGTGGAAGTTGTCGTTGGGACCATACAGATTGGTAGGCATCACAGCAATGTAGTTGGTGCCATACTGGAGGTTAAACGACTCACACATCTTCAACCCTGCTATCTTGGCGATGGCGTAGGGCTCATTGGTGTATTCCAGTGGAGAGGTGAGCAGACAGTCTTCAGGCATCGGCTGTGGAGCCTCGCCTGGATAGATGCAGGTGGAACCAAGGAAAAGGAGCTTCTTCACACCATGCTTCCAAGCCTCACCAATCACGTTCTGCTGAATCTGCAGGTTCTGGTAGATGAAGTCGGCACGATATTGGAGGTTAGCCATGATGCCACCCACATGGGCAGCAGCCAACACCACAGCGTCTGGCTGTCCCTCATCGAAGAATCGTCTGACAGCCACAGGGTCAAGCAAGTCGAGTTCAGCGTGCGACTTGCCCACCAAATTCTCATAGCCACGAGCCTTGAGGTTGTTCCAGATGGCAGAACCCACCAATCCGTGGTGACCTGCCACAAATATCTTACTGTTCTTATCTAACATATCACTTCACCAGTCCTTTCTCCAGATACTCTGCCAAATTGGTACGCATCACCGATGCCACATGGTCGGCAGCCACCTTCTCCATGTCATGCTTCACCATAATGGTGACCAACTGTTCGAAAGTGGTCGCTTGTGGGTTCCAGCCCAGCTTCTCCTTGGCCTTGGTAGGGTCGCCCCAAAGGTTGACCACATCCGTGGGGCGGTAGAAGTCTTCTGACACCTCAACCACAGTCTTTCCTATCAAGTTAGCAGGGCCAGCAATGCAGATACCCTTCTCGTCCAGACCCTCGCCCTCAAACTTCAGTTCCATGCCGGCAGCCTTGAACGCATAGTAGGCGAACTCACGCACGGAGTGCTGCACGCCTGTAGCAATAACGAAGTCCTCTGGCTTTTCCTGCTGAAGGATGAGCCACATACACTCCACATAGTCCTTGGCATAACCCCAGTCACGTAACGATGAGAGGTTGCCCAAGTAAAGCTTCTCCTGCTTTCCCTGTGCGATACGTGCGGCAGCAAGGGTAATCTTGCGAGTCACAAAAGTCTCGCCACGACGTTCACTCTCATGGTTGAACAGAATGCCTGAGCAACAATACATATTGTAAGCCTCACGATACTCCTTCACAATCCAAAAACCATAAAGCTTCGCCACCGCGTAGGGAGAATAGGGGTGGAAGGGAGTCTTCTCGTTCTGTGGCACTTCCTCCACCTTGCCATACAGCTCCGAGGTGGAAGCCTGATAGATGCGGCACTTGTCAGCCAAACCACAAAGGCGCACAGCCTCCAGCACACGAAGCACACCCACAGCATCTACATCAGCTGTAAACTCAGGCGAGTCGAAACTGACCTGCACGTGACTTTGGGCAGCAAGGTTGTAAATTTCTGTGGGTTGCACCTTGCCCACAACCTGAAGCATCGACATCGAGTCGCCGAGGTCGGCATAGTGCAGGTGGAAATTAGGGGTTCCCTCCAGATGAGCGATGCGCTCGCGATAATCGACCGACGAGCGACGAATGGTGCCATGCACCTCATAACCTTTTGCAAGAAGAAATTCTGAGAGGTATGAACCGTCTTGCCCAGTGATACCTGTAATTAATGCAACTTTTCTTTCCATAATAGTATTTGACTATTTCACTATTTTACGATTTCACAATTAACAATTCACATCACATGCTCGCCACATGGCAAATTGTATAATGGTGAAATTCTCTATATATTCACCTCGTTGAGTGTCACCAACTTGTTGACGATAGCATAGATGGTGATGCCAGCAGGAGAGTGTATCTGTAACTTCCGCGCGATGTTGCGGCGATGCGTGGTCACCGTGTTTACAGAGAGGCAGAGCTGGTCGGCTATCTCCTTGTTCGACAATCCCTTTGCCACACACACTACGATTTCCTTCTCACGGTCAGAGAGCTGTTCTTCACCAGAAGAAGGGGAAGTATTTGGCAGCTCATCCGCTGCCGGCTGACGCATCTTGGCCAGATGTTCCAGTCGGCGTACAGCGGGCACGAAGATGTTATCCTCCACAAGACTGTGGATGCTCAAGTCCTCTTCTGCCTGATAAATGGAAATGATGACGGCATTCAGTTTCTCGTTATTCTCTGTCTGCGGATAATACTGCATGAAGAGGTTTTTCAATTCCTTCAATTTGCTCTCGATGGCCTCATGATGACGTGAAAGGAGATGGCTACTGTCAATGGACACCGTTTCGCCATCCAGCAGTTTCTGTACATACGTATAGACAGTGGATTCTTCATACTCCATGTGCTTGCGCACTTCCTCCACATACTCGTCGAAGAACTTGAGCACCAGAAAGGCAATTTCATTCTTCACCGAGCAGTCGATAGCATTCAGCAGATGGAAGCGGATGTTTGTGAACAGATAGCCCAGGAAATACGTGTGGGTGCGTTTCAGATAATCCAGCACTGAGGCGACACTCACGTGTTCCACCCGCTGCGGACGGTTCTCTGCCCCATCCTTCACATAATTGATGATGGTAAGAAATGTGTCGGCATCGACACCGCACTGACGGCACACCTCTTGAATGGTTTTCTCACCGAATCCCAACGAGATACCGAATCGGCTCATCACCTGCAAGAGGCGATAGTCATTGGCAATCACATAACTTAACTTGTCTGTTGACTTGTACTGACCAGCCATATAACTCTTTCTGTACGTAATCATAATCCTGAATGTTTTTAGGAGTAAACAACCATTCAGAATTACGTAAACCTATATTCGAATACGGCTGCAAAGGTAGTGAAAAAATTGGAAAACATGGGCAGTTTTTTCGCTTTATATTCATCTATAATGCATATTTTACCAATTTTTGAGTATTGTTTCACATTGGGAAAGGTCGTATCTTTGCACCCGAAAAGAACAGATAGGATTCTTTTTCCTGCTTAAAATGGGTACATAAAACAAATTCAATGAAACTTTCGGAGCTAAAGACAGGCGAAAAAGGCGTGATTGTGCGCGTCATGGGTCACGGTGGTTTCCGCAAACGAATTGTGGAGATGGGCTTCATCAAGGGAAAAGGAGTGGAAGTGCTGCTCAACGCCCCCCTGCGCGACCCCGTGAAATATAAAATCATGGATTACGAGGTGAGCCTTCGCCGTGCCGAGGCAGAACTGGTGGAAGTGGTCAGCGAGGAAGAGGCCAAAGTGTGGGAGGCTCTCCATCCTGACCTGCACAGCATCCCTGCGGATGATTGTGAGGATGTGCTCCACCGCCTCGCCCGAGTGAAGGAACACGAAATGACAGCTGTGTTTGTGGGCAACCCCAACTGCGGAAAGACCTCCCTGTTCAACATTGCCAGCGGTGCCCATGAGCGTGTGGGCAACTACTCGGGCGTGACTGTCGATGCCAAAGTGGGGCATTTTGACTTCGAAGGTTACCACTTCAACCTCGTTGACCTGCCGGGCACCTACTCGCTCTCTGCCTACACACCCGAAGAATTGTATGTCAGAAAATATATCATCGAGCAGCACCCCGACATCATCATCAACGTGGTCGATGCCAGCAATCTGGAACGCAACCTCTATCTGACCACACAACTCATCGACATGGACGTGCCCATGATCATGTCGCTGAATATGTACGACGAGCTGCGAGAGAGCGGCAACCAACTGGACAGGCAGCAACTCGGCACCCTGCTGGGTGTGCCCATCGTGCCTACTGTGGGAAAAACAGGTGAGGGGGTCAAGGAACTCTTCCGTCAGATTATCGAAATTGCAGAGGGTAAGCAAAAGATAGCCAGGCATATACACGTCAATCATGGAGTGTTGCTCGAAGAGAACATAGCCAAAGTAGAGGAACTGATTCGTGTCAATCCAGAGCCTCACCAAAACTACTCCGCGCGCTTCCTTGCCATCAAGCTCATGGAAAACGACCGCCAGGTGGAAGGCATCATCCGCCAGTTGGATAACCATGTGGACATCCTCGCCGAAAGGGATGCCTGCCAAAAGGCCATACAGAAAGACATCGGCCAAGACAGCGAGTCGGCCATCACCGACGCAAAGTACGGCTTTGTGCAGGGTGCCCTCAGAGAAACCTTCGAGAAAGTGCATCGCTACAAGCGGCTGATGACCAAGCGCATTGATGCAGTGGTCACCCACCAGATTTGGGGCTACCCCATCTTCCTGTTGCTCATGTACCTCATGTTCTTCTGCACCTTCAACATCGGACAGTACCCGATGGATTGGATAGATGCCGCTGTGGGGTGGCTTGGTGAGCTGGTGAGCCAGTGGATGCCAGAAGGAGCCTTGCGAGACCTCATCATTGACGGCATCATCAGCGGCGTGGGCGGTGTCATCGTCTTCCTGCCCAATATCATGATACTCTACGCCTTCATCTCGTGGATGGAGGACAGCGGCTACATGGCACGTGCTGCCTTCATCATGGACAAAATCATGCACCACATGGGCTTGCACGGCAAATCGTTCATCCCCATGATCATGGGCTTCGGTTGCAACATCCCCGCCATCATGGCCACTCGCACCATCGAAGACCGCAAGTCCCGGCTCATCACCATGCTCATCACTCCCCTCATGTCCTGTTCAGCCCGTCTGCCCGTCTATATCATCATCATCGGTGCCTTCTTTTCCCGTCATGCAGCCCTCATCCTCTTCACCATCTACCTGACAGGCATCCTGTTCAGCATTCTCATGGCCAAGTTCTTCAGTCGCTTCGTCGTGAAGGGCGAAAGCAGCCCCTTCGTCATGGAACTGCCCCCCTATCGCATGCCGTCGGCCAAGAGCGTCGGTCGCCACACGTGGGAGAAAGGTAAGCAATACCTGAAAAAGATGGGCACCACCATCCTCGTGGCCAGCATCGTGGTGTGGGCACTCAGCTACTTTCCCCATCATGAGGAGCTCCCCGAAGAGCAGCAGATGGAACTCAGTTACATCGGTCAGATAGGCAAAGCCATCGAGCCAGCCATTCGCCCCTGCGGACTGATGTGGAAGGAAGGCGTTGCACTTGTGGCTGGCGTGGGTGCCAAGGAAATTGTGGCCAGCACCATGTCCGTACTCTATCATGGCGACATCACCACCAGCACCCTCACGCCCCTCTCCGCCCTCACGTTCATGCTCTTCGTCCTGCTTTACATCCCCTGTCTGCCTACCTGTATCAGCATCAAAAATGAGTCGGGCAAGTGGAAATGGGCTGGCTTCACTGCCTTCTACACCACCCTCCTCGCGTGGGTCACCTCTGCCATTGTCTATCAAATAGGCTCCCTCTTCTGATATGGAACTACAAGACCTCCTTGTCTATCTCATCATCGCCTGTGCCGTCTTTGCCATCGTCCGATATGTTTATCGGCAGTTCACTGGCAAGAGTGGCGGTTGCTCCTGTGACTCCTGCCCTATGCACGGCGGTGAGTGTCATTGTCACGATACCTAAAAGTAGGTATCTCTGAACCACCCATTGCTATCTATATCTTTGAGCCTCAATGCCCATCGACTCCACTTGCCCGTGCCTTGTGGAGACGATGCCCAATGTCTTCCGCCAACGATTGCCAATATCTTGTTCACTCTGTTGCCCGTCATTTCGGACAACACTATTCAATGTCTTCCTCAAAGACTTGCCAAGGTCTCCCGAGTCCTCTTGTTCGTCATCACTCTGCTCTCAGGCTCGTGTCGTCTGATGAAGACTTTTCCAAGGGATGAATGAGGATGTTTCTAAGGAATGTTTGAAAACATAGGCAAGGAATGAAGAACCACTCGGGCAAACATGGAAAAACAGGGGAAAAGATGATACTCGAAAATTGGTAACAGGGAAAAGAAAGTGAGTATCAGAATACGGAAAGTGAGTATCGGAAAACAGAAAATACCCACGCCAAGGGGTGGATTTGGTTCATTTTAGGTATTGTGGCGGTGGAAGGATGTGCGTACCTTTGCAGCCGAAAATGATTTGTTTCAATTTAACAACACTTACAATGAGTTTTAATTTTAATAAGGTTTTAAGACATACACTCTTGGCTGGTGCCGTTGCCATGTCGGGCAACATGATGGCACAGGCATCGCAGGACAGCATTCAGTATGGCGGATGGGACAAATTCCGCGTAGGTGGCTATGGTGAAATGGTGGCTGCCTTCAAGGGCTATGGCACAAACCGCTTCTATGGTGCCTCGGAGGGCAATCCGAAGGAACGTCGCAACACCATCAGCATCCCCCGTTTTGTGCTGGCTGGCGACTACAAGTTTAACAGCAAATGGATTCTCGGAGCCGAGATTGAGTTTGAGAGCGGAGGCGTGGGTACAGCTTACGAGCTGGAGAACACAGAAAACGGAGAGTATGAGACAGAAGTGGAACGTGGAGGTGAAGTGGCACTCGAACAATTTCATATTACTCGATTGATTGACAGGGCGTTCAATGTACGTGCAGGTCATATTATTTTGCCAGTTGGTCAAAACAATGCACACCACGAACCCGTGAACTTCTTCGGTACCGTGCGTCCTGAAGGCGAGACGAGCATCCTGCCCAACACGTGGCATGAGACAGGCTTGGAGTTCTTCGGAACATTCGGCAAGAAATATGCCACCTTCGACTATCAGGTGCTGATTGTGAACGGCTTGAACGCCAATGGCTTCGACCGCAACGTGTGGGCAGCTGGTGGCAAGCAGGGCATCTTCGAGGAAGAAAACTTCACCAGCCCTGGCTATGTGGCACGTCTCGATTGGCGCGGTGTGCCGGGTCTGCGTCTCGGTGCTGCCTTCTACTACTGTGCCAACGTGGGCGACAATGCAGACAAGAACCAGACTTATGACGGATTGGGCAAGATGCCCGTGCGTATCTATAACCTCGACGGACAATATAAAAATAAATATGTGGAGACAAGAGCCAACTTCGTGTGGGGCAACTTGACCAACAGCAACGTGTTCAGCAGCAAGAACGGCAAGCTCAGCAACAAGTCGCCCTACTCCCGACTCACTCCCGTAGCGCACAAGGCGGTGGCATTCGGCGGTGAACTGGGGCTCAACCTGCAAGGCATCCTGAACGATGCCCGTTGCCCACAAATCATTCCGTTCGGCCGCTACGAATACTACAACGCACAGCAGGACGTGACCACTCCCTACACGGCAGACGACCGCCTGAAGACCTCCATGTGGGTGGCGGGTGTGAACTGGCGTATCCTGCCCCAGTTAGTAGTGAAGGCTGACTATACGAGCCGTCGCATCGGTGGAGGCAAATACAACAACGAGAACGAGTTTGCCATTGGCGTGGCATGGGCAGGATGGTTCTGGAAGAAGTAAGGGAAGCCAGCAGATTCAACAATACATGGATGAATCAGATGAATTTCAAGAAATCAATCAATACTCAATAATAAAAACAAACAAAATGATGAAAAAGAATTACCTTTTGATGGGTCTCCTTTGTTTGGGACTCGGTGTCGCCGCTGTGTCTTGCAGCAAGGACGACGATGAAAAGAAAACAGAAGACACAGAAATCACGGAAGAAGAGGCTCAGAACCTCGACTACACGTCGGAGAACGCTGCCGCGTGGGGCAACTATGCCGTGAACGTGGCAAAACTGCTGACCAACGACTCGCAAAGCCTCTACGATGCTTGGAACGACGAGTTTGCCGATGCCTTCAAGAACCACACTTCCGCTTCGGGCTACTTTTCGGCCAAGGACTGCGTAGAAGAGATCATTCAGGGCTGCATCGAGATCGCCAACGAGGTGGGTACTGCCAAAATCGGCGAGCCTTACGACTACTGGAAGGCAGGCAAGACCAATCAAGCACTCTACGCTGTGGAGTCTTGGTACTCTTGGCACTCTCGCGATGACTACAAGAACAACATTCTCTCCATCATCAACTCCATCTGTGGTGAGCGTTTTGAGGGCGACCCCAACAACATCAACTACCAAAATCTGAGCAGCCCCTCCATCATGTACAACTTCATGCTGAAAGGCGTTGAGACTGGCAACAGGGACTTGCTCCGTCAGGCAGGTGCCGTTTACACCTCTGCCATTGCTGCTTGGAATGCCATCGATGCCATCCCACAGCCGTTCCGCAACAACATCGGCTCACAAGAGGCTGAGGCCGCAATGGATTCTTGCGAAGTACTGGTGAACAACCTCGAAGCATTGAACGGTCTCGTGGATGCCCTCGGTGACGATGAATGGGAGGCTGAGTTCCAAGAGATTGTCAACCAGTTCGTCGACGTAGTGGCTGTACCTACTTACGCTGACCTCAAGAACAAGAACAACACCTTGCTCAGCGCAGTTCAGGCACTCCAGAAGAATCCCACAAACCAAGCCTTCGAGACTGCTTGCCAGGCATGGCTCGATGCCCGTCAGCCTTGGGAATCCTCCGAGGCATTCCTCTTCGGCCCTGTGGCAGAACTGGGTCTCGACCCCAACATGGACTCTTGGCCACTCGACGCTGTCGGCATCGCCAACCTGCTCAAATCGCAGAAGTGGTCGGAAATGGAATGGACTGGAGAGTATGACGAAGAAAGTGAGGCCATCGAAGCTGCTCAGTCACTCCGTGGCTTCCACACGCTGGAGTTCTTACTTTTCAAAGATGGTAAACCACGTACAGTGAAATGATAAAACAGGTTCAAACACTTGGGATGCTTGCCTTCATGGCAGGCATCTCCATGTTTGCCTCCTCCTGTCAAGATGACAGCGAGGGGGTAAATGAGTTTTTGGAGACACACGCCCAAGAGTTGGAAAATTATGCCCTCTCGGCTGGCACATCCACCATCTTCATGAACTCATCCAAGGCATTCGACACGGATGCAGAATGGCTCTCCGGCACCTACGCCAAACGGTTCCAAACAGGCGACCGTCTCTACGACAACGTGACGGAGAACTATGGCCCTGTCTATGCCGGCTACTCCTGTGGCAGCTGTCACATGAATGCAGGCAGAACGAACCCCGGGGTGTGGAACCAAATCGGCACCGACCCCGACGGCACCCCTGTATATGGCTCAGGCACCAACGGTATGTCTGCCATGCTGGTGTATGTGGCAAGAAAGAACGGTGTGTTCTTCCAGAACTACGGACGTGTGCTCCACGACCAGTCCATCTACGGCGTGACTGCCGAAGGGAAGTTGCAGGTGCGCTGGGACTATGAACAAGGGCAATTCCCCGACGGTGAAGCGTATGAGCTGGCAAAACCCAACTACACAGTGGTGGAATGGTACAAGAAGATGTGGGACGACGTGAAGAAAGACTCTGTGGAAATCAAGCCCGAAGACCTGTTTTGCACCGTCCGCATCCCCCTTCGCCACGTCGGCATGGGACAGATGATGGCCCTCGACCGCAACGAGATAGAACAACTGGCAGCCAAGAGCAACTACCCCGAGTATGGCATCTCCGGCAAGTGCAACTACATCACGGAAAAAGGCGTGAAGGGTGTGGGGCTCTCTGGCAACAAGGCACAACACCTCGACCTGACCGTGGAACTGGGCTTCTCGTCAGACATGGGTGCCACCAACTCACGCTATCCTGAAGAGATTTGCGAGGGACAGTATCAGATGGTGGAAGGTTCCATGATGGGACTGACCTACGACCAACTGGACGTATCCACCGAAGACATGGAGTGCGTTGATCTCTATCTGCACGCCCTCGGTGTTCCTGCTCGCCGATTGGGCAGCAAGACCACACAAGTGACCTTGACACAATCTGACGGCACCACCATCAACATGAGCGAACGGGATGCCGTGTCGAAAGGCGAACAGGCGTTCTACAATGCCAAGTGCCATCTCTGCCATGTCACCACCCTGCACACACGTCCACGGGGTGCCGCCCTGCTGAACGGTACCGAACTCCCCTGGCTCGGTAGCCAAACCGTTCACCCCTACTCCGACTACTTGCTGCACGACATGGGCTCTGAAATCATGGGTGTCGGACTGAACGACAACTACGTGAGTGGACTCGCCCGTGGCAACGAATGGCGCACCACCCCACTCTGGGGCATCGGACTACAGAAAAAGGTGAATGGCCACACTCACTTCCTGCACGATGGCCGTGCCCGCAACTTCACCGAAGCCATCCTCTGGCACGGCGGCGAAGGCGAGGCCAGCAAGAACCTCTTCAAGAAGATGGACAAGGCCGACCGACAAGCCCTCATCAAATTCCTCGAATCACTATAAATTCCCATAATTCCACACAAAACAATGAAATCACTCTATATCGCAGCCCTCGCTGCACTCACCTCGCTCACCGCTTCTGCACAGAGCGAAAGCTACGACACCGACAATGGCGTGGTGACCATCGGCTCCGACCGTATGTTTCAAGTAGAAAGCAAGAATGGCAACTTCTCGTTCAAGCCTTACCTCATGCTTCAGACGGCAGCCAACTTCAACTACTACGATGACGAAGGTCTCGACAAGGCTTACAACCAAGACAACGTCGCCAACTCGGGCTTCTCATTCCCATACGCCGTGCTCGGCTTCACAGGAAAGGCCTACAAGATTGTCACTTACAACCTCTCCATCAACGCCTCACAGTCAGGCGGTGCCCTGCTCCAACAGGCTTGGTTCGACGTAAAGGCTTGTGATGCCTTTGCCATCAAGGTGGGTAAGTTCAAAACCCCATTCAGTCATGCTTATCTCACCACATTGGGTGAGACCCTGATGCCCAATCTCCCCACCTCACTCACCGCCACCACCATCATGCCCTACGTGCTCAATGCCGTGACTCCCAAGATGGGGTTAGGCTTCGACCTCGGTGTGATGGCACACGGAAAAATCGGTAAGTGGTGGGGATATGAAGCAGGCCTCTTCAATGGCACGGGTGCCACGGTGAACACTGCCACCAAGACTCTCTCCGACGACTGGCACATCCCATCGCTCCTCTATGCCACCCGCTTCACATGGGCACCAATGGGTGCGATGCCAGCCACGCAAGGCAATCCCAAGCTACTGAACGAAAACAAGTTACAGTTGGCAGCATCAGCCAATGTGAACGTGGAGAGCGAAAGCGAAAGCACCAACGATGCCCGCTACGGCTTCGAAGCGGCTTGGCTCTACAAGAAACTCTACCTTGCTGGTGAGTTCTACTATATGCACGTAAGCTTCACCGACCGTCAGAAAATCAACGACAAGTTCGACTATTTCGGCGGCTATGTGCAAGGCGGTTACTTCGTGGCTCCTCAGACACAAGTGGCACTTCGCTACGACATTCTCGACCGCAACAGCAGTGGCAAAGACGGTATTCTGAACATGCCAGCCGTAGGCGTGAACTACTTCATCAAGAACACAGGGCTGAAACTCTCCGCCATGTATCAGTACATTGGCCGCACAGGGCACGAAACCCAACTCGACCGCGACAACGACGACCTCGGCGTAGCCAAGCATTCAGCCACCATCATGCTTCAATACACTTTCTAACGGAAGAAATACACTTTTTAGAGTCAATGAGACACATTATTTATATATTTAATGCTATCTTTGCAGTCGTTTTGGCACTACAGCTTGTGGGGTGCGACGATGGGCACGTGGACGACCCTGTGTATGTGAACACAGAAGACTCCTACAACGTGCAAATCACAGGCACCTTCCAGTCGCTCAATACATGGACGGGGTCCTACATCGTGGTGGCAGCTTGCTTCAACGAAGAAAGCGAGTACTCCCTCATCCAGAAAGTGCTCCCTGCTGCCTCCACTGACAGCACGACGGAAGTGCTCACCCTCTCAGGGGTTCCCACGAACTCGAAGACTGTGGAGATTGCCCTTGTCAACACACTACGAAAGCGCATCGCCACGCTCTACAGTTACGAGATTCCTGAGAATCAACGCTACAGCGACACCATCAAGATAGACGTGGAAACGCTGAATGTCGGTATGTTCGGCACCATCAACCAGCTCATCTTCCAAGGAACAGGCACCAACTGCTCACGTTGCCACGCCTCGGCTCGTGCAGCTGCCGACCTCGACCTCTCTGCCGATAACGCCTACCACAACCTTGTGGGAAAGAAAGCCACGAAGGACAGCACCAAGACCCGTGTTGTCCCTGGCGATGCCGACAGCAGTTTCCTCTACAAGGTCATCACCGAAGGCGACGAGAACGTGGGGTATTCACACCCAGGACTCTTTGCCGACGAGAAATATGCACCCTTCCTCGACATCATCAAAGCATGGATAAACGGGGGAGCGAAAGAGTAATAACAAAAACTTTTCGATGAAGAGCTTCACAAACATCCAATTGTACATCCGCAGAGCCACCTTTTCCCTCTACGCACTGCTCGTTGTCATCATGGCTGTTGCCACTGTGGCAGAAGAGAACTATGGCACCCCATGGGCACACCAACACATCTACGAGGCATGGTGGTTTCTGACCCTGTGGGGCGTTGCCCTGCTTGGCTCATTGTCCTGCCTGCCCATCCACCTTAAGGGCATCGGACGATGGTTCAAGCACCTGCCCACAAAACTGAGCAGACGCAGTTCCGCCATCATCGTGGCCATCATGCTCTCGTCAAGCATGATGGCAGCCAACTGTCGTGTGGTGGAGAAAGTGCAGGCAGATTCCATGAGCAGCCAGCAGGTCATCTACAATGGCCGCATCTGTCCACTCAACACCCCTGCCCGTGACTTCCTGCTGAAACTGACAGGCAAGAGCAGCTACAAGGGATTGACTGCCGAGCAAGTGGCACTCTCGTGGACACTCTACCCGGAAGATTGGAAAGACGTGAAGATGATTCACCTAAAGAAGGCGGAAGTGAGCCAACGGTTGGGCATCCACGGAGACGATGCCAGCTTTGCCGACTTCTTCGACAAACAGGGCAACTACCGGCTGCCATTAGGTCTCTATCCAGACATTGACGAACGCCTCACCCTCATCGTACTGCTCACAAGGGGTAAACTCTTCGAGCCATTGCCACAAGAGGTGCCCTCCCTGTCCAACAGCCGCATCAAGGCCGAACTGCTCTACAACGCTGTGCCTTGGGACACCATTCTCTTCATTGCTTCCTTCATCATGGCGTTCCTGCTGTTCTTCGTCAAGACCTACCACCCCCAATGGGATTTCTGGAAAGTGGGGAAAAGGAGCATCAAATGCCTGCTTGCCCTTTTCCTGCTCGTCTCTTTGGGCATCCGATGGTACATCTCCGACCACATCCCCGTTTCCAACACCTACGAGACATTGTTGGTCATCGCCCTCACGGCACTCATCATCTCCTGCTTCACCCACCAGCATGACATCCCTGCCCTCATCGTGGCTGGTTCCACCCTGCTGGTGGCACACATCGGTGCACTCGACCCACAGGTGACCACACTGGTGCCCATCCTGCAAAGCCCGTGGCTCTCGTCACACGTCACCACCATCATGATTTCCTACTGCCTCTTCGCCATGTTGCTGTTCCGTCCCAACCGCACCATGCTCATCTGGGCAGAAGTGCTGCTTGCCACTGGCATCGTGCTTGGCTCCATCTGGGCAAAAACGGCATGGGGCACCTACTGGAGTTGGGACCCGAAGGAGACATGGGCACTGATCTCGCTCATCGTCTATATGTATCCGCTGCACACAGCCACCCTGCCGTGGTTCCGCAGCGAACAGCATCAAAAGTGGTATCTCCGAGTGGCATTCCTCACCATCCTCATGACCTACTTCGGTTGCAACTACCTGCTCACAGGAATGCACAGTTATAAATAAAGTATAAAAGTTAAAGTATGCTTTTGACCACAAAAAAGAAACGTAAACTGATACTTTTAGTTTTTAGTTTTTAGTTTTTCACTTAAAATCCGTATCTTTGCACCCATTATGGAATTTCAAGCAATAAATATAGAAGATTTAGGCGCACGCATCGAACTCACACACTTTACAGCAGGCGACGTGACAGAGTATCACGCCATCCTTCATGTTGCGCCGCAAGGAGAAGTCTTCGCTGGACAACTCTCACGCATACAGAAAGCGGAAAGCCACCTAATGGCACTGCCAGAACTGGAAGGAGCCAAGACCATTTTCAAGCGCTACTTCCTCAGCGATGCCACCAATCAGGTGCCTGTCATCAAAGAGAGCGACCAGTGCACCATCTCCTACATCCAGCAGCCGCCTCTCGACGGTTCCAAACTGGCCATCTGGCTCTATCTGCAACGCGGCACCGATGTGAGCAACATCAACGGCTCCACCGTCGTCACCCACAACGGCTACCGACACATCTGGACGATGGGACTCATGAACACTACCGTCGATACATCCTATATGCAGACATGGAAGACCCTCTTCGCCTACATCGACATCCTCAAACTCTTCGATGCCACACTCGAAGCCAACTGCATCCGCACCTGGTTCTTCGTGCGCGATGTCGATACACAATATGGCGGTCTCGTCAAGTCACGCCGCGAGTGCTTCGTGGAGCAAGGTCTCACCCCCGACACCCACTACATCGCCTCCACCGGCATCGGTGGCAACCCTGCCGACCCCAAAGCACTTGTACAGTTGGGCAGCTATGCCATGACAGGCTTCCAACCCGAACAGCAGCGTTATCTCTATGCCCTGTCACACCTGAACCGCACCATCGAATACGGCGTCACCTTCGAGCGCGGTACCCTCATGCAATATGGCGACCGCAACCACGTCTATATCTCAGGTACAGCCTCCATCAACAACCAAGGTGAAGTGATGCACGTCGGCGACATCGAGAAGCAGACCCAACGTATGTGGGAAAACGTTGAGACACTGCTTGGAGAAGGCGGCATGACCTATAACGATGTCATGCAAATCATTGTCTATCTCCGCGACGGTGCCGACTACGAAATCGTACAACGGATGTTTACCGAAAAGTTCCCCAACATTCCCTACGTCATCACCCTTGCCCCCGTCTGCCGTCCCACTTGGCTCATCGAGATGGAGTGCGTAGCGGTGAAGAAAACCAACAACCCCGACTTCAGAAATTTCTAAAACAACTCCATAACAAGCCCTCCAAGGCAGATGTTTCTTTGTAGTGAACCCCGAAAGTTTTTTACCAAACTTTCGGGGTTCACTTCATGTTACACGATTGTATGCCTGAATACTCCCCATCTCAAATCCATTGTTCCCTCCTTACCAAACAGCTTCCGTTCCATGAGCCGTACACCACTTCTTACAGATGCCAAATACTACTTCTTACAGATGCCGCTTACCACTTCTTGCTGATGCCTTGCACAACTTTCATATCCTTGTTGAAAATGTACATATCCTTCTATGAAATGTACATATCCTTGTTGAATATGTACATTTTCAACAAGGATATGAAAGTCGTTCCCCGTGTGGGGTGAATGTCGTGATGGGCAAGGCATGATAGAAGACATTCCTCATCGTGTGATGTGATGATTCGCAACCGTACTGGGACATCCATGCGGAGTGGCACGATATCTTCTATCGTCAACGCTCTGCTGCCCTTGCAGGCCTCATGTTCAGATTCTGAGCCATATCTCCTTGCTGCCTTTCAATTTCCTCAAGTTTCGGATGTGTTTATTACACTTCGGGACAGCTCTTTGGCCGTTTCGATAATTAAAGTTTGTCTTGCCATCTTCTGGGTGTTTAAGTCTAGCAAAATAAGGGAAAAATGAGGAAAACGAGAATGATTTGAAGAAAACATCCGCTTTATTTGCAAAAATGGCATACTTTAACTATCTTTGTAACCAAATCTTAGTGTCATATAGGTTTTATCTAATTTGACATAATGCCAGTTATAAATTAAGAGAGAGATGCACAAGGAGAAATTCATGATCTATCGGAGGGACGCGAAGAAGGGCGAGGCCACCTATTCGCCAAAGTCGCACTCTGCTCCCCATTTCGTAGGTCACTACGTAGAGGGTATGGAAGAATGGGCATCATGGTACTGTTTCAATAAGAAGGAGGATGGAACCTATGAAGCCGAGCTTGATGAAGCATGGGACGAAGGCAGTCACTATGGCGGAGGAACCATCGACGTGGATATTCCCAAGGAGTGGTTCAATCTATCATACGATGACTTCCTTGAACGTGTTATTACCCTTGCTGCAGCAAAGCACTATGGTTTCACTGCAGACGACCTGAAGGAGAGAAAAGGACTGAAAGAGTTTTTCGGATTCATAAGATAATATGGTTTTATCTAATTTGACATAATCGGCGTTTACCAATGTCTTCGTCTTACAGTACGTGTATCGTAAAAAGGGAACTGATGAACGATGAAAAAAGTGACTATTATGCTTCCAGCCTACAACGAGGAAGAGTCATTTCCCCTGTTGGAGCAGTGCATGAATGAGGTACTGAAGCAGAATCCAAATTACGAATGGGAGTTTCTGTTAGTGAACGATGGTTCGACCGACAACACGTTGCAGCAAATGATACGTTTGCATCGGCAAGATCCTGCTCATTGGAACTACGTGGATTTGTCGCGCAACTATGGCAAGGAGCTTGCCATGATGGCGGGTTTCGACTTTGCACAAGGTGATGCCCTCATCATCATGGATGCCGACATGCAGCACCCCATTGATGTGATTCCCGAGATGCTGCAATGGTGGGAGAAAGGCTATGACGATGTGTATGCCACGCGTGGAAGCTCGGAAGAGACATGGATGAAGCGTAAAACCTCGCAGTGGTACTATCGGGTGTTACAATGGTTTGCGAAGGTGCCCGTTCAGAAGAACACGGGAGATTTCCGTCTGCTTGACCGCTCGTGCATCGAAGCACTGAAGCGGATGAGAGAGGTAGAACGCAACACGAAGGGTATGTATACGTGGATAGGATTCCGCAAGAAGGGCATCACCTACGAACAACATGAAAGGCAGCAGGGAAAGTCGAAGTGGAGCTACCGAGCATTGTTCCGACTGGCCATCAATGGCATCATGGACTATACCACCGCACCGCTTCGCCTGGCAAGTATTTTGGGAATGGTCATTTCCACAGTGGCATTCCTTTATCTCATCTACATCTTGATGACCACCCTTCTTTATGGAGAGCCCGTGGCGGGTTATCCAACTATCATGGTGACGCTGCTCTTTTTGGGTGGAGCGCAACTGATATGCATCGGAGTCATCGGTGAATATCTGGCACGCGTGTTCAATGAGTCGAAGCATCGTCCTGGTTATTTCATTCGCTGTTATAATGGAGAAAAAGAATGTGATATTCAAAAGCCATTGAAATCATGACAAATCAAATCAAAACCTTTTTCAATCAACCACTTTTCAAAAGTGAGCGAACGTTGGCGATTGTGTGGGGAGCCATTGCCTTGTTCTCCATCTACAAGATTATTCATGGAGCTCATCTGGATTGGGACTATTCCATCTTCATCCATTCGTTCGACCATGCTTGGGCTAATATGCCGCTCTATCCGCTCTATGAGGAAGATACCGACGTCTTTCTCTATGGCCCTACGTTTGCCTCGCTGATAGCACCGTTTGCGCTGCTGCCCGATTGGGTGGGGATGGTGATTTGGGAACTGTTCATCACTTTTTTTCTCTTTTTCACGGTGAAGTATTCTTGGCTCACGAAGAACCAGAAAGTGTTCATCGGTTGGTTCTGTGCCCAAGAAATGTTGAACTGTGTACTCGATGCAGAGGTCAACACCTTGGTGGTGTCGGGTATCATGCTTACTTTCCTGCTGGTGGAGAAAGAACACGATGAGTGGGCCACTTTCTTCATTGCCATGGGCACCATGACCAAGCTTTTCGGCATAGTGGGTATGCTCTGTTTCTTCTTCTCCAAGCATAAGAAACGCTTCTGCTGGACGCTGTTGCTTTGGTTGGCGGTGTTTGCCGTGTTGCCAATGCTGATGTTTGGCTTTGAATATACCTGTGAAGAATACGTGGAATGGATGAAGGCACTCATGGTCAAGAACGAGCACAACTTGCTGGTCAATACAAGGCAGAACTTGTCGCTATTGGGTATTGTTCGCAATATCGGAGTATTCCCCAAAAACTATTCTGACTTGTGGGTGTTCGCGCCATGTGCTTTGCTTTTTGCCTTGCCTCTGTTGCGCTTCAGTCAGTACAAGCACATCGCTTTCCGCGAAACGATGTTGGCATCATCACTGATATGCATCTGCATTTTGAGCACCAGCACAGAGCAATCAGGATATATCATTGCCATGATAGGTGTTGCCATTTGGTTCACCGCTGCACCTTGGGGACGTGGCTGGTGGACAGTGGCACTGATGGTGTTTGCCTTGGTGCTGACCAGTTTCAGTTCCACCGACATCTTCCCGCACGATTTCCGCATGGGCTTTATGGTTCGATATGCTGTGAAGGCGTTGCCTGTTTCCATCATCTGGTTCGTGATGATATGGGAACTGCTCACACGTAACTATGCAAAAAAATGAAGAGTGAAAAATGGAGCAAATATATTCTCCATTCATCATTCTTAATTAAAAGATTTGCTCGTCAACGATACTCTCATTGTCCGCTGTGTTCCGTTGCCTATCATTGATTGGGCTTGAATACATCAATATGTTTAGCTTGATGACAAAAAACGCTTCTCGCACGTTTCCATATAGTTACGGCGAGAAGCGTTTTTTTCAGCAAGAAATATGATTTGCTGAGGAGAAAACCCTTTATTTTCGAGTGTCTATTTTATTCCCACTCGATGGTTGCTGGGGGTTTTGAGGAGACATCGTAGCAAACGCGGTTGACACCACGGACATTGCGGATGATTTGGTTGCTGACCTCGGCAAGGAACTCGTAGGGGAGTTTTGCCCAATCGGCAGTCATGGCATCGGCAGAGGTGACGGCACGGAGGGCTACGGGGTTCTCGTAAGTGCGCTCATCGCCCATCACGCCTACACTCTTCACGTCGGAGAGAAGGATAGCACCAGCCTGCCATATCTGGTCGTAGAGAGACACTTCTATTTCCCCGTCCTTCATGTCGGCTGGCACTCCGGCAGCAAGCACCTTTCGTGCCTCTTCGCCAGAGAGTTTCACCTTCCAGTTGCGGAGTCCACGGATGAAGATGTCATCAGCATCTTGCAGCACACGCACTTTCTCGGGTGTTATGTCACCCAAGATGCGGACAGCCAAGCCTGGCCCAGGGAACGGATGGCGTGTGATGAGGTGTTCGGGCATCTGGAGTTGACGTCCCACACGACGTACCTCGTCCTTGAAGAGCCACTTGAGGGGTTCGCAAAGTTTCAAGCCCATCTTCTCTGGAAGACCACCCACATTGTGGTGCGACTTGATGACTTTGCCTGTGATGTTGAGCGACTCGATGCGGTCAGGATAAATCGTGCCTTGTGCCAACCACTTGGCACCTTCTATCTTCTTCGCCTCCGCTTCGAACACATCAATGAAACCGGCACCAATAATCTTGCGCTTCTTCTCAGGCTCAGAGACCCCTGCCAGTTCTGTGTAGAACTTCTGTGAAGCATCCACACCCACTACGTTCAGGCCGAGGCATTCGTAGTCGCGCAGCACATCGGTGAACTCGTTCTTGCGAAGCAGACCGTTGTTGACGAAGATGCAGGTGAGGTTCTTGCCAATGGCACGGTTGAGCAACACGGCAGCCACCGATGAATCGACACCGCCCGACAGACCGAGGATGACCTTGTCGTCGCCCACTTGCTGACGGAGTTCCACCACCGTTTGGTCAACGAACGAGGCTGGCGACCAGTCCTGTTTGCCACCACAGATATCGACCACGAAGTTCTTTAACAGCTGCGTGCCGTCAATGGAGTGGAACACCTCAGGATGATACTGCACGCCCCATATTTTCTCGTCGTTGGCAGCGTAGGCAGCAAACTTCACTGTCGCTGTCGAAGCGATGCAACGGAAGCCTTCTGGCAACTGCGTGATGGTGTCGCCATGGGACATCCACACCTGGCTGTTCTCGGCAAAACCCTTCAAGAGCGGGTTGCCCTCTTCCATGAACTCGAGGTTAGCACGTCCATACTCGCGGGTGCCTTCCGGCTCCACCTTGCCTCCAAAGGTGTGTGCCATCAACTGAGCACCATAGCAGATGCCAAGAATGGGATACTTGCCACGAATCTGTGAGAAGTCAAGCTTGAACGCACGCTCCTCATAGACGCTGTAAGGTGAACCTGACAGGATGACGCCAATCACATCGGGGTCATTTTGCGGAAACTTGTTGTAAGGCATGATTTCGCAAAACGTGTTCAACTCGCGCACACGACGACCAATGAGTTGTGTGGTTTGCGAACCAAAGTCTAAAATGATAATTTTCTGCATATATATTATAATATGTATAAGTTTGCAGGAGAAAGTGCAAAGGTACAAAAAAAATCTCGACTCTAAAATTTGTACATGGAGAAAAACAGAAATAACAAAGAAATGTGTTGCTTTGCAAGCAAATTGCGAATCAGATGGGAAAAGCTAACAGAAGAAAGAACAGGGCATTGTCAACGAGGGTTTCCCCCTGAATCCCACAACGGAGAAACAAGATGTTTTTACTTTAAGAATGCTTCAGCCTTGGCGATGGTGTCGAGTTTGCCCACGTCGAGGAGCTGGAGTTGCGAGTCGAAATGACATTTGATGTCCGCTTTGTCGCAGATGGAGAGATAGAAGTCGATGATGGAGAACTTTCCTTGCCAAGCGTCCATGAGAGGAAGGAGGGAGGGATGGAATATTTGGATGCCAGAGAAGGCGTACTTCTTGAGTGAGGGCGAAAGGAGAGTCTGAACTGAGGGGTATGGCGATTTGACTTCTCCTGTGGCGATGTTCGTCCAACCAACGAGACGGTCAGTTTCATCGAAGAGAAGGTATCGCTGGGTCTTACGTTGGGAGACAAGAAGAGTGGTTGTCTCAGCGTTCTGATAGAGAGAAAGGAGGTCTGCATTGGAAAGGATGTCCACATTGTGCACAAGAATGGGCTGTTCGTTGGAAAAGAGACGAGCAGCCTTTTTCAGCCCACCACCTGTTTCGAGCAGCATATCGGTTTCATCGCTGAACTTGATGTCGATGCCAAAGGAGTTATTGGCACGAACGAAGTCGATGATTTGCTGGGCAAAGTGATGAACGTTGATTACGATGTGGTCAATGCCAATGTTTTTCAGTTTTTCTATCTGAATCTGCACGAGCGGCTTCCCACTGATAGGCACCATCGCCTTGGGCATGGTGTCGGTAAGCGGTTTGAGTCGAGTGCCGAGTCCTGCGGCGAAAATCAAAGCATTCATATAGAAGTATTCAAGTTTCGTTTAATTCGTTCGATTCGATGTTAAAGAATATTCGATATTCTGTTCGCGGTGACAGATGTGGACTTCCACACCAAATTTCTGGTGGATGTGTTCGGCAACGTGTTGGGCTGAATAGACGGAACGGTGGCGACCACCTGTACATCCGAAGGAGATTTGCAGATTGGTGAAGCCACGTTCTTTGAAACGGGCGACATGAAAATCGACAATTTTATAGACACTCTCAAGGAAAGTGAGAATTTCACCGTCGGCTTCGAGGAAGTCAATAACGGACTGGTCAAGTCCGGTGAGGGGTTTGTATTCGTCGTAACGTCCAGGGTTGTGGGTACTGCGACAGTCGAAAACGTAACCACCTCCGTTACCTGTTTCGTCGGCAGGGATGCCTCGCTTGAAAGAGAAGGAGAACACACGAACGAGAAGAGAAGTCTCCTTCTGTCCTACGGACTTCATTCCCTCTATAGGGAGGGAGTCGTGCGGAGTGTCCGTGTGTGAGAGGTATGTCTTGTCATTTTGCAAATATGCTGTCACTTTAGCTTTCTTAGCAGCAGCCTCTTCCCTACTCTTTTCGTCTTCGGCATTGAGGTTGACGAGGGAAAGACTGACCTCTTTCAGGTAGGGATAGGAGTCGCAAGTGCCTAAAGCGAGTTCCTGCTGCAAGTTGTGGATGGCAAGTGGGATGCTGTTAGTGAAATATGCTTTTTTCTCCCACAAACCACGATAGCCATAAGCTCCGAGCACCTGCAAGATGCGGAAGAAGACAAAAAGATGGAGTTTGGACATGAACGCGGCTTTCGTCACCTGTCGGAACGGTTGCAAGGCATCCAAATACTCGTCTATCAGTTGTTCACGCAATATGTTGGAAAACTTTGCTGACGACTGCCACAGGAACGAAGCTACGTCGTAGTAGATGGGGCCCTTACGTCCGCCCTGAAAGTCGATGAAATAGGATTTCCCGTCTTTCCGCATCACGTTGCGCGACTGGAAATCACGATAGAGAAAGGTTTCTTCATTTTCCTCCAACAAATCATTTGCCAATGCCTCGAAGTCATGCTGTAAATCGTATTCGTTGAACTCCACGCCCTTGAGTTTCAGAAAGCAGTACTTGAAATAGTTGAGGTCGAACATGACACTTGTCCTGTCCATCTCTCTCTGCGGATAGTTGTACTGAAAAAGGTCGCCAACTCCCTGTTTGAGCGGTAGGAACTGGAAGCGCGGCAACCATCGGATGGCATCACAGATAGCTGCCTCCTCTGCCTCACTGTATCGCCCACCATTGTTACGTCCCTCGGCTATATAGGTGTAGAGAGAGGTGTCGCCAAGGTCTTCCTGCAAATACACCATCTCGTCCTCCGACACCGCCAGCACCTTTGGCACAGGAAGCCCCTCAGCATGGAAGATGCGGGATTTGGCGATGAAGGAACGATTTTCCTCCACGTTCGTGCCTACCACAGCGATGACTGTTAAGGGTTGACCATCGCCATTTGTCAAACGGAAATACTTGCGGTTACTGCCTGCACCCGACAACTGAAGGATATCGGCAGGCTCATGACCTGTCATACTTACATATAATTGACGAATCCTCTCCATACGTTTCTATTCCTTTCGTTTCCAGATGCTCATCACCTTGTTTCTTACTGCCACGATATTGAAGACACTCACCAGCACAAGCAGCATCAAGCCAACTGCCAAGGCTGGCATGATGTTGGGAGCTTCAAGGTCGGGGAAGAAGTTCTCAAACATGGTGAGATAGACACTTCTGATGAGTAACATGATGCACACGGCCAAGATGAGCACTATTATATTCAAACCGACAGTCAAGGCTTGATAAGGGAAAGATACTTTGGCAGGTGAGTAGCCGATGAGCAATAGGTTTTCCAGTTTGGAACTGTTCTTCTGAACCAACAAAAAGACGCTGAGCATCAAGATGTAGAAAGACAAGATGCTGATGACAACGCCAACCACCATCACGATGCTAACCACGACACGCAAAACGAACGTGGTCTTCGAGGCATCCAGCTTTTCTTCATCGGTTTCATAATCATGCTCTTGCAAATAACTGGTAATGCGGTCGTCGGTAGGGTTGTTCACCTCCATGATGAGCCTTGTCGGTTCTTTCACCATATCTCTCTTGGCATATTTCCCATTCGCCCATTGCATAAAAGCTTCAGGTACAAGGATGGTGTTCAATCGTGAAGAGAAACCGACAATTCTGCCTTCAAAATCGTCTCCATAGCCATTGCCCAAAATTTGTATCTTCAACTTCATCGCCCCTAATATGCCCTCACTGAGTTTGGGGAGTCCCTTACCTTGTGCATACCCAAAATTGTAAAGATCGAGATAGTTCTTGGGCAGGATGATGGGGATTTCATCGCTCCCCTCTCTGTAATGCCACGCATCACTCTTCACATCCACAAATTCATCAGGCACGCTCTCGAAGAACATATCTGTGGAGAAGTTTACGAAGCCTTCCACATCAAACCGCGCCCGCACATTGAAGGTACTGGGCGTGAAGGCACCCACGTGTTCCACAAAATCAGCCTCTTCCAGGTCAGTCACCTCTGTCTGGCTGAACGTGTTCTGTTTGCCTGTCAATCCAGACAAGGCACCCAGCTTTTTATTGACTATCAGATAGTCAGCCTTCATGAAACTGTCTTCGCTGTCGAGGGCACGGTAGTCGTTGTAGAACTGCACTCCCAACAAGATGATGACCACACCAATCAAATTAGCAAAGAAGAATCCCATGAATTGGGGAATGCTGATATGCTGTCGCAATAGTTTCCAAACTAAATTCATCTTTCCATGCCTTTAGAGGTTAAACACTTGGTCATATTCCAAATTTATGCGTTTGCCAATGCTGGTAGCGATGATGCCCGCCCCCTGCCGCTTGGCTTCAGCGGTCATGATGCGTCCCATGATTTCAGCATTGGTGTCATCGAGGTGGCTGATGGGTTCATCCACAAACAGGAAATCGAAAGGTTGGCACAAGGCACGAATGAGGGCCACACGCTGCTGCTGACCGAACGACATCCTGCCGAGTTTGGTATCGAGTTTGTCAGTGATGCCCAACATATCGAACCATTCGCGTATCTGCTTCTTCTTCTGAAAACCCGTCAGTTTGTTCTTGATGTCCACATTCTCCCATGCCGTCAGTTCAGGGAACATCCGCAGTTCCTGCCACAACAAGGCAAAGTGCTTCTTTCGGATGTCCGTCCACTTTGCCACAGCATATCCGCTGATGTCTTCCCCATCGAAGAGAATCTGTCCCTGATAGTCATGGCGATACCCATAAATATAACTGCACAGCGACGATTTGCCCGTGCCTGAATTGGCTTCCACCAAATAGAGTTTGCCCTTCTCGAAGGTCACGTCTTGCTTCCAGATGTCGCTCACGATGTCGGTGCGGCTCTGGAATACATTGGGCAATGTATGAATCAGTTGTATCTTATTCATTCAAATAGTTGTTTCAAGAAGTTCTCGTCCTTATTCTCCTGCTCAATGGTCAGTGCCATTCCACTTGCTGACCATGATTGCAAGATGATAGTCTTGATGTGGAGCTTATATCTCAACATCTGCGATGCCCAAGCCACGCTGCTCGCTCCCCCTTCTCTTCCCAATGCATCCAAATCCAAAAGAATGAACACTTGGCTTTTCTTAATTGCTTTCTCGTACGGCTTCAAAAAGGCGCCTGTCGATTTCTTCGACTGATTGAAAGCCTGAACAGTTCCCCAATAGAGGTCATCATTCTGAACACCCCATTCGTTGGTCTTTCCATCCACAGTGAGCAGATACTGGTTGTTTCCCTTGTCCTTCATATCAATGCCAAAATCTTTATGGCTTTCTTTCCAGGCATCCACATCGGCAAGGAACTTTGAGTTCTCCAATTGGGCATACATCATATATTCCACATCGTTTGGGTTCACTTCTGAAGGAGATAGTTCCAAAGAGACATCTCCATTGATCGCTTGGAGCATCTGCCTCACATCAACTGCACGTTCTGCCACAAACAGCAAACCGTTCAGTGACTTGTTCGCCTTGATTTTCTCAAGCAACCACTTTCCTTTCACACCTGCACCCATCCAAATCACAGCATCGTCAGACACCTTGTCGAGATAACGGCCTTCTATCTTACTCATGTTCTCGTCCACCTCATCAATCAGCTTCTGTGCCTCATCAGTTCTGGCAATCAAAGCTGTAGTGAGGGTTGCCTTTCCTTTCTCAAAGTTGAGGTCCGCCACAACGTCTACATCTGATGGTTTGAGGTTCTTAGGTAAGAACTCTAGCAAAGGAGTCATCACCTCTTTGGGCAAATTGCCGCCGCAGGCATAACATTTCACTTGACCATACAGGTCAGTTTTCCAAATATCTTTCCCATAGAAGAAACTGTCTTTCCACTTCTGATCCATCAACCGTTGCGCCAATTTTGTATTTTTTGCACCACCACTTTTCTCCAGCGATGCCAGCAACAGGAAGGTGGTTCCATCATAGGTATAAGTCATGTCATCCATCAATGTTCCACATATCAGCTCATCCCTCTCCTGTGGCTTTGAAGCCATGCCTTGCTTATTGAGCAACAGCAGGAAATCCTTCACGGCATCCTCATCATCCACCTTCATGGTCAAGCCCACCGTCTCCATATCCAGCATAAACGCATAGACGGGCACACTAAAATCAAACCCCATCGACATCGGATTATTGATATATTCTTTTACCTTCCCCATGTCCTTGGCTGCAACAACAACCGCAAGAGTCTTCTCCAACTTTTGCATACTTTTCGATTGCTGAAACTCGCTCTTTTCGGCAATCGACCGTATATCTATTTCCATCACCAATGGTGCATTGGCAGGTATCACATTCTTGTAATCCATTTTGGTACAAGAACTCAACGCAAGAACTGCCAGCACCACCGCTGCAATAAAATGAATCTTCTTCATGATGTTATTGATTGATTAAATTGATAATATGTACAGCTACCAGAGCCGCGGTTTCCGTTCTCAATCGGCTCTTGCCCAATGTCACGCTTTGAAAGCCTTTTTCCTCCGCCATTTTCACCTCATCAATGGAGAAATCCCCTTCCGGTCCCACCATCACCAGCACATCTTCCCCTCCCCTCACAGCCTCTTTCAGTGCCACCTTATCACCCACTCCTTCTTCTTCGTAGCAATGGCAGATGAACTTCTGCATCGGCTTTCCACTTGCCTTCTCCCGTTCTTCCACCTGTTGCACAAAAGCCTTGAAGTCCACCATCTCGTTCAGCA
Source organism: Bacteroidaceae bacterium (assembly GCA_017448825.1). Taxonomy (GTDB): domain Bacteria; phylum Bacteroidota; class Bacteroidia; order Bacteroidales; family Bacteroidaceae; genus Minthosoma. Next base: position 76,552 of record JAFSKR010000032.1, read on the forward strand.
CAGGTTTCCATGCCTTGCGGCTCTGCTTCATGGCAGACACCATGATTTTCTCGATGCGTTCTGTCTTGACAACTGTTCGTTCTGACCATCGGCACTTCAAGAAAGTCAATTCGTCAAAGCCTATCTCTGTGGCCTTCTCGGCAAACCATTCAGTTCTGTCCATGTTCTTTGTGGGTGCCATCGCCAAGTGGAGGTGAGGTTGCCATTGCCTTTCTTGTGGCAAAGTCTCTTCTATGCGGTAAAAACAACGCCTCTTGGTCGCCTCGGTCACAATGGCTCTATAGAATGTGCCATGCCCATCCATCAGCATCATCTCGTCACCCATCTCCATACGTAGGACACGAACAGCATGCTGAGCCTCCTCGTCGGGAAGTTCCGTCACGTTTGCCGCATTGGGCACATAGAAGAAACGAACCTCTTTCATGGTCTGTTATTTTGTGGTGACCCGTGCATAAGCAGGCAAGTCAATAGAGGCAAAGTCCTTGTCGAGATACTTGAAATAGCCCGTAATGCCAATCATCGCCGCATTATCCGTTGTGTAGGAGAACTTCGGGATGAAAATTTTCCAATGGTATCGCTTGGCATGGTCGCGGAAGGCATCACGCAATCCGTTGTTGGCACTCACGCCACCAGCCACTGCCACCTGCTTGATGCCTGTGTCCTTCACCGCCTTGCGCAGCTTCTTCATCAGAATGTCCACGACGGTCTTTTCCAGCGATGCCGCCAGGTCTTCCTTGTGATGCTCGATGAAGTCGGGGTCTTCCTTCAGCCAATCGCGCAAGTGGTAGAGGAAGGAGGTCTTCAACCCCGAAAAACTATAGTCGTAGCCAGCGATGTCTGGCTTGGAAAATTCAAACGCCTCAGGATTGCCCTGACGAGCCAACTTGTCGATGATGGGGCCGCCAGGATAGCCCAAGCCCATCACCTTCGAGCACTTGTCAATCGCCTCACCTGCTGCATCATCGATGGTCTGACCAAGGATTTCCATATCTTTATAGGAATTGACCTTCACAATCTGACTATTGCCTCCGCTGACCAACAGACAGAGGAAAGGGAATGTCGGTTGCTCGTGGTCATCTTCGCTTTCACGGATGAAGTGCGCCAGCACATGCCCCTGCAAGTGGTTCACGTCAATCATGGGGATGCCCAATGCCCTCGCAAAGCCTTTGGCAAAGCTCACCCCCACCAAAAGGCTGCCCATCAGCCCCGGACCCCGTGTGAAAGCCACAGCATTGAGGTCTTCCTTCGTGATGCCAGCCCTCTTGATGGCGGCATCCACCACCGGCACGATGTTCTGCTGATGCGCCCGCGAGGCAAGTTCCGGCACCACTCCGCCATATTCTTCATGCACGGCTTGCGAGGCGGTCACGTTGCTCAACAAGATGCCGTCTCTCAGCACCGCCGCACTTGTGTCGTCGCATGAACTTTCGATTGCTAATATATACATATATTTAATACGTCAAGATTTCCAGTCCTTCTTCTGTCATCAGATAAGTGTGCTCCCATTGCGCCGAGTCGCTGTAGTCGTCGGTCACCACCGTCCAGTCGTCCTCACTGTCCACAAACACCTGCCAACCGCCAGCGTTAATCATCGGTTCGATGGTGAACACCATACCCGGCACCAGCAACATACCCGTGCCCTTCTTGCCGTAGTGCTCCATGTCGGGGTCTTCGTGGAAAGCATTACCCACACCATGACCACAAAGGTCACGCACCACCGTGTAGCCATTCTTATGCGCATATTTAGTTACAGCTGCGGCAGAATCACCCACAAACGAATAAGGCTTGCAAGCCTCGGCACCAATCTCCATACATTCCTTTGCCACCTGCACCAAACGTTCACGCTCAGGGGTCGTCTTACCGATAATGAACATTCGGCTGGCATCGGCAAAATAGCCATCAAGAATCGTGGTACAATCTACGTTGATGATGTCGCCCTCTTCCAAGACCTCTTCTGCGCTTGGGATGCCGTGACACACCACCTCATTGATACTGGTGCAGCAGCTCTTGGGAAAGCCTTCATAGTTGAGTGGAGCTGGGATGCCGCCATTCTTTGTAGTGAAGTCATACACCAACTGGTCAATCTCCAGTGTCGTCATGCCTTCATGTATTTTCTCTGCCACAAGGTCAAGCACAGCCGTGTTCAGCACACCAGCCTTGCGAATGCCTTCAATCTGTTCAGGAGTCTTTATCAATTCGCGTGTTGGCACCAAGTGTCCCTTGTTCTGGAAATACAGAATTCGTCTGTCCATTTCCGTTAGTGGTTGTCCACTCTGTACACGCCAATTTCTTGGATTTTTCTTTAACAGTCCCATGAATGGAATTTATAATTTGTCAATTTACGAGGCACGGTTTACAACAGGAAAACCGCTATAAAATTTCTTAATCATTTGCAAAGGTACGCATTTTTTAATTAGGTATTAGGAATTAGGTATTAGGATTTATTACTTTTTCACAGAAAAACGCTACGCTCAATGGGAAATGCTCAATGAAAAATGTAAAATAATAAACTCAAAGACTAAAAAACTCACATTTCTCATTTCTCATTAAGCATTTCTCATTAAGCGAAGCGCACCTTTCATGAAAAAAACCTATCTTTGCACACTGAATAAACTAAAACCTCTATACACATGAAATTTGCAAGAATTACAACATTGTCACTGCTGGCAACCATGATCATGGCATCATGCAAGCATGAACAAAAGGAACCAGTCATTGAACGAGTCGTAGAAGACATCGACTCTGTAACAGGTATCATATCCTTACGTGACTACACTCTGTCGGACACCATCACCATTGCTGGCAGACTTTACAATTACACTTATTCACTCGAACACGTCGATTCCATGCCTGTGGTCATCAACCCGCAAGGATTGGAGTATCACGAAAGCCGTGTGCACATCGCCATTCAACATGAAGGCAAGAGCCTGTTCGACAAAAAATTCTACAAGAATAACTTCCGCGACATCGTGCCATCCAGTTTCCTGAAGACATCTACGATGGTGGGTGTCAACTACAACTACATGAAACTTGAAGAAGACCGTTCTGCATTCTATTTCATTGTCACCGTGGGAGACCCCGACGAGACATCCGACAGCATGGAGTATCCATTGGAGCTCAAGGTTGCCACCGACGGATCCTACTCGCTGCATAAAGCAGAAAATTTGGAAACAGAACCACTCAGTTCAGGACTAAACATCGACCCAAGTGCTGATGCCGGTGTGTGACATATAAGACTTCATAAAAAGACCTAATAAAGGGTCGTGATGCGATTGGCATCACGACCCTTTTCGTCTTTATAGATAGAACTTGCTGTTACTTCATCAACACCTTCATGGTTGTGCCATCAGCATACTTCACGATGTTGATGCCCTTCTGAGGAGCAGAGAGTTTGGCACCACTGATGGAGTAGTAACCTGCTATCTTCTGAATTCCAATGGTATTCTTGATAGCATCTGGTTCAGGGTCTTCATTGGGGTTATATTCATCTGTTGGCAGGTTGTCATAGGTGTAGATATCCATGTAGAAGACGTGGATGCCACCCGAGGCAAGTGTCACTTCAAGGAGTTCGCCTGTTGGAACTTCATAGACAGTTGGCCAACGTGAATTGGTATAGTTGGAACCACCAGCACCTTGATAAATCAACAAATACTCACCTGCTGCGATAGTCTCGCGTGGGAAGGTCAGCGTAGGACGTGCCATGAAGTAAGCACCGAGGTCTCCGTTGATGTAGATGAAGATGCAAGAGTTGTTGCTTGCGTTGGGAGCACAGTCTATTTCAATGCCAGGGAACACGTTGGCATCGTCATTCACATAGCCATACCCGTTGCTATTCAGGTTGTGCAGTGTGGTTGGGTCAACAATCGTGTCTGAAGCCACGTTAAGTGTAGCACGGTTGCGACTGCCATCCCACCACCAGCAAGAAGGAGCATAGTTAGGTTGGAAATCAGATACGTCTTCGCCTGCTGCTTCTGCTGCTTCGTATTGGGCGATGGTATAGACAATAGAGTCTTCCTCTACGATTTTATAGTAGGATTCCACCACTATGCCCTGAATGATGGCTTTCTGTTCGTCTGACAGGTTCACGAAGTCCCAATCGTGGATGGGGTTGCCATCAGCATCTTCGGTCACAGAAGATTTACGGTGAATGTCGATACCAGCCACATCAGCGTCTTGTGTAACGACACCGTCGTTATAGCCTTCCACCTTCACGGTAACAGTTACGTTCTGCTTCACGGCAACCACATCGCCAATAACAGCTTCGCCATAGAGTGCGCCATCATCACCTTCATAGCTGATGGCAAATTCCTCGTCGCAAAGGGTGTTGTTAGTCCAGCCTATGGAATACAGGCGGTCTAATCCACTGAAGCCTTGCAGCGTGAGTGTAGGAGCATTGAGCGTAATCTCGCCAATGCTGACACTGATAGACACCACATCAGACACCGCACCAGAAGAGGAAACAGAAGCTGCCTTTACGACAACGATTCCATCACCGTCTTCGTCAGCATCGGCATAAACATCAATGTAGCCATCCTCTGGATTGTAGAAGTAGTCGCCGTATGTGCCATATTCTGCGACTGCGTCGGTGTCAAGCACACGCTTATAGACAGCCGTAGAGTCAACAGCAATTTGATTACCGTCTTCGTCTGTGTCGTACACATAGTCATAGTGGTCGATTTCTTCAGAGTCCTTCAAGAAGATGGGGTCGGAACCATCCAATGAGTAATAAGTGGCTACTTCAAGACCCAGTGTCGATTCGCCCGCCTTGAACTCCAGTTTGCGAGAGTCACCATTTACACCTACAATTTTGAGTGCAGGAGCGGTAACAGCTTCGTCGGCAGCTGCATCAATCCAAATCTGGAAACCATACACCCATGCAGCACGTTCCATTGGGACGGAAACCCAACCATCTTGAAGCACACGCAGATAAAGATACTTATCAACCACTTCGGTAGATTCGTCGCCCTCCTCTATCTCGCCAGCGGCAACAGCTGCTTCATACTGAGCTGCGTGAACTTCTGGGGAGATGTCCTCTACCTGTAGTGGGTCGAAGAGTTCCCATACCCAACCTGTGTTGGCACTATAGCGTGAACCGTTGGGAATCACAAAGCCATTGTAGTCGGCGTTGGTTTCACCCGTATTATAACCGCCATTGGCTCCCTGCATCACAATGATTTGGCCTTCTTTCATGTCGCTGAGAAGCAATCCACGAGGACCTGAACCATTGGTCTGAATACCACGTCCTGCTGTGTAGTTAGGAGTAGTGATAGCACACCAAAGATTGGTAAGACCTTCTACCGAGCACTGGTAGGGCACATAGCCGTTGTACTTGATTTCTTCAGTGGTGATGCTGGTGTCAAATTCAAGAGCCGACACTCCCATCTCCACACCATTGATTGTCAAGTCAGCAAAATTGACATCCTTATAAAGGCGATAGTTGTAATCGGCACTTTGAAGCACGGCATTTTCTGCTGGCAACGTGTAATACTGTGCACTTGCCGTGAGAGATACGAGACTCAGTACGGCAGTAGTCACAAGAGCGTAAATTTTTCTCATAAATTAGTGAAATTAGATTAGTTAATAATGTTATTTATAGGCTTTATTCGTTCTCTCAGGATAAGGAGATGAGAAGTTGCACGATGTTATGCCATTCATTAGCAGGTAACTTATTAAATAACTTCCCGCTATGGAAAACATTCATCATCTGCTATCGTTCATGGAGGATTTTCTTGATACAGCAACTGTACTTATGGCCTCCAATCACTCCCACCTCATCTTCTATTTCGTCATGTTCAACACGACTGATGCGCCCCTACATTTTCGGTACAAAGGTAAGAACAAAAAATCAAACCGCAAACATATCCAAGGGGAAAATACTCTTTTTTTACATTTTCAGCCTCTTACTGCCTCAAAACGAGGGATGTTATTTTCATCCGCTCGTTCAACACTGCCGTCCCCTTAAAGTGCTTCACGCTGGTTGGCTTGGGGCGTTCTTCAGCCTCTGCGTCCCCCGCCTCAGTGTCAAGAACTGGAGTGGAGTTGGGAGATGAAGCGTAGGTCTCTTCATCAAGGACAAACTGTACGTTGTACATATTACGGCCTGCCACATCCACCTTCTCCACAACGGCATCCTTCACCACAAAAACCAAGAAGCGTCCCGTAGCATGCATATTTGCCATGTAAGCATAGATGTCCTCCTCTTCAGGATTGGCCTTGCCGATGTAGCTGCTGATGTTGCTGGCAAGGGTGGCAGATACAGCACCACGGTCGTTCTGTGCCAAGCCATCGAAATGGGTCTGAACGGCATCTGTCGCATCCTGCTTTTCCTCAACCGAAAGTTCCACATTGTCCAGTTCTGCCAACTTTGCATTTGCCTCTTTCACATATCTGCCTCGTGCAAACTGACTGATATAATGCTCGTATGCCTCACGGGTGTCGGCCTCAACAGCCCTTAGATAGGAAAGGGAATCAAGTTTCCGATGACCGTCTTCACGATAAAAACCATCAGGATGGACATCCAAAAAGTGCTGGATGGCAGCATAGGTCATTTCCGCTTCCGCCCCCTTCCAATCTGCACTTTCTGAAGTGAAACGGTCATATAGTTCCTTCAGTTGAGAAAAATGGTAAGCATCAGCATTGTAGGTGTCAAAATAGGAAGAAAGTGCTTCCTCCATTATATCATACTTTCGCTCGTTTTCGTACTGCATGATGGTATTATACGCCTCACGTTCGTCTGTATCGTTTCCTCCACGAAGGAACAGAAACCACCCAGCCAAGAGGGCCAGAGAAATGATAAGCAAGGAAATGGTTACGATGGTGCCAACGGCACGACCTTTGGATGGCTGACTATCAGCCGCTGGATTAGAATTTGTAGTTGACATATTTAGTAAAAAATGATGATTACAGAATGGTTGTCGTGTCCGCGGGGGCTTCCTGTGAGGGTGGTTCGCCTACCCTCCCGAGGGTATCGGGCAGAAGCTCGTCAACAGAAAGCGTGTCGGTAGCAAAGGTGTCTGCCTGAAGAGGCGCGTCCTGTATCACAGGCACCAGCTCCTCTATGGGCTGCACGTCTGGAATCGTGTCACCAGTCCCTTCGAAAGCGTGCATGACTGGACGTGTGTTTTTGTCCAACATAACGATGGTCACCATAGCTGCCACAGAAAGTACAAAATAAAGCGTCGTGGAATGCTTAACCACATCACCATTGGAGGGGAACCTCCAAGAAATGATGAAATAGGCGCACGAGAGAATCAGCCAAATGATGCCACCCCAAGTGAGACCAAAAAGAAGACTCTTGACAAGGAGGCAGATGGACACACTTACTGCCACCACCAATCCAAGGTCACTATAAGAATTTCTGCGTTGCATTGAGCTTCGGAATGCGCTTTTTTGTATTTTTTCATCGCAAAATTAGACATTATTGGTGGAATAAAAGCATGTTGAAGAGAAAAATTGTTACCTTTGCGCCCGAATTTGAAAAAAGAGCGATGAAAAGGAATATCATATATTACATATTTATCTATCTATGTGCATCGATGACAATGGGTGCTGCATCATGCAGTTCAAGCACAAAATGGAACGATGTGGAGTTCTATCAAGTGGAAAAAATGGAGCAGTTGACTGAAACGCCTGTTGAAGAGGAGAAAGACAGTAATTTCACAGCCTTGCATGAGAACCACAACAGAGAATTGGATGTGAAGGTGGATTTACAGTTCATGAAAACAGACAACGATTCCAACAAAAATGTTTGCAACCTCATCAATGCGCAGTTGATTGAAATTGTGTTGAAACAATCAAGTGACAGTTTGACCATAGATGAAGCTGTGGAGCGATACATCGAGGATGTGAAAACGGAGTTTCGCCGTGATAATATTGCACAAGCCTATTATGACCATCTTACGGGTCGTGCCGAATACGGCTTTGAGAACGTGATTAATTACCGCCTGGTGGAAGAGGTCTTCATGGGGGGGGCGCATCCTTGCACCATCACCACCATTTTAAGATTCAACGCGATGACGGGAGAATTTATTGCGCTCGACAACGTCTTTCCTCTTGCCAATCAGACGGTGCTGAAAGAAATGCTTTTAGACAAATTGATGAAAAACAATGGCGCACAAACAATGGAAGAGCTGCACACAAAGGGACTGTTGGAGATGATGGAAATGTTTGTCAGCACAAACTTTGCGCTCAAAGAAGACAGCATTGAATTTTACTACAACGAATACGACATCGCACCATACGCCTACGGCCCAACCACCATCAGCCTCAGCTATGATGATGTCAAACCCATTATAGGCATTACATACGAGAACTAAATGGGCAGGCCATAAGTAAGTTTCAGCGTGTCCATGACAAAAATAGAACGTATTTGGGAGATATAAGGAAAATTCCCTACTTTATCAAGGATAAACTGTTGATACTTATACATACTGTTCACGCAGACTTTCAACAAATAGTCTCCATCGCCCGAAATGTTGTAACACTCGGTGACCTCGCTCCACGATTCAACAATCTTACAAAAATCTTCTGCTATTTTCTTATTAATCTGCTTCATCGTCACATTACAGAACACGACGAAGCCTCGCTCCAACTTATTGCCATCAAGCACCGCCACATAACTTTTGATATAGCCAAGACGTTCCAAACGGCGCTGGCGTTCATAAGTGGGAGTTACAGATAAATGAATCTTCAAAGCCAGTTCCTTTACAGTCAGACGGCTATCAGCCTGAAGAGCACGCAGAATGCTGAGATCGACCTCATCAATTTCATAAATGAGTGGTTCCATAAAATATCTTTTTAAGTTCTGTATATAATCGCTGAATCGGCAAGCCCATCACATTGAAATAGGAACCTTCGATGCGAGTCACACCAACATATCCAATCCACTCTTGAATGCCATAGGAACCAGCCTTATCAAAAGGTTTATAATAATCAACATAATAGGCTATTTCTTCGTCAGTTAAAGAAGCAAAAAATACCTTTGAGGTAGAAGCGAATTGGATGGTCTTTTCCTTGGTGACAATCGACACACCCGTAATGACCTCATGAGCATGACCAGACAACGTTTGCAACATCTGAATGGCATCTTCCCGATCCTTCGGTTTACCCAGAACGGCACCACGATCGTACACAATCGTGTCTGCCGTAATAATCATCTCGTCATCCGCCATCGTCTGACGATAAGCCTCCGCCTTTTTGCCAGAAATATAAATGGGGATATCTTCGCCTTTCAATGAATCGGGATAACTTTCATCAATGCTTTGCAACGTTCGAACTTCAAAGCTGATGCCCAAGCCACTCAGCAATTCTTTACGACGAGGAGAGTTACTGGCAAGTATAACCTTGTAACCTTCTACCATCCGAAGGCTGTGCTGTTGTGCATCCATAAGTCTTGTGCTTTTAATATCTGTTCCAAAATATCGCGTGCGCACCCTTGTCCCCCGTTCTTGTGAGAGATATAGGTACATACGCCTTTTATTTCAGGTGCCGCATCGGCAGGACAACATGGCAAGCCACATTGCGTAAGAACCTCATAATCAGGGATATCATCACCCACGTATGCAATCTCTTCATCCTTAAGGTTGTACTTCTCTTTCAATGCTTGATAGGTTTCAATCTTAACGGCTGCGCCCAAGACGACATCCTTCAGCCCCAACCCCTCATAACGGATGCGCACAGCCTCCGTTCTTCCACCCGTGATAATGGCCAAAATGAGGCCACACTTCACAGCGTGTTGCATGGCATAGCCATCCTTAATGTTCACCGTGCGCATCGGGTCGCCATTAGGATGCTGCGGAATCGTCTCGCACGACAGCACCCCATCCACGTCGAAAAATACAGCACGGATTTTAGTCAAATCATAGTTGATCATCGTGTATGCTTTTACTGAGTAGTTCGTAAATCTTCTGTCTATCAGGTGTGTCGGAAAGCAGTTGCAGATGCTTGTCCATCACGTTAGTGTCCCAGCGGACAGCTGGACCCGTCTGCGCCTCCCGCGGCGAAAGCAAGTGGAGCTTCCGAGCCGTCTCGTCGATAAGAGGCAGCATCACAGAAAAAGGAATCTGCCCATGCTCTTCCAGCAGCCGCTCCCCATGTCTGAAACAGTGGTTGGCGAAATTGCAGCAGAACACAGCGGCAAGGTGCAGATACTTTCTGTTTTCCGTATTCAACTCATACACCACATCAGAGACGCTGTATGCCAACTCCTTCAGCAGAGAGAGGTCGCTGTCACTGTTGGCTTCCACGAAACAGGGAATCACCTTGAAGTCCACTTCCTGCTGTTTGGAAAATGTCTGCATCGGATAAAACACACCGCGGCGAACTGAAGGAATGGCATCCATTGGCATACTGCCAGCCGTATGGACAAACAATCTCTCTTCTCTTCCCTTCTGCAACCGTCCAGCCACTTCGGACAAGGCGGTATCTTTCACAGCAATAATATAAATATCAGCCTGTTGCGATACTTCCTCTAAAGTATTCGTATAAGCACATTGCAACACGTCAGCTAAGGCCTTGGCCGACGTTTCTGTGCGGCTATACACCTGCATAATGCGATGTCCCACCCCACGAAGCGCCTTCCCTAAATTTGTGGCCAGATTCCCCGCTCCTATCAAAACAATATCCATCATTCAACTTCTTGAGGAAAAGCCCCGACGTGTACATTCTCCCACTTGAGTTTATCCTCGTCCTGCGGTTTGCGTTCGATGGCAGGATAGCCGATGCCGATGACACATTCAGCCGTCAGATTTTCGGGGTATCGGAGCAAGAAACGGAGCACGTTGTCCGAAGGCTCGCCATTCTCCATGAAACGGTTGCGAATCTGGCACCAGCAGGAACCCAAACCCAGGTCAGCCGCCTGATACTGCATCGTGACCGCTGCAATCGAGGCATCTTCACACCAAGCATCCGTCACCTCTCTGTCGCCCAACACCACAACAGCTACTTTCGCCCCTGCGATGAATTGGCTACCCATCGGTCGGCATAGCGACATCTTCTCCAACAAATCCTTGTCATCCACCACCACAAAATGCCATGCCCGTGTCCCTTTGCTCGTGGGCGACATCAATGCGGCACGAAGAATCGTCTGCAAATCCTCAGCCTTAATCTCTTCGTCCGTGAACTTGCGTACACTACGACGCTTTTGCACTAATTCGCTAAAATTTCCCATTGCTTTCTCGTTCATTGATTTTGTTGTTCGTTGTAACTCTTGCAAAGGTAGAAAATTTATCTCACATACTTGATAAACCTCCAACTTTTTTTCTTCATATTAGCCAAATTTCGAGATGAACCACTGAAAACTTTGCAAATCGCTTCGCCATATCGGTAGGATTTCTTACCTTTGTCCCATTATTAAACATAAGAATATGGCAAAAAAGAAAAACAAGGCATGGGTTTGGGTGCTGCTGTGCATCGTTGTAGCGTCTGGGGCTGGTGTGTGGTGGTTGTATAAAAGCGGCTTCCGGCTGAACGAACCAACCTATATTTATATTGACACTGACGACACAGTGGATTCTATCGCTCAAAAGGTGGAACAAAGAGCAAATCCAGAAGAAATGCGAGTATTTCATCTGTATGCAGGATTGCTGAACCTCAAGGAAAGAATCCGAACGGGACGATACGAAGTGAGTGGTGATATGACCATGCTGAACTTCATTCGAAATATCCGCAACCATAACGAAAAGCCTATCATGCTGGTTGTTCCGTCAACTCGAACCATGGAGGCAATGGCTGGGAAACTGGCAAGCCAACTGATGGTTGACTCTGCCTCCATTGACCAATATCTCAAAGATGCAACAAACATCAAGGCAATGGGTTATACGAAGGAATCATTGCCAGGTATGTTCATTCCGAATACCTACGAAGTGTATTGGGACATCAGCATCAAGAAACTTATGGAACGTATGCAGAAGGAGAACGAACGGTTCTGGAATGAGGAGCGACTCGGTAAATTGAAAGAGGTGAGTGAATATGCTGGCGAAGAGATGACGAAAGAGAAGGTTATCACGCTTGCCGCTATCGTGGACAGCGAAACAGCCAACGACAGAGAAAAACCAGATATTGCCGCTCTTTATATGAACCGTATGCGTAAGGAAATGCCATTACAGAGTGATCCAACCGTGATTTTTGCATTGAAAGACTTTACCATACGAAGAGTTTTGCACGAACATTTGAAAGTGGACTCTCCTTATAACACTTACAGAAATGCAGGACTTCCACCTGGCCCCATTCGTGTGCCCAGCATTGCCGGCATCGATGCTGTGCTTAACCATGCCAACAACAACTATATCTATATGTGTGCCAAAGAAGACTTTTCTGGTACACATAATTTTGCTGTAACTTATGCGGAACACTTATTGAATGCTGCACGATATGTGAAAGCACTGAACAAAAGAGGCATCCATTAAAACTTTGCAAAACTTGTTAGATTAGCTTATAGAGAAAGATTTATGAAAAAAATGATTTTACCAGTGCTGCTGATGGCAACGACCACCCTGTCTGCCCAGCAGCGACCGAGAGAGTACACCCCATCGCCCGTCGTGGGCACTGCATGGAATGCGCCAGGCAATGCCAACCCGTTCATTCCTGGTTATTTCGCCGACCCTACCATTCGGAAGTTTGGCAACACGTATTATTTGTATGCCACAACTGACGGAACGGGCAACGGGTATGGTCCCGCACAGGTGTGGGTGAGCAAGGACTTTGTCAACTGGAAGAACATCGTGATGAACTGGCCGACCACCGAAGTGGTGTGGGCACCTGACGTGGTTCAACTGCCTAACGGGAAATACCGCTACTTCTATTGCGAGCCTTGCGTGGTGAGCATCGGCGAGAGCGACTCACCTATCGGCCCTTGGAAAAACATCCTCGGACGGGAAGATGCTGTGATGGTGCCCGACCGCTACGTGCATAACGTGATTACCCTCGACCCACAGCTGTTTGTGGACGACGACAAGAGCCAGTATCTCTACTTCACCACATGGGGCATCTACAAAGGCTTTGGCTGTGGTGTGGCGAAACTCAAGGACGGTGATTTCGACCTGTCGGCTTTGAAGGAGAATGTGGCGAAAGATGCGCGCCGATGGCATGAAGACCACCCCTTCCCCATTGCCGCCGACGAGTTTTTCACGGAAAAGAGGCTCATCCCCAACACGGAATTGAAAGACATCTTCGAGGCGCCTTTCGTGTTCAAACGCAACGGCGTGTACTACTTCACCTACTCGTCGGGAAGTTGCCACACCGACACCTACCGCGTGCAGTATGCCACATCGACTGTTGGGCCGATGGGGCCTTTTGAGTATAAGGGCGAACTGCTCACCACCAACGAAGACGAAACCGTGCATGGCCCTGGTCACCACTCCATCATCGACATTGATGGAAAGTACTACATCGTCTATCATCGCCACAACAACCCGAAGTCCATCCACGGTTTCAACCGTCAGGTGTGCATCGACGAACTGAAGTTCGATGAAAAAGGTGACATCATTCCGATTATTCCCACGCACAACGCTCAAAATGTCAACCTATTCAAAGGGGCATCAAAGCAGAAGAACCTCGCATACGGAGCGAAGGTGACAGCCTCTTCCTACTACGACGAATGGTTTAAGCCCGAGTATGCGGTGGACGACAACAACGCCACCCTGTGGAAGGCGAAAAAGTGCAACTGGGACAGCGACAAACCCTGCACCCCACACGAAGAGTGGTTGCAGATTGACCTCGGCAAACCGATGAAGTTCAACGAGGTGTGGACACAATTCGAATACGCCACCTTCTTCTATCAGTATAAGGTGGAAACATCCCTTGATGGGCAGAATTGGACAATGTATGCCGACCGCAGAGACAACACCATGCAGGGTTCTCCAATGATTGACAAGGGTGCCGTAAAAGCACAATATGTGCGCATCACCATCACCGACACGCAGAAGAACGGCCACATGCCTGCCATCTGGAACGTGAAGGTGTGGCAGAAAGCCCCTGCCCTGCCCGTCACCGACGTGGAGAGCAACGACGGCTATCCGGGCATGCACAAGAAGGACGTGGAGGCAAACAAAAGAGATAAAAAAACTTCTGTCATCACTCTTAATGTTGAAAGGATTGCCCTCAATAGTGCCACCAAACCTTTTGATGTGACAGAGGTGGAATGCGGCGGTGAAAGCTATCCATCCATGATATTCAAAGCTAACAAGCCCATCCGTGCCCGTGTGAAAGACGGCAAGTGGGGACTTTTCTTCAACGGCACTCAGCAACTCGTCAGCGAGAAGCCGCTGCCTCAGTGCTACCGCTACAACGCGCCCTACACCATCGCTGCCTGTGTGCTGAGCACCAAGGTCGGCCCCGTGTCCACGGTGGCATCACTGTCGTCCTCACGCGCCGACCTTGCCACCACCGAGTTCCGTTTGGGCACCGACCCAGCGACAGGCCTCATCAACCATAACGGCTCGTTCGAGAGCAGCGGCGCTCCCAAGGAAATCAAGGAAGGCGAGGGCCAATGGCAGTTCTGGACTATTACATACGACGGCTGGATGGAAAAAGTCTATCTGAACGGAAAACTAATACAGGAGAAGAACAACTTCCTCATGATACGCCCTGACGGCAGAATCACCATCGGTGCTGACGGCACGGGTGCCAACAACTTCATGGGCTACATCAACTTCCTGGGCATCTATCCGCAATCAATCCCTGCAGAAGTGGTGGAGTTCCTCTACAAAGCGAATAGCACGGAAAACCACCCCTCACTGGGCGACGACGACTTCGAGGAGATAGACCCTGACAGCAAGTTCACCCTTTCGCCCGACATGAAGCCCACCTTTGGGAAGAAGGAGGTATTCACGCTTTCCACCAAGGCAGCCAACTTCAACGACAACCCTCTGGAGAACGGTGGCGAGGTGTATAAGGAAGTGACGGGCGACTTTGTGGTGATGACCACCGTGGCCGACATGGAAGGCTTGAAGCAGCACAATGTGACAGGCTTCAACGAGGGTGGCATCTTGATTGCAAACGGAAACACGTTCTATCAGTTGGGGGCATTCCCACTCTACAACTGCGGTAATATGCTCACGGTGTTGAGCGGTCATGGCCGTCCTCAGTTCCCCAATTATAAGGGATACGACTTCGACCCCATCATCCAATTCGAGCGTCGTGGCAACCAACTCTTCGCCCGCACCAGCAAGGATGGCAAGACCTGGAACAATATGCCAGGGTCGCCACTCGAAGTCAGCAGCCCCACCCTCCGAGTCGGTGCCTACCAAACCACCTACAACGAAAATCAATCGTGGGTGAAGCTGAGCGACTACACAATCTATCAGAAGAAGTAACTAACACCTATTTATATATGACTATCTATCGGAACATACTCAAAGGTGTGCTATGCATCAGCATGATGGCTACTGCAATGACCACAATGGCACAACGGAAAGAGACCGTCCTGCGCGATGGTTGGAAGTTCTCACGAGGCGAAAAGCTCGATTCTATCGCTCCTGCCCAAGTGGGTTACAACGACAAAAAGTGGCAAACCGTACAAGTGCCTCACGACTGGGCCATCAGCGGCCCATTCGACAAGGAGATTGACAAACAGACCGTTGCCATCGAGCAAAATGGCGAGAAGGAGGCCACCGAGAAGACGGGACGTTCTGGTTCTCTGCCTTGGATTGGAGAGGGATGGTACCGCACCACTTTCAGCGTGGACAAGAATAGCCAACGCGTCTTGCTCAACTTCGACGGAGCGATGGCAGAACCCGAGGTGTATGTGAATGGTGCAAAGGTCGGCGAATGGAAGTATGGCTACACGCCCTTCAATATCGACATCACAGGGGTTGTGAACGGAGACGAATCACCCAACACGCTGGTTGTGCATCTTCGCAACGTGGAGGAGAGCAGCCGCTGGTACCCTGGTGCTGGATTGATTCGTCCGGTTACGCTGATTACGACGGGGGAATGCCATCTCTTAGAATGGGGCACCAACGTGGAAACAAAAAGCTGGAACTGGGAAGAGACCACCGCCACTATTTCTATTTCCACCTATCTTGACGGAGACTTTGGAGGTGGTAACATCGTGCGTTTCTCCACCAATGGCCGCACGGTTGATGTGACACCTGAAGGGGTGGATTGCTTAGGAATGTCTCGTGCCACCACCGAACTGACAATGGATGATGTGGAGTGCTGGTCGCCCGAAAAGCCGCAGCTATACGACCTGACCATCAGCATCATTGCCGACAAAGGCAACGGGAAGGTGCTCGACTCAAAGACCGTCAAGTACGGCATCCGCACCGTGGAAGTGACAGAGAAAGGTGGCTTCAAACTGAATGGGGAAAGCCGAAAACTTAAAGGTGTGTGCCTGCATCACGACCTCGGTATGTTGGGTGCTGCTGTCAACAAGGCTGCCCTCATCCGTCAGGTGGAACTCTTGAAGAGCATGGGATGCGATGCCATCCGCACTTCCCACAACATCCCCAGCCAAATGCAGATGGAAGTCTATGATTCTCTCGGCATGATGGTGATGGCTGAAAGTTTCGATATGTGGGTCTATCCCAAATGCAAGAACGGCTATGCACGGTTCTACAAGGACTGGTGGCAACGTGACCTTCAGAACCTCGTGAATGCCAACAAACTGCATCCCTCCATCGTCATGTGGTCCATCGGCAATGAAATCCCCGAACAGGGCATGAAGGAGGGTAACCGCATGACCCGCGATATGCAGAACCTCATCCATGACCTCGACCCCACACGTCCCGTCACCGCTGGGTGCGACCGCATCGACAACGCCATCGCGACGGGCTTTGCACAGGTGCTTGACGTGCCAGGCATGAATTATCGTACACAGAAATATAAGACGGCATACGAGAAACTGCGCCAAGGTTTTGTGCTGGGCAGTGAAACGGCTTCCACCGTCTCTTCACGTGGTGTGTATAAGTTCCCTGTTCAGCGTGTAGATGGCAAGGCATACGACGACGGCCAGTGCTCCAGCTACGACGTGGAAGCTTGCTGGTGGTCGAACATTCCAGAGGACGATTGGCTCTTGCAAGACGACGAACCTTGGGTGATTGGTGAATTTGTGTGGACGGGCTTCGACTATCTCGGCGAACCCACTCCTTACGATGAGTATTGGCCCAGCCGTTCCTCTTACTTTGGCATCTTCGACCTTGCAGGTCTTCCCAAGGATAGGTATTACCTCTATCGTTCCCGTTGGAACAAGGATGAAACAACCATCCACCTGCTGCCCCACTGGACATGGCCAGGGCGTGAGGGTGAAGTGACCCCTGTCTATTGCTACACCAACTACCCTACTGCTGAGCTGTTTGTGAACGGCAAGTCACAGGGCAAGATTTCTAAGAACACCTCAGCGAAATCACCCTCTGGCAAAGATGGTCGCATCACAGACATCAATGACCCTGCCATCGACCGTTATCGTCTCCGCTGGAACAACGTCAAATATGAACCTGGAGAAATCAAAGTGGTTGTCTATGACGAAAACGGAAAGGAAGTGGGCACCCAAACCGTCAAGACAGCAGGAGCAGCATCGTCCATCCAACTGACAGGCGACCTCGGATCAGCCATCAAGCCTATTAAAGCTGATGGTGAGGACATGACTTTCATCACCGTCAATGTCCTCGACAAAGACGGAAACCTCGTACCTGATGCCGACCAGCAAATTAACGTCAGCGTGTCGGGTGCCGCCACCTTCAAAGGCATCTGCAACGGCGATGCCACCAGCCTCGAAGTCTTCACGAAGCCCACGATGAAAGCTTTCCACGGACAGCTCGTCATCGGCATCCAAAGCAACGGCAAGAAAGGCGCCGCCACCGTGAAAGTGACAGGCAAAGGCTTGAAGCCCGCCACCGCCACCCTCAATGTCCAATAAGTTTTGCCGCAAAATAGTAAAATGTAAAACGTCAAATAGTTAATAAGAACATGAATTACGGTTTTGTGAAAGTAGCGTCTGCCATTCCTTCGCTGAAAGTGGCTGACTGCACCTATAACATCCAGCAAATCGAAAGCCTCATCATTCAAGCTGAGGGCAAGGGTGTAGAAATCATCGCCTTCCCCGAACTGAGCATTAGCGGTTACACCTGCCAAGACCTCTTTGGCCAGCAACTGTTACTGGAGAAATGCGAAGAGAGCCTTTTCAAATTGCTTGACTTCACCCGCTCCCTGCAAATCATCTCCATTGTCGGCATGCCCGTCATGGTTAGTGGACTGCTGATGAACTGCGCCGTAGTTGTGCAGGAGGGCAAGATACTCGGCGTGGTGCCCAAGACCTACCTACCCAACTACAAGGAATTTTATGAACAGCGGTGGTTCGTACCATCGACAGCCACTGACGAGACCCACATTCATCTCTGCGCCCAGACAGTCAACTTCGGTCGAGACCTCCTATTCCACACACAGAAGACTTGCTTTGGCATAGAAATCTGCGAAGACCTTTGGGCACCCATACCGCCCAGTAGCGAACTCGCATTGAAGGGAGCGGAAATCATCTTCAACCTGAGTGCCAGCAACGAACTTATCGGCAAGCACCAATACCTGCTGTCACTCATCAGTCAGCAGAGTGCCCGTTGCATTGCCGGCTATGTCTATAGCTCCTGTGGTTTTGGCGAATCCACTCAAGACGTAGTGTTTGCAGGCAATGCCCTCATCTATGAAAACGGTACGCTCATCACTCGTAGCAAGCGCTTCTGTCTCAATGAACAAATGGTTATCTCTGAAATCGACACAGAACGTCTGCTCACCGAGCGTCGTCACAACACCACCTTCAGCGAGAACATTCGACTGACCGACACCACAAAGCGCATCGACATCCAATGTCAGACGGTCAACCCAGCCTACAACTTCGAACTCACCCGATGGGTCAATCCCCACCCCTTCGTGCCAAGAGGCAACGCCCTCGACGAGCGTTGCCAAGAGATATTCTCCATCCAGACCTCAGCCCTTGCCAAGCGCATCGTCCACACAGGAGCCCGCAGCATCGTCCTCGGCATCAGCGGCGGACTCGACTCCACCCTTGCCCTGCTCGTATGTGTCAAGACAATGGATATGCTCCAGCGTCCACGCAAGGAAGTCATCGGTGTCACCATGCCAGGCTTCGGCACGACCGACCGCACCTACAACAATGCCATCGCCCTAATGAAGTCGCTCGACATCACCATCAAGGAAATCAGCATAAAAGATGCCTGCATCCAACACTTCAAGGACATCGGTCACGACATAGCCGTGCATGATGTCACCTACGAAAACTGCCAAGCACGCGAGCGCACCCAAATACTCATGGACGTAGCGAACCAGTGCAACGGCTTCGTCGTTGGCACTGGCGACCTCAGCGAACTCGCCCTTGGATGGTGCACCTACAACGCCGACCACATGTCCAATTATGGAGTCAACACCTCCATCCCCAAGACATTAGTCAAACACCTCGTCAAGTGGGTAGCCCTCACCAGCATGGACGAGGCATCGAAAGCCACGCTCCTCGACATCATCGAAACCCCCATCTCGCCCGAACTCATCCCCGCAGACAAAGACGGAAACATCCAGCAGAAGACCGAAGACCTCGTGGGTCCCTACGAACTCCACGACTTCTTCCTATACCACTTCCTCCGTCTCGGCTTCCGCCCTGCCAAGATTCTCTATCTGGCACAGCAAGCCTTTATCAAGCAGACCTACCCCGAAAACACGGAACTCGGCATGGAAGTAGGTTCCTATGACGAAGAAACCATCCAGAAATGGCTCAAAACCTTCTGCCACAGATTCTTCACCCAGCAATTCAAGCGTAGCTGTCTGCCCGATGGTCCCAAAGTCGGCTCCGTATCCCTCTCACCCCGTGGCGACTGGCGAATGCCGAGCGATGCCAGCAGTGCCGATTGGTTGGCAGACCTGATAGATTAAGTCAGAACACACAAACTTATTCATCCCCCAAAACAACGGGTGCAGAAAAGACAATCCATCTATTCTGCACCCACTTTTTGGGGCTTAGAAGATGATGCTCTTTATATTAAAAATGAATAGAGGTAATTGATATTGACATGAAATAGAAACAATGCTTGGTGACATCAATAGACATTCTGAAATATCTTCAGATATTCCTTCAAGAACACTTGCTTCATCCCTCTGGAAATTCTTCCCCAGAAGACACGAGCGTGAGAGCGGAGTGATGACGAGCGTAAGGGCAAAGTGATGACGAGCATCGGAGCAGAGTGATAACGGGCAAGAGGACTCGGAAGACACGGGCATGAGGCGGAGCAAGATACGGGCAAGAGAACTCGGAAGACACGGGGCACAGTCTTCCGAGATGACGGGCATGAGGACGAGGAAGACATTGGCAACAGAGTTAAGA
>JAFSKR010000033.1 GCA_017448825.1 Bacteroidaceae bacterium
CGAAGCCAACGGGCTTGACCACGGTGAGGTGTACGAGTTGTTGAAGGGCTTTGCCGAGGCACAAAAGATAGGTGAGAAGATGCGGCAAGGCAAGGTGCAGCCCGACAGCGTGATTCTTGCTGCCCATCCCTACTTTCAGCCTGTGCTCCGTGCCTTCAACGACAGCACCCGTGTCATCGTGGAGCGGCTGCAACGTGAGGCGAAAGACCGCATGATGCCCACGCCCGATGTGACGGGTGACAAACTGCTGGAGACCATCGTGGCGCAACACCCTGGCAAGGCAGTCTTCTTCGACTTCTGGGCCACTTGGTGCGGTCCCTGCATGAAAGGTATTCAGGCGATGGAGCCGATGAAGGAACAACTGAAGGGGCAGGACATCGTCTTCGTCTATCTGACCAACGAATCCAGCCCCATGGATGAATGGAACAAGCACGTGCTCAGCATCCCTGGGCAGCACTACCGCATCCCTTCCTCCCTCTGGCAGCAGATACCAGGTCTTGGTGCCATTCCTCAATATTATTTCTACGACCGCACAGGCAAACGGGTGTGGGAACAGACAGGTTTCAGCAATGAGGTGTTGGAGGAGATTGGAAAAGAAATTGAAAAAGCATTAAAATAAGAAAGCACATGCAAAAGATTTTTTCGACTTTAAGTGCCTTGTTGCTGATGGTGTCGGCACAGGCACAAACGAGAGTGATTGTGAACCCTGACTACGATGAGCAGGAGGGTTCCATGGACCACCTTGCCAAGGTGGAGTTGACCGATACGGCAACGATTCTGCACATCAATGTACACTGCAACTTTGGTGGCTGGATGGGAATCAATAACTATATAGAGGCGAACGGCAAGCGGTATGCCCTCAAGAGCGGTCGCCGCATCCCCACGATGGATGGCAAGGAACTGAAAGAGGACATTGAACTCCCCACGCTCAACAAGGCTGGCGAGAAGACGGGCGTGTGGCTCATCAAAGGTGGCGAAGAGCCGTTTGTGGAGGGGAAGCCCTACACGAACACCAGTCAGAAGGATTCGCTCATCCTCCATTTCGAACCAATTCCTGCCGATGTGACCGTATTTGACGTTGGCAACAGTATCCGCAACGTTAGCCTTGTCAAGACAAAAAAGGAGGAACCTATAGCCGATTCCCACCTCCTCGTCATGCCCGATGCAACGCCCGAACAGTTCCTCGATGCCATCGTCGCCATGCTTCCCGGCAAGGTGGTCTTCATCGACTTCTGGGCCACGTGGTGTGGCCCCTGCAAGCTGGGCATCATCAAGATGGGACCTGTGAAAGAAGAACTGAAGGGCAAGGATGTGGTGTTTGTTTATCTGACCGACGAGTCAAGTCCCGAAGCTGACTGGCGGCGAAGCATCACTTCCATGAAAGGCTACCACCTGCGTATGTCCTCCAGTTTCTGGAACAAACTCCCCTGTTTCGCCGAGACGAAAGGCATTCCTCAATACTATCTCTACGACCGTGAAGGTCGGCAGGTGTGGCATCAGGTGGGCTTCAGCGACAGTGTGCTGGAAGCCATCAAGGCAGAAATTGGCAAGGCTTTGGAGTAGGATGTAACATAATGTATCCAAAGTAATCCTTTAAGTCATGAAAACAATGAAGAATGTGTTGATAATCATGGCTGTGTTGGTCTCGGGCGTGGTCATGTCGTGTGCTGGTAAGGCTTCGTCCGATGGCTTTGAGACCACCATCATTGAACAGGCAGTTTTGGATAGCGCGGCGATGTTGGTGGTGGACAGCACAGAGCGTCGCTTCGACCGCTTGACGGATGCTCACGTCATGCTGGTCTATCATGACAGCCTCCTCATCGCCAGCAATAGTGTCCAAGCGTATGGCGATCCACTCTTGTCGTTCTACGAGATGCGCGGTCGCTTACACCATCTCGCCGATTACATTCCTTCTGGTTCCGACACCGACGAGATGGTGGCTTGCCGCATCGCCATCACGGGGGATGAACTGTTTGTCAACGACTGTTACTACACGGGTCGCTATGGCACTATCAGCCTTCGGAAACCGCTGCTCAAAGCCGATGCGCTGCACCTGTCCCACTCGGGTGTGGAAGAACGTGGGGTGGCGGCAGTTCCCTTCCGACGTGGTTTGCTGGTCGAGAATCCGCAATGCTTTTTCGACGATGAGGCTGGCATCCACAACGACGTGCCTCGGCTCCTCTATTATGAGCAGGGCAGATGCCTGACACCCCAAAAGCACGTCACCTTTCAAGTGGCGGATGTCAACACGGGGGCTGACCTCCACAGCAACACAGCCCGCCGTCGTGTCTGCTTCGTGTCTCATCGTCAGCCAGTGGTGGAGTTCTACAACGACATTCCCGAGCAAAGCTCGCCTACCCGTAGCCTTTCTCTTCGCCTGCTCCGTCTTGTGACGCTTCCCTCAGACGCGCCCCAGAAGATACAGGTGGGGATGCCCAAGACCACGATGCATCAGAAACGCCATCATGGGGATAGGGGTGCTGGCATCGGAGCCACCTTTGACCAAACGCGCCGTGTGGTCGGTGCCAGTAACCAGTTGCATGCCTTTTTGTGCTCAGCGGCTGACGATGAGCACGTCTATCTGGCCTATTGCGGCAAGCAGTTTAGTTACGACTACCACACCTATCCCACCTACATCCTCGTGTTGGACTGGAACGGGAACCTTGTGGATACCTATTGCTTCGACCGTTGGATACAGGCTCTCTCGCCCAGTGCGGAGACGGGGGTGTTCTATCTGACGGTCTATGCCGACGACGATTCCCATTCGGCACAGATGAGGTTGGTGAAGGTCGTTCCCCGGTCTTCCGCACCTCTCGAATCCACCATGCCGTAGCCGAGGGGTACACCATGTCGTAGCCGGAGGGTACGTTGGTCAAAAAAAATCCCCCTTAAAGGTTAGCTTTTTCTGTGTCTGAAGGGTATTGAAAGAAAACGACGTGATGGAAAGGATGGAAATTAAGCGGCTGTTCATGCAGCACTACGCCAAGATGTTGAGGGTGGCGCGCACCCTCCTCTGCGACGAGCAGGAGAGCGAGGATGTGGTCAGCGACATCTTTGCCTACCTGCTCCGTGGGCGGACGGTGCTGCTGCCAGGCACGGAAGAGGGCTACTTGCTGACGAGTGTCCGCAACCAGTGCCTGAAGCGGCTACGGCATGAACAGGTGAAAAGGGACGCTGCCGATGTCCACACGACCGATGCGTTGTTGGACGATGCCGATATTGAGGACGAGCGGTGGACTGACATCGTGGAGTTCGTGGTGGGGCATCTGTCCGAACAAGAACAGCGCATCTTCCACCTGCGCTTCACCGAGGGGTGCAGTTACGAAGAGATTGCCGCCACCGAGGGCATCAGCCGTGTGGCTGTATGGAAACATCTGTCTCGCGCCATCACTGCTATCAAGAAACATTTTAATCCCCCGAAGTTATGACGCACTCAGACAACACCCAGCGGTTATTCCTCGATATGCAGGAACACCCGGAGAACTATGCGGACGAGCAGTTGGAGTCCATGATGGACGACCTCGACCGTGAACCCGACGTCCACGCCGCGTGGCAACGGTTTGAAGCCACCCACCACCCAGGCAAGACCTCCTCACATCGATGGCTCAGGATAGCCGCCATGTTTACAGGAGTTCTTCTCATGGCTGGCATCACCTTTGCTGCCATCCACCTTGTCAGCACGAAGCGACAAGCACCTGCTGCGGTAGAGGTGCAGTCCCTCACACCTGAACCGACCTCTCCCGTCTGTTTCGACAACGTGACGCTTGACAGCATCCTCACCGTGGTTGCTGCCCACTATCAAAAGACCGTCACGTTCCGCGACGAGGCACCGCGCCGCATGACGCTCATCATGACGTGGCAGCCCGACGCGGCTCTTGCCGACTTCCTCGACCGTCTCAATGCCTTCGACGGACTAAGCCTCAGTTTGCAGAACGACACCATCTTTGTGATACAGACTAACGAAGAGGAGGACAAGCCATGAGGAGACTGCTGATACTGCTGCTGCTCATCGCGTCGGTGAGCCTCCATGCCCAAACCGTCTCCCACGACTTCCGCGACACGCCGCTGCTGGATGCCTTGCAAACCCTCAGCCGTGAGCAGTCTGACTACACCATCGACATCCTCTCCGACAGCCTTGCCCATCTGCGCACGTCTGCCAAGGTGAAGAACCTCTCTGTGCCCGATGCCGTGCGCCGCGTTTGTAAAGGGCTACCCGTGAAGGTGAAGCAAACCGACCGCCTCATCAGTGTGCAGATGAAGAAGCGGATTCCCAAAGTGCGGGCCATCGAGTTGAGAATGGACGTGAAGGATGCTTTTCTGAAGAAGCCCCTGCTCGATGCCAGGGTGACCGTCTGCCGTGCCGACAGCACCGTGCTCATTGACTCGGTCGAGGTGATGCCAGTGCTTCAGGGCGATGCGCTCAAGTATGCCTATTTCCCCGTATCCGTCGAGACCGATGCGAAGACCCTGCTGGTGAGGGCACAACTGGAGGGCTATGCTGACGTGTGGCAACGAGTGAGCACCGCCGAGAGTCCTGTGGATGTGCCCACTTTGCTGATGCGGAAAGTAGCCTCCGTGCAGTTGAAGGAAGTGGTGGTGACTGCCACGAAAATCAAGATGTTCTATCATGGCGACACGCTCATCTACGATGCCACGGCATTCAAACTGCCTGAAGGCTCCATGCTTGACGACCTCATCCGCCAGATGCCGGGCGTGACGATGAACGAGGCTGGCGAGATTTTTGTGAACGGGCGCAAGGTGGACGAGTTGCTGCTCGGTTCGCGGTCGTTCATGAGGGGAAACAAGCAGGTGTTGCTGGAAAACCTGCCGTATTATACCGTGCAGAACATCAAGGTCTATGATAAGCAATCAGACAAGAGCAGGGCGCTGGGCTACGACGTGGATCCGAAGAAGTTTGTGATGGACGTGAACCTGAAGCAGGAGTACCAGCGCGGCTACATCGCCAATGTGGAGGGAGCCGTGGGAACGGAGGACCGATGGCTTGCCCGTGCCTTTGCCCTCGGCTTCAGCGACCATTACCGCTTTACGCTGTTTGGAAACCTGAACAACGTGAATGAGTCGCGCCACATCGGGGAATCGGGTCACTGGACTCCCGCCACGATGCCCAAGAATATGCTCACGACCAGAAGCATTGCAGGAGAAATGGACTACCATGCCAAAGAGGACAAGGTGAAGAACAATCTGACGGCCTCGTACACCTCGACCACAGACATCAGCGAGAGCCAGAGTCGCTATGAGCAGTTTTTAGTAGGGCTTACGCCCACGTCGCTGACCGAAAGCAGCAACCGCACGGGCAGCCAGGCGTGGAATGCTCACGATGCGTTCACGCTGACCAAACCCCTTTGGCTTCTTGTGGAATCTGATTTCAGATACTCCAAGAATCATGGCTCGTTCAGTTCCATGTTCGACCAGTGGACTGACAGCCTGACGGCCTCGCAGCGCAACCGTGGCTTCAACGAGGGGAAGGCATGGAGTGGAAACGTTGAGGCGCAAGGCGCATTCAACGTGGGCAAACACCAGAAACACATGGATTTCTACATCAAGGTGGAACACAACGAGAACGAGTCGGAATCTGCCATGAGATACAGCACACGGCAATACGTAAGCCCGCAACAGACCACCCAGCACAACGTGGACGACATCAGCAACCGCACGACATGGGGCATCGCATCGTTGGGCTACGGCATGCAGCTGTTCAAGGGCGTGGACATGCGCTTGGGTGAAAGCGTGTACTTCTTTCGCATCGATGCCCACGATTACCTGTATCATCCCGACACACTGCTGCTGGCCTCTCAGATAGACGCGCTGACAGCCATCACGGACTTCAACAATTCATACGACAGCAGGACAAACGTAGTGGAGAATACCGTCGGCCTCTCCTTTTCGGGCAAGGGGAAGTTCAAGATGGCTCCCAACAGTCCGTTCACCATCAGCTACCAGCGCTGGAGCGTGGGCATCAGCGTCCCCATGCGCCACGAGTCGCTCGACTATCAGCGTGGCAGCCTCGACACGCTGGCACGACAGAACACGATGTTCGTGAACACCTCGGCATCTTTCAGATATGTCCCGGAAGACGGGAAGTATGATTTCAGAGTACATGCCAGCCACAAGCGCGGTGCACCTAATCTCTCCGACCGCATCACCTATCGCGACGACAGCCAGCCCCTCGTTGTCAAGTTGGGCAACCCCGACCTGAAGAGTTCCGTCTGGTCCAACTTCGGCATAGACTATTCTAACAAGGCCGGAAAGAACCAGCAGCAATGGCACGTGGGCACCTCGGCAGACTTCTACCATCGGCAGACGGCGCAGTCGGCAAGCTATGACCCCAAGAGCGGCATCTATACCTACAAGCCCCAGAACGTCAGCGGAGCCTACCGCCTGAATGCCAAGTTCGACATCAGCCGCACCATCGACAAGAACCGCTATTGGTCGTGGCAGACCAATGCCGATGCAGGCTATCATCACTCCATCGACCACGCCATGCTCACCTCCCCTGCACTCGACGGTTCACCCGTCGAGACCACCTCCCACGTCAACACCGTCAACACCCTGACCCTGCACGACAACGCCTACATACAATATAATAAAGGCACGCTGAACATCCGCGCCACGGGCGACATCCGCTGGCGGCACAGCGAGGGCAAGATGTACGACTTCGAGACACTCAACGCCACCGACTTCCAGTACGGCCTCTCTGCCCGCTACACCATTCCACGCCTGAACACCACACTATCAGCCGACGGCAACATGTACTCCCGTCGCGGCTATGGCAGCAGCGAACTCAACACCGACGACTTCGTGCTCAACGCCTCCATCAGCCAGCCCTTCTGCAAGGGCAAGCTCATTGCCCGCATCGAAGCCTTCGACCTCCTCCACCAGCTTTCATCCACCCAATACTCCGTGAACGCCCAGGGTCGCACCGAAACCTGGTACCGCTCCCTCCCGCATTACGTCATGGCGCATCTGGTGTATCACTTCAACAAGAATCCGAAGAAAAAATAGAAACAGAAATAGAAACTATGAATGATTTAACGTCAGTTCGACGAAAATTGTCTAACATAAAATTGGCTTCGCCGAGCTAAAGGTTCATGATAATTCATGGTCAATTAATGGAAATAACCGCTGGAGTTGGAGTAATGAGTGTGGACGAAGGGCTGCTGCCGAAACAGGCAGAACGTTCTGTGGGTTACCCCCTCTCTCTGTACCCCAAAAGTGGTCTGAGTCACATCGAAGAGGCGGTGTGACTCAGACCGACAAGTCGGTGTGACTCACACCGTTTTTCGGGGTGCTGAAGAGCCTTTTTGGGCACATCCCCATCGGCATCCTTGTCCGAAGCGGCTGAAGGGAAAAGGCGAAATCTTAATATCTAATAAATCTTCCTGAATATCTAACAAAAGAAGTTAAACTTTTCTTGAGGCACTCATTTTTCCGCTATTTGTTTGCATTATGTCTAAAACTTTAGATTATCTTTGCAGCACGAAATCTAAACTGTTAAATAAGCATGAAGAAGAGAACGCTTTCAACGATTGTCTTGTTGCTGCTGGCAGGAGTGGCACAGGCGGAGCAACTGGATTCAACACAGTTTGTAGCCTTCTATAATTATTCCATTCGGACGCAGGATGAAGAAGGGCAGAACGTCACGGACTCACTGCGGCTGGCACTGCTGGTGGGCACCCGTGCCACGTATTGCACCACCGTACGTTCCTACGACAAGGACAGTCGTCCTGGTGAAGAGATGAATAACGCCTTCATCATGCACCACCAAAACGTGCTGACGGACATGGAGAAAGCGGAGGTAGTGACCGTCGAACCCCTCTATCCCTATCGTTACGAGACGCATGAGCCGCTGGCGAAGGTGGACTGGACACTTGCTGACGACACGCTCACCATCAGCGGACTGCTCTGCCATCGTGCCACAGGCAACTTATATGGCAAGCAATGGGTGGTGTGGTACACAGAAGAGCTGCCCACATCGGCTGGCCCTTGGAAACTGCACGGTCTGCCAGGACTGATTGTCAAAGCCGAGGACAGCGAGGGAATCCACCGCTTCACGCTCTACGAAACAAAGAACGAGATGAGGAGCATTGACTACACGGAACGTCCCGACTATCAGAAAATAAGCCGTCAGAAACTGATGAAGTTCAAGAAAAAGACACTCGGCAATCCCCGCTATCCGAAGGAGCCGAACTACTATGTGCCCAAGGAGGCGGACATGGTGGGCGAAGTCAACCTCAACGGCACCCTCTACTATGTGGGCATGAACTCCCACATGATGATTCCACAGAAGAGCCATGTATATCAACCTTTAGAACTGGAATAGAAAGATGAACAAGATTTTACTGACCATGATGGCCTTCACGCTCACCATAGCGGCAGAGGCTCAGACGAACGACAGCATCGACCAAGCCCAGATAGTGGTGGTCTATGACTTTGTGACGAACACGACGGACAGGAACGGAGCGGTGGTGAAGGACTCCGCGCAGCTCGCCGTGATGATAGGCAGTCATGCGGCGAAGTGCATGGAATTCAACCGCACGATGATGGAGGACTTCGGTGAATTCAGGAACAAGGACTACCAGCTTGGCGAATGGAATGCACGGAAGTATAACCTGCCTGTGCTCTTCATCGGCTATCCCGAGGGTGAGGTGAGTTCGTTTGACAAGGTGGTGCCCAACCGCTACTTTTACACAGAGGCGCTGCCCGACTTCGGATGGAAACTCACCGACGACACGCTGACCGTGAGCGGCTACCACTGCCAGAAAGCCGTTGGCAACTATGCTGGCAGGACATGGATAGCGTGGTACTCGGAGGAAGTGCCAGCCCGCTTCGGCCCTTGGAAACTCAGCGGACTGCCAGGCGTGATCCTGAAAGCAGAGGACAGCGACGGCATCTTCTCGTTTCTCTGTATGGGACTGATGCAACGGACGGCTCCCATCAAGTACTTCAGCAAGGACGGCTACACGACCCTCAAGCGCGACAAATTCATTGCCCACCGCAACAAGCTGTATGGCAGCAAGCAGTACGTGCAGCAGCCAAACTACTACATCCCACAGGGAACTTATGACCACCTGAACATCATCGAGATGTGGCCCGGAGGCCCCGAACCCCCAGCCGAGGAAAAGCTCTCGGTCGTAGCCACCGACATGATTATCCCGAAGAAAGTGAATCACTACCAACCACTGGAACTAAAGTAAGCAACCATGCAAAAGCTTTTACTGACCCTCATGACCTTCGCCCTGTCCCTCGCAGCACAGGCACAGAGAGACACGATTGGCGTGTCTAATTTCACGGCAATTTATCGCTATGAGTGCCGAACAAAGGATGCCGACGGACAGACTGTGACTGACTCGATGTACCTTGTCGTGCAGACATCGGGCGGCATCACCAAGTGCTTTCCGTATGAAGAATACGAGAGGCAAAAGAAGGGAGGAACCCGCATCGCCGACGGCTATCTGGCTGCCCAACTGCACATGGGTACCATCTTCACGAACTACCCCGAAGGAAGAATCACAGCGCAAGAGATGCTCTACCCCTACCGCTACCAGACGGACGAACCGCTGGAGAAGCCAAAGTGGGAGTTGACCGATGGGCAGGACAGCATCAGCGGCTACGCTTGCCAGTCAGCCACGGCAAACTATCATGGACTGACGTGGAACGTCTGCTATACAGAGGAAGTTCCTCTTAGCATCGGGCCGTGGAAGTTGGGAGGGCTGCCTGGTCTCATCACCCGTGCCATCGACGCGCAGGGCATCCATACGTTCACGCTTTGTGGCTTGCTGCAAGAGGACGTGCCCATCGTGTTCACAAAGTATGTCACGTGGTTTGTTCCTGACGGGAAAGGCAAATTCGCGTCTCAGCGGGTGGACTATCAGCAAAAGACAGCCTCTGCCTTTCTTGCCTACAAGAAGAAGGTGCTGGGCAATCGCCGCTACCTGCAAGACCCCACCTATTATGCCCCCGACCCCATGACGGCCTTTGGCTATGTGGAGCATAGTTTCAACTCAGCGGGCGATGAAGTGCATAGCGTAGCAGGAGTCGTCTTGATTTCTAAGCCCCATCAGTATCAACCTTTGGAAATGAAATAAAGAACAATGAAGAAGCTTTTACTGACTATGATGGCTCTTTCGCTGACGATAGCAGCGCAGGGACAAACAGAGACAATCGACACAGCACAATTTGTGGCAGTGTACGACTACGAGTGTCGGACGCAGGACGACGAGGATGTGCCCGTCACCGACAGGATGCAGGTCGTGGTGCAGGTGGGACGGACGGTGACAAAGTCGATGTCCAGTTCCAGCTACAGACAGATGGGTGAGAAGAGCATAGTCGACTTGCAAGCAGAACACCAAGAAGCCATCCTCCACATGCCTACGGTGTGGACAAGCTGGCCAGAAGGGCAGACCACCGTGCGCGAGGTCATCTTCCCCCATGAGTTTGAAGGCAGCGAGGCGATTCCTGACATCGAGTGGATGCTGCTTGGCGATACAGTGACAGTGAATGGCTATCTCTGCCAGCAGGCTACGACAACGTTCCGAGGCGTGGAGTGGTGTGTTTGCTATACAGAGGACGTGCCCTCCTCGGCAGGCCCGTGGCGGTTGCGTGGATTGCCAGGGCTGATTGTCAAGGCAGAGAGTGAGGCGCACACGTTCACCCTCGTAGAACTGAAACAGGAAAGGCTGCCCATCACCTACGAGCGGAAGCCCGACGTGCAGCAGATGGCCTACGCCAAACAGCTGAAGCACCGCAACAAGACATACGGCCACAAGCAGTATGCCAAGAATCCCATCTACTACATTCCTGACTTGCAAGGAAGCATCACACACATGGAGGTCTATAATAATGACAACCAGCCGTTTGTGTTTGCCAATGGCTATCCGCTGCCGACCAAGGCGCATGTTTACAAACCCTTGGAACTGGAGTAAGAAATAATGCAACGACTCCTATACATATTATTATATATGCTGCTGGCAGCAACGGCATCAGCACAGGTGCGAGTGACGGGACGGGTGATGGCACTCTCCCCCTCTTCGGGGGGAGTCGGAGGGGGGCTTAAGCCTGTGAGTGACGTGATTGTGAAACTGGTGAGCGGCACGAAGACGCTGGCATTCACCAGCACGAATGTGAAGGGCGAGTACACGCTGGAACTGAAGAGTGTGCCCAGCGAGGCAGTGACGTTGCAGTTCAACCATATCGGCTATGAGAAAGAGTCGGAGAACCTGACGATGAAGGAGAAGGTGATGAAGCTGGACAGGGTGCTGACGGCGAAGAGCATCTCGCTGAAGGAGGTGACGGTAAAGGCGAATCCGTTGTGGCAGAAGGGCGACACGCTGAGTCACCGCCTCGCGTCATTCTTGGGTAAAGGCGACGTGACCTTGGAGGACGGGCTAAAACGGCTGCCGGGTGTGGACGTGGCGAAGAGCGGCGCCATCAGCTACATGGGCAAGCCCATCTCGCAGTTCAACATCGAGGGGCTGGACTTGTTGGGCGGCAAATACAACCTCGCCACACGCAACATCCCTGCCGACTACGTGACGAACGTGGAGATAGTGCGCAACCACCACAGTCGCAAGGTGGAGAAGGACTTGCCGAGCGACGAAGTGTCGATGAACATCAAGTTGGCAAAGAAGGCGAAGTTCAAGCCGTTCGGACAAGAAGAGGCGGGTGCTGGATATATGGAGGACGGAAATGAGCGGTTGCAAGCCCTGCTCGGTGTGACTGGCATGATGTTCACCGACAAGTTTCAGACCATCTGCTCGCTGAAGGGCGGCAACTACAAGGACTTCGCCAAAGCCGATATGTACGACCATTTCAGCGGCTCGAACGTGAGCACTCCTGCCACGAGCCTGTTCGGCGGTTTCGACGGTGGTGCTCCTCCGCAGGGCGAATACCTCTACCAGCGCAACGGCATGGCGACACTCAACGGCATCTGCAAGCTCGACTCGGCCACGACGGTGAAGGTGAATGCCGACTACAGCTATCATCGTACCACGCACGACATCAGCCAGAGTAGCACGTATCTGTCGGGCGACGGCAATTACGTGACCGTGAGCGAACAGACCTCGCCACTCTCGAAGGTGCATCTGCCCAAGCTGACGATGAATTATCTGAAGAACGCTGACCGCGTGTATCTGAGCGAGACGTTTGTCGTGAAGGGGAAGTTTGAGCAGAACGAGGGGGATGTGGTGGCGAACGGAACAGAGATAGGGCAACGACGGAAGACTTCTTCGTTCGAGGTGGACAATGATGTGTTTTGGATGGACAAGACGGAGAAAGGAACACGCCGACACGTCAGTGCGTCGGTGTCGTTCAAGCGGACACCGACGTTAAGGCTGTCCTTCGTCAACGACAGCCAGAGTTACGGGCAGACAGCACAGTCATCAACGCTCACGATGAACGTCAGCTCATCGTTCAATATCCCCATCGGCAAGACGTTCCGGCTAAGTCTGCCTGTCAGGGTCAATGCCATGTACGATGATTTAGAGACAAACCGCGTGACAACGGGAGAAACGAATGATGTTCGCGGTTGGTCATTCACACCAACGCTGAACCCTGGCTTCGAGATTCACTCACGCAACCGCCGCTTCTACCTGAACGCAGGTCTTGGTGCCGCACTGAAAGGGCTGTACTATAATAAGCTTAGTTTTACCAAACCCGTGCTCAATCCTTCGATGGGCATCAACTACACGTTCTCTGCCAACAGCAAACTCTCGTTCAACACCAGTTATTCGACCAGCATCGGCGACATGATGACGCTGTTGACGGAGTCGATGCAGGTCGATTACCATACGGTGCGCACCTCGTCGGGCATCATCGGAGAGTCGAACACGTGGAGCACGTCGGGCGACTGGAAGTGGCAGCTGCCCATGCAATACTTCACGCTGAGCCTCGGAGCCAGTCACTCGGAGGGCAAGCGCAACACACTCTACTCCCAGAGCGTTAGCGGCATCGACATCAGCACCTCAGCTCTGCAACGCGACACCCACAGCCGCTCCACCAGTTTCAAGGTGTCAACCACCAAGAACTTCCCCTCGCTCTTCAGCAAGCTCGGCGCTGATGGCTCTTACAATTTCGGCAATGGTGAACAGGCTGTGAACGGAGCAGTCATCAAGACGCACTCCAACGGCTATAGCCTCCATGGCAATGCCGCCGTCACGCCCATCCCGTGGCTGGAACTCCGCTACGACATCCGCTACGGTTGGTCACGCTCCCGTTATGCCGACAGCAAGAATACCGTGACCTCTCTCACCCACAGCGGAGCTGTCCACGTCTTTCCCGTCGCCACCCTCGACCTCTCGCTCGACTACGACCATGTGCGTCGCCAAATCGCCACCAACCAATATAAAAATATGTCCCTCTTCAACGCTTCGGCACAATACAAGTTGAAGAAGTGCATCCTCCGCCTCGAACTCACCAATCTCCTGAACCAGCGCAACTATACTTACACGGTGTTCGACGGCATTAATACCTATAGCTACGACTATGCCCTCTGTGGCAGGACTGTTCTGCTCCGTGCCACCTTCAAACTATAAGGCATAGAGGTGGTGGTTAAAAATCATTTCCATCAATGGGTGTACACAAACCTCGCATCGTCAGCGATGATAGTGTAAGGTTTTTTGCCTGTCAACGTCCCTTTTCTGTCCTTTGGTTGGACGTTTTTCGCCATTTGGTGTGTTTTTTCCGTCGAAAGTGTGTGGGTTATGAGAAAAAAACGTAATTTTGCGACAGAAAGTGAATCGGTCAGGAATACGTGTTTCGGGGTACCCCGACAGGTGAGCCTGTTTCGTCAAGAATCTCTAACCGCGCTTATTATGAAAAGAAACATTCTATCTTCTACTCTTGTGGCGTTGATGTTTGCCCTTGCGCCTTCGTGTTCATTCGGGCAAGAACGTGTGGTGCCGATGCCGAACCGTCAGCAATTGGAGTCGGTGCACGTCAGAGTGCTGTTTCAGGATAGTGAAGGCTATATGTGGTATGGCATGAAGTCCGACGGCCTCTATCGCGATGACGGCTACAGCCTCACCTCGTTCCGCACAGATTTTCGGCATCCCGACTGGCTGATGAACAACAACGTGACGGCACTTTGCGAGGACAACAGGAACCGTATCTGGATAGGTACGAAACGGGGTCTCTACATCCTCGATAAGCACGACTACAGCATCCGTCCCACGGGCGATGCGAAACTACAGATATGGACGTTTGACGCGCTAAAGGTTGGACAAGGCGACTCTGTGTGGGCGTATGCCAACCAGCACGTGCTGGTGTATGACGGCGAGGGGCGTTGCATCAGCCAAACGCAGGTGGAGAAGAACCCGCTTGTGACGCAAGACCGAAGAGAACTGACCGATCAGCGGGGCAATTTCTGGCAAATCGACAAAGATGGCATCCCCTCGGTGACGGTACATCCCAAGGTGCGACTGGATGAGGTCGATTTGGAAACGCTGCCATTGCGATTCATTGTGCCCATCAGCCGCTCGGGGCTGCCTCGGGAAGAAAGAGTACACACCGTGTGGTGTGCCGACGACAGTACGAAATATGTGAGCACCAGCATGGGCGTGTGGATGCTGAAAGGCGATAGCAAGACAGGTGAGCCAGAGCAGGTGGGACCCAACTTTGGCGTGGTCAACACCCTCTCGCCTGGTGATGACGGCACCATCTACATGAACACAGAATGGCAGGGACTCATCAGTTATCGGAACGAACGCATCGAGAAACTCGACTCCACCATCCGCAATGCCTTCGACATATTCTATCACAAGGAGAAACTCTGGATATGCACCAGCGACGGACGGTTGCTGCTCTATGATGTGCAGACAAAAGAGAAGGTCGATAAGTCGGCCGAATGCTGTCTGCATGGCGAAGCCCCTATCGGCATCGTGGTGTTGAAAGGGAAAGTGTGGTTGCTCTTCAACCAGCGCTTGCTCATCTACACCCCGCCCAAGAAAACGACTGAAAAACCTACGATACGCTACATTTATCCTTCTGACTTCGAGCCTCGGCCTGCTTTCTTCAGAAGGCTCTACACCGACGGTATCAGCCGAATCTTTATCGAGTGCGAACAGCAATCCTTCGAACTGCTGATGACGTGCGACTCGTTGAAGAACAAGGTTCCGAACAAAGTCGCCTTCTCCGCCTATCAGACCATTCACGGCACCTTCAGCCCTGGTATGGACACCCATCGAATCGACCTCAAGGCCGATGAACGCGTTGCCCACCTCTTCTTTACCACGTTCGACCACCTCAACACACAGCACATCCGCTTTGCCTACCGTCATGAGGGCGAGTCCGCGTGGCAGTATCTGGAGATGGGAAAGAACGACATCCGTCTTACAAAAATAGCCAGCGGCGACCAGACCATCGAGGTGATGGCAACGAACGCAGAAGGACAATGGGGCAAAGATATCTTCACCCTGACCATTCACCGCAATGCCCACTGGTGGGAGACTCCTTGGGCCATTGCCGCCTATGTTCTGCTTGCCCTCCTGCTCCTCGGCTGCAGTTTCTGGCTGGGTCAAAAGTTCCGTGCTCGCAGAGGTATCAGCGGATGACGGAGTGAAGATGGCGTAAGCGTAAAGAAGAGCTTTTTTTTCGGGTGAACAGGTATGTGCACCCCAGCAGAAGAACATAGCAAAGCAGCGTCTCGAGCGTATCGGGATGCCATTCGATGGTGGCGAAGGAAACGGAGGCGATGCTGTCAGTGATGCTGCTCATCGTTGTGGCTGTCCAGTTGAGGAGGTCTGTAAGGAGGGCATTGACAGGGTCGCACCAGAGGAAGAGCCACCAGAGAATGCTTGTCCACATGAGGAGATGAACGAAGAATGTGAGGACGAGGTTGCTGAGGATGGAGAGGAAGGGAATGCAGCCGAAGTAGTGGGCAACAAGGGGCGCGGTGAAGAGGGTGCAGATGAGCGTGATGCGGATGATGGTTCCAAAGAATCGGTAGATGGAAAAAGACGTGAATGGATGTTTTGGGGTGGCTGTAATAGGAGCCTCGCTGAATAAGCTGATGCCAACCACGGAAGTGAAAGAGAGTTGGAAGCCGATGTCGTAGAGATAGAACGGATTGATGCACAGCATGATGAAAAAAGCGAGGGCACAGGAATTGGGGGACAGAACATCGCGAGATAGGGATTGGCACAGCAAGAGGATGGTGAACATGGTTGTGGCACGTACAAGCGAGGGGGACATGCCTGTGATGAGCGCATAGAGCCAAAGGGCAAGGATGATGAAGATGTTGCTGACCCATTGCCAACGGAGAGGTAGCATGGGTTTGAAGAAGAATACTTGTATGAGCAGGAAGATGATGCCGACATGAAACCCCGATAGTGTAAGCACGTGGCTGACTCCTGCATGAGCATACGTGGTGCGTATCTTTGAGGAAAGATTCACTTTCCGTCCGATAGTCATAGCCTCGACGATGCTGCCAGCCTCGCCTTTGAGACCTCGTTCATCGTAGAGGGTGTGAAGTTTTTCTTGTAGGTTTTTGAAGGACATGAGGAGGGAAGGCTTGCTGTTGCAGGGCTTCACTGCCCAACGATTGGATGGTGCATAGGCGGTGGCGCAGATGCCGTTGTTGAACAGATAAGCGTAGTAGGTCTTGAAAGTATCGTCGGGACAGGTACTGGTAGGATTGAAGTGGGTGATGGAGGCAAGGATGGTGTCGCCAAGGGAAAGGGGATGCTCTTTTTCTCCTACCCCTTCCCCTCGATGGAGAGCGGAGACCATGTGGCTTGTTCCTTTTCCTACATATAATATAATGTGTGCATCGTCTTGTTGTAGATGGAGTGCCCACGAATGTGCTTTCTCTTGTGGTAGTTCGGTGAGGATGCCTCGGCAGAAGGTGGTGTCTTGCGGAATGCTGCTCGCAATACGGTGGTGTTTGTCTGTGTAGAGTGTCATGCCGATGAGGAAGAAGAGCGTCATAGCCACCACGCCAAACTTCTCATCCTTGTGGGTTTCAGAAGTCTTGATAAAGAAAAAAGAGCAGGCGAGGGCAATACAGCACAGAACGAACAGAACCACTATGTTCATGTGGACGATAAACAAATTCGCCCCAATCATCCCCAACGTAAAGGGAATGATGAGGCGAATCAACGGGTAGTTCTGCCAGTTCATGACAAGCTCTTCAACTCTTGGATGCGTTCTTCGGGGTTCTTGGCTCCAAACACGTAACTGCCAGCCACAAGTACATCAACGCCTGCCTGGACGAGCCGTTTGCCTGTTTCACCGTTCACACCGCCATCCACTTCGATGAGGGCATGGCTGCCAGTCTGCTGGATGAGTGCCTTGAGTTTCTTCACCTTGTCGATGGAGTGCTCGATGAACTTCTGTCCGCCAAAGCCAGGATTGACTGTCATCAGCAGCACCATATCCACGTCTTGGATGATGTCGTCGAGCACACACACGGGTGTGTGGGGATTGAGGGTCACACCTGCCTTCATACCTGCGGCGTGTATCTGCTGGATTGTGCGATGCAGGTGGGGACAAGCCTCATAGTGTACGTTCATCATGTAGGCTCCGAGGGCTTTCACCTGCTCGGTGAACTTGCCTGGGTCAACAATCATCAGATGCACGTCGAGCGGCTTTTGGCAAATCTTGGCAACGGCCTCCAGCACAGGGAAGCCAAAACTGATGTTCGGCACAAACACGCCATCCATTACGTCAAGGTGAAGCCAGTCGGCCTCACTTCGGTTAATCATGTCGATGTCCTTTGTCAAGTTGGCAAAGTTGGCAGCGAGGAGAGAGGGGGAAACTTTAGTCATTATTTTTCATTTTTCACTTTTCACTTTTTCATAGTGAAAGAGGTTTGTCCTATCATTTGGCTGTCGCAGAAGATGAAGAGTCGGTAGGTGCCAGCTTCGAGGAACTCCGTCACGTCGCTGTACATGGTCACTTTCTCTTCTTCGCCTGTATAGTCGATATATTTCTTCTCTGTGTATTCGAGCGAGGTGTCCTCGTAAGTGAAGGTGCCTTTTTTGCCCATCACCGAGTTGTCTGGCTTGAGGATGCGGGCATACACAATGCGCTGTCCGTTCTGTGCAGTCACGTTCTTCACGATGGTGAAGCCGAAGGCAATCTTCTTCACGTCCTTCACCTTCTCAGTGTCCTTGCTCTTCTTGTTTTTCGGAGTGACCCAGAAGCCTGTCGCGTCTAACTGCGCCGCAATATCTACCTTGTCCTTCAGTTCGTTTCGCTCGGTGGCGAGATGGGTGATTTGGGTGCTTGCCTCGCTGATTTGCTCCTTCATCTGCGTGTTCTCCTCGCTGAGCGACTGGTTCAGGCGATTCAGCGAGTCCACCTGCACGATGTAACTCCTCAGCACCTCCCTCAGCGAGGCAATCTCTGCTTTCAGTCGTTTGATTTCCGCTGCGTCCGTAGCCTTCGTGCGCTCCAGCTCCTCCAGCAACTGCTGAGTGTGGCGACGCTCGTCCTCTATCTGTGCGATGAGGCTGTCGTTGCTGAGTTGGCTTTGTAGCATCTCATACTGCAAGTCAAATTCCTTGTACTGGCTCTCCATCTCCTGTTTCTCCAGTTCAGCCAGTTCTTTCAGTTCCTCGTTCTCCTGCATGAGGGGCTTTGTATAGAGATAATGATAGAGTAGCACACCTGCCGTAATGGCGATAAGTGCTACCGCAATGCCCAGGATGATGAGTCTTGTGGCACTCTGTTTAGGCCCTTGTTCAGCTTGTCTATTTGTTTGTTCTTCCATTCATTTGATGCTTGTGGCGGCAAAGATACGAAAATTAAACTGAAAACTGAAAACTAAAAACTAAAAGTTTATATCAGCAAGCATTCTTGGGCATCACAAATCATTACTTTTAGTTTTTAGTTTTTGGTTTTCAGTTTTTTTCTTACCTTTGCAACAGAAAAAGACACAGAAAAATGTTGAAGAGAGTGATTACGCCACAAGAGGTGGCTATAGCGAAGAAAGACTTTGGAACGTGCAAGAACGTGGTTATCGTGTGCCACACGTCTCCAGACGGCGATGCTATTGGTTCGTCATTGGGGCTATATGAATACTTGAAGCGGAAGGGTAAGAATGTGACGGTGATAGTGCCCAACTACTTCCCGGACTTCCTTCATTGGATGAAGGATGCAGACAAGATTGTGCGGTTTGACCGTCAGAAAGCAGTTTCTTATACGGCATTGAAGATGGCTGACCTTATCTGTTGTCTCGATTTTAATGATATGCGGCGAATTGACGATTTGGGCGTAGCTGTGAGCAGGATGAATTGTAAACGCTTGCTCATTGACCATCATCTCGACCCCGACCGCAAGCAGTTTGGTCACATTATCTCCCATCCTGAACTGAGCAGTACGAGCGAGCTGCTCTTTCGTCTTCTTGATGCAATGGATGAGACGAAGAACATCACCTTTGCTGGTGCCGAAGACCTCTATGCAGGGATGGCGACCGATACAGGCTTTTTCTCTTTCAATAGTAACGACCCCGACCTCTTTGTCATCATCAGCGAACTGCTGAAGAAGGGTATTGACAAGGATCGAATTAACCGAAACATTCAGAACAACTATTCAGCCGATCGACTCAAGTTTATCGGTTATGTGTTGTATGAAAAGTTGCAGGTGTTTCCCGATCTGCATGCCTCGCTCTTCGCCATCAAGAAGGAGGAACTGACGCAGTTCCACTATATGAAGGGCGACATGGAGGGCATCGTGAATATGCCGCTGCAAATCAAGAAACACAAACTGAGCATCTGTCTTCGTGAGGACACCGAGCGACCGCTCATTCGTGTATCAACTCGTTCGGTGGACGACCTGCCTTGTAATGAGTTTTGTGCAGAGTTTTTCAATGGCGGTGGTCACAAGAATGCGGCAGGTGGCACGTTGGAGTGTACGATGGAAGAAGCAGTCGAACTGACGATGAAGGCTTTGGAGGCTTGGCGTGACCGTCTTGCAGACCCTGACGATAAGCCCACGGAGGAAAACGTTTGTGAAGCTTCGCAAGAAAACTAAAAACCTGATATGATATGAGAAAGGAATTATTGTTCTTATCTGCTATGCTTGTGTCGATGGGCATGAACGCTCAGGTAGCAAGTGTGGCGAGTCCTGATGGACAACTGAAAGTGAATGTAGATGTGAAGGCTGGCAAGCCCGTTTACGAAGTAAAGTATGGTGATGTGCAAGTGTTGGACGAAAGTCCACTTGGCTTTGTGGCTGACCACGGCGATTTCTCACAAGGTGTCACCTTCGACAGCAGGAAAGAGGCGCATCTGGAGTTCAACTATGACCTCTCGCGTTCAAAGTTCAGCCATGTGCACGTGAACGCCAACCAGTTGGTCGTGACATTGAAGAACGAGAAAGGAATGCCGTTCGATGTAGATTTCCGTGTGTCGGACAACGACGTGGCTTTTCGTTATGCCATCCCCAACCAACCCAGTCGTGCAAATGGGAAGAAATTCTCTATTCGTATCATGAAGGAGGCGACTGGCTTCGATTTTCCCAATGGAACTACCACGTTCCTCACACCTCAGTCGGATGCCATGATTGGTTGGAAAGGCACGAAACCCAGCTACGAAGAGGTATATGGTTATGACGAACCGATGGCAACACGCTCTCAGTACGGTCATGGCTACACATTCCCCTGTCTGTTCCATATAGCCCCCCAGTCCCCGAAGGGTGAGGCTGTTCAGACGGCTTCCTCGAAAAAGCAGCAAGCATCGCGTCAGCTCTCTCCCTTTGGGGGTGGTGGAGCTTGGGCGCTCATCTCCGAAACGGGTGTCGATTCCCGTTATTGTGCCTCCCGTCTTTCCGACATGAAGGGCGATGGCCTCTACACGGTGGAGTTCCCCATGGCTGAAGAGAATAATGGTAACGGCACGGTGGAGCCTGCTTTTGCTTTGCCGGGCACGACTCCTTGGCGCACCATCACAGTAGGTACATCGTTGAAACCAATAGTGGAGACAACCATCCCTTGGGACTATGTGGCTCCTCGCTACGATACCCCCCATCATTATGAATATGGTAAAGGCACTTGGAGTTGGATTGTATGGCAGGACAACTCCATCTGTTGGGACGACCAAGTGCAGTACATCCAATTGGCGAAAGCGATGGGCTTCAAGTATGTGCTTATCGATAACTGGTGGGACACCAACATCGGCAAGGACAAGATGGAGCAGTTGGTGAAGTATGCACAGAGTCAGGGTGTGGATGTGTTCCTTTGGTATAGTTCCAGCGGTTGGTGGAACGACATCGAGCAAGGGCCCATCAACATCATGTGCGACCCCATCACCCGCAAGCAATATATGCGCTGGATGAACTTGATTGGCGTGAAAGGCATCAAGGTCGATTTCTTTGGTGGCGACAAGCAGGAGACCATGCGCCTGTATGAGGAAATCCTTTCCGATGCCGATGACTACCACATCATGGTCATTTTCCACGGCTGCACCATTCCGCGTGGTTGGGAACGTATGTACCCCAACTATGTGGGTAGTGAGGCGGTACTGGCATCCGAAAATATCTATTTCACCCAAAGTGCTGCCGACAAGGAAGCGAAAGATGCGGCTACCCACCCCTTCATCCGCAACACCATCGGTTGCATGGAGTTTGGCGGATGCTTCATGAACCGCCACCTCAATCGAGGCAACACTGGTGGTAACACGCGTCGTACTACCGACGTGCATGAACTCGCCACCTGCATCCTCT
The DNA here is from genome assembly GCA_017448825.1 of Bacteroidaceae bacterium. Lineage (GTDB taxonomy): Bacteria > Bacteroidota > Bacteroidia > Bacteroidales > Bacteroidaceae > Minthosoma. Next base: position 21,679 of record JAFSKR010000033.1, read on the forward strand.
TCCAGAACCCCATCCAGAATTTCGCCATCACACCCGAAAACCTTCCAACTGAGGCAACCAAGGACTTGGCACCCAACGAGAAAGGTGCTCCAGCACCAGCCATCTGCATGGATTTCCTGCGCGATGTGCCCACCACATGGGACGAGACCTTCTTCATCGATGGCTACCCTGGCAAGTACTGCATTCTCGCCCGTCGTCATGCTGACACATGGTACATTGCTGGCAACAACGCCACTGGTGCACCCCTCACCCTCAAACTCAACCTCCCCATGCTTCAGAAAGGCGACAAGGCAACCCTCTACAGCGACAACCTCAAAGACCGCGAACCCCAGAAGTCTGATCTCAAAGTCAGCAACCCCAAGGTTGTCACCGTGACGATGGCTGACCAGGGTGGTTTCGTCATCGTGAAGTAAAGGCTCATTTGATAACGACCCAACAAAAAGGCGAACAACGCACCTTCGGGTAGTGATTCGGATGGCGACACGCCAGATACACCTGACGCGCCTACTCCATAATTGGGGGCGTGCCGCTGTCCTGACAATATGAAGAGAGGCTCCGTATGGATTTCCATGCGGAGCCTCTTGTGTGTGGTTATAGGTCTTCAAGTCCTAACTGTGGGGAGCGTTCCCAGAGTTCGGTGACGATTTCATCTTGACATCTCACGTATTCTTCGATCAATTTCTTGGGCCAGTGCTCGATTGGAATCGTTGAGTCCCTCAATTGACAGTATGTCTCCCGCGATAGCGGCAAGTTGATGTGGCTTAAGTTCTTTCTTGTCAATTTCATCGCTGATGTAGGTGAACAGGTCGTGTATTTCTTCTTGGCTTACGTTGAAGTTCCATTTTGTGGCATCCTGTGGCGACACACGATTCGCGTTGACGTTGTCGCTTTTGTCGATGCATATGAGTTCCACTTCTGGGTGGTTCGTTTGGAGGAGCTCCATCTTGCGGATGTTGTTGCGGTAGGATTCAATCATGTAGGGTACATGGATGAAGCGATTGCTTGTCTTGCCTCGGTCGATGGAGTTGCGGAAGCAGTTGCGGATGGTGTTATAGACAGCGATGACGGTCACTTTCTTTATGCCCGCCTTTTCTGCGCGTTCAATGGCTCCAGCCAGTTTCTTGTAACTGTTGAAGGCGGCATCATAGACCAGGCCTGTGTTGGAGAAGTCCATCGTCTTTGTGGCAGTGCTTTTTCCGCTGGCAGAAGGGCCGGTGAAGATGACGATGCTGTTCTTCCCTTCCTTGATAGCTTTCTGGAGCATCACGCCATAGAGGGTATCGACGAGCACTCTCTCTGCGTCGCGATAGAGGACCGTGTTGGTGCCTCCGTCGTAGCCGATGGGCATGAAGAGTTTACGCATCTCGTCGGGGTCGAGTTTGTTGCCCGCATCTTTCATGTATTTCTCGATGAGTGCTCCCGAGTGCACTTTTGCCCACTCCACGGCTTCATCGTTGATGAGGGTGGGTTGTGGTGATTCAATGGATGATGCTGTGGTTGGGTTGACAGTCTTTTGTGTCTTGCAGGCACTCATGCTTGTCAAGAGGACAAGCATCAGCAGGAGGATGGACAGTCTTGAATTTTTCTTAACCATATTCGTTGGGTTTTAAGTGATAAAATGATTGATGTATTTTTTAGTTACCGTCTCTGAAGAAGTCCAACATTTCGAAGATTTCTTTTTTGTCAGCACTTTGGTTGATGCGGATGTCGCCCACGTCGCCCAGAAGGGTGAAGTTGATGATGCCGGCGGTGTTCTTCTTGTCGTGCGTCATGTAGGTGTAGAGTTCCTCGTAGTCGTCGCAGGTGATGGGCAAGGTGCCGTAGTTTTCTTTGATGAAGCGCACCGTCTGGCGCATCTTGTCGGTCGGGAAACCTGTCTTGGTGCACGAAAGGTAAAGCTCACAGATGAGTCCCCATGCCACTGCATAGCCGTGAAGGCAAACCCTCTCTGCCCTTTGGGCATTTTCCCCTCGGTTCACCCCCTGAAGGGGAGAGCCGTTCGGGGTGTTAGCTGTTGAGGCTTTCAGACAGAAACTCTCAAAGGCATGACCGGCGGTGTGTCCGAGGTTCAAGGCCTTACGGATGTCATGTTCCAGGGGGTCTTCCTCCACGATGCGCTCCTTGATGGCGACGGATGTGCCGACCATCTTCCCCAAATGCAGGTAATCCACATCACAGAGGTCGAAGTTGAGCAGTTCGGCAAAGTTCTCATTGGTCGAGATGAGTCCGTGCTTCAGCATCTCGGCATAGCCCGAACAGATGTTCTCATGGTCGAGTGTCTTCAGAAACTCGGTGTCGAGAATGACAGTTGCTGGTGCATTGAACACGCCGATTTCGTTCTTCAGACCGTTGAAGTTGATGCCTGTCTTGCCGCCCACACTGGCATCGACCATTGAGAGCAGGGTGGTGGGGATGTTGATGTATTGGATGCCTCGTTTGAAGGTGCTGGCTGCAAAGCCTCCAAGGTCGGTCACCATGCCACCACCGAGGTTCACCATGAGCGAGTGGCGAGTGCCGCCTCCATTGCCCATCTCTGTCCATACGTGGGCGAGGGTTTCGAGGTTCTTGTGGGTGTCTGTGGCACCGATGATAATATGTATAGCCCCTTGCAGGCAGGGGAGGTCTTTTACTATGGGGAGACATAGTTCGTGTGTGGTCTCGTCGGTCAAGAGGAAGAGTTTGTCGTGCTTCACCTCGTTGACTACTTCTGTCAGCGTTTGTGTGATATCTGTGGAAATAACAACTTTATTTGCCATATTGATTGAAAATTTTTGCAAAGATAGGATATTTTCTTTAATTTTGCAGCAATTTTAATAAGGAATAGTTATGATAAACGTGATTGACACCGAGATAGAAGGTGTAAAAATTATTGAACCCAAACTTTTTGGCGATGCTCGGGGATACTTCTTCGAGTCGTTTTCGCAACGGGAGTTTGAAGAGAAAGTCTGCAAGACGGTGTTTGTGCAAGACAACGAGAGCCAATCGGTAGCTGGTGTGGTGCGTGGGTTGCACTACCAGAAACCGCCTTTCACACAGGCAAAGTTGGTGCGTGTGGTGAAAGGTGCGGTGCTGGATGTGGCAGTGGATATCCGCAAGGGCAGCCTCACCTTTGGCCAGCACGTGGCAGCAGTGCTTTCTGCCGAGAACCATCGTCAGTTTTTCGTGCCCCGTGGCTTTGCACACGGCTTTGCGGTGCTGAGCGATGAGGCGATTTTCCAATACAAGTGCGACAACTACTATGCTCCGCAAAGTGAGGGTGCCATTGCTTGGGACGACCCCGACCTCGGCATCGACTGGCAGGTGCCGAACGAAAACCGCATCTTGTCAGAGAAGGATGCCCACCATCCACGGTTGAAGGATGCCGAACTTGTGTTCGACATCAACGTTCCATTGTACTAAGACGATACACAAAAGGGGCTTCCATCACCCCAAAAGCGATGTGCCCCACGTCGGTCGACCGACGTGGGGCACATCGCTTGACCGACATGGGGCACGTCGGTCAAGAGGGTGTGGAGACACTCCTATCTTATCATATATTTCTTTCCTCCCTTCAGGTAGATGCCAGGAGCGGACATCTCATTGACACGCTGACCGTTCATGTTGTAAATGGATGTATCGGCATCAGCCCCGTCTGACACTTTCACGCTGTTCACGCTTAGTGCCTCTTTCTCGGTGAGGAAGTTCTGGAGTTTGAGAATGGCAGAATTGATTTTATGGGTGTCATTGTTCCAAAGTCCTCGATTAATCCATTTATTCAGCACTACATTGTTGGCGTTCCAGGTTGCGCCCCCGCTTCCGTTCTCTTCGGGGAACCAATAGTATAGCCCTGTCACGTTGTCGTGCTTTCCCAGTTCGGTGCATAGGTCTTCGATGAAGGCTTGCTGCCCGGCTGCGGTGTCAGGCCATGTGCCAGTGGTGTCGTCATAGCCGGCATCTCCAGTTGGGAAGTTCTGATAGTAATAAGCCGTTTCTACAATCTGCACAGGCTTGTCGGGAAACTGTGTTTCCAGTGTGCTGAGGGTCTTGGAGAGGGAGGCGAGGTCTTTGTGCCAGAAGGGGTAATAGGAGAGGCCGATGATGTCGTAATCCACGCTGTTGGCTTTCATCTTATTGAAGAAATTGGCGCAGTTGTTGGCATTGCTTGTCCGCTCGACATGAATGATGATTTTGGCATCGGGTGTCACCTCGCGCACCGCCTTGGCACCAGCGGAGAGGAAATCGGTGAAACGTTTCCATGTGGTGGCTGTTTCGTCATAGCAGCGGTCTTGGTAATTCCGCCACAGCATGCCGTAACTCACCTCGTTGCCTACCTGCACGAAGTCGGGTGTGGCACCGTTCTCTTTCAAGTATTCCAAGCATCGTTTCGTGTAAGAATACATCGAGTCGGTCAGCGCGGTATTGCTTGTGTTGGTTTTCCATGTTGAGGGAATGGTTTGGTTGCTGGGGTCAGCCCATGTGTCGCTGTAGTGGAAGTCGAGCATGAAGTCCAGTCCTGCATCTTTGATGCGTTTACCGAGCTTCTGCACATACGCCAAGTCCTGTGCCAGTTGAGGGTCTTCGCTCTTGTTGGGTGTGACGAACAGACGTACACGCATTGAGTTCATCTTGCAGGTTTCCTTCATGTAGGTCAGCACATCGGGAATCTTTTTTCCTGCACTGGTGTAGTAAGGAGTGCTTACCCTTTCATATTCAGGCAGCATTGAGATGTCGCCCCCCAGATTGATAGCATTCTGTGCCATGCCGCTCATTGTGGTCGCTCCAATGAGCATAGATAGTATAAGTTTTTTCATCATAGATAATGTATATTAGTTCGTTTCTGTTTGCAAAGTTAGCATTTTTTAAGTGAACAGTAAAAAACTTAAAACTAAAAGTTTAAGTTACTTGCCATTCGGATGGGATAACCTTGACTTTTAGTGTTTCACAGTTGACTTTATAACTCCATCAGTTTCTTTTCAAATTCATCTTTTTCGTAGCGGGAGTTGAGGCGGATGCGGGAGCG
>JAFSKR010000034.1 GCA_017448825.1 Bacteroidaceae bacterium
CAAAAAAGCAAAGACGCTATCGAACATAGATGAGACAAAAGCAAATCTGTCGGAGATAGAACGGAAAGGACGCTATCGAACATAGATGAGACAAAAGCAAATCTGTCGGAGATAGAACGAAACGGACGCTATCGAACATAGATGAGACAAAAGCAAATCTGTCGGAGATAGAACGGAAACGGACGCTATCGAACATAGATGAGACAAAGGTAAATCTATCGGAAATAGACTTAAGAGACTCTATTGAAATTTACAAAAACCAATTATTAACAAACTTAAAAACTAAACTAAAATGAAAAAGACTTTTAAGCTGATGCTCGCCTTTGCCCTCGTGGCTCTGGGCAGCACAAGTGCTTGGGCCGCTGGCGATTTGGAGAATACCACCCAATATGCCGACAATGGCTTCAAGTATAAGATTATTTCTGTGTACAACACAGAAGCGGCTGGCAAAGAGAACAAGGTTTCTGTTTCTCAGAACGTGTATGCAACCAACGGTGCTGCTGCAATGGTGATTCCTGCCACAGTGAACATCGCTGTTAAGGGTAAGGATTCCGACAACCAAGATATTGACAAGACTGCAACATTCAAAATTGTTGAGATTGAGGCTAATGGATTCCAAAATCTTACAAAACCCACTTCAATCCAGATTGGTGCGAATGTGGCAACCATTGGTGCAAATGCATTCGACGGCTGTACAAATGTAACTGCCATCACTTTCGATGCTAACACCAATGCCATCGCCATCGCTGGTGAGGCTTTCAAGGGCACTAAAGTGGAAGAACTTGATTTGACTCCTACAAAGATTGCAACTATTAACACTTGGTTTAGCAACGCGTATGTGCTTGGCACTCCTACCAACGCAACGCTGACCACCGTTAAGTTCCCAACTACATTGACAACGATTAATGCCAATGCATTTGCTGGTTGTACAGCTTTGGAGACTGTTCAGTTCAACTCTGTGGCAGCAACTCCTGTCCAGACTTTCAATGCTGGTGCTTTCTCGGAAACAGCCATTGCAACTCTTGACATGACTAACACCCGTTTGACAACATTGAACAGATTGTTCGAGGAGAATAATGCCACACTGAAATCCATCACTCTTCCTCAAACTATCACAACATTGGCTGCTAGTGCACTTTCTGACGTGATTTTGCTGAACACCGTGAATTTTGCAACAACAGACTATAAAGGTGACGTTCATTCTTATCTAGGTGTAAATACCAGTGAACTTACCACCATCAACAACTTTGCTTTGAGTAATACATTGGTTAAGTCATACGACTTCTCCAAGTGTCTTAAACTTACCGATCTCAGTGTCGGCACTCCATTTGTGAACGCAACCACAACAAAGAACAAGGCATTACAGACTGTTACATTGCCTAAGACCGTAGGACAGGTTGGTGGTGACTACTCTCCTGTCACTGCTATTGGTACCGCATTCGCTAACTGCCAAGCCCTGACAACAATCACAAACCTTGAAGCCAGCCATATCACGACTGTCGTAGACGGTGCTTTTGCAAATGACGTGAAACTGGCCTCTCTTGAGTTCCCAACTACGATTGATGCCGCAAATGGTGTTCAGGGTACTCCTTTCACAGGTTGTACAACTCTTGCCACTCTGACCTTCAATACTGTTGCAGGTACTGCTACAGCGATTGGTGATGCCACCAACAGCCTCTTTGACGCTACAGCACAGGGTGCCTTGACAACACTTGCCATCAACGGTGACTTCGCTGGTACAATTAAGGCTAACGCTTTCAGTAACTGTACGAACCTTGCAACTGTAACAATCAGTAACGGTAAGGAAATCACTGGAACAATTGCTGCTGGAGCAATCAAAATCTCCAATGATGCTACAACAAGCACAGTAACTCTGGGTAAACTGAGTGCAGACTGGGGCGTTGCAGGTATCGTGGGCCCAGTAGGAACTAACGCTGCTACAGTTACTATCGGTAACATCACTGTTGCTCAGAGTGCCGTTGCCATTGTATCTAATAATATCGGTACTATCACGTTGGGTGAAATTGCTGCTGGTGTAGCACTTAACGTTGCTGCTCTCGGCCAGGCTGAAACTATCGTATTCGGTGGTGAAATTAAGGCTGGTGCAACAGTTGTTTACACGGTAACTCCTAATGATCGTCTTACTACCATCAACTTCGGTTCTATCGTCATCGATGATAACGCAGATGTAATCGCCTCAGGAGCATTCGATGAAACAAGCGCTCCAAATTTGACCAGTGTCTCTTGGAATCCTGCCGTCGCTCCTACTAATGCAGTATTTGCTCAGGATGCATTCGGTTCTGCTTCTGTTGGTGCAGCAGCCAAGGTTACACTCCACACTACAGAAGCTGTAGCCCTCCTGTATGGTAATCCACCTGCTGAAGCAAATCTCTACAACGTTGTCTTCGATGCAGTCCTCACACCTGCTGATCCTGAAGTAGCATCAACAGTCACAGTTGAAGGCAATGGAGGCACATATTACTGGGGTATCTATTACAACAATTCTGCTACTAAGAAGTATTACATCAACGATGTAAATGATGATGAAGAAGACGTAATGGTTTACTCTGCCTTCGTTGACGGTACTGAGCAAACAATCTATTTCGACCCATTGGCACGCAGCAACCACCGATTCATTATCGCTCCACAGCAGGCCGTTATGGTTCGCGTTAAGGGTACTCACAATGTGAACACATTTGAGACTGCTGACAACCCAACCATGCGCTACAACAGCACTCCTGCAATTGTCAACGACTTGATGTATGCTACAACAGTTCTTTCTTGGGACTACCTCTCCACCAACTATGTAGGCTATGATCTCTATGCAAACCTGAACATCGCAAAGAAGGGTTACATCGACTTCGCAAAGGTTTCTATTGACAATCCTGGCTACATCGCTAAGGGTAAACTCTATGTGAAGACTCTTCCTTCTGCAGAGGCTAACCTCCGCGTTAAGTTCCTCGATGACACAGACGATGCTGCTACAGTAATCGAGCGTGTTCTTGGTGGAAAGCAAAATGCTAACGGTGCTATCTACAACCTGCAGGGTGTCCGTGTTGACAGCTCTTACAAGGGCATCGTCATCAAGGACGGTAAGAAGTTCCTCCAGAAGTAATCGAATGATTCTCAATAAACTTAATTAACACACTCTGAAGTTCGTGCAGGGAGCATCCCTCCCTGCACACTTTCATCAAAAAAAGGTAAAAAAACATGGAAAAGAAATTTTATTTGGAGCCAGAAATGGAGATTCTCAACGTAAATGTTGAAGGCTTCTTCTGCGCAAGCCCAGGTGAAGAAGGTTTCAACGATGACTTCTCTGGAGGCAAAACTGAAGATCCAGACCCAAGTGACTGGTAATTTCATTTTACTCACTCTACGGCTACAGGGAAGTCCAAGGGACATCCTGTGACCAAGAAAATGACAAAATTGAAAGTTCTGGGGCACAGGCACGGTTCTGTGTCCCAGAATTAAGTAAAATGGCTCTTAATAATGAGAGAAAGATTTATATCCTATTTAAGAAACAGAGAGATTCATCATAAAGAGATAAATGGTCTCATTGTATTCAGTGTCAATAGCCTCAATTATGTATTTGAAGACCAGGAGAGAGACCCCAATTATTTCCGTTTGATGTTGCCGGGAGTCGGTAAATGGAATGATGAAAATATACAAATTATAACGGATCTAAATTGGGACTTCAAAGTTGCAAAACTGATAAAAACAGGAGAATATCTTACTATCAGTGCAGAGAGCTTTGTATATTCCGAGGTAAATATTGACGTTCTTTTTAACCGAATCATCACACTGCTTGGAGATGTTATTAACGAATACCGGGCACGTACAAAAAAAGGGGACAACAATGACATCGAACAATGATAAAAGGCAAAAAGAAAACACGGTAGGGAAATGCACAAACCATATCATTATTCATATGTGGTGGGTTATCTGTATCATGTCTGTTGTTATCCTTGCATTGTTAGGGCTTGTTTACGTCGTTAAAATGGAAGATACAGAAAACAAGATAATAAACTACGTTTCGTTTGTCTCTACTTTGCTGTCCATCGTCCTTTCGGTATTCGCAATTATATATTCCTACACCTCTGCTCTTGAAGCAAGCAGACAATGGGCTGATGTAAACAAGGCTGTTGAGGTTATAAAAGAATCCACTCAGAATATTAAAGAAAACAATCAAACACTCCTTCAGACCGTTATCAGCATCAAAGGCGACGTCAAAGCCATTGGGAATAACAGTATTGCATCTAATAAACAAAATAAAATTCTTACGACAGGGTTACCTTCTAACACACAGGCTGATGATGCATCATTTAATAGCGAGACATCTTCCTGAAGTTTTAAAAATCATCCTAACAATTCTCCCCAAATCTTTTGGTGTGTTAGAAAAAAGTTGTACCTTTGTAATTGAAATGCCGATGGATATTGATGATGAACGGCTTGGTGATACAGCAAAAGATATACGTAATTCGTGGTCAGCGTGTGATGCTTGACCACGATTTGGCTGTGTTGTATGGGGTGGACACGAAGCGGCTGAATGAATCGGTGAAGCGCAACAAGGAACGTTTTGAGGGGGATGATTTTATGTTTCGTCTGACGAAGGATGAAATGGAACACATACGTTCAAGGTCGCAAATTGCGACCTCAAGCATTCTCGGTGAGCAGGGACTTTCTGAAGATTCTTCACGTTTGAGGTCGCAAATTGCGACCTCAAACAGCGGACGTGGTGGCAGCAGGTTTCTTCCCTATGCATTCACGGAGTTGGGCGTGGCGATGCTGAGTAGCGTTTTGAGGTCGGAGACTGCCATCAGGGTGAACCGTGAAATCATGCGGACGTTCTTTGCATTGAGAGATTTGGTGACTCTTCCCTTGCCCGACAATTATTCGGAACTGAAGGCGGAAATCAAGGCATTGCGGAATGACATGGACGAAATTCTCGCCGACCAGAACGAAATCAACGAGGAAACTCGTGCCCAATTGGATGCCATCAGCAATGCCTTGGCAGAATTGCAAGCGAAAGAGCCGAAGAAACGTCCCATGCGGCGAATCGGTTTCATACAGGACAGGAACGATGGCACAAACAACACAGAAGATACGCTTATCTCACATTCTGGCAACAATGATGAACAAAGGTCTATATAGTCAGGCTTCCACGACGACCTGACGGTGGGCCGCACCAACAAAGCGGGTATCTGGTGTGGTAAAACCTGAAAAGATTTGGATGGAATAAAATTGGATGTGTGAACTTTCCCAACATTTCTCCCCAAATCTTTTGGAGATATGAATAAAAACACTCTTTTTTCAATTTTCCCTTGAAATGTTTTGTCAGTTCGGAAAAGGTTGTACCTTTGCAACGACAGAATCCGCCACGCTTCCCGATGACCAGCGAACCAGGGCGGGTCTTTTCTTTTATTATGGTACTGCCACAAATGGTGTGGGAGAGTTAAGGTAGGGTTGCACCCCCAGCCTGTAATCTGCCGCCTCTTTCGGGGCTTTGATGGTATGATTGCGGATATTCATGGATGGATAGGGGGGGAAGAGAGGCAACGGGAAAACCGCTGCGCGCAAGCAGGGAAGACAGGGGGGATGGGAGTTGATGGAATAAAAAGAGGAAATGAAAAATTTGGAGATGAAGAAATAAAGATGTACCTTTGCAGGCATATTAGGAGTGTCATATTAGGAAAATAGAGAAAATTTCTATGGATAGATATTCTTTGAGGAAGAAGACGGTGGGCTTGCTGGTGGCGAGCTTGTTGTGTTGTGTCCCGATGCGGGCGCAGAAGACGGTCGTGGTGTTGTCGGACACACACGTGATGGGTCCCGACCTGTTGGTAAGTGATGGGACGGCTTGGCAGAACCATCTGGCATCGTCCCTCCCTTTTGTTGATGATGAGATTGATGATGAGGAAGATATACACTAAGGAGGACTTGGAGGGGATGTGGTGAGAAGAGCGGGGTGAGCAAGCAATCATAAGCAAGAATCGGGAGGTGGCATTCGGAGATGACGGAAAAAACACTGGAGAAATTGAGGATATTGGCTGAGTCGGCGAAGTACGATGTGTCGTGTTCGTCGAGTGGCACTGTGCGTGGTGGCAAGCAGGGCATGGTGGGGAACACCGTGGGAGGTGTGGGCATCTGTCACTCGTTTGCCGACGACGGGCGGTGCATCTCGCTGTTGAAGGTGATGCTGACGAACTACTGTATGTACGACTGTGCGTATTGCGTGAACCGACGGAGCAACGACATCAAGCGGGCAACGCTGTCCGTGCATGAGTTGGTGGAAATCGTGATGGAGTTCTACAGGAGGAACTACATCGAGGGGCTGTTCTTGAGCAGCGGCGTGGTGAGGAACCCCGACTACACGATGGAGAGGCTGGTGGCGATAGCACGGGACTTGCGGACGGTGCATCGGTTCAATGGCTACATCCACCTGAAGAGCATCCCCGGGGCGAGCCGCGAACTGTTGAGCGAGGCGGGACGCTATGCCGACCGCATGAGCGTGAACATCGAGATACCGAACGAGCAGTCGCTGAAGATGCTGGCTCCTGAGAAGGATCACCAGAGCGTGTTTACGCCGATACGGATGATTCAGCAGGGGGTGCTGGAGAACAAGGAGGACAGGAAGCACCTGCGCCATGTGCCGAGGTTTGTGCCAGCCGGACAGAGCACGCAGATGATTGTGGGGGCAACGGCTGAGACGGACAGGGACATCCTGCACATGTCGGCGGCGATGTATGGACAGCCCACGATGCGAAGGGTGTATTACTCGGGCTATGTGAGCGTGAACACGTATGACCCTCGGTTGCCTGTGCTGAAACAACCGCCATTGGTGAGGGAGAACCGCCTGTATCAGGCTGATTGGCTGATGCGGTTCTATCAGTTCAAGGTGGAGGAAATCGTGGACGAAGCCACTGCGAACCTCGACTTGGAGGTGGACCCGAAACTGGCATGGGCATTGCGCCATCCCGAGCAGTTTCCTGTCGATATCAACCGAGATGACTACGAGAAGATACTGCGTGTGCCGGGCATCGGGGTGAAGTCGGCGACGCTCATCGTGAGCTCCCGACGGTTCAACCGCATCACGTCCTACCATCTGAAGAAGATGGGCGTGGTGATGAAGAAGGCGAAGTACTTCATCACGTGCCACGAACTGACGGACGGCTATGCCAACCCCATCGTGGGCATCAACGAGTTGCACCCCGAACGGCTGAAACCGCTGTTGGTGTCGAAGGCCCAGCAGAAGAGGGCGGCGGCGGAGTTGCAGCTGACACTGGATTTTGAGGAGGAGAAGTGATGCTGGTGTACACCTTTGACCGAACGCTGGACGGGCTCCTGTCTGCTGTCTTTGATGCCTTCTCGCTGCATCAGCAACCCGAGGCACTGATAGGACAGGGCGAACCGCTGCCCCTGTTCTGCGAGGAAGTGCATGAGGTGGTGACCGCCGACGACCGTGCCCGACGGGTGTGGGCAGGGCTGGAGAAGCGTGTGTCGAAAGAGGCGATGAAACTCTTGGCAGTGAGCTACCTGTCGGAGTTGCCCGAACTGGACACCCCGCTCTTCCAGTACATCTGCAAGGTGTTCCGTCAGCCCGAAGGGGCACGGAGCATCGAACGGAACTTCTCCGACCCCGACGTGCTGGCGGTGACCAACATCTTCCGAAGGGTGATGCACGAGCGGTTGCGGATGATGCAGTTTGTGCGGTTTCAGAAGGCGAAGGACGGGACGTATCTGGGTGTGGTGTCACCCGACCACAATGTGCTGCCCCTTGTGGTGGCACACTTCAAAGACCGATTTGGCGACCAACCGTGGTTGCTGTACGATGCCAAACGGCGATACGGCTTCTATTACGACCAAAAGGAAGTGACGCACATCACGTTTCAAGAGGGAGAAGCGTTGCCTTTCAACCTTGACAACGGCCAACTGAACGAAGACCTACAGAGCGAGAACGAGCAGTTTTTCCAAGACTTGTGGCGCACTTACTTCAAGGCGATTTGCATCCGTGAACGCATGAACCCGAAGAAGCAACTGAACGATATGCCCAGACGATACTGGAAATATATGACGGAGAAGCAGTAATGGCAGACAGGATGACACCCGAACAGCGCAGTAACTTCATGCGCAGGATACGGTCGAAGAACACGCGACCCGAGATGCTGGTGCGCCGTTTCCTGTTCAGCCACGGCTTCCGTTACCGCATCCACGCCAAGACTCTGCCCGGCACCCCCGACCTGACCATCGTCGGCCTACGCACCTGCATCTTCATCAATGGCTGCTTCTGGCATGGGCACGAAGGATGCTCCATGTACAAGATGCCCCAGACGCACATAGACTTCTGGTCGCACAAGATAGCGCGCAACAAGCAACGCGACCACGAGAACCTGCTGGCACTCAAGGCTCAAGGGTGGCACACCATCGAGATATGGGAGTGCCAGCTCAAGCCCAAAGAAAAGGAGAAGACCCTGCAAGGCCTTCTCCGCACGCTGAATTTTATCTCGCTGCAAAATCAAGGTGCCCGTCTCACCTACAACTTCGACTACGAGGAGGAACGAAGCCTCGCAGCAGAGGAGGACACCAATATATCATAAAAAAACGCCCCACGTTGAAACTGGCGCTTCAACGCGGGGCGTTTTCTTTTACTCATTTAAGTTTCTCAAGTTGTATACCTTTGAAGTTAACGAAGTTAGCGAAGCGATAACTTCAGAAAGTTGAGTTACTCATCAGATATTTTGCAGCACCACATCCATGATGATCTTGCCGATTTCGTCGGCTGCTTCCATCGTGGACGCCTCTGAATAGACACGGATGATGGGTTCTGTGTTGGACTTGCGCAGGTGCACCCACTTGTCAGGGAAGTCTATCTTCACACCGTCGATGTCGTTCACTTCGATGCCCTCCTGTCCCGTGTACATGGCCTTGACCTTGGCGAGGATGGCATCCACGTCGGTGCTGGCATCGAGGTCGATACGGTTCTTGGCAATCGCATAGTTGGGATAAGTGGCGCGCAGTTGGCTGACGGTCAGTCCTGGCTTAGCCTCACGTTCGTGTGCCAAGTGACTGAGGAAGAGGGCAATGCCCACCAAAGCGTCACGTCCATAGTGGGCAGCGGGATAGATGACACCACCGTTGCCTTCGCCACCGATGACGGTGTTGGTCTCCTTCATCTTCGTCACCACGTTCACCTCGCCCACCGCGGCAGCGTTGTACTCCATGCCATACTTGCGTGTCACATCGCGCAGGGCACGCGTAGAAGAGAGGTTGCTCACCGTGTTGCCAGGGGTGTGCTTCAAGATGTAGTCAGCCACCGTGACAAGGGTGTACTCTTCACCATACATCTTGCCATCCTCGCAGATGAAGGCAAGGCGATCCACGTCAGGGTCAACCACGAAGCCCACATCGTTGCCACCCTTTGCCATCAGTCCCATGACGTCGCCGAGGTTCTTCTCCAGTGGCTCGGGGTTGTGCTGGAAGTCGCCCGTCGGCTCTCCATAGAGTGGTGTAACGTTCTCTACCCCAAGGGCTTTGAAAAGTTTCGGCAGGATGATACCTCCCACGGAGTTGATGCTGTCAAACGCCACACGGAACCCCTGCTTCTTGATGGCAGGCACATCCACGAGGTCAAGTCCCAGCACCATGTCGATGTGCTTCTGGTCGTAGGTGTTGTCTTCGATGTACTTGCCCAAGCCGTCCACATCGGCATAGTCGAAGTCTTCAGCCTCAGCAATCTTCAGCACCTCGTTACCTTCAGCGGCATTCAGGAACTCGCCCTTCTCGTTCAGCAGCTTCAGGGCGTTCCAGTGACGAGGGTTGTGGCTGGCGGTGATGATGATGCCGCCACAGGCACCCTCCATCGCCACGGCAATCTCGGTGGTGGGGGTGGAAGCAAGCCCGATGTTCACCACATCGAAGCCCATTCCCATCAAGGTGCCACACACGACGTTCTTCACCATCTCGCCCGAGATGCGGGCATCGCGACCTACCACGATTTTGTTGCTCTTCACCTTCGTGGTACGGCGTATCAGCGTGGCGTAGGCACTGGTGAACTTCACGATATCTAAGGGGTTCAAGCCCTCACCGGCACGTCCGCCAATCGTACCACGGATGCCTGAAATGGATTTGATTAAGCTCATAATGTTATCTTTTTAAGTTTCGGATGTGTTTTTCGTCCGCCGAAGGCGAAAATCGCTTGCGAATGTTGAGTTATCTTCCTAATTGATACGTAATCTCATAATAGAACGGCAACACATAGCCCGATGCGTTGGTGGTGCCCGACGAGTGGGGCACGATGAGGCGCACCTTGGCGATATCTCCTGCATCGCGTGTCAGGCGGATGAAGTCAAGGGGCTTGAGCCATCCTTGCGGCACCGTGGCCTTATAGGCCGTCAGCATAAGTCCTTCGGTGAACGAGCCCGTGTAGCTGCGACTGTACTGGCTGTATTTGCACAACATCTTGTCCACGATGCTGGGCGTGTCTATGTTCGTGTTGGTCGTATCTGCACTCTCGATGTCGTATTCCAAGAAACGGCACAACAGCACCTTGCTCACCGTCGAGTCGGGCATCTCCATTGCCATCTCGCGCATCGTCTTCCCACCACCTTTACGCACAATCTGCATATAGATTCCATCGTCGTTGAACAGCACAAACTGGTTCTTGGTGGTGTCGGTCAGGCTGTCCTGCGCATAAAACTGAGCCTCGTCTATCACGTTGATGGGTCCCACGAAGTCGTTATCCTCGATGAACTTGCGGATAGCCTTCTTCTCCTTGTTCTTCTGCTCGGCGTAGGTTTCACCGTCGTTACAACTTGTTGTCGTAAACATGGAAGTGCTCACGGCACACACCGCGAGCACAAAATAGAGTAGTTTCTTCACTGTTTATCTTGTCTTTTTGCCATTCTTTTCTGTTACCTCTTCCACCTGCTCGGCAGTCTCCTCCTCGCCTTCTTCAGGGATGGGCGAATCGGAAGTCTTCTTCTTTGCCAGATACTCGGGCAGTGCCAGTCCTGCCTGGTCGAAGAGCTCGTGGAGTGGCGGCACACTCTTCATCAGACCGCTCAAGAAGTTGGCGGTACTGCCCTTGCCGTCGGCAGAGTTGCCTGAGTCCCAAACCGTCACATGGTCGATGTTGATGCCCTTCACGGCCTCCACCTGCGTCTTCACCAGCTCCGGCAACTTCTCCAAGAGCAGGAGCATATACGCCTTGTTGGCTTCGCCGCCAGCAGCCTGCACCATCTTGTCGTAACCCTGAGCCTGACGACTCAATATCTCGAAGAGACCCCTTGCCTCTGCCTCCATCTTGGCGTAGGCAGCATCGGCTTCACCCTTGGCGTTCACACGAATCTTCTCTGCCTCAGCCTCTGCCTCGATAATCTTGCGTTTCTTCTCAATCTCCTGACTGACGAGCACGTTCGCGCTCTGCGTGGCACGTTCGCGGTCGGCACGGGCTTCCTCTGCCTTCTGCTCAGCCGAATAAGCCTCCTCCAGAGCCTTGGCAGCAGCCACCTTCTCGGCAGCTATCGCCTTGCGCTGGGCCTCAGCCTCACGCTCACGGCGCACAGCGTCAGAGTTGGCTATCTGCACCTTCGCCTCGTTCTCGCCCTGCACCGCCTGAGCGTTCGCCTCGGCGGTACGGATACGAGTCTCACGGTTCGCCTCGGCCTTACCGATTTCACCAAACTTCTCCTGCTCAGCCACACGCACCTTCGCCTCGTTGATGGCCTTGGCGGCAGCCTCCTGGCCGAGTGCCTCGATATAGCCGCTCTCGTCGTTGATGTCGGTCACGTTCACGTTGATGAGACGAAGACCAATCTTCTTCAGTTCCACCTCGACGTTGCTCGAAATGGCCTCCAGGAACTTGTCGCGGTCGCTGTTCAGTTCCTCGATGCTCATCGTGGCGATGACCAGACGCAACTGACCAAACAGGATGTCGCGTGCCAGTTCCTGAATCTGACCAGCCGTGAGACCCAACAGACGCTCGGCGGCAGCCGTCATGCTCTCTGCATCGGTAGAGATACCCACCGTGAAGCGGCAAGGCACATCCACACGGATGTTCTGACGAGACAGCGCATTGGTCAAGTTGGCATCAATGCTGATAGGAGTCAGGCTCAAGTAAGCATAGTCCTGGATGATAGGCCACACGAACGTGCCACCACCATGCACACACTTGGCACTGCCACGATTGCCTGTCGTTCCATATACCACCAAAATTTTGTCCGAAGGACATCTCCTGTACCGATTGATAATCGATACCAATAGCACGATGGCTACCACCACGGCTATCACGATAAGATACACATACATATAGTTATAATTTTACAATTTCACAAGGAGAGTGGAGCGGTCGATGACACTGACCACGCTCACCTTCTGGCCGCTGGCAATGCTCTCGCCCTCCGTCATCGCACCAATCTCCTGCACCGAACCATTCAGGCTCACCTGCACCTTGCCCTTGCCACTCTTGCTGGCAGGGATGCGCAGATACACATCCACCGTCTTGCCCACACAGTCCTCTATCTGGAACGCGCCGTTATGCTCCAACTTCTTCGTCTGACGCTTGATCAAGAAGAACATCACCACAAAGGCAACACCCACCAGCACAGCCACCAGAGACAACAGCCACTTCTGCTCGATGACACCGTTCAAGCAGACACCAGCCCAGCCGAAACCCACGATGAAATTCACGAAATTCTTGATGCTGAACAGCGAGATGCCGCCACCCAAGTCCATCGTGTCACCACCGTCAAAGTCCACATCCATGTCAGAACTGTCCATGCCCACCAGCGTCAGCACCATCTGGATAACAAAGATAAGCGTACCCACGACGGCACACACCCAAAACACCTGCATCCAAGTGTCCAACTCTTGAAACATTTCCCAATACGCTCCCATAGTTCTATCTATTTGATTAGACCCTTATTTCTTATCTCACGAAAATTCGATGAGATATTAGAGAAGGAATAGGTCAACTCACTTCTATCGAATTGTCGTTCACATGATGAAGTTGCCACAATGCCCATACCAATACGGCCGCGGCTACTAACGTAAAAAATGA
The DNA here is from genome assembly GCA_017448825.1 of Bacteroidaceae bacterium. Classification (GTDB taxonomy): domain Bacteria; phylum Bacteroidota; class Bacteroidia; order Bacteroidales; family Bacteroidaceae; genus Minthosoma. The sequence continues at coordinate 13,055 of JAFSKR010000034.1, forward strand.
AAGAAAATAAATTAATCCCATATTTTTACCTCCTGCTATTATGTTTCAAAACAATCTTTGTCATGTCTTTCCCATTTCTCTCTTCTATATAACCAACCTCTGCGAGGTGTTATAAACAGCCTCTGTTTTCGGTCAGCCGAAAAGTTTGCTGCAAAGATACACTTTTTTATTCATATCTTCCAAAAGATTTTGGGGAGAAATATCGGAAAGCGTGGTGAAGAAGGTGGCTTGTGAGCTGAAAGCCCACATTTTATCCTTGCAACCATCCTTTCTCTCCAATCATCCCGCATGGCCTCGCCCTTTACGGGGGTAGCGACCGTGAAGCAGAGCGACTAAATGTCGCTCTGTAGGGAGCGACCGAGGCAAGTGCCCTTGCCGAGGACGGAAAGCCCGTAGGGCGGAGAGGGTCTTCCCCCAAAAAACACAAATCGGGGGCACAAGCGTTTGCCTGTGCCCCCTTCTGATGGCTTATATCAGAAACATGAGAATGCTCTTTTATAAGTGGTGTGGGATTAGTAGCCTGATGTCTTATAGTAGTTGAAACCACCTTCAAGCTCGTTGTTCACAACAGTCCAGTCTGTGTCACCAGCAGCCCATACTCTGTACCGGCCCTGAGTAGAATAGCCGATGTAGCCATAGGAGTCACCCCAGTAGCGGTCTTCGTAAGCTGTTGAGTTGTGCAAGTTGTCGATGTGCTTGTTCACGAGAACTGCCACCTTGTTGGCATCGTCGTCCAGCCAGCCAGATGTGGTCAGATTTTCAGTGTAAATAGACACGTTAGCCTGCATGAGACCGATGATATCCTGAATGGTACCATACTGGATACGGTCGGTAACGTTTGTCCAGTGCAGAGGATTAGTCTCGGGATAAGTCATGGTGTACTTGGCGATATTGACGTCGATGACGCTGCCACTGCTGCCATCGCGCCCAGAGTTAGCCTGGATAGCAACCTTTGCATATTCTTTGTTGTTACCGATGATACCACCCAGCGACTGGGCACCTGCCATGTTGCCTACAGAAATTGTGGCAGTGTGTGTGCTGGTTCCGTAAACTTGTGGTGTACTACCAATGTATGAACTACATTCAGCATCTGGGTTCAACTGTCCAACAATACCACCCACGAAACCTTCGGTGGCAGAGAGGTCGTCAGCAACCGCAACGGTGAAGCGGGTAACCGTCATCTTGTTGTCGCTCTGACCTACCAGACCGCCTGCATACTCATTAGTGGCAGTGATGTCCTTAGCCGTTACTGAGGACTGATCCATGTTGAGACTATTTGCCTTGATGTAGCCAATCTGACCAGCAGCATAGCTACCTGCTGCGGCCTTGATGTCATTGGCAACCACGCTGTTGTTGGTCATAGCCACGGCACCAGCGGCCTCAATCTTACCTGCGAAACCACCAGCATAGCTTGTGCCTGCCTCGATGTCATCAGTCAATGTCACCTTGTTGTTTTCAGCTGTAACAGCACTCTCAACTTCGACACTACCGAACATACCACCTGCATTCTGAGCTGCTGTCTTGACGTAGTTCTCGTAGTCGCCATTCTTGATGTTCCAGTTGCCTGTAGCAGTGAGAGAACCTGCCTCAACGCGACCAATCAGACCACCGGCATTGTCACCGCTGATGTCAACCTTCACCTCGCCGATGTGGTTGTCGGTCAGGGTCAGGGCACCCGCGATATCAACAAAACCAACCAGTGCACCAGCCTTTGCAACGGCTGCGTTCACAATCTGTGCATCCTGCATGGTGACGTTCTTGATGGTAGCAGTACCCTCCTCGATGATGGAGCGAATCAGACCGAGATTCTCAGTGAGTGCTTGAGCAGCGCCAGTCTGGATCTTGCCAGCTACGTTAGGACGTCCACAGCTGGTGCAGCAGAAGTGAGGATCGTTCACATAGACAGTCTCGTAGGTGTCTTCGCCACCAGCAGAGAAGGCGTACATGTTCACGATAGGACGGTTGTTGCCGTCGAACGAGAAGTTGGCACGAGTCACTACAGGACCTACCCACTGATACTTGTCGGCACCAAGCCAGAACCACTCAACCTTGTTCCATACTTTGTATTCAGTAGGTTGTTCTGCTGGATCTGTAGCGCCCTCACGCGCCTCACCCATGCTCTGCAACTGAGCAACGGTGTAAACAGTTGCCACGTCGTAGCCGTTTGCCCAAGCGTAGTCGCTCAAGCCGGCACCTGTGTAGAACGACTGCATGTGTGTGTCGTATGCTTCCTGGTCGTTGTCACCGCTGGTTGCTGAAATCACAGAAGTGGCAGCCTTACCTGTGGTGTAAATCCAGTGCTTGGCACCTCTCTTGATACCGATAACCTTGGCAAGGGCGTCGTCCATACGGATGTCAACAGCCTGCAAGCTGCGGATAACCAGAGAGTCGGAAATCTCAGTCTCGGCAGTACCGTCAACGTTGTCGTTGTTGTCGTTGTAGATGTAAACATCACCCTTGGTTGGGTTGAGGACGGTCAGCTTCTTGATACCGTTGTTGATGCGGATGGCAGCTGTCTTCTCCTCTTCCACATACAGGTTCTCCGTGTTGATGATGTTTTGCAGACCTGCTGAGAATTGGTCGTCGGAACCAGTGGCCTCAACTTCGATGGTCGTGGAGTTCTCGCGCTCAACAGTACCGATGATGGTCTGGAAGGTGAGCAGGCTCGTCTTCACGAACGACCCTTTTCCGTCCTCTGCCTCCCAGTCCTTTGGCAGGTTGATGGTCACGGTTCTCTTCTTGCCAGCTGATGTGCTTGCTGCGGCCTTATCGGTGACAATCAGCTTGTTGGCAGAGGTACCAAACTTGAAGGTGTTAGCATCTTCACCGTTTGTAGCGATCTTCTTGATGTTCACAATCAGTTTGCCAGCGCAAAAGTTTGGAACATAAAGCTTATCATTATCGACGCCAACATAGTCCTTGCCAGTAAGATGGTCAACTGTGCGACCTGCAGTCTGGCCGTCCTCGTTCACCAATTCCTCAACGTTGATGACGGTGGTGCGAGTGAAGTTGTCGTTAGTAGTGAAGTTGTCGGCAATCGTTTTGTTCAGTGTGTTCAAGTCTGCCTTGTCGAAGGTGAGCAGGTTCATGGTCACAGTCTTGGCAGTACCAACCTTGAACTCTGTGTCAGTGTAACTCTTCAGCAGAGTGCCACCCCAACGGTATGCATACTTGGAATCCTGAGTCACGGCGAGCACGTCAAGCTGCTTGTAAGTGCCAGCTACGATTGGAAGGTAGAACACCTGGTTCGTGATGCCGGAGACATCCACACGCAGTGTGTCGTAGCTTACGAGACGTGGGTCAACTGCAAGCTGAACACCCTCCAAGTACTTGCCCTTGTCCTCTGCATTAACATCCAGAGTGGCATTCAGCGTACCAGAGATGGCCTCGCATCCACCGCCTGTAGTGTAGGCAATATTATCCCACCAGTCGTTGGTGTCCTCGTATGCATGTTCCTCGTCATTTGCATCAGTCACAGTAGCAATCTTGCCCGTTGTGGCAACAGGAGCAGCCAGCTGATAGCCGTGGCCAGGATCGAGATCCTGAACGTTGGCAATGACCTGTCCAGGAGCGTAATTGTCAGATACCAGGTAAGGATTGCCGTGAGTGGTCAGCACGATGGCCTTAGTGCCTACAGGAAGCTGAGCCATGTCGATGCGCAGATAAGAAGTCAGGAACTTGAAGTCGCAAGTGAGAGCATCGTCTGTGCCAGTCACCTCGCCCCAGAATGGGATGGGGAACTTGTACACACCGTTCTCATTGCTCACTTCGCAGGTTCCAGGCAGTGTCATGGTCAGGAGAGCATTGCCCTCACCGTCAGAAGAAACGGCATACACGTTGGCAGCCTCCGTCACACCATAGCGAGTGTCGTCAGGAATCGTCTGATCGCCCTGCTTCGTGAAGGAACCTGTCTGCTCGCCACCAGCGCCATTGTACAAGAAGTTGTTATAGGTCAAGGCCTCCATCGTGAACACGCGGACTACATCACCCGCAGTCCACACAAACGTATTGTTGTTCTCGTTGATACCGGCACGAGTCAGCTCGTAATCCACCGGAATGTTCAGAGTACCAACCAAGTCGGCCTTCCCAACTTGCTGACCAGAGTCAACACCCAGGTCGTCAGTACAGCTTGACAGCGCGCCAATCGCAGCTGCAGCCATCAAAAACTTTGAAAGTTTTTTCATAATAAAATCTTTTTAGTTAATAAATATAAGTATAAATCACAAATTGTTCATGGCTATTAGTCTTCGTCTTCGAACTCGACATCTGGAAGGTGGCCTCCAGGCTCGTCGTCACCGCTGGCGCAGAAGAAGCCCTCGATGCTCATTTTGAGCACCTCCATTTCTGGAGTTTCATAAAGAAGAAAATTTTTCTTTTCCATTTTTACTGTTTTTTGATTAAAATTAATAATTATGTTAACTGTAACTTTCATTTGCCTCAAACGCCCATTCCCACTGGCCTCAACCCCTCCGAAACACCCCAAAATACAGCACACAGCTGGCGGCCGCTATATATACCCCGACGAAATTTCCCCAAAAGAAAAATTTTCTG
>JAFSKR010000035.1 GCA_017448825.1 Bacteroidaceae bacterium
TACCACAACAGTATGTCACCTATTGACAAACATGCGCGGTAGCAAATTTTTCACTTTTCACTTTTCACTTCTAATTTTCTACTTAATAAGAACTTTCTTCACCTATCCACCTTTGTGCTTAGCGTCTGCTGGTTTGGGCTTCCTTCGTTGCCCTCCCACCAGCCGAGCACTGCACCCCAGGTGGGCGAAAGTTCTACTTAATAAGAACTTTCTTCACCTGTCCATCGCTGTGACGCACGATGTTGATGCCCTTTTGAAGCCTTGCGGTGCGGCGACCGTCCAGACGGTAGTATGCCACAGCCACCTTGGTCTGGATGCCATCGTCTGTCGTTACCGTCTCGATAAAGACAGGTGGGTCAACCACCTTATAGCGGAACTCCACGACATCGCTTTCGCTCATGCCGTTCGCCACAGCCATCGCACGGATGACGAGGCTTTCGCCCGTTGCCACGATGGGACCTTGGTAAGTCAGCACGTTCTTCGAGTCTGCATCGCAGGGGCAAGAGCCATCCAGCGTGTAGAGGATGGTGGCACCCGCCGTCTGACAAGACAGTTTGATTTCCGAGCCACGATAGATTTCCGTACCGCTCATGCGCGAAGCCGTCGGGTCAGCTGCCATCATGTTGGCAGCATCTTCCACATAGATAAAGGTGCTGGCAGTGAGGTCGTCGTCCGTCAAGGAGAACTTGACGGTGCTGTTGCCAAGTCCTGTGGCGGTGAGCGTCACTTGGGCGGAACCATTGGCATCCAGAGTCAGCACATCCGTATTGAGGGCGACCACATCGGGACTGATGGAGGTGACGCTCAGGCTCTTGCCCTTGGCAGCCTCGACGGGCAGTGCCTGTACGGTGAGCGATTGCGTTGCCTCGTCTGCCATGTAGAGCAGCGAATCCGTTTCGATGCTGAGCACACGCAGTTCCACGTCAAACTGCTGGGTGTAGTCGCTTTCCATCTGGATGCCGGCATAACTCTCCACGGTCTTCCTCACGGTCAGTTGCACCTTGTCGTTCGCTGTCAGCGGTGTGGAAGGCACGAAGCGCACCTTCGAAGCATATACGGAGTCGGGTGTCTCATAGCCACTGTCAGAGTTGAGCAATTCCATCTTGCCGCCAATCGTCTGTCCGCCCTTGGTCACGAAGATATTCTCCGCCGTCAGTGTCTTGGGGCGCATGTACTTGTCAAACGTGATGTCGATGCCCTCAGGGTAAGCCTTCACACGGCTCACTACGGGCTGGCGCAGTTGGGTCATGCCCACGTTCACCTCTAACTGTGGCGGCGGCACAGGCAGCCATTCCGAGCGGGTGGTCTCGTAGCCTTCCTTCTCGAACTTCACCTGCCACAAGCCCTGTGGCACGTCCCAAGCGTACTTGCCTTCGCTGTCGGTGAAGAGCGGATTCTCCTGTGCGTAGTTCTCGGCATCCCAAACCACGATGTTCTCGTGCAGGTCGCCATACATATCTTCTACCGTTTCCTTATAGTAGCAAGTGGCGGTCACACCCTCCAAGCGGTTGGAGTTCACAGCCTCATAGACGAAGCCAGACGGGTCGCGGACAGGCTTGGATTCGGGACATGGGTTGCCAAAGCAAATTGTTTCCCAGTTACGGTCGGCTACCCCCAGCATGTGGGTGTTTTTCGGCTTTTTAGGTTTTGGTGTGCAGTCGAGTGCTCGGATACGAGCGTCGAGTCCCCTGCGTGCACCTTGTGACAAGCCTGGTCGGAAGATGGCAAGCGCGACGGATGCCACGTCCATGATGATGGACACATACCATGTGGGTGTCACGCCTGTGAGGGAAACGATGTCGAGGGCAAGTGCTCCTGCATCCAGACACCACTGATCTATCGCCATCTTGCCGTAGTTCAGAATGTTTCCGACGGTCTCTACCATCAGCATGTTGGCTTCCAGTGGCTTTGCTTCGCAAGGGATTTTTGCCTTGATAGCCAGATAGGTGCCATACCATGACAGCATATCGTTGGTGATGTCTTCCGTTAGACAATAGAGTGGATAGATTTGCAGGACGGCTCCGATAACCGTTCCAACCAATTTGCCAGCATAGCCAGTCCACTTGGTTGCCTTCGACCATTGACGCAAATCTTTTGGGAACTTATCTGTAATGCCCAAAACGAAATCTTTGGCAGCCTTGATTTCATTGAAAGCATTCTGAATGTCCTTGAGTGCTTTCGAAGCCGTGCGTATGTTCTTGTTGGCTTTGCCGACCCATTTGACGGCATCAGACACTCCCGTTTCAATAGTGCCCAGGGCGGCTTTGTTTCTGGCTATCCACTTATCTATATCGGCAACCTTTTCTGGCGATTCGAGCATCGCCACCAATCGTTGGGCTTCCAGTTCCAAGCCTTTTGCCTTGAAGGAGGTTCTGAGATGCTCCCACTTTTGGCGTCGTCTCACAGCCTCTTTCAGTTGCTTATCCGCCAGTTCTACGGCATCTTGTGCCGCCTTCTCTCTGGGCTGAAGTTTCGCTATGAAGCCGTTATACGCGTCTTTGACTCCTTTCTCGATATTTTCGATACCCGACTTGAAGAGGCAGTTGAGTGTGGCAGGTGTCTGTTTGAGCAAGGTACAGCCTTGTGTCTGCAAGTTGATGACGGCGGCTTCATGGGTGGGCGACTGGAGAGCCAGTTGTCCTGCCAGTTTTTGCAAGTTCAGAGCAAAGTCTAAGACGGTGGCTCTACATTCTTGGTCGAAGATGAAGTTCTCATTGAGAATCTTCATGGCTCTTCGCTGTGTGGCAGTTGCCATTTGTTCTTTGAGTTCCAACGTGTAGAGCGTTGCGTTTCGTGTGTCCACATATTTGGCGGTGGTGCCTGAGACAAAGTAGTAGATGCTGGTGCCATCGGTCATCGGCATCTCCTCGTAGCCCTCTGCCAGCAGGGCTTCGACATCGATAGTGCCAAGTTTGGTGCTGGTGTAGTATTTGTTGTTGAAGAGCCCTTCCACCTCGTAGGTGGCATCGCCGGCGGGTGCTTGCAAAGCCGTGGTGTCGGTGACGACTCCCATTGCCAGCATAGAGAGTATTTCGTCGCACCATTCCTGCTTGCGGGCATCGAGGGTGTCGAGCAGGGCAATCAGTTCTGACGAGTCAGGCTGCTTCACAGCCATGATGCCGTCGAGCAGGCTCTCGATACGGGCTTCTGTCTGTGCGGTTATCTGGTCAACGGGCAATGCCAAGAGTTGTTCCAGTTCGTCAATGAGAGGTTGTTCTTCCAGTACGGCACTCTCGATGGCATCCTTGCCCAGCACGAGGGTGAAGAGGCTGTCGATGCGTGCAGTTGTTGCTTCATCGGGATTGTCTGTGTCGAGCAACTGTTGCAGTTCGTCGTAGATGGCTTTGCCTTCGTATTCAGGGTCGTCGTCGTTGGCAAAAGCATACACCTCGCGTGCCATCTGCTGCCCTTCGGCTATCGCATCCAGAATCTCGTCAAGTTGGCGGTCTTGTTCGTCACGGTCAGCAAGCAACGTCTCATCCTGTACAAAATCCACATACACATTGATAGGCATGGCATCAACATGGTCATAATTGAAAGCAGCATACCAGCAGCCTTTCTTGGTGTTGTAGCGAGGGTACAAGGTCATGACGGTATTGTTTTCGAGCAGTACGTACAAGACCACATTCGACACCACTGTCGTATCGTTGGAAACTGTGTCTTCTTCATCCATCAAGTTGATGTCGAAGCCGACAGGGAACATATTGTTCACGTATCGTGCCCAGTAGGAGGGGCTGCTTACCGTGTTGGTGCGGAAGTCCCATGTCAAGGTTGCTTGGCGTCCGTCTTGGTCGAACGACATCGTCACCACAGGTTTCAGTGTTCCGTGGTTGATGGTGACGGTGCTGGCTGCTGTTGGCATCTGCACGCCATCGGGGGTGGTGATGAGGGCGTAAATAGTGTGCTCGCTCAGGTTGTAGGGGTTGTTGAGGGCGCACTGCACCTTCCAATAGCCAGCAGGACTTGCTTCGGTCTGACCGATGAGCACTTCATCATCGTAGATTTGTACCTGCGAGCCGCCGATGGCTGTGCCGCTGACGGGCACGATGCCGCTTCCCGACCGCTGAGGTACGCTGATGCTGAGTGCCTCGGCAGTGATGCCGACCGAACCGAGGGGCTGAATCCGCTCTCGGGCTGCACTGGTGAAGGTGACACTCGCCTGTGTCTCATAGTAGCCCTCCTTGGTGGGCACGACGCAGAACCGCACGATGTCGGTGGCGTTGGCGAGTGGCACGGTCAGGCGGTTGCCGTCCATGCTGTAGCTCGTCAGGCTGGTGCCAGCCATCACGGAGTTTTCCACCAGGGCGCATCCTTCGGGCAGGTCGAAGAGCATCTTCACCTTGCGTGGGGTCACGCTGTTCTTGTATGCCACTTGAGTCCGCAGGGTCACGTAGTTGCCCACGGTGACCTGTGTCTTGTTGGCAGAGAACTGGGTATCGTCGGTCGTGTAGGAGAAGATGGTCTCATCAAACGACGGTATCACTTGGTTGTGCAGACTGTCGATGCGTCCGCTTTCGATGCTTACCGTGTTGCTCACGTACTCACGACCTGCTTCAAGCCCCATCTCCGTGAGACCGTCGAGGGTGTTGATGCCATTGAAGAGGCGGCTTTCGCCCATGGTGACGAGGGTGTAGTCACCATCGGGGATGTCGGTGAGGGTCAGTTGTGCCTCGTCGTAACTGTAGGTGCCCCTCAAGTTACCATCCCCATCGTAGAGCAGACCCACCACGGCAAGGTTGTCTGTCTGGCTGAAGGTCGCCTTCAACTGCCCTAACTGTGTGATGGGCAGCGTGACGATGGTGCTGTCGTCAGCCTTCACTTGGCAGGTGGCAGTCACGGGCATGAACGCCCCTGTTGAACTGGTGGCGGTCACGCGCAGTTGTGTACCTTCCGCCAGTTCCTCGTCTTGCAGCACCATGTAGGGGTACTGTACCTTCATACTGGTCAGTTCCCGTTGGTGGGTCTCGTCATAGACGGTATAACTGATGCCCTGATAGTCGGCATAGGCCTCGTCGCCATCCATCATCTCGCCTTCTCGCACGGCTGGGCGATAGTAGATGTTCAGATAGAGCCGGGTGCCTGTGAGGTCGCGCAGGGCGAAGGCGACAGGTGTTGAGGCGGGGAACGCCTCGACCGCGAGGGTGGCGGACACGTAGTTGTCGGCGGCTGCCGTGATGGTGGCTGGGGCATCGGGGACGGTGAGTGTCCAGTTGCCGTTGGCATCGGTGGTGGTGGTCAGCGTTTGCGAATAGCGTCCGTTGAGCAGTTGGGTGACCGCGATATTGGCATTGCGGATGGGGGAATCCGTGGCTTCGGCTGTCACGGTGCCGCTCAGTTCCACTTGTGGCAAGGGCTGCAAGCGGACAGAGAGCGTGGCGTTTTCTCCCACGGTGATGAGCGAGTCGGTAGGCAACTGATACAGGATGCCAAGGGCTTCGGGCAGTTTCACGCTGAATCGCACCTGGGTGCCGTTCATCTGACTGCCGAGGGTGTTGCCTGTGGCGATGTAGTTGCCGCGCTGGTCAGTCCATGTGGTGGTGGCTTGGTCGGTCACGTCCTTGCCGTTGGGGGTGAGGAGTTGCAGGGTGATGTCTTGAGGAGTGGTCACCTCTGCAAAGGTCACGCTTACGTTCTTGCCCTTCACATCCACCGCCTCAATGCTGGCGAGGATGTCGCCTCGCGCGTTCCTTATATAGATATTATATTGTGTGTCGTCGATGAGGTTCGGGAACGTGTATTGGGTGCTGCTGGTCATCACGTAGCGTTGCACACGTGCCGTCTCTGTGTTGACCAGTTCGAGGAACAGGTCCTTGAAACTTCCCGTCGCGGTGCCTTGGGGCAGGTTGACGGTGAGCGAGTGGACACCTTGGGTAATGGGTTGTATCTCCAAATCTTTCCATCCGTCTGCCTCCATATAGAGGGGCAGCGATTCGGCAGGGACATAGAGAACCATATCTGCCGGCAGTTGCTCCAAATCGTCTGTGATTAACTTGGGGGGTGTGGTGGCATAGATGGTGAGGCTTTTGAGTGCCTTGAGCCTGTCAAGGTAGGCATAGTTTCCTATGCTGTCGATGGTGGCAGGGAGCAGCAGTGTGGTCAGCGTCTCGTTGTCTCTACTGCCCGGATTGTAGTACCTGATGCCCAGTTCGCTCAAGCCTACGGTTCGGCTTAGGTCGAGGTAGGTGAGGTTCTCGAAATAGTTGTAAAGGAGGATGCTCTGCCAGTCACCTTCCGTGATGGTTCCCACCGCCGTGATGGCGGTCACCTTCGAGAGGTCGGCATTGTAGGTTTCGGGGTTGTAGAGGGTGTTGGAGATGGCACCATACAATCCACCAGGCGCGAAGTGATTGACGACGATACTCCCCGTCCCTTCGTCCCATCCACTCTCGTTGGGGTTGGCGGGCAGTTCAGGGGCATAGTGAGCGTGAGCGGTAATGGTCACGTCTTTGTCGGGCATGGTGAACGAAATCGTCCATTGATTGTCGTAATTGCTGACGTTCTTGGTGTCAATCTCTGCTGACACGAGCGTGTCCAGCACGTAACCTGTGCTGGGGTCTACCGTAAGGACCACCTGCTCGCCTGTCTCCTTCTCGATGGAAGAAACGTATTGCCAACTGTAGTAAACGGTGGACGAGCCTTCGGGGTCGGCAAGGATGGTGATGGTGTGTTTCGTGTTTTCGCTCTGGGCGAAGGCTGCCATCTGGCAGAGCAGCACGATGCATATACTGAATAGTTTCTTCATGGTTTTCGCTTATTTGATGATGACTTTTTTGTTGTTCTGAATATAGATGCCCTTCTGCGGATGGCTGACGGGGCGACCTTGCAAGTCGTAGAACTGCTGTTCTCTTTGCTGTGGGGATGTTGCGGTTTCACGGATGCCAGTGGCGGCATCGCCCAGATAGAGAACGAAGCGGTTGTCGCAGGTGCCGGCGTTAGCTTGGAAGGTGTAGCCTTCGGGGTTGCCGTCTAAACGGGTCTCCTTGCCAGTGGTCTGGTCGATGAGGGTGACTGCCTCGTTCGCCTTGGTGTCAAGTTGCAAGGTGTAGGTGCCGGTAGCGGGCAACTGCAAGCCGAGTTGTACAGTGCCGTCGGCAAGGGGTCGCTCGTCGATGGCATAGCGTACCCCACGCTCATGGGTGTAGAGGTGGGCGGTGCCAGCGTTGAGGCTGAAGAACTTGCTGACATCGCGTCCTGGCTCATAGTCGAGGGTAGCCTGAGGGTTGATGACGAAACGGGTGCGGTCGAGGGTCTTTGGGGTTGCTTGTTCTTCTGACGTTCCGCCCAGCAGCAGGTTGAACACCTGACGCTGAGGCATCATGGCTTTGGCTCGTGCACGGAAAGGACTCTCTGGGATGTCGTAGTGAAGTGCGAGGTCGTGCTGGCGACCTTCTTTCGAGAAGACGAGGGTCTCTTGGTCGAGCGGGCACTGGACGAAGAACGCTTGTCCCGGGAAGAGGATGAGGTCATCGTCAAGCGGTGAGTAGGCTTGGTATCTGCCAGAGTTAGAACCAGTGAAGGTCCACACGATGAGGGGTGCCGTGGTCTCGATGCAACGGATGTCGAAGTAGCAGGGGTAGGGGTTGCCGATGAAGTTCCACGAACGGTCGTGAGCGTATTCGGAATGGTGCTTCTCGAGCGTCACCTCCACGTCGCCTGTGCGGAAGAAGAGCGGCTTGGTGGCGTTCTGCATGGCATCGATATAGAAGTTGTTATACTGGTAGTTGAAGTCGCCACCGTATGTTTCGGAACGCCATGCCACTTGGTTCTGAGGGATGGTGGTTTGCCAGATGTAGCCTCTGCCGGCGTGCAGGATGCTGTCGGCGGTCATTTCCACCCATGCCTCGCTCTGTTTGCCCTCTGCACGTTTCTGGGCATCGTAGCCGTAGATGGCCAAAGGCACATCGGCGAAGCGGTAGCGGATGTCGCCCACCCGCACATCGAAGGGGAAGGAGAGGAACTCCCAGCAGTTCTCGTAGAGGCAGAGGTCGATGGTGACGGTGTCGGCACGCAACTGTCCGTTGTTGATGAGCGAGGTGTAGCCAGGGCCCCATGCACCTCGGTTCGCCATCGACCGTTGAGCGAAGGGGGTATAGTATTGGGTGAACCGTTTGGTGGAGAGCATGGTGGAACCTTCGACGGTGAGTGTGCCACGGGTGGCAATGGAATTGACATTGCCGCCCCAGTAGGAATAGAGTCCTGAGAAGGTGAGGTTGGGCTTGTAGTCGGCAGGCAGCCCGATGGAGGTGTCGAAGGTGAGGGGCGAGATGATGTTGATGAAGGAAGGCAAGGTGTCGATGCCCACCACGTCGAACTTGTTCCACCATGTTGCCTCTTGGTAGGATGCCACAGATAGTTTGGGTACACGGAGGGTGGCATCGACGTTGCCATAGTAGTCGCCTGCGATGATTAACCCATTGGGATAGGGTGGCGCAAAGGTGAGGCAGGTCAGTTCTTTCAAGTTCTTGCAGTTGCCGAAAGGACGTGACACCAGTGTCAGCGTGCTGGGCAGGGTGGCGGAGGTGAGTCCTGTGCATGAGCCGAAGCAATAGTCATTCATTCGCTTCATGCCTTCAGGCAGGGTGAGGGTGGTGAGGGAACGGCAATTTTCGAAGGCCGACTGACCGATGATTTCCTGCTTCGAGAACTGGATGTGGGCAAGTTCGTTGCAGTTGGAAAAGATGTTATAGGGAATTTCTGTCATTGACTTGGGCAGCACGACAGACTTGACGCCGGAACCGCTGTAAACGCCACTGCCTACCGTCACCCCTTCTGGCAGAATGGCATGGTCGAGACTGATGCAAGTCCAAAAGGCATATTCATCGATGCTTTTGAGGGTGGTGGGCACTGTCATGTCGCGCAATCGCCAGCAGGAAAGGAAGGTTCGGTTGCCGATGGCTTCCAGTTTGGCAGGCAGGGTCACCCATGTGAGGAACTTCATGTCGGCAAACGCCTGGTTGGGTAGGGTGGTGAGCGTGGTTTCGCTCAGGTCGAGTTCGGTAAGTTTGGTGAGGGTCTTCAGCGTGGCGAAGTCGTCGCTGCTGGGAGTGCCGTTCAGTTTCAGGCTGATGCTGTCGGTGGTCTGGATGCCCTGCGCCTCGATGAAGCTGGCAAGTGTGGCAGACGAGGAAAGCGTCAGCTCGTAGAACGGCAGCAATAGGCGTTGTATGAGGTGCTCGGCATGGAGGATGGCATCAATAAGTTCGTCGTCGGTCTGATAGGCCAAGTCTGTGTTGATGAAGGCATTGGCTGCGGCGATGGCCTCTGGAGCATGTGCCCGTTTGGCGGCAAGTTCCGTGCGTATCGCCTGCTCCTGAGAGGAAAGCCGCTCCTTGAGGTCGTTCGTCAGCGTGGTGCGCTCGATGGCGGCAGAGATGTCCTCATTATTGATTATAGAGGTTTGGATGGTCTTGGCGTAGGCATTGAGGTCTGTGCTCTCCGAGAGGTAGGTCAGACGCGCGTGGTCGCACGGGATGCGCGCGCCTCGGTCGATGGTCTTCTTCCATCCGAAGGCGGCTTGTCCGTTGGTGATGGCAACCACTACGCAGTTCTCGTAGAGCCGCTCCTTCATGGCAAGTGCCTCGTTCCACTCCACTTGGTGGGTGGGCAGCCAGCGGCCGTCGGAGGTGCGGCGGTAGGAGTCGTTCGTCGTGTTGGTCACGCCATCTTGCAGACGGTAGATGTTGCGGTAGCTCACGGCATCGTCGTAGGCGGTCTTCATCGGCACCATGCGGTCGTTGAGGAAGACGTGGAAGTCTGGCTCTTTGGGGTCGGTGCCGTTCCATCCAGGTGAACTGTCGTAGGCGTTCAGACGCAGCAGGTAGAGGCCATCGGGCAGGTTGTAGAGGGTCTGTGAGAGCGAGCCTGTGCCGTAGTTGAAGTGCATGAGTACCATGTTGTTATCGAACAGCGAGTAGGTCCCGTTGCCAAGTCCGTTCACCCGTATCCATCCGTTCAGCCCGTCATCAAACTCGGGGTTCACTATGTCGAGGTCGTCGCCAGGCTTGAGGCTCAGTGGCTTCTTGAAACTGATGCTCTTGATGTTGGCCGCTGCCCAGGTCTTGTTGGTCAGTTGGTGGAAGGTGAAGGTTAGGGTGTATTTGCCCTTCTTCATCGAGCGTATCCGCAGGGAATACATGGAATAGTTGCTCCAGCCATTGTTGGCGATGTCGAGGGTGGCATCTGTCACAATGGTGCCGTCCTGACCTTTCAGGCTGATGTCGAGGGTGGCGGTGCCGCCACCATTGGATGCCTCCACGTAGAAGTTGCAGACATCAAGGTTTTCCTTGTTCTCAATGGTGTATTCCAGCAAGTCATCGTTGTACATATACTCCACGCCGTTGTCGGTGAAGTGCTCACGTGTGCTGTTGCTGGTCACCGTGCCCAAGGTCAGGTCGAAGGGGTTCTCCGACGTGGTGGGGATGGTCACCTCGTCAGCGAAGGCTGTCCCGGCAAGGCAGAACGCCAAGGCTGTCAGTAGAAGTTGAGATGTTTTCATGTGGTTTGAGTTTTATTGTTTGTTTAGATTTTGGCAAAGTGGTCGAAAAAAATTATTTGGACAAAGATAAAGAAAAAAGTCAAATGGAGCACCCTTTCAAAGGCACTTTTTGATGAACTACCCCTTTTTTTTGATGAACTCAAGGGGGTAAACTAAATTTTGAAGTTTTTTTTTGTTTTTTTTGCAAATTTGAAGTAATTTTGTCGCCATGAAAATTAGAAAATGGACAAGTAGGATGGCGGTGATGGCAACTGCTTTTGGCATGATGATAGGGTTGTTTTCCCCGTTGTCGGCACAAGTGCAGAGTCGTCTCTCCTTTCGACGCTACACCACGCAGGATGGTCTGCCACAGATGCAGGCTGAACGGGTGTGGCAAGACTCGCGCGGGTACATATATATAGGTACGCTCTCGGGGCTGGTACGCTTCGATGGGCACACGTTCACCCCTTTTCTGAAAGGGAAGCGTTACAACATCGTCAGCTTTGCCGAGGTGAGAGGACGGGTGTGGGCACTGGACTTCCGGCATCGGTGGTTGGTGGGGCAGGACGATGTGGAGATGCGGAAGCTGGACCCTAAGAACCGCTGGTTGCTCAACAACTTCAACAGCGGTGACTTGCCCAACGGCATGCTGCTGATGGAGGACGAACAGGAGGAGCACCGATGGGTGGGAAGCATGGCACTGGGAAGGGAGGCGGACGAGGTGTCGATTTACTCGGTGGTGAAGCACCCGTTGCTGGACAGCATGACACCCGACCGCAGACTCTACATGGGTGCTTCGTCTCATCGCCGGAGCATGAAAACGACTGGACGCAGTTCGTCTCTGTACATCCCCACGGAACAAGGCTTGTATAGGGTGAACAGAAATGGGAAGGGCGCGCCTCGGTGCCTCTCCGAAAAGAGCGACTTCTACGCCCTCTGCCGATGGGGGAGGGTGCTCTATGCCTTTGCCGAAGATGGCATCTATACGGTGGAGGACGACAGTGTGCGGCTGCACACACCGTTTGACGAATGGCAGACGGGCTATGGCCTGATTGTCAGGAAAGCGGGAAAGGAACTGCTCATCGCCGATGAACATAGCCTCTATGCCTTTGATGGCCAAAGAATTAGTAAGTTGCATGGTGGAATGAACCTCATTAAGGACTTGCTCATTGACCGATGGGGACGGCTCTGGATGGCGACATACGAGGGGGTGTATTGCTTCTTTGGCCGCCACTTCACCAACCATCGGCTGACCGACGAGAATGACATCGCACGGGCGGTGGCTGCCGACGGGGATGGGCAGATGGTGATGGGTACACTAAACGGGAAAATCATCGTGGATGGCGAGGTGCTGATGGACGACCCCGAGAACTTCTTCATTCCCAGCACTGTCCGAATGGATAGTTGCATCTATTTGGCGGGCAGGAATGATGTGGCACGCCTCAGTGGCAAGACCCTTGAATGGTTAGGCTTGCCATACGAACGTTATCAATACATTACCGAGGCAGACGGAAAACTCGTCTTGGTCACTCGCCAACTGATTGCTGCATACGACCCGCTGACGGGTGTGGCAGATACGCTCTCGACGGAAGTGCCGCATCCTTGGTGTGCCGCAGCTGACGGAGAGGGTCGCCTGTGGGTGGGCAGTACGTTCGGCCTGTATTGTATAGAAGGAACCAACGTTGCCGCTACTGCTCCTTCGCCCAAGCCTGTCACCAGCCAGAAGGGCTTTCGTCAGCAAAAGCTCATCATCACCACAATGGAGGCGGACACGCATGGGGCAGTGTTCTTTGCCTCGGGCGACTCCCTCTTCCTGATTCGTCATGGGGAGGTGACGGAACTGAACAGCCAGATGCCAGGACTGGAGGGACATGAGGTGCGTTCACTATACGTGTCGCCACGGGGTTTCCTGGTGGTGGCTGCCATCGACGGGCTGTTTGTCTGCCGTGTCGGTGAAGACTACCACCTCAGCGACCTCTGTTTCTTTGACCATACGAACGGCTTCACCATGATAGAACCGCTGAAGGCCCGCATGACCGAAGCGAGTGATGGTACGGTGTGGCTGTGTGGGGTGGAAGAGATGACCTCGTTTCTGCCCGAAGCCTTGATTGCAGACAGTCAGGCGGATACCTTCATCCGTCCGCCCCTCCGCTGGTGGCAACATTGGTGGGTATGGCTGACGGTGGTGCTGCTATTGATTGGGGCGGTGTGGGCACTGACTCGGTGGTACGAAAAACGTCGTAGCCACAGGAAGATGATGCGGTTGCAGCGGGAGAAGCATGAGAAAGAGCAGTTGATACGCGCCATTCGCGAAGAAGCCATCAAGGCGGAGAGGACGGAATTGGCACAGGACATTGTGAAGATGACGGAAAAGGATACATCGCAGCAGTTGACCTTGCGAACTGCCAACGAGACGCTGATCATCGATATTGCTGACATTGTCTATTTGAAAGCCAGCGGAAACTACACAGAACTGGCGACGTTCGACGGTTCTGACCTCATCATGATGGGATTGGGTTCAATGGTGAAGATGCTGGAAGGGCAGCACAACTTTGTGCGGGCCGACCGTAGTACGGTGGTGAATGTGAATTACATCTGCCGTCTCAATGCCTCTCTGCGCACGTGTACCTTCCAGTCGCCTGACGGGGGCGTGCTGGAGGTGTCACTGCTGACCCCTGCCTTCAGACGCCTGAAGTCGGAAATCGAGCAGATGAGTCCTAAAACCTTATGAAAACCGACGTGGGGCACGCCGCTTCACCGACGTGGGGCACATCGGTCGACCGACGTGCCCCACGTCGGTTTTGAGGTGCTGAGGGAGATAAAAAAGCCCCTCATCTTCCAACTTGGGCACCGAACTTCGGAATCAACCTGCGATGCGCTTGGGGAAGGCGGGGGCTATGTGGAAATGATAAGAGCGCTGATGCTAAATGCTTACTGACAAATGCTCAATACCAAATGCCCAATACCCAATGCTAAATGATAAAGGGCGAAAGATAATTTTGTCGTTTGTGGGGGCAAAGTTAGCCTTTTTTTCTTATTTAGTTGTAGATTTGCGGAAGTTTCTTTACTTTTGCAGTGATTTTTTAACTTAAATTGTGTTTTTATGCGTTTTACGGAACTTGCATACCCTATTTTTGAGCGGTCGATTGCAGATTATCATGTGAAGGATGATGTGGACGCTCCGATGGTGAACCCGTATGGGGAAGGGCAGATAGAGCATGACTTGTATGTGAAGAACTGGATTGACACGGTGCAGTGGCATTTGGAGGACTTGATTCGTGACCCCGAGATTGACCCGGTGGAGGCGTTGGCACTGAAACGGCGCATTGACAGGAGCAATCAGGACAGGACGGACTTGGTGGAGAGGATTGACTCGTGGTTTTGGACGAGGTACAGGGATGTGGAAGTGAAGGCGGATGCCACCATCAACACGGAAAGTCCTGCATGGGCTGTGGACAGGTTGTCGATTCTGGCGTTGAAAATCTATCACATGAAGGAGCAGGTGGAACGTGAGGATGCAAGCGAGGAGCACAAGGAAAAGTGCCAGAAGAAACTGGATGTGCTGCTGGAGCAGCGCAAAGACCTCTCGACGGCGATTGACCAACTGATTGTGGACATTGAGGCGGGCAGGAAGTTCATGAAGGTGTACAAGCAGATGAAGATGTATAATGATGAGAGCATGAACCCGATTTTGTATAACAAAAGGGGATAGGGAAGTTGTCATGAGAATCGGTTTCGACGCTAAACGGCTGTATAATAATTTCACGGGTTTGGGAAACCATAGTCGGACTACGATTGATATGCTGACGGAGGAGTTTCCTGAACACGAGTATTGGCTGTACACACCGAAGGTGCGTCTGAACGGGGTGACGTTGCCGTATATGGGCAAGAAGAACTGCAAGACGGTGACACCCAAGGGGCTTGTGAGGGGGAGTGCATGGCGAACGTATGGGCTGGTGAATGAGATGAGGAAGGATGGCATTGAGCTGTTTCACGGGTTGAGTAACGAGATGCCTGTGGGGCTGTTTCATTCGGGCATAGCCTCGGTGGTGACGATTCATGATGTGGCGTTCAGGACGTTCCCTGATATGTATCACTGGCATGACCGCAAGATTTATGATGCGAAGTGGCAGTATGCGTGCAATCATGCAAGCAGGATTGTGTGTATCAGCGAGTGCACGAAGCGTGATGTGCTGGCGTTCTATGATGTGCCAGAGTATAAGGTGGATGTGGTGTATCAGCCAGTGAACAGACTCTATTATGAGCCCATGGAGCGAACGGACACGGAGCCGTTCATGCTGTATGTGGGTGCGGTGAACTCGAGGAAGAATTTGCTGGGTGTGGTGAAGGCGCTGGAGCTGATGCCGAAGGATTTGCAGATGCCGTTGGTGGTTGTGGGTGG
This sequence comes from Bacteroidaceae bacterium, assembly GCA_017448825.1. Lineage (GTDB taxonomy): Bacteria > Bacteroidota > Bacteroidia > Bacteroidales > Bacteroidaceae > Minthosoma. The sequence goes on from JAFSKR010000035.1 coordinate 14,877, forward strand.
CGGTGGCTCCTATAAGAGGATTGTGCAGCAGTATGTGGCTGAGCATGGTTTGGGGCATCTGGTGATGTGGCCTGAGATGGTGGATAATGCGGAACTGAAACGGCTCTATACGAATGCATGGATGATGGTTTATCCTTCTTTCTATGAGGGTTTCGGTTTGCCTGTGGTGGAGGCGCAGCTGTGTGGTTGTCCTGTGGTGACGAGCAACGTGAGCAGCCTGCCCGAGGCAGGAGGCGAATGGGCGTTGAAGGCTGACCCTGGGAGTGTGGAGGACATCAGGGACAAGATGGTGGAGCTGCTGACGGACGAGGAACTGAGGAGACGGTGTGTGGAGGGTGGAAGGCAACGTGCCCTGTCAATGTTTCATCCGTCGGTGTTGGCACGGCAACTGATGGAGGTTTATCGGAAATGTGTGTGAAAAGGCGGCTTTGCCTAAATAATGAATGATAAATGATAGATGATAATGAAAAAATGCGTACCTTCGCAGCCTAAATAGTTTTTTTTATGATAAGATTGTCGAAATCGGTGGTCGGCAAAGCCGAAGCGGAAGCCGTTGCCCATATCATTGAAGATATCGGTTATTTGGGAATGGGTGCAACGGTGGGCGAGTTTGAGCATGAGTTGGAGAATTTTGTGGGAGGTGGCCGACGTTGTGTGTGTGTGAACAGCGGCACGGCAGCTTTGCATCTTGCTGTTCAGGCGGTGACTCGTCCAGGGGATGAGGTGCTGGTTCCCTCGTTTACGTTTGTTGCCTCATATCAGGCTATTAAAGCGGCTGGTTGTCGTCCTGTCAGTTGTGACATCGACCCAGAGACGCTGACGCTCGACTTGAAGGATGCTGAACGCCGCATCACGTCCAAGACCACGGCGATGATGCCTGTTTATTATGCCAGCAACTGCTGTATGGCAGAGGAATATCAGGCGTTTGCCCGAAAGCATGGCTTGCGACTTGTGGAGGATGCGGCTCACGCTTTCGGATGCACTTGCAAGGGAAAGAAAATTGGCTCGTTTGGCGATGTGGTGTGCTTCAGTTTTGATGGCATCAAGAACATCACGACGGGTGAGGGCGGTGCCATCTTCACGGCCGATGAGGAGACGATACAGAAGGTGAGTGACGCAAGGTTGCTGGGTGTGGAAAAGGATTCGGAAAAACGATATGCGGGACTGAGGAGCTGGCAGTTTGATGTGACGGAACAGGGCTATCGCTACCACATGAGCAACATTTTTGCGGCTATCGGAAAAGTGCAGTTGGCAAGGTTTGAGAAGGAGTTTGCTCCGAAGCGTCGTGCCATCGCCTTGCGATATACAGAGTTGCTGAAAAATAATCCGAATGTGAAACTGACTCCCATTGACTATGCGAAAGAGGTGGTACCACACATCTTTGCGTTGCAGATCCTGAACGGGAAGCGTCAAGAACTGGAGCAGCGACTGAAGGAGAACGACATCCAGTATGGTATTCAGTATGCACCTAATCATCACCTCACTTACTTCAAGGAGGAGGTGTCGCTGCCTGTCACAGACGAGGTCTATTCCAGAATTATCTCTCTGCCCATGCATCCCGAGCTGACGGAAGAGAATATTGAACGGATTTGTCAACTCATAAATACGCTATAAGCTCATGAAAGTTATTATCTTGGCAGGAGGCTTCGGCACTCGGCTGTCTGAATACACGAAACTGATTCCTAAACCCATGGTTGAGATTGGTGGCAAACCCATCTTGTGGCATATCATGAACCATTATGCGAAATACGGCTATAAGGAGTTTGTGGTGGCATTGGGCTATAAGGGGGAGGTCATCAAGAACTATTTCTTGCAGTACTATACGCTGAATCACAACTTCACGATAGACCTCAGCAACGGTCATGTGGATTATCTGAATGAGCATTCGACAGACTGGAAGGTTTCGTTGGTGGACACGGGGGCAGCCTCGATGACAGGAGGTCGCATCTTGAGATTGAAGGAGGTGATTGGCGATGAGGATTTCATGGTGACGTATGGCGATGCCGTGTCGGACGTGAACATTGGTGAATTGGTGAAGCGTTATCAAGAATCTGGCAAACTGGCGATGGTGACTGCGGTGCATCCGACAGCACGTTTTGGCGAGATTCAGATAGATGAGGAAGACTATGTGCGATCGTTCAAGGAGAAGCCACAACTGAATCAGGGATGGATAAATGGCGGTTTCTTCGTGCTCAGCCCGAAGGTGTTCGACTATATAGAGAACGACTTGACGACCTTCGAGCGTGAACCGTTGGAACGTTTGGCTGCCGAGGGACAGCTGAAGACTTATCGTCATGACGGTTTCTGGCAGTGCATGGACACTGTGCGTGACCGCGACTTGCTCAATCAGATGTGGAACGAGGGGAATGCCCCGTGGAAATGATGTGTAGCGGGAACAAGGACTCTGCAAATTGATATGGCGACCTACGACATAAGACCCTTACAGATGCGGATGCTCAGAGTGCTGGAGGCGATTGACCAGACTTGCCGCGCCCATGACTTGCAGTATGGCATCTTTGCAGGAAGTCTGCTGGGTGCCATTCGTCATAAGGGTTTTATTCCATGGGATGACGATATGGACATCTTGATGCCTCGTCCTGACTATGAGCGTTTCATCGCCCATAGCCATGAGTGGTTGCCTGCGCCTTACGAATTTGTCTGTGCGGAGAACGACCCCAAATACCCGCTTCCTTTTGGCAAGGTGCAGGATGCCTCGACCACCCTCATAGAACGTCTGCACCTCAGTTATTTGGGGGGCATCTATGTGGATGTGTTTCCTGTGGATGCCGTGCCAGACAACCCTTGGGTTCGCCGATGGCACTTTGCCCGATATGGTTTCTTGCGTCAGGCACTCTATTGGATACACCGCGACCCCTATCGTCATGGACATGGGCCCAGTTCGTGGGTGCCGCTGTTGACTCGTAAGGTCACAACGATGGAGCATTTGCAGAAAAAGATACGTGGGTTGTTGATGAAGTATGACTATGCCACCTGTACGCTGGTGGCTGATTATACGGATGGGCTGAAAGGGGTGATGCCCAAGGAGGTGGAGGGTGTGTATGCCCCCTACGAATTTGAGGGAAAGACCTTCATGGGTGTAAAGAACTATCAGCATTACCTCATCCAGATGTATGGCGACTATATGCAGATTCCCAAGGGAGAGCATCAACGCCAACACAATTTCCACCTCCTCGATTTGGAGCATTCTTACAAAGACTATCATCATTAAATTATACAGAGATATGCAGAACATCTTATTCAACGACATCAAGCACACGTTGGCAGGTCTGAGTGATGCTGAACGTGGGCGTTTCAAGGGTTCAACCGTATTGATTACGGGTTGTGCCGGTTTCTTGGGTTACTATATGATGCACTTCTTCGCTGCAGAGGCGGAAGAACTGGGAATCAAGAAAATCATCGGCTTGGACAACTTCATGTTAGGTTATCCAGCGTGGGTGAAGAAACTGGAAGAGAACCCCAAGGTGGAGATTCAGAAATTCGATATCATCAAGGACAAGATTGAACATATTGCAGGTGCTGAAGAGGCTGACTACATCATTCACATGGCATCCATCGCTTCCCCCATGTTCTATCGCAAGTACCCAATCGAGACCCTCGATGCCAACATTTGGGGACTGCGTTCCCTGCTTGACTTTTATGCCGAAAAGTCCATTCGGGGCTTCCTCTTCTTCTCATCCAGCGAACTCTATGGCGACCCCGATGCTGCCCATGTGCCAACATCGGAGGACTACAACGGTAATGTCTGTGCCACAGGCCCACGCGCTTGCTACGATGAGTCGAAACGCTTCGGAGAGACCATGTGTATGCTCTTCGCACAGAAATATAATATGCCGATAGGTGTCGCCCGTCCCTTCAACAACTATGGTCCTGGCATGCGTATCGGCGACAAGCGTGTTCCTGCCGATTTTGCCTTGGCTGTGATGCAGAACCGTGACATCGAGATTCTGTCTAATGGTACACCAACACGCACTTTCTGCTATATTGCAGACTCGGTGTGTGGTTATTTCAAAATCCTGCTTCATGGCAAGTACGACTACTTCAACATCGGTATCGAGACACCCGAAATCACCATTGCCCAGTTGGCTGAAATCTATGCCAAGGCAGGTCGTGACATCTTCGGCTACACAGGCACCGTGAAGTATGCCACATCTGAAGACAAGGAATATCTGACCAACAACCCCCAGCGTCGTTGCCCCAAGATAGACAAGGCACGCACCCTTTTGGGCTACAACCCAAGCATATCCGTAGAAGAAGGAGTGACTCGATTCCTCCAGTATCTAAAAGAAAGTGAAGAAGGAGAATACAAATGGTAATTACAGTTTTTGGCCTTGGATTTGTGGGGCTCACCACATCTTTAGGTTTTGCAGAATATGGGCACAAAGTTTATGGTGTAGAAATTAACCCGGAACGCCTCTCCACCATCAAGGGGGGCAAACTGCCTTTCTTGGAACCAGGACTTGACGAAGCCCTCACTCGTCATTTGGGAGGAAACTTTACCCCCATCAACACCGACCTGTTGGCTCAGGCCGTGAGCGAGAGTGATGCCGTCTATTATTGTGTTGGAACCCCTTACGGGAAAGACGGGCAGGCCGATTTGACCTACCTGTTGAGTGCCATTGACCAGACACTGGCCGTTCGGCCACAAGAAAAGTATCAGGTCATGGTCGTGAAGTCCACCATCCCTCCCTCCACCACGTCGCAGAAAATCATTCCTCACCTTTTGGCCAAAGGGCTTAAGGTGGGCGAAGACCTTGGCGTAGCCAACAACCCCGAATTCCTTCGTGAAGGGCATTGTTGGGATGACTTCATGAATGCCGACCGCATCGTGTTGGGAGTCAGCGACGAACGTTCTGCACAGGTGCTTCGTCAAATCTATGCCACGGTGAAGGAACCCGTTTATTGTGTGTCGCTCAACACGGGCGAGTTCATCAAATACCTCTCCAACACCCTCCTTGCCACCCTCATCAGCTACAGCAACGAGATGAGTCTTGCGGCAGACGTTATCGGAGGCATCGATGTGGCAGAAGCTTTCCGCATCCTCCACATGGACAAGCGATGGGGCGGTGCCACAATGGCTTCCTACGTCTATCCCGGTTGCGGCTATGGCGGCTACTGTCTGCCCAAAGACACTAATGCTCTCTATGCCGTCACCAAGACTGCTGGTTTCGATGCACAGATACTGAAAAACGTCATCGCTACCAACGACCACATGCCTGAGTTTATCGCTGAGAAAATCATCCGTGCCATTGGTTCAGACAAGTCACAAACCATAGGTATCTTAGGTCTCTCCTTCAAGCCTGGCAGTGATGATGTGCGTGACACACCGAGTGCCAAGATCATCCATGCATTGATAGAAAAAGGATATACCCATATTTGTGGCTACGACCCTGTTGCTATCAGCGAGTTTCGTCGTTACTACGATTTCGACATCGAGTATGTGAACTCTTACGAAGAAGTGCTCAATCGGGCTACATCGTTGGTTATCACCACGGCATGGCCAGAATTTCACGACGTGAAGGAGCGTACTCAGAAACCCGTGGTGGATTGCCGATATATGCTACATTCTAATTAGATTTTTAATGAAAAGTTTGGTCAATCTTGAAGCCGAAACACGCGACGGCTACCACATCACAGCCGACATGAAAAAAGTGTGGAACATCCAGCTCGATATGTTCCAGAAACTTATCAATGTCTGCCAAGCCCACGGATTGCGGTGCTGGTGCGACGGCGGCACCCTGCTCGGAGCCGTGCGCCATCACGGCTATATCCCTTGGGACGACGACATCGATGTCTGCATGCCTCGACCCGACTACGACCGTCTGCAAGAACTGGCAGCAAAGGAGTTTCAAGAGCCTTACTTCTTTCAAACAGCTAAGACCGACACGCATTATTACCGTGGGCATGCACAGTTGCGTCGCAGCGACACCGCCGCCATCCGCCCCTCCGACTCCTATCGTCCCTTCAACCAAGGCATCTTTATCGATATCTTCGTTTTCGAAGGAGTGCCCGAAGATGAGCAGGAGTTTCGGGAAGTATTACGATGGACAGGCAAACGCATGAAATATCTCAAGTCTGTTGACTACAATATCCTCCTTTCTGGACGCTTCGGACTCATCTTCCGCCAAATCAAATGGCGGTATTTGGTCAAGAAACACGGTTTTTACAATCTCTTCAAACCCATCGAAGAAGCATTCCGTAAATACCCCTTCGATACCCTTCCTCTTGTGGCACAACTGGGACAAGACGGATGGAAATACCAGTTCGACCGCCACATCTTCGACGAAACCCTCTGGATGGACTTCGAACAAACCAAAGTGCCCGTCCCCGTCGGTTACGACAAATTCCTGCGTACACAATACGGCGATAACTACATGACACCCCTACATGCGCCTACCAATCACGGAACCCTCATTATCGACACCGAACGAAGTTATCGGGAACTGATGCCTCAAGTACGCAAAGCATATCGCCGCGCACAGCTAAAAAAAATTTTAAGTTTTTGAGTTCCTAAGTTTTTTTAAGTCTGCCATTTGGACTGGGCGAAACTCATAAACTCAAAACATAAAAACTCAAAAACTTAAAAACCTAAAAAGTGATACAACGTCGCAACATAGCTATTTATCTCGTCGATGCCAGCAACGAATTTGACGGAATCGGAGAAGTGGAAGCCAACATCGCTAAAGGGTTAGCAGCAAGAGCACGGGAACTCAAGGAAAAAGAAAACATACAAATGTACTTCCTCGTTGATAAGACACAGACGGGCAAGTACGGAGAAGACGTACAATATATAGTGGTGAACGATTGGCTCAAGACGATGGTCAACACACCTCTGCTCAATCAGGTGGCACGATGGCAACTCCCCCACTTCAACCTCGTCCATATCACCCACCAGAACCCCAAGTTCCATCGTCCTTTTGGTGACCACACCCTCGTCACTTTCCATGATGTCAACTTCTTCCACAACAACAACACCTCCGCTGCCTCCTTCCGTCGCAAGGTGAAGCGGATGCAGCGTATGCTCCACTCCGCCACACACCTTTCCTTCATCTCCCGTTTCACCAGCCAAGACGTTCAGCAGCACTTCATGGTGACACAGCCCCACAGAGTAGTGATGAATGGCGTGTCCGACCTTTCTGCGCTCACCTGCCCCAACCCCATTCATGTTCCGAACAACTATCTGCTGCATCTGTCAGATATGTGCGACAAGAAAAACACCCATCTGCTGGTAGCGATGATGCAACACCTGCCCGACGAGCATCTGGTGCTGGCAGGACGCGTCAAGCCTAAAGACAAAGAGCGGCTGAACAGCATTATCAACAAACTTCACCTCACCAACGTCCAGTTCACAGGAGGAGTGAGTCGCGAGCAGAAAGCAGAACTGTACCGCCATTGCAAAGCCTTCCTCTTCCCCTCTCGCAGCGAAGGCTTCGGCCTGCCCCCCCTTGAAGCTATGAGTTTCGGCAAGCCCACATTCCTCACCCCTCTCACCTCCCTACCCGAAGTGGGAGGAGAAGCCGCCTTCTATTTTGACCAGCTCCAGCCTTACGAGATGGCACATACCGTCACCCTCGGACTGAAAAAGTACGGAGAAGACACACTAAGATGGGGGGAAACCATCAAGGCGCAGGCACGGAAATTCACATGGGAAACAGCCGTTGAAGCCTATATACGATATTACATAGACATCCTCTCTATGACATAGACATCCCCTTGCCACCCGGCATAGTTCCCCTCACCCTCCACAGGAGAGAGGTTATGAGAGAGGTTCTTCCTTCTTGTCGAGCCCCATCACCTGACGCTCGTACACCTTGGCCAAGTAGAAAAACTTAGTGCTTGCAGAAAAAGAAGCCTTGATGAAGCCTGGGATTCCATCGAGAAAAGCCCCCCCCATAAAGTAGTAATGGATGAAGCGGTAGAGAGGCAAGACGAACAGCTCAAGCAGATTCACCTTCCGACGCGAACGCTTGTTGAGGTCGTTCTCGGTGTAGTCATTCATTTTGATGATTTGTCCACTCACGCTGATTCCCGCGTGAACAAAAGCATATTGATAGTCCTTGGGCACATATCCCACCGTGCCGTCTATTTGAGGCACCGAATGGATGGTGGGGGGCCAAGTCGCCTTCGTTTGGTCGAAAAACCGCAACTGATAATCAGGATACGAAGCCTTGATGAATTGCCCCAAAAACATATTGCGGCGAGGTACGTAGAGTGCATCGTGGGTGGGATTCTCGATAAACCGATACAAGAAGTCTTTCAGCTCAGGTGTGACAAATTCGTCAGCATCCACCGTGAGCACCCACCTGTTGCTCACGGAGTGGATGGCAAAATCACGGGCAGGTTCTGGCACCGTATAGTTTCGCTTTGGGAAAGTGATGATTCTGGCTCCATGCGTCCGGGCGATGTCGAGCGTGTCGTCCGTGCTCTCCATGTCGCAGACAAGAACTTCATCAAAGTCCCTCACAGTCTCAAGCACTTGCCCAAGATATTTCTGGGCATTGTAGGTGTGAATAACAACGGATATGGGCATTTTTTCGCTATTTACAATTGGGGTTGACGGGAGGATGATGGTGGTACAAAGTTATGGGTTTTATGGCAGATGACCAAAAAAAAAGCGTTTTTTCTCTTGTTTTTGACAAATAATCTCTAACTTTGCAAGCATGAACGAGAGGATGACGAATTTCCACTACGAAATAGCTGCCGATTGTCGGGATATGGCCGAGGTGAAATGTCTCGTCGAACATCTTGACACGACTTTTGATGCTGAGGGCGAACTGCTGTTCTTTGGCAGCCGAAATGTCATCAAGCGTTATCGTCTCGGCGATGCAGCTTTTCTGATGGGCAAGGGTGTGGTCGTGAAAAGGTTCGGGTCAAAGAATTTTTTTCAGCAACTGGCATACAGTTGTGGGGGGCAATCGAAGGCACGTCGGGCTTTCTGCAATGGACAGAAGTTGCTGGAAATCGGTTGTGACACTCCTTTCCCCGTCGCATACGCTGAAAGACGACGGGGGATGTGGCTTGAGTGCTGTTATTACATCTCGGCTTTCACTGATGCGGTGTCTGTTCGTCAGGCACTGGAGGTGGAGTTCAATCGCTCGTTGGCTCAGGCTTTTGCCCGATTCATTGCACGACTGCATGAGGCTGGTGTGGTTCATCACGATCTGAATTTTTCCAATGTGCTGTATAGGCAGCAAGGTTCAGCATACGCTATTTCTGTGATTGACATCAACCGCATGACAATCTCCCACCCTGCCAGCCTGTCACTAAAGGACTGCAAGGATGACTTTGTGCGGTGGACTGACCGATGGGATTTGTTTGAGTTCGTGATGCGTGAATATGCTCAGGCAAGGGGATTGGATGTCAATTCTTTTGTGCAAGAGGCTTTCAGCATGAAGCGGCAACATAATAAGGCATGGCGCCGTCGTAAGGGTTTCACCCGAAAACTTAAGAAATTTGCAAATAAGTTTATAAGTTTTCGGGTTTGCCACTCGGACTAAGCAAAACTCATAAACCTAAAAATTAGAGAACTCAAAAACTTAATTTGAAACGATAAACGATGAATTGTTACATTGGAATGGATTCGCCAAACACGGCGAAAAGGCATGTGGATGAGCTGATGGCTCGCATGGGTTTTACTGATTTGGCCATCAAGGTGGGGAAGGGAAAGGTTGCAACCTTTTTCCGAAAACTGTTCAGCATGGTCAATCTGATGGTAAAATTGAAGAGGGGGGATGTGCTGGTCATTCAATATCCTTTTAAGAAGTTCTATGTCATCCAGTGTCGGATTGCACACATGAAGGGGGCGAAGTCAATCACATTGATTCACGACCTTGGAACGTTCCGTCGTCGTAAGTTGACAGCGGAGAAGGAAATCAAACGCCTCTCTTATACGGATGTTATCATCGTGCATAACCAGAGCATGAACAACTGGTTGGTGGAACATGGCTGCAAAGCTCCGTTGGTCAATCTGGATATTTTTGACTATCTTTCTGCTTCTGAACCGTCTTCTGAACCTCAGCACCCCGACAGGAAGCCCACTTTCGTGTTTGCGGGCGGCATCAGTCAACGTAAGTCATCTTTTGTCTATCAAGTGGATGACGTGATAGAGGGCTGTCATTTTGACCTCTACGGCAATGGCTTGGAGAAGGGGGCGGATGCTCATTGGAGGAACTCTACGTTTCATGGGCGTGTTGATTCCGACGAGTTTATCCGCACCATCAAGGCTGACTGGGGACTGGTTTGGGATGGTGACACCATTGATGGCTGTTCGGGCACATGGGGCAGTTATCTCCGCATCAACAACCCACACAAGACCTCGTTCTACTTGCGGTCAGGCTTGCCTGTCATTGTGTGGAAAGAGTCGGCGATGGCACCCTTCATTACAGCGAACCACCTTGGCATTGCTGTCGGTTCGCTTCGTGAGTTGCCTGCGGTCTTGTCTGCCATCACTCCCGAGCAATATGCCGACTACAGGCAGGCTGCCTTCCGCATCAAAGACCGCTTGAATGAGGGGTATTACTTCCGCAAGGCTTTTGCCAAGGCAATGGAGAGCCTCTGAAAAAATAAGAAGGTGCGCACTTGAACTATAAACAGGAAATAGACAGAAACATGAGACGCTTACAACTCCATCAATCTTTCATCTCCAGCCCGATTGCTTTCATCTACAATTTGGTGTTGGTCTATGTGGTGTATGGCATTTGCCGACTGGCTTATTTGGTAGAGAACTGGGCCGTCCTCTCGGAGGGATTCGACAGCCTTTCCTTCTGGGAGGTGTTGAAGGGCTGCTGGATGTTCGACACCTCTGCTATTCTCTACACCAATGCGCTCTATGCCGTGTTGATGTTGCTGCCCTTGCATATAAAGGAGAACAACGCATGGCAGACGATGACGAAGTGGGTGTATGTGTTGGTGAATAGCTTGTGCATTGTTGCTAATCTTGCTGATGCTGTCTATTTCCAATACACGGGTCGGCGCACCACGTCGTCCGTCTTTCAGGAGTTTAGTCATGAGAACAACCTTAGCGGGGTGCTGGGAGTGGAGGTGCTTCGGCATTGGTATTTGGTGCTGTTGGGTGTCGTGCTCATTGTGGGACTCATCCTTCTGTATGCCAAGCCTGTAGGTACGTTCCGCTTGAAGGGATGGAAGGACTACTGCCTCTATTATGTCATCCACATTGTGTGCTTCGGGTTGTATCTGCCCATCACGGTGTGTGGTATGCGAGGGGGGGCCACCACAGCGGTGCGCCCCATCACCATCAGCAATGCCAACCAGTATGTCAACCGTCCTTCGGAGACAGCTTTGGTGCTCAACACACCATTCTCCATGATTCGCACCATTGGGAAGAATGTCTTCCACGACCCCGAATACTTCTCCCGCGAGGAGGTGGAAACAATCTTTAGCCCTGTGCATCAGCCAGCCGATAGTTTGGTGACAAGGAAGAAGAACGTGGTGGTGTTCATTGTGGAGAGTTTCGGCAGAGAATACACGGGCTTCTACAATCGTCAGCTCGACAAAGGTCGCTACCATGGCTACACGCCCTTTATCGATTCACTGCTCCAGCAATCGCTCACATTCGACTATACCTTTGCCAACGGACGCAAGAGCATTGATGGTATGCCTTCCATTCTCTCAAGCATACCACGCTTTGTCGAACCTTTCTTTCTCACCCCTGCATCGCTGAACGAAGTGAGTGGACTTGCCAAGGAACTGGGTCACAAGGGCTATTATTCAGCTTTCTTTCATGGGGCAGAAAACGGCTCAATGGGTTTTGAGGCCTTTGCCAAGACTACAGGTTATCAAGACTATTTCGGCAGGACTGAATATAACGAGGACAAGCGTTTCGATGGCGACAAGGACTTCGACGGAATGTGGGCCATTTGGGACGAAGAGTTTCTACAGTTCTATGCTTTGAAGATGAGCGAGATGCAACAGCCCTTCATCACCAGTGTCTTCACAGCCAGTTCACACCATCCCTATGTGGTGCCTGAACGTTATAAGGATATCTACAAGGATGAACCAGGCGATGACAACATCATGCATAAGTGCATCCGATACACTGACCATGCCCTGTGCCGCTTTTTCGAGACAGCCGCCCAGCAGCCTTGGTACAAGAACACGCTCTTCGTCTTGACAGCCGACCACACCAACCTTACCTCACGTCCAGAGTATCAGACCGACCTCGGAGTTTTCAGTGTGCCCATCCTTTTCTTCGACCCCTCGGGCGACATCAAGGCAGAACGTCGTCACTGCGTGGCACAGCAAATCGACATCATGCCGACGGTGCTGGGGCATCTGGGTTATGATAAGCCCTATGTGGCGTTTGGTCAAGACTTGCTCGCCACGTCAGACCAAGAGACATGGGCAGTCAACCACACCAATGGGGTCTATCAGTATGTGAAAGGCGATTATGTGTTGCAGTTCCTTGATGATGGAACCGTGAAGGCCATTTATGACTACAAGAAAGACTGGTTCATGAAGAAGAACCTGAAAGGCAAAATCGGTAAGAAGGAGGCTGCAATGGAACGTGAACTGAAAGCCATGATTCAGTCCTACATGGAGCGTATGACTGAAGACCGGCTGACGATGAAATAGCGATTTTTTATTACATCATCCATTATGATTTCGAGAGGGCGAGTACCTTCTCAACATCCCATCCGCGCAGTTTGGCATACTTGCTGAGGATTTTTTTCAACGCTGGGCGTACGTGGGTCAGACGTCTCAAGTTCTTGATGCACATCTCTTGAGACGGATTCTCGACGAACTCCGAACGATTGATGTCAATAGTGGTGATGTGGTATCCCCCAGGTGATGATGGGTCTTTTCGATAGAAGAAGTTGGAAAGATTGGTGTCTCCGTGGAGAAAACCTGCTTCATGAATCTTCACCAAAAAACGGGCTAAGGCATCAATCAAGTCATCGTGCTCTTCCCATTCGTCGCGCAAGACACGTGCATCAGGATCCCCACAGTAGGTGGTTACAAGGAAGCAGCGTCGGAAGATGCCAAAATGGTACTCCTCGATGCAGGCGATGGGTTCAGGGGTGCTGATGCCTTTCTCCAAGAACTGCAAAGCATAGTTGTATGCACATTTTGCCTTGCTGGGGCGCATGAAAGTGTAGTCAAAACGTTGGTGCAGTTTTGAGCGATGAAAACGCTTCACAACAATGGGTTCACCATCTATCTTAAAGACTCTCACCACGTTACGTGAATCGTGGATAAGTATTCCTTCTTCATCAAATTTTTGTGGTATATTTTTGATGAATTTCGTGAGATACTTAAATTGGGGATTGATGATGTTTTTGTAATTCATATTTGTTCAGAACGCAAGTTTTTCTTGTTCATGGGGGCAAAGATACGGATTTTAAGTGAAAAGTGAAAAGTGAAAAGTA
>JAFSKR010000036.1 GCA_017448825.1 Bacteroidaceae bacterium
AGGTGTAGTTCTTCCCGTCGGTCACCGTGGCGGTGATGGTCGCCGTGCCGCTGCCCACGAGGGTCACCTTGCCCGTTCCATCCACCGTCGCCACCGTCGCGTCCGATGACGTGTAACTTACCGCACCGTCACCCGTGTTGGTCAATGCATTCGTGAACGCGGCATCGCCGAAGGTCTTGCTCATGCTCGTCGAAGCGAAACTGATAGCACCAGCCGCTTTGGCGATGGTGAAGTTGGTCGTTGCCTCGCCAGCCAGATAGTGCCCGGCAGCCGCGATCCTCGCCTTCACCGTATATTCTCCCGCATCCGTAGGCACAGCAGTACCAAACGTCGTCGTACCTTTCGTTGCGTAGGTGTAAGTCACTGTACCGTTGCCCATGTTGCCCGTCACCTTGGGTACGTTCGTGGTGGCATTATAGGCACCATAAGTCCACCCCGTGATGCTCACAGTTGGTGTGATGGCGATACAAGCCGTGAAGGTTGCCTCCACGTAAGCACCATATCCTTCAGGAAGGGTGAACCGATACGTTCCCTTACCTGTGCCATCCACGCTGACCGCTGTGACAGCCAGTTTCTCGGCATAGTTGATATTGATTCCAGCACGCCTCTGGGCCTGTGCCGCATCCACCGTCTTGTTCACAACGATGTCACTCGCCTCAATATAGTAGTTGGCAGCAGGAGTGACCGTCAGGGTGACCGTCTGTTCACCGCTTGCAGGGACAGCACCCACCGTGACAGCACCATTCGACAGCGTGGCGATGACGACACGGTTGTCCGCCCATGCGCTCATACTGACGATGCCCAGCACCACAGCAAGAAGCATTCTCATGATATTCTTTTTCATATACTCCAATTTTTCATTTATCATTTTTCATTTATCATTTAGCGAAGCGCCTCATTTCACCACGCGTTTCTTTCCATTATAGAGATACACACCCTTCTGGTTTGGCTTGCCCTTGAGTTGGCGTCCACTCAGGTCATACCAGCCCTTCGACTGTGAACCGTCACCAGCCATCTCCAAACCGTCGATGCCCGTTTCCTCTCCGTCGATGCTGATGAACAGTCGGCTGGCAGCGTTAGACGTGGTGGGGGCAGGCAGGTAAGCACGGCCAGCAGCCACAGAAGTGCCACTACTGAGCACCAGTTCATCGTTGTAGAGCACGTAGTCCTTATAGGCAGTCACGGCACTTGGAGCGGTGGCATCGCCCACCAGCAGCGTCGTGGGGACAGCCTCATCGCCAAGGTAGGCACTGCCTTTGTAAACATGATTCGTGGCATTGCTGCGTCTCAGCAGGACACCCGTTCCGGCTGGGATGTAGCCGACAGGGGTGGCGGTAGCTGTTGTGGTGCCCACCTGGCTCACCACGTAGGCTGTCAAGCCCTCTGGGGTGGTGAGGTCTTCTTTCGCCACGTAGGATGCCCAACTGTATTCCTCTGTGCTGCTGAACACGTTGCTCATGTCGCGCACGATCTCGAAGGTGGCAGTGGCAGAACCCACATAACCTGCCGACTCGATACCTGTCACCGTCACGGTGGCGGTACCCACCTCCACGTTGTTTTCGTAGGTGACGGTATAGTCAACGCCCTCTGTCAAGACGGTCTCACCGTTCTTCACGGTCACAGTCGGTTTCAGCTCCTCGTCGGTGCAGTCCATATCAGCGATTTCTGCCACCCAATCATTTGCCAAAGGCACCGTTGTCACAGCCTTCACCAGTCGCACAGCCGTAGCGACACGACGGTTGAGTTCTGTATCGAGTGAGACATCCGTATCTCCGATGGTCAATGCGATGGCTTTCCATCCAGACTCATCGTCCGACGGTGTGCTGGTCCAATAAGTGCCTGCCTCGGTGACTGTTGTAGTGGTCTGATAGTTCACGTATGTGGATGTCAATTGTCCAGCGGCAGGCAGGAACACGGCTCCACCTGTCTCCAACAAAGCCCAATCGTCGGCCGTGATTGTTACAGCATCTCCGCTGAGTGCAGGAGCACCTTCAGGAGCCTTCCACGCATCGGGCAGAAGCACAAGACCCTTCACGCCTGCCACTGTAGCGATGGACTTCAACGTTGCGGCGTTCTCACGCTCATTGAGCAGATAGTTCCACTCATCCTTGCTCAGCGTGCTCCAACCCGGACCGAGGTCACGGATGAGATCGGCATTCTCTCCCCAGTCGGCAAAGTCACCTTGGAAGTATGTCGCAGCATCCTCATCATCATAGTAGTAATAGTTAGAAACACCATAGTAGTTCTCGGTCGTGCTCCAACAGAATAGGTCAATGAGCCAGGCTGGATAACTACGAGTGCCCTGAACGTCGATATTTTCCTGATCCAGCACCTCATACTGCTGCTTGGCCATCGACCACTGTGCCTCGTATCTTTCACCTTCACAACGCAGGTTGCCATGTGCAAAGTTCACCTTCTTGCTCTCGCTCACGGAGAAGTCTGCCAGCACGGGGTCGGTCTCCTCACCAAGGGTGGTGAACACGGTGACAGGACTTTGTGTGCCTGTCATGCCATCTTCATAGATAGGTTCCACCATCACCTCGTATGTGGTGTTGGGCTTCAAACCCGTGAGCATGTAACTCGTGCCTGAGATGTTGGGGATACAAGTCCATCCACCTACACTCTCTGGCGGCGTGATGGTCAGGTCTTGCACCAGCAGCACACCATTGGGATTATCGTAGCGGATAAAGAAGATGTAAGTGTTATTCACCTCTTCTGCACGACGGGCTTTTGCCTCGGCTCCCGACTGATTGACATCTGCTTTGACAGAGAAGCCATCCTTGTTGACGTTTTCGGCAGACGCGGTCTGAACACGAAGGTTGTTCAGTTGTGAAAGATAACCATCATTGCTTTTTTCGAGTGCGGCTATTTGTGCTTGCAACTCCGCTACCTTCGCATCACTCAAGGAAGGATTGGTAAGTTGATTATACAGACTGAGCAAAGTATTGGTATTCTGTTCAATTTGGTCATTAAGATCCTTCATCTGCTCTTGTTTCTCGGCTTCAGACAGTGAAGATGATTCCATCGCCTCCTTTTGTGCACTTAATACATCATTGTTATTTTCGAGTGCGGCTATTTGTGCTCGCAACTCCGCTACCTTCGCATCACTCAAGGAAGGATTGGTAAGTTGATTATACAGACCGTGCAAAGTATTGGTATTCTGTTCAATTTTGTCATCAAGATCCTTCATGCTCTCCAGTTTCTCTGCGTCGGTAGGTAGTGACCCCAAGGTCGTCTTCTCGGCTTCCAAGTCTTCATTTTTTTGCTCGTACTCATCGATTTGTGCTTGCAACTCCGCTGCCTCCTCATCACTCAAGGAAGGATTGGTAAGTTGATTATACAGACTGAGCAAAGTATTGGTATTCTGTTCAATTTGGTCATCAAGATTCTTGATCTGTTCTTGTTTCTCGGCTTCAGACAGTGAAGATGACTCCATCGCCTCCTTTTGTGCACTTAATTCTTCATTGCTTTTTTCGAGTGCGTCGATTTGTGCTTGCAACTCCGCCACCTCCGCATCACTCAAAGAAGGATTGGTAAGTTGATTATACAGACCGTGCAAAGTATTGGTATTCTGTTCAATTTGGTCATCAAGATTCTTGATTCTTGCCTGACGGTCAGCATCATTCAGACACTCACGGTTGAATTTCTTCATCTGCTCGAGTGGAGTGGCTTCCGTCTGTCGTACCACACCATAATGGAACGTCGTATTGCCTGCACCTGTCTTGCCTTGTCCTGCCTTGAAACCGAAACTGCTGCCAGCAGGCACATTGCTCACGAAGAGCACGTTGCTGAAGGGCTGGGTGCCTGATGAATACCATATTCCTTCACCCCAACCGCCATTTTCTTTGAAGCCTGTGCCATTGCCTCCGTCTGATTTGTCACCAAAAGTTTGGACAGCACTTGCATCAACAGCAGTACCAGTAGCCTGTTCTCTGTAGTAGAGGTTGACTTTTTTCTCATTGCCTCGGCTTCCCCACGTGAGTTTCTCCGTGCGGCTGTTGATGGGTTCTGCCGTGATTTGTGTCGGAGCGTCATATTTCGAGCCTGTAGTTACCCTTATGGGGTCGCTCCAGCGGCTGTTACCTTTGGGTTCGCCAGTCAGTTCGTCAATGCATACGTTACGCACACTCACATAATACGCTGTCAGTGGCTCCAGACCCGTCAGTGTGAGGGAAGAGTTATTAGAAGTGGTTCCCCATGGGTCTGTGCTGGCTGCCATCTTGGTAAAGTTCACACTGGATGGAGTCGCCGTGTTGGGGTCGAAGTCCGCCGAAGTGGAATATGCCACCTCACCACCCTCTGTGGATGAATTGAACGAGAGGGTAGCCGACTCGAAGGTGGTGTTATCCACAGTCAGATTCGTTGGCTTTTGAGCACAGTAAGGCGTGCAATCCATCACGAAGGTGGTCAATTCCGCTGTTTCCTCAGGAGCCTCGCCATAACCCATGCTGTAAATCAAGTCACCCGGCTCGAAGTAGAGGGAGAAAGACTTACCCTTGTTGTAAACGGCATAATCCGCATCGTATATCCAGTTGACCTGATATTCATGCCCGCAACAAAGTGGAACAGTTCCTCTATACAACTCATAACTGGGTGCATGAAGGTAAGCCACCTCTACAGGGTTGTCTTCATCTGTAATATCCATGATTTGCACGGCAAAGCCAAACCATCCAACATAATTATTACTTCGGAGAACGAAGATGAGATTCGCCTGTTCCTCTACAGGACAGCAACTGGTGGTGAACTGCAAGGCAGTAGTCCAGTCGCTGAGGTGGTCACCCTCGAAGATGGCCTGCACCTGTGCTTCATACTGTGTGGCAGGGGTCAGTTCCTCAAGCAGTTCCGAACGAGTGGTAAGGTCGTTGAGAGTCGTCCACTCCTCATCTCCCACTTTGCGGTAGCGCAGGTTCCATGCCGTAGCACCGCCACGCAACGAACACTGTATCTGTGCACTGACATCGCCCACCTCTACAGCCTCCAGTTTGTAAGGTTTGGGGTAGGTCTCGAAGCAGAGTTGGATGCAGTTCTTTCGGTTGTAGATAGAACCTTCCTCCGTGATGGCTTGAGTGGGGTCGATATTGATAGGAGTACCAAACATCTTGTAGTAGTACAATGCTTGGTTTTCAGAGCCGCTGTATGTACGAATGCCGTAGCTCGAGCCTGTTTCCTTACCCGTATTGTCATCTACCGTAATGAGCAGACTCTGTGTTCCGTTGTACTGGAATGGCGTGTCAAGGTCAATAACCGTCCACACACCCTGTTCCAGCCACACCGTACCGCTATATACTTTGTTACTTTCCGTAACGGTCACCCAGTCAGTACTGCCGTCGAACGCAGTCTTCGACGTGTGCGACAGGTAGATGTCGTAGTTACGTTCACTACCCGTATCGTAGTTGTAGAAGGCGATGCTGGTGATCTTGCCTGCCTTGCCAATCTCCTCACTCGTGTAAATTTGTTGACTCATGGAGTACGTGCAGAAAGTACAACTGGGCAGATAACTGCTGCTTGTAGTACCACTACCCACACTCACCACTTCACTTTGTGCCCATGCTCCTACAGCACCGAGCACAGCAAGCAGCAGCATCATGGCTGCCCTCGCCAAGTTGTGTTTGATTTTTCTCATAGGTTAGTAAGTTTAATTGTTAGTATTTGATTGATTTTTATTTTTTCAATATCCGACCACCTTCTTGCCATTGACAATATACAGTCCCTTGGTGGGTTGGGTCACGCGGCGACCTTGCAGGTCGTAGATGACTGAGGTTCCCACAGGCTTGGCGGTCTGCACCGTGTGGATGTCCGACGGCAGGTCGCCCACGTAGGTGACGTTTGCATCGGGAAACTTCGCTGTCCACGCATCGGCATCGACCACATGGAAGAGGGTCGCCTTCTCTGGCATGAAATAATTGGTGCGGTCATAGTCGCGCCAGTACAGTTCATCGGGGTCGGCATAGCAGTAAACATCGGCGATGGCTGCCAAGTCCACAAATGCTTCCGTATCGATGGTGGTCACAGTTGATGGAATGGTCAACTTCGCCAACTGGGTGCAGCCAGCGAAATCTCTATAGCCGAATTGTTCAAGGCCCTCTGGCAGTACGATTTCTGTCAATGCTGTGCAGCCGGCGAATGTCGTTCCGCCGAGATACTTCACCGTTCCAGGAATGGTGACTGAGGTGAGGCGAGGCATGTAGCAGAAAGCGCCAGACTCTACACTTGTCGTACCCTCGGGTATGACGAGGTCCGTTATCTCCGTGTTTTCCTCAACTGTGCCAAGGTACAGCGTGCCCGCCATCTTCTGCGGACCATACCAACTGGAGTCGTAGTGGCGTGCCTCACACCATGCCTTCAGGTCTTTCACGATGACCTTCTCAAGAGCCGTGCAGTTCTTGAACGTACCTATGTAGGTGACGGTGGAAGGGATGTTGATTTGCTTCAGGCTGGTGCAACCGTCGAAGGTGGCGATGTACTCCACGCCCTCAGGCAGGTTGACAACCTCCAGACTGGTACAGCCACGGAAGCCTAAGCCGCCCAATGTCTTGACGGAAGACGCCAGCGTGAGGTTTTTCAGGCGTGGACAGTCACTAAATCCTGCCACTTCCTCCACGCCCTCATCGATAATGACGGTCTCCAGGCTGTCGCAACGGTGGAAGTCCTGATACATCATGGTCTTGATACTTCCTGGGATGCGCACCTCCTTCAGCGCGTTGCAGCCGTAGAAAGAGCCGTTGATGTCGGTGATACCATCGGTCAGCGTCAGCGTTTCCAACTGTTCACAGTTATGGAACGACTGCGACATCTTCCTAATGGTGGAAGGCAGCGTCAACGATGTCAGACCGCTGTAGTTGAAGGCGCAGAAGCCGATATCCTCCATTCCCTCAGGAATCGTGACGGAGGTAAGATTGGAACAACGCGAGAAGGCATACTCTTCAAGTTTCTTCATGTTCTTAGGCAGGGCAACCGTGGTCAAGCCAGTACAAGAAGAGAAGGCAGTACTTCCGATATAGGTCACGTTGTCGTGGAAGGTCACCGACTTCAGGCCTTCACAGCGAGCGAAAGCGTTGTCGCCCACACTGGTAACATCCTCAGGAATCACCAAGTCGGTAATCTCATTGCCTTGAGCATCATAAATGTGCTTGGCATAATAGACGGGATTGCTGTAGATGCCCTTGATGACCAGATTGCACCACCACTTCAGGTCCTTGATGATGAACTTGCCCTTTTCCAAATCGGAACAGCCATCGAATGCCAGACCGCTGACATCGCCAATCTCCTCCAAGGTGGTGGGCAGCGAGATGTCTTGCAAATGGGTACAAGCCTTGAACGCCTGAAAACCCAACTTCTTCACGCCGTCGGGGATAACAATGGACAGCAGGTCGGTATTCCACAGCAAGCAGTTGTCACCCAGTTCCGTCACCTCACCGTTATACACCACGGTGCCTGTGAGTGTCGTTTCATCAAACTCGTGAGAAGCCACGCCCGTGGCACCCACAAAATACTGGAATTCATCAAAACGGTCAAGTTTGTGGTTTGCCGTGTAAGTGAAGGTGGTTGTCTGGGCACTCATGCCCACCGACAACATCACAAAAAACGATGTCAATAATAGGCCAAGTATCCTTTCTTTCATTAGGTTAAGTAGTCCTTTTTTCATACAGATTAAGATATAAGAAGGTTAATTTTTTAAACTTTGCATCGCAAAGGTAATGTTAATTTTCTAAACTTAACAACCCATCAACATTATTTAACCTTTATTAACTATCCGAAAGCGAAGAAAACGTTTGTACCATGAATAGGACACCTATTTCATTCCTTACCTGGCACTTATTTCATTCCTTACCCGACACTTATTTCATTCCTTGCCCGACACTTATTTCATTCCTTACCCGACACTTATTTCATTCCTTGCCCGACACTTATTTCATTCCTTGCCCAACACCTATTTCATTCCTTGCCCGACACCTGTTTCATTCCTTGCCCGACACCTCAAAATCCCCATAGACAGCACCATTTTCATCTCATACCCGACACCCAAAATATATTTGGCTTGATGACAAATTTATATTTAGCTTGATAATAAAATTTAATTTAGCTTGATTACACTTATTTGTATTCAAGCTAAATTGATAGTTGTATTCAAGCCAAATTGTTTTCTATATACAGGCTAAATAGGTTAGAAGTGAACCGCATGGCATCGAACTGGAGGAAAGCGTAAGGGTTTATGAACGACGAGAGGAGCATGTTTTACGACACATCGTAAGGTCTGCTGTTCATTTTCCTGCTGAGACCGCCCCCTTTTTTCACACTTCAGCAGAGCAAATCGCCCTTATATTTTAAGAGTGAGAAGTGAAAAATGAAAAGTGAAAAATTTGCTACCGCACAAGTTCGCCAACAGTTAGCGTGCAAGTGCGGCAGAAAATTTTACACTTTTCACTTTTCACTTTTCACTTTTAATTCGTACCTTTGCACCCACAAAGTGTGCCGACCACACAGACTTATTGATTTTCACATACTAAAAACATACGATTATTATGGCAAAGAAAGCACTTTTGATGATTCTCGATGGTTGG
Source organism: Bacteroidaceae bacterium (assembly GCA_017448825.1). Classification (GTDB taxonomy): domain Bacteria; phylum Bacteroidota; class Bacteroidia; order Bacteroidales; family Bacteroidaceae; genus Minthosoma. The sequence continues at coordinate 8,562 of JAFSKR010000036.1, forward strand.
GGAATCGGTGACAAGAGCAAGGGAGACGTGATTTACCAGACTCCTACTCCTTACATGGACTATCTGAATGCAAACTATCCACACTCTGAACTGCAAGCAAGCGGTGAGAACGTGGGTCTGCCCGACGGACAGATGGGCAACTCGGAGGTGGGACACCTCAACATCGGTGCTGGACGCATCGTTTACCAAGACTTGGTGAAAATCAACCGCGCCTGTGCTGACAACTCCATCTTGGAGAACCCCGAAATCAAGTCGGCATACAGCTACGCCAAGGAGCATGGCAAGAGCGTTCACCTGATGGGCTTGACCTCGACAGGTGGCGTACACTCAGCATTCAACCACATCCTGAAACTCATCGACATCGCCAAGGTGTATGGCATCGAGAACTGCTACGTGCACTGCTTCATGGACGGTCGCGACACTGACCCCAAGTCGGGCAAGGGCTTCATCGCCGACCTGCAGAAGCACATTGACGAAGTAGGCGTGGGTGCCATTGCCTCTATCATCGGACGTTTCTATGCAATGGATCGCGACAAGCGCTGGGACCGCATCAAGGTGGCTTACGACCAACTGGTGTATGGCAAAGGCCGCGAAGTGGATGACATGGTGGAGGCTGTGCAGGGATGCTATGACCGCCACACGGAAGAGAACAAGGACACCGACGAGTTCATGGAGCCACTGGTGAACTGCAATGTCGATGGGCGCATCAAGGAGGGCGACGTGGTCATCTTCTACAACTACCGCAACGACCGCGCGAAGGAACTGACCATCGTGCTCACACAGAAGGACATGGAGGAACAGGGCATGAAGACCATCCCGAACCTGCAGTACTACTGCATGACTCCTTACGACGCTTCCTTCACAGGCGTTCACATCCTCTTCCCCAAGGAGAACGTGGAGAACACCCTCGGTGAATATATCAGCAGCAAGGGTCTGAAGCAGTTGCACACGGCCGAGACAGAGAAGTACGCCCATGTGACCTTCTTCTTCAACGGTGGACGCGAGGAACCCTACGCTGGCGAAGACCGCATCTTGGTGAACTCTCCGAAGGTGCCCACCTACGACCTGAAGCCAGAGATGTCTGCCTACGAGGTGAAGGACAAGCTGGTGGCAGCCATCAAAGAGAACAAGTACGACTGGATTGTGGTGAACTTCGCGAATGGCGACATGGTGGGTCACACAGGCGTTTATCCTGCCATCGAGGCAGCCGTGAAGGCAGTGGACCAGTGTGTGAACGAGGTGGTGGAAGCCGCCAAGAGCATGGACTATGAGACCATCATCATCGCTGACCACGGCAACGCCGACCACGCCCTCAACGAGGACGGAACGGTGAACACGGCACACTCGCTGAACCCCGTTCCATTCATCTACGTGACCGAGAACAAGAATGCCAAGGTACAGAATGGTGTGCTTGCCGACGTGGCTCCTTCCATCCTCCACATCATGGGCTTGGAACAACCCAAGGAAATGACAGGCAAGTGCCTCATCGAAGACTAAGGGAAAAAGCGAGAAACTTCTGCCCCTCAACCGATGGCTGAGTCGTGAAAGAGGAAGACAAAGTCAAATCGTAGTGCCCCACTCCGACACATCGGAGTGGGGCACTACGATTTTGGGGCTTCGAGCAGGGGGGGGGCGATGGCTCATCTCATTAAACCTTAAACTCATGTTAAACCCTATTTGTCCATTCCAAATTTTGTTGTTTCGGGGATTTTCACTACCTTTGCAAAAATCGTACAACCGTACAACCGCTCAACGTTGAAATGAAGGACATCTTTTACATCTCCCTCCTGCTGCTCCTGTGCCTGTCCTCCTGCATGGATGACAAGGCAGTGCTGGCTCTGCTCGACCGTTCCGAGGCCGTGATGGAGGAGCATCCCGATTCCGCCTACGGGTGGTTGTGTCAGGCAGACAGCACCATCGCCCAGCAGTCGAAGAAGACCCGAATGCGCCACCTCCTGCTCCAGGCCGAAGCCATGAACAAGCTCTACCAGCAGATGCCTCCCGACTCCCTCTTCCAAGAGGTTGTCGATTACTACGACCACCACGGCACCTCCAACCAGCAGCTCAAAGCCCATTACCTGCTCGGCTGCATCTACCGTGACATGAAGGAGGCTCCCCAAGCCATCCAATGCTATTATGATGCGGTGGAGAAGGCTGACACGTTGAGCGAGGATTGCGACTACACTACTCTGTATCGTGTATATGGGCAGATGGCAGAACTGTTCGATGAGCAAATTATGCCAAAAGAAGAACTTGAAGCGTTGAAGGAAGTACAAAAATACACACAAAAGGCAGGAGATTTGAAAACGTATGTGAAGGGTAAAGAATTGATGTGCCGCCCTCTCTTTATGCTGCGTGACACCTCTGCTATTTTAGATATCGTGGAGGAGACCCGCTTTCTGAGCAGAAAATATGGTCTGCCACAAGAGTCTCTTGAAAGCAGTCTGCAAGCTATTTTCATTTATCTTGGACGAAACCAGTTCGACAAAGCACACGAATTGATTCGGTTATACGAGAAAGGGGCTGTTGTTTTCAACAAAGATTATCCAGATTCTTCCAAGCGTGAAGCATTTAATATTATAAAAGGTGCATATTATGCTGGGACAAATCAATTTGGGGTGGCTGATTCTATTTACCGGGCGCTCCTTCGTGCGGGATTTGAATTTGAGGCATACGACGGTCTCCTAAACCTTTTCCAGAAGCAAAGAGAGTCCGATTCTATCGTCAAATATTGGCCGCTGTATGATGAATCCTTCGCGAAACGATATACAACACTTTACTCACAGTCGATGCATAAGGTTTCCGCCTTATATGACTACACACGCCATCAGCGGCTTGCCAAAAAGAGAAAGGATGAGGCAGACCGAAACTGGATCCTTTTCATCGCAAGCGTTTCTTTTGCAACTATTATACTCATTATGGTGTATGGGATGCACAAACGATTCCGGATGAACAAATTACGTGATGTGGCAAGACTTAATTCCAATCTGGCAAAGGTCAAACAGAATTATATGAAAGCACTGACAGAATGGCAAACCAAAGAACAGGTATTCTCCATCAAAATGTCAGAGAAGCAGGGTGAATTGGAGAGATTGAGTCTGCAACTGCAAGAATATCAAAGATTGTACGACGTGGTTAGTCCGTCAGATAAAGAGAGCGCATTGATGCATAGTGATATTGTGTTGACATTTAGAGACATGGTGAAGCCTGCACGCAATCCGATATATCCTTCTCAGTCAGACTGGGAGTATTTGCAGGCCAATGTGGAGCGCTGTTTGCCTTCTTTCTATTCCGAACTTGCAAAAGCTTCCTTATCAAGACAAGAGTTTCAAGTTACATTATTGACCCGCTTGAACTTCTCTCCGGCAGACATGGCAATCCTTCTCAACACCAAAGTTCAGCGCATCGTAAATGCAAAAGGAAGTGCCAACCGAAAATTGTTCAATATGGATGACGCAAAATCATTCCCAAGGAATCTGAAACGTTTATGACCAATGTGTAAAAAGGTGTAAAATTTGTATGCCATTCATATAGAGCGTGTTATAAGGGAATGTGTAAAATGTGTGTAAAAATAAATGTCTCTTTTTTTGATTGTTTCTTTTTCCTTTTCTACTTTTGCCGAGAATTTTTTTAACATCAAAAAATCATGAAACGCATTTATTTTCTCATCGTGGCATTCATGGCAATGCTACTGGGATTCTCGCAAAGTTCTTATGCTGGAGAACCCGTAATTCTTGACATTAAGCATCCAACTCAGTCTGGTACTGGCATACCAAGGTCACCTGTGCAGTATCCCGAGGCTTACATTGATGGTTACACCCTAACCTTCGATTCTTCCTGCATAGGTTGTACCATTACACTTCTGAACGAAAATGAAGAGGTGGTATATATAAATGTGGTGACTGAGAATGGAGAGGTGGAAATCCCCACAACCTTTGTGGGAACCTACGAGTTACAGTTAGTCAGAGGCAGCATCACTTTTGTGGGCGAAATAGAATTGTAAAAAATCATTTGTTAACAACAAAACAACTTGGGACACTCTTTTTGAATCGTCTGAATATCAATGACACACAAAAAGAATCGTTCCAAGTTTTCCCTTATCATCATTTACTTGCAGCATTAGGGGAGTCAAGCCAGAGAACCTGTTAATTTGACTCATGATTGATAACAGAATTAAACAATGGTAAATTAAATGTATCTTATGAAAAAGAAATATCTATTTTCTCTTATTCTCTTTTTAGGTGTAAGGGCTATCACATTTGCCCAACCTTCTATTGAGTATGAAGCCAACAGGTTGAGGCTAAATGACATTGTCCAAAAGACGGTCGTGGACTACTTCCCTGCTGGCGACAGCGGAGAAGATGTCCTTTGGGATTTTCGCGATGTCGTATCCGAAGGTGAATGTTACCATGTGGAATTCTGTTGTGATTCCGATTCGGTCTTTCTGAGCATAGACCCATCCACCTTGTGTAAATACGACCAGACCGAAGACACGCTGAAACTTCTTGGCTATGAGACCCCTCTAAAGTTCATGTCCTACGAGAGTCCTATCCCTCTGATGGCCTATCCTTTTCATTATGGTGACTATATGGAAACACCATATCTTGGAACAGGGCACTATTGCAAGACACTACAGATGGACAACAGCGGAACGCTCTCGGTTGAGGCCGACGCCACAGGGAGCATCATCTTGGCAGATGAAGACACGCTTCGAAATGTCCTGCGCATCCACATCATCAAAACCACATCGGTCAATTTGTACCATCCCAATGACACGATGGCTGTACGGGAATCGGCGGGAAACCTGAAGCAGGAGATAGAGGAGCATTACCAATGGTATGCACGAGGATTCCGATACCCAGTCTATGAGACATCCACACTGACCTGTTATGACGACCTCACCCTTGTTTCGTGTGTGCAGACGGCATATCGCAATCTGCCCAATGAGCAGATATTGCTGAACGACTCCATCAACGAAGAAATTCAGCGTCAAGACTCTCTTACCATGGCGGAGGAAATAGACATTTTCCCTCATGAGGTTTCGTTCAATGGCAACACGCTCATTCTGCGCTATGACCAGTTGGCCGATGCTAACATCACCGCCCTTATCTGCAATGCCCAAGGCATGGTGTACGCCCAGCAATCCACCCACCAACCTTCTGGCGAAAGCTATCAGATGAGTTTTGATTGTGGCGGTCTGCGACGCGGTGAATACATATTGTATATCAATGTGAACGGGAAAGTATATAATGAAAAATTTCAGGTGAAATAGAATAAAAGATAACATGAAGAAGTATATCATCTTATTTCTATTGTGCGTATGTACATCTCATGCTTACGCCCAATTTGCATTACCCGACTATATCTTAGCCCCCAATGCAGCCAATTTGGGACGTTATGGTGACATACCTATGTCGTACCATACTGGGCGAGCCGACATTTCCATTCCCCTTCACCATACGGAACAGCGTGGCGTATCATTAGACATCACACTCTCTTATGACACATCGGGAATTTTGGCAAATAGTCTTCCAGGATGGGTCGGCCATGGATGGACACTCGATGTCGGTGGCGTTATCGCACGCAGTATAAATGGTGCTATTGACGATTATGAGCCCTCTCCTGTTTGGGGAGGTTTTAGCAAAGAGAATTATTTCCACTCATACACAAAACTGACAGCAGACATACTTGAAGGCAATGGCTACCCCACCTTGAAAGCACAAGTAAGAAATGATAGTTGTGACTTGGCTCCAGACATTTTCTATTTCAAATTCATGGGGAAGTCTGGACGATTTTTCTTGGGTGGAGATGGTAATTGGCATGTCCTCTGTGATAGTAATCTTGATGTCATCTTTAACGTCCACGACGATAGCAACTACATATCTCCTTTCATTAGTAAATTCCCTGGAAGTTCCCATCTGCAGCCCAAGACCATCAAAGGCTTCACCATATTGGATGATGAAGGAAACAAATACATTTTCGGGAGTATTGACGACAACGACACCAATGCCATTGAATACAGTATTCCATTTTTCATGACTGGAGACCAACACAATATTGCCTCATGGGTCGCAAACGCATGGTATTTAAGCCAAGTGCAAGACCGGTTTGGCAACATCTTATACTCTTTCACATATGAAAGGGGGAAATTCATCGTTCAAGTATCCAGACTCTACGAATCAACATACTATTCAGGGGGAACATCCTTTCAATTCATCCTCCATAATACGTCCGCGGAGACAGCTTATGACACAGGAGATGCCAGTTTCCCATATTATTTCAGTCTCAACTCTCCTGTATATTTGAAACAAATTCAAACGTTGGATAAAGAATGTGTCACCTTTAGCCAAGATGCCATGACACTTTCATCCCACGACTTTTATGGGAGTTTGTATCAGCCTTCTATTAGTGCTCTCTATTCGTTGTTGGTAAGCAAAGGAAATAACATCAATCAAGGACTTCATCAATATCAGACCCTGCCTTTCTACTATTTACAGTCAAACAACAGCGAAGTTGTGGCCTTCCAGAATGACAGCAACACCAACAAGACACAAGATCCGCTCGCATCAATGGCCATAAATCCCCTTAAACACATCTCCATCCGAAGGGCGGGGGGAATACCTTATAAAAACTATGACTTGAGCTATCTACCCAAAGACTCCGCACGACTCTTCTTGAAAGAGATAAAGGTAAGGGGTTCAGCGTTGCATTCTGCAACTTCTTACCAATTTACTTATCATCAACCCGCCTGTCTTCCCCGGGAATATCTTTCTTTGGCAACAGACCATTGGGGGTATTACAAAGGCGGAAACGGACAAGGTTATTCGAATTTGCCCTGGAATTACAACAACTTCTTTTCTTCTAAGAACCCTTCCTTCAATTCAACGAAATGCGGGATGCTGACAGAAATTCAATACCCTACTGGAGGCGTGACAAAACTTATATATGAACAACATGAGTATTCTGGATATATGTCCGAGGATAGACAAACCCTTGTTTCAGGCACGGGGAATGCGGGAGGATTGCGCATCGCCAGCATTCTGAATTATGAAGATTCCACGAAAGAGAAATTGCTAAGTTCAAGACAGTTCCTCTATGTGGGCGGCCAATTGTTTGCCCAACCCCAATACTATTGGTCGAATTGGCACCCTCTACCAGACAATTCGGGAACAACTATCTCCATATCTTTATTTAAAGACGTTTCCGTTATACCCTTATTCAATTCATTTGGCTCTCATATTGGGTATTCGAAGGTCACGGAAACGATATCGGACGGAACACGGAACGTATATACATACAGCAACATCGCTGATAGCAAAGACGGAAGGGCTTTTATTGACATGGGACAAGATGTTTCTCCTGAAGACATGTATAGTGAACGAGGATATAAAAGAGGGAGACTTCTGTCAAAAGAGACTTATTGGGGTCCACAAAACGTAGACCTGTATTCGTCCACAACTTATCACTACAGAACAGACAATTTTGAGGATTGGTATGTACCCATCTCAAATATAGGTTATAGATCTAATGGCTCGCTCAGTTACTGGATAGGGGGTGTGTATAAACTTTTTTATCCTAAATATGATGTCATCTCAAAGGTGGAGAAAGTTCGTTATGGGGATAGATGGGTGTGTGACAGTACGGTCTCTTCAAAATCTGACCACCACAATCAAACTGTTTCTGTGGGGTTCACTCACAAGGCAGAGTATCGGAGATGCAACTCTGAAACGACATATAGGGGAAGCGACTCCACAAAGATAGTATATGAGTATCCTCTATCTGTTTCCGCGCTGGCCAAGCAATATTGCTTTCCTGTCAAAAGTGTTAGCTATTACCATAACGGTCAATTTATAAAAAAGAACAAGACGATATTTGGGAAAAAAGGAGGAAGCCTTGATGTTCCTCTTTATGAGTTGCAATACACAACAGGTTCTTCGATTGCTGACACGCTGATTCGTTATGTATCTTATACCCCCACTTATCGTGTCAGCGAATATGTGGACAAAGAGAATTGCAGTACGTTGCTCTTTTGGAATGAGAAAGACCAACTGACCGCAAGAGTCCGAAATCCAATGGGCACTATAACTTGTAACACACAGACCTCATCCCCCATGAATGTTGTCACTTCAACAAATAGCAATGCCATTTTCGGGATATTTCCATCAGATGTGTTGGTATGCACTTTTAATGATGAAGGGCAAATTGCAAGCATCACACAAAAAAATGGGGTGACGCTCTACTATACATACGACACTTGGAACAGACTTTCCTCCATCCAGGACGAAAATGGAAAAGTCTTGAAAAAGTACACTTACAAATCCCGAATAGAAGCACAATAAATTAGCCGTTGTTATCATGAAAAGAATTAGTTTTTCACTTTTTCTTCGTTTTTTCTCAAAAAAAGGAGGGCATGAATATCCCAAATACATGAAAAAGATGTACTTTTGCAAAACAACAATCTTTGCAACACTTGCCATGCTCCATATAAGTATAAATAAAGTGTTCGCCCAGACAACAACACAAAACTATATTGTTTCTGAAACCATGCTGGACAGCACTGGCTTCAGAAGCATGAAGAGTGTGCAGTACTTTGACGGATTGGGCAGGCCCAATGTGCTGGCGACAGGTGGTGTAAACACCTCTGGCAAATACCTATACACGTTGCAGCAGTATGATTCACACGGAAGAGACAGCACAACATGGCTTCCTGCTGTGGGCAGCACTTCGCCTGTCTTTCTGACAGATAGCGAAATAGCCACAAAGTCCAATGCCACCTACAGCGACAACCAAGCCTACAGCACAATGACATACGACCCACTTGACCGTCCGATTTTAGTTTCCACTCCAGGGACGGCATGGGACAATAAAGGGGTCACAACCAACTATGTGACCAATGCAGCTAATTCCGTCAAGAAATATGTGGTAACCACGACAGGTGGTGTTTCACAATCGGGATATTATGCAGAAGCAGCCCTTACAGGCGTTGAGCGGATAGATGAAGATGGGCATAGCATCATCACGTTCAATGACTTGGCAGGGAATGTGGTGCTGGAACGTAGAAACGGGAACAACGACACCTATTATGTTTATTCGCAAGGACTGCTAAGGGTGGTTGTGCCTCCACAATATCAAGAGACGGGGGAAGAATCTCTTCTTTATAAGTACACGTATAATGCGCGGGGGCAGCTCATACAGAAAAGACTTCCAGGGTGTGCAGTTATCCAGTATTGGTATGATAAGTATGGCAGACTGGCATTTATGCAGGACGGTCGGATGAGAGCCGCTTCATGTTACAGATTTTATCTGTATGATGAATTAAGCAGGTTGGTCTTGCAAGGAATTTGTACAGGTGGCTCTATGGGGGGGAGTCTGCCTGCTACCGCTACATTTTTACAAGGTTCTCCTGGTTTTGAAGCAACGAGCTACAAACTTCACACTTCTTATCAAATAGAGAGTCCTTCTTTAGAGATTGCCAATTATTATGACGGATACACTTGTGTGAACACTACCGCCATGCAAGCAGTGAAAACACAAATGGGACTTACAGCCACGTCAAATGTCTGTACTACAGGGCTTTTGACAGCACAAATCATCAAGGCAAGCAATGGCGAGAAATTGTATCGTGTGATGTATTATGATGAGCGTGGGCGTTTGACGGATGTGCGGGAATCTTTTCTGAATAAGATTGTGTCGAAGAAGACTACAAACTATTCCTTCACGGACAAGCCACTTACATCAAAAACAGTATTCACAGTCAACGGGAATCCCTATCATACGATTACTGATAGCATGGTCTATGATTTAACGTCAGACCTCCTGCTGAAAGAAACGTTGCGGATAGGAACTTACAATCCTGTACAAGTCTTGTCCAATTCATATAGCGAACTCGGTCGTTTGTCTGGCAGCACTTACGGTCCCTGTGTCGTTGGCAACATGATGGCTTATAACCTTCACGGCTGGCCCACGGTAGCATTGAGTGTCAACATGAAAGACAGCTATAAGACACTTTTTGAGGAGATTCTTCACTATGTGGACGGTGAAGGAATGCCCTGCTACAATGGGAATATCAGTTCTCTTAACTATAAGTCAGCGAATCTACCTAACAATTACTATGGCTACAAATACACCTATGATGGTCTTGACCGCTTAACTTCTTCCACGTATTGCATGGGAACCTATATGGCACCTATCAATACCAAATATTGCGAGACGATGACCTACAACAAGAATAGTGCCCTCAAAACTTTGTGGCGTACTGGCAGGACCAATTCGGGATATGGAATGATTGACAATCTGACATACACCTATGATGGCAATCAGTTGAAATCAGTAGAGGACTCAGTCAGCGCACCGATGGTGTACAGTGGTGCCTTTGAGTTCAAGGACGGTTGGCATACCACAGCGGAGTATGTGTACGACGAGTGTGGTGCTTTAACACAAGACAAGAACAAAGGTATCGCAATGATTGATTATGATTTCAATGGTATGCCAACCCGTATCCAGTTTATGAATGGCAGTGTGATTGAAAATGTCTATTCGGCGGAAGGTGTGAAGCTGAAGAGCATCCACAGGACTGCGGTGAGCGGTTTGCATCCCGTTTATTATGGTATTCGTCACACATTGACGGCGGCCGAGACCCTATCTGTGGATTCCACTATCTATGTCAACAACCTTGAAATAGACAGAATTTTTGGTAGCAAGTACTACTTTGGGAATGGCTATATCGCATTAGGCAATACGGGTAGCGGCACCTTTCATTATACCATAAAAGACCATTTGGGCAATATCCGCACCGTAGTGAACAATAGTGGCTCAATCGAACAAATCAACAACTACTTCGCCTACGGTGGACTTTTGAATGACATAACCACAGGCACAGACGTACAAATCCACAAGTATAACAGCAAGGAACTGGACAGGATGTATGGCTTAGACTTATATGATTATGGAGCAAGGAATTAC
>JAFSKR010000037.1 GCA_017448825.1 Bacteroidaceae bacterium
GCCACACGGAGTTTGCTTACTTCACCAAGGCTGGCAACTCAGGACGCTGGCGCGGCAGCTTGCAGTACATGAAGCCTGGCGAGGGTTACCTGATGCTTCGCAAGGGTGCTACGAGTGCCTCGTTCGCTTATCCGTACTACGCACTGGAAAGCAACTTCCGCGAGGACTGGTCGGTTAGCACAAATAGCGCGGCTGCACGGGCACGTAGCACGATGAGCGTATCGGCTACCGTCGAGGGCTTCGAGCCTGAGGCAGGCGACCGCTTGGTGGCATACGCGAACGGCGAGGCAGTGGGCGAAGCCATGATGACGTCTGAGGGTGAACTTCAGCCCGCTGGTGGACTCTTCTTCCTCAGCATCGCTGGTGACAGCAAGCAGGCTATCTGGTTCGCCATCGAGCGCGACGGTGAAATTGTTGCTTCTACTGGTGAAATCATGACCTTCAAGACGAATGATATCATCGGCAGTCCCGACGAGCCAACCGCTATTAACTTCGTGCACACTGCCTACGAGAACGGCAAGTGGTACACCATCTCTGGTATCCAACTGCCCAAGAAACCAGTGCAGAAGGGGCTGTATATTTACAATAACCAAAAAGTATTAATCAAGTGATATGAAGAAGATGTATTTAGCAATCGTTCTGCTGACAAGCCTCGTGTTGGGGGCTTGCAGCAGCGACGATGACAATGATAGCAAGAATGCTGGCTACACAGAGACCTCACTCAGTGAGGCTCCTGTGTGGCAAATAGACTGGAACAACAACCAGGAGCGCCCGGACTGGTCGGAACCAGACGGAAGCATCTACGAGAACTGGACCATCCTGAAGGTGCAGATAGAGGAGGAACTACAACCCTTTGTCTCCGAAAAGGACATGATGGCACTCTTCATCAACGATGAACTGCGCGGACTGGCAACTCCTGCCGTCATTGTGGGCAGTGACCAGTCGAGCAATACCACGTTTTTGATAAAAGCCTACGGCAACGAGACGGAAACGGAAAGGGTGAACATCTCGTTGACATACTATAACGAGACGTTGAAGCATATCTTCACACTGTCTGACAGCATCACTTTGGACTCGGATGAGAGTATCGGCATTGACGAGGACTACATCCCTGAGTTCACATACGGCTCGTCCAAGTATCCTGCCATGAAGACGGTGGGTGTGGAGAACATCTTGACAAAGGTTGGCCTCACACCCACAGAGGGCAACACGATGGGAGCCTTCGTCGGCGAAGAGTGCCGTGGCACGGTGACGCTCTCAGCGTCTGGTAGCACGACGCTCGTCATCTACGGACGTAACGATGGGGAGTCGGTGACGCTGAAGTATTATGATGCGACAACTGGCATCTTGTACACCATCACTGATGCTGTGGAGATCTAACAAAAAAAGGGCAGTAGCGGGTTCGAGTCCCGCTACTGCCACAAAGTAGAAAAAAGGATAAACTAAACAAAAAAACGTATGAAATCAATCACTATGAAAAGTAAGCTCATGATGAGCCTATGTGCCATGCTCATCTCTTCCGTAGCTATGGCACAGGTGGAAGTTGAATCGAACAACATCTTTCATCGAGTGAAGAAAATTGCCGAAGCCACGATGGTGCATGGCGTAGATACCAACTACATCAAGACACCCGATCTACCTTGGCAAGTCAGCATCAAAAGCCGTGTGTCGCAGACAGACCTGCAGATGCACTCTACGATTGACGGAGGCGATTTGTTTGATGGTGGAGGTACGATGCCCCTCATCATGGGAGTGGGCGACATGGCCACCGACCCACGCATCATGACGCGCGTGTCCACCTCTATGGGTGTGAAAGTGGGCTACAAGGGCCTCAGTGTCAGCTATTCCTTCCCCGTTGGCGGCGACAAGGGACAGAACATCTCTCTCAGAACGGCCGGCAGGTGGTTCAGCATCAACTTACGTTGGCACAAGTTCAAGGCTAAACAGGCGAGAATACACTATGCTGGTGCGGCAAAATTTAGATGGATTGACGATCCATACGCAGAGACAGAAGAGGATTTCTTCACCGATTGGTCAGAGCCTCAGTCATGGGACGCTACAGAAAAGGAACCGTTTGCCTCACCTGTCAAGCTCCAGACGCTGATCTTCGATGGTTGCTACATCTTCAACCATAAGAAGTTCTCATACGCAGCCGCCTACACCCAAAAGACCTACCAGGTGCGCTCTGCCGGCTCACCTATCGCTGGACTGATGGCTTACTATGCTGACTTCAAGTATAACGATCCTCGCAATGCTGACCTCATCTATGAGATGAACGGCATAGGACGTTTGCGTCAGTATCAGGTGAGTGTGGGTGCTGGTTACGCCTACAACTTCGTGCCTTTCAAGGGTATGCTTATCAGCGGTATGTTCATGCCGATGATGACCGTTGTGAATCGCACCAAGACCAACACTTATACAAGCAATTTCAAAGAGTTGGCCCATTCACACCTCACGGACTATGCCCTTGCCTTGTTGGAAGACGAAAATGCGGAGTTTCCAGAAGTATCACCAGACGGGTATCAGATTGAGAGCACAGGCTCGCACTCACGCAACAACCGCCTCGCCCTCAACTTCACCGCTCGCCTGTCCCTCACCTATAACTGGGACCGTTATTTCATCAACGCCAATGGACAGTTCAACAACTTCAACTACAAGCACGATGCCATGCATGGCCATCTGAACGACTGGTTCATCAACGCATCGGTAGGTGTGAGATTGTAATTCGAAACAAGCGCATAAAACAGGGGAGACTCTTATCTATGGTATAGGTGAGAGTCTCCCCTGTTTTGCAAAAAGTATCGTCGATAACTTCGTTAACTTCGATAACTTCGAGCGTCATCGCGAAGCGCTTTGCTCGCAAAGAACCGATAACTTCGGACAAAGCACTCACTTCGGAAAGTTAATTAGTTTTAATTCTTAATTAGTTTTGGTTCTTTTTTTACATTTGACCTGAAACAGATGGTCAAATGGAAAATTATCCTTACCTTTGCACACTAAGTTCGAACTAAACAACGATTCGTATGAAGACATTAGAGAAGATTTTTGCAGCAAAACTGCTGAACATCAAGGCTATCAAGTTACAGCCTGAGAATCCGTTCACTTGGGCGAGCGGATGGAAGTCGCCATTTTATTGTGACAACCGCAAGACTTTGAGTTATCCCGATTTGCGCAACTTTGTGAAACTGGAGATTTGCCGCATCATCGAGGAGAACTTCAGCGAAGTGGATGCCATCGCAGGTGTGGCGACAGGTGCCATTCCACAGGGTGCATTGGTGGCTGATGCACTGCACAAACCGTTTGTGTATGTACGCAGCAAACCCAAGGATCATGGACTGGAGAACCTCATCGAGGGCGAGTTGAAGCCAAACATGAAGGTGGTGGTGATAGAAGACCTCATCTCCACGGGTGGCTCGTCGCTGAAGGCTGTGGATGCCATCCGCAACAACGGATGCGAGGTGATTGGCATGGTGGCAAGTTACACGTATGGCTTCGACGTGGCAAAGAAGGCTTTCGACGAGGCGAAGGTGAAGCTCATCACGCTGACCAACTACGAGGCAGTGCTGGATGTGGCCCTGAAGACTGGCTACATTACGGAGAATCAGATTCCCGTATTGAATGAGTGGAGAAAGAACCCCAGTGAGTGGCAGAAATGAAAAGGGAAAAAACATAGTTTTTATGGCAAAATACGAAAGTCAGATAAAGCAGGTTCCTTTTACCCAAAGTACGGTGTATGCCAAAATCTCTGATTTAACGAACCTTGCAGTCATTAAAGAACGGTTCGACGACCCGAGCGTGCAGGCAAAGATACCAGCCGATAAGGTGGAGGAGATTCGAAAAGCAGTGAATCAGATGGAGTTCACCACCGATACCGTGTCAGCCCCTGCTGGCCCTATCGGTGGAAATATCTCTGTGCAAATTGTGGACAGAGAACCTGAGAAGTGCGTGAAGTTCGCTTCGACCCAATCACCCGTGAGCTTCAAATTGTGGGTTCAGGTGCTTCCCATCAGCGACACATCCTGCAAGATGAAGGTGACGATTGATGCAGACCTCAACTTCTTCATGAAACAAGTGCTGGACAAGCCGCTGAGTCAAGGAGTGAACAAGTTCGCCGACATACTGGCGATGATACCGTATGAATAAGGGAAAAACTAAAAATGAAAAGTGAAAAATTTGCTGCCGCACTTGTACGTTACCAGGTAGCAACTCTTGCGGTAGCAAATTTTTCACTTTTCATTTTTCACTTATCACTTTTATGGAAAAGCTTTGGACAAAGAACGTCGCAATGACGGAAGAGATAGAGAAGTTCACCGTGGGCAGAGACCGCGAGATGGACTTGTATCTGGCGAAGTATGATGTGCTTGGCTCGATGGCACACATCACGATGCTGGAGTCGATTGACCTGCTGACAGCAGATGAGCTGAAGGTGCTTCTGAAAGCGTTGAAAGCCATCTACGAACAGGCAGAAAAAGGCGAGTTTGTGATTGAGGAGGGTGTGGAAGATGTACACTCACAAGTGGAAATGCTGCTCACTCGCCAACTCGGCGACATCGGCAAGAAGATACACTCAGGCAGAAGCCGAAACGACCAAGTGCTGGTCGATTTGAAACTCTTCATCCGCGACCAAATCAAGGAGATAGCAGGACTGGTGAAGAACCTGTTCGACGAACTCATCACGCAGTCGGAACGTTACAAGAACGTGCTGATGCCCGGTTACACGCACTTGCAGGTGGCGATGCCCAGCTCGTTCGGCTTGTGGTTCGGAGCCTACGCTGAAGGACTTGTCGATGATATGCAGTATCTGCAAGCCGCATGGAAGATAACGAATCGCAATCCACTCGGTTCGGCTGCTGGCTATGGCAGTTCGTTCCCGTTGAACCGTCAGATGACCACCGACCTGTTGGGCTTCGACTCGATGGACTACAACGTGGTGTATGCCCAGATGGGACGCGGCAAGACCGAAAGGAACGTGGCGTTCTCGATGGCAAGCATTGCCGGCACGCTGGCAAAACTCGCCTTCGATGCGTGTATGTTCAACTCGCAGAACTTCAGCTTCGTGAAACTCCCTGCCGACTGCACCACAGGTTCCAGCATCATGCCCCACAAGAAGAACCCCGACGTGTTCGAACTGACCCGTGCCAAGTGCAACAAGCTCCAGTCGCTGCCCACCACCGTCACGCTCATCATGAACAACCTGCCCGTGGGCTACTTCCGCGACCTGCAAATCATCAAGGAAGTGTTCCTCCCTGCCTTCGACGAGCTGAAAGACTGCCTCCAGATGACGGCATACATTATCAATAAAATGGAAGTGAACGAGCACATCCTCGACAACCCCATCTACGACCCCATATTCTCCGTCGAAGAGGTGAACCGCCTCGCACGTGAAGGCATGCCCTTCCGCGACGCCTACAAGAAAGTGGGACTCGACATCGAGGCTGGCAACTTCACCCCCAACAAGAACATCCACCACACCCACGAAGGCTCCATCGGCAACCTCTGCAACGACAAGATTCAAGCCCTCATGGACGAAGTGGTGAGTGGCTTCAAGTTCGAGAAGATGGAAGAGGCGGTGAAGAAACTATTAAGCTAAAAGAATTATCATGAACAACGCAGATTTCTGGGCATCTGTCCGTACCATCATTGACGAGGGCTTTACGCCTGAAGGTCTGCAAAAACTGGATACTTATGCAGAACAATTTATCAGCGGAAGGCTTGTATATCAACGATTTTCACCGCGAGAACAGCATGGCTGCGCAGCGGGCGGTGAAGCAAATGTCATTGCATCCCTACTCGCGGGAGCAGAAGATAGAACAAATTCAGATGTTGCGGAAACTCTCAGCGAATTCCAAAGAGAGCGCCAATGCGGAGCGAAGCAGGAAGCTATCATAGAACAATGGGCCGAGACTATTGGTTGTTAAATACAAATGTAAAATTTGATTCTTTATGATTTACAAATATAGCGGACATTCGGGGGTGCAACTCCCTGTGCTGAGCCTCGGCTTGTGGCACAATTTCGGCAGTGTGGACGACTTCTCGGTCGCCACACAAATGGTGGTGAGGGCGTTCGAGGCGGGCATCTGCCACTTCGACTTGGCCAACAACTATGGCCCCGAGCCAGGGTCGGCAGAAACTAATTTCGGACGCATTCTGAAGGAGCAGTTGGCGAACCATCGTGATGAAATGTTTATCTCGTCGAAGGCTGGACACGATATGTGGCCAGGCGTGTATGGCGGCAACAGCAGTCGTAAGAATCTCATCGCCTCATGCGACCAAAGTTTGAAACGGACAGGTTTGGAGTATTTCGACATCTTCTACAGCCATCGTTATGACGGTGTGACTCCCATCGAAGAGACCATGCAGGCTCTCATCGACTTGGTGCGTCAAGGCAAGGCACTCTATGTGGGCATCTCCAAGTACCCACCCGAATTGCAGCAGCGGTGCTACGACATTTTGAAGGAAGCACACGTTCCCTGTCTGCTCTCACAGTACCGTTGCTCCATGTTCGACCCGAAAGCCAAGATGGGCAACTTCCAAATAGCCACAGACAATGGCAGTGGCATCATCTGTTTCTCGCCACTGGCACAAGGACTGCTGACAGGCAAGTACAACAACGGCATCCCCGAGGGGAGCCGTGCCGCTCGCAGCACGGGGTTCTTGCAACAAAGCCAAGTGACCCCCGAACGGGTGGAAGCAGTGAAGAAACTGGCTGTCATTGCCGAGAAGCGCGGTCAGAGCATCGCACAGATGGCATTAGCATGGGTGCTGGCCGACGAGCGTGTGACGAGCTGCATCATCGGCACCTCTTCTGTGGCACAACTGGAAAACAACCTTGCCACACTGGACAACCTCACATTCAACAACGAAGAATTGCAACACATCAACGCCATCATCTCCAATCCCACCCTCTGGTTCTGACCCCATGAAAAAGTTGACCATCTTATTCCTTCTCCTTCTGAGCTTTGTCTCCTGTTCCGACGACGACAGCACTTCCACCTACTCCCGTCGCGAATATGTCTATTGCTACTTCTCTGTCCTACAATATGCCGAACTCTTCAACGTGATGGGCAACCCGGGGCAGTATGCCAGCATCCGCAAACACGTCGTGGGCGGTGCCACCAAAATCACCATCACCAGCACGGGCAGCTCCACTGATTATACCCTCGATGCCCTCAGCAAGGAATTCGGATTCGGACTCGGAGGACTTATTGTTGGCACCAACCACTATGGAGAGACACTCTGCTACGACCTCTCCTGCCCCATCTGTGACCGTGCCGACCGCCGACTCTCCCTTACCGACAACGGTTATGCCCGATGTGCCAAGTGCGGAGTCACCTTCGACATGAACAACTACGGCGTTATCTACGAGAGCCCTTCCGATGCCGACCTCATCAACCCGCGAGGACTCTATCGCTACCGCATCCGCTTTGACGGAACCACGCTCAATGCCTACAATTAAGAGTTAGGAGTTAAGCAAAGCACCTGCTCAATGGCTCAACATTTTAATATGGAGAACAACCTGAAAGACAAGACGGCTCGCGGCTTCCTGTGGGGAGCTGTCAACAACGGAGCCATGCAGGTGCTGAACGCGGTGTTCGGCATTGTGCTGGCGCGCAAGTTGGGACAAGCCGACTATGGTCTGATAGGGATGCTCACCATCTTCACGCTCATTGCCAACTCTCTGCAAGATAGTGGCTTCGTCACGGCACTCACCAATAAGCGCGATGCCACGCACCGCGACTACAACGCTGTCTTCTGGTTCAACATCACAGTGAGCCTTTGCCTCTACATTCTCCTCTTCTTCTGTGCACCCCTCATCGCCAACTTCTTCAATGAGCCTATCCTCACAGACCTCTCCCGATTCTATTTCCTCGGCTTTGTCATCGCCTCCTTCAGCATCGTGCCACGCGCCATCCTCTTTCGGCAGATCAAGCAGAAGGAACTTGCCATCATGGGGCTTACCGCCCTGCTCATCTCAGGCATCGTCGGCATCACGATGGCATACAACGGCATGGCATATTGGGGACTTGCCACCCAAACCCTTACCTTCAACCTCATGGTCACTTTCCTGAGTTGGCTACTCTCCCATTTCCGTCCCACCTTCCCCCTGTCCGAATGGAGAAAATCGCCCAGCGCATGGGCTGAACCCATCAAGGAGATGTTTGGTTTCTCCTCCAAGATGCTGCTCACCAACATCTTCCTGCAAATCAACAACAACATCTTCTCTGTCGTACTCGGCAAGCTCTACACCAAGGTGGAAGTGGGCACCTACAACCAAGCCAACAAGTGGAACACCATGGGAGCCTCCACCATCACAGGCATGGTGCAGGGTGTGGCGCAACCCACCTTCGTCGAGGTAGGAGATGACCCTGAGCGATTACGTCGTGCTTTCTCCAAGATGCTCCGCTTCACCTGCTTTGTCTCATTCCCCGTCATGTTCGGACTTTCCCTTGTTGCCCCCGAGTTCATCGTCGTGCTCATCAAGGAGAAGTGGCTCCCCTCTGCCCACCTCATGCAACTGCTCTGCATCGGTGGTGCCTTCCTCCCCATCGCCACCCTCTACTACAACCTCATCATCTCGCGTGGCAAGTCTGATGTCTATATGTGGAATGTCATCGCCCAAGGATGCGCCATCCTCGGCAGCATCCTCATGATACACGCACTAACCGAATGGGGCATCGTACAATTTATATATAACAGTTTACATCTGACATCGTGCATCGTACATAGCATCGACCTCATGGTTATCGCCTATGTCGCCATCATCATCCTCTGGACAGGCATCTGGCACCGATTTCTCTATCAGGAAATCCGCTATCCCTTCCTATCGGCACTCAAAGACATCCTCCCCTTCCTCCTCATCGCTGCCGCTACGATGGTCATCACCTACTTCTCCACTCGTTGGATAACCCCTCTACCCCTCCTCCTCATCGCTCGCATCCTCCTCGCCAGCCTCATCTACCTCGGCATCCTTTGGCTTTTCGGAGCCAAAATCTTGAAAGAAAGCATCAGATATCTACTTAAAAAACACAACAAATGAAACAACTACAGACTCTCTTCATTGGACTGCTGCTGACCCTCAATGCCCATGCGCAGTTCAAGGACTTCCTCATACTCGGCGGTGAGCTGAGTAACTCAGCAGCAACATCCGTCAGCGACATTGACGACGTGCTGCCACGCATGAAGGCATTAGGGCTGAACACCGTATTAGTCCCCATCTATTGGGAACTGATGGAGCAGCAGAAGAGCGAAGCCCAATCGCTCAAACCGTCGGAGGGGCAGTTGGACTTCACGCTCGTTGACCGTTCCATCGACGTAGCTCGCCAGCAGGGACTGAAGATTGTGCCGCTGTGGTTCGGGGCGTGGAAGAACTCCATGTCGTGCTACACTCCGGCATGGTTCAAACGCGACGTGAAGCGGTTCCCACGGGCTGTGACGGCAGAAGGCAAGCCACTGGAGATTGCCTCATGCTTCAGCGACAACGTGTTGCAGGCCGACCTGAAAGCTTTCTCGGCACTGATGCAGCACATCAAGGAGAAAGACCCCCAGCGCGAGGTGGTCATCATGATGCAGATTGAGAACGAGATAGGCATGCTGGAATCGGCACGCGACCATTCGCCATTGGCAGAGAAAGCCTACAGGCAGCCCGTGCCACAGACGTTGCTCAAAGCGTTGGGCATCAAGAAGCAAGGCACATGGGCAGAAGTGTTCGGCACCGATGATGATGCCGACGAGAAATTCATGGCGTGGCACTATGCCTGTTACGTAGAGC
This sequence comes from Bacteroidaceae bacterium, assembly GCA_017448825.1. Taxonomy (GTDB): domain Bacteria; phylum Bacteroidota; class Bacteroidia; order Bacteroidales; family Bacteroidaceae; genus Minthosoma. The sequence continues at coordinate 9,770 of JAFSKR010000037.1, forward strand.
ATCTTGCCAAGGCAGCACGGCAAATCCACGATATGCCGCTCTATGTGAATGCAGCCATGAACAGCCGGGGCCGCAAGCCTGGCGAATATCCGTCGGCAGGCCCGTTGGCACATCTTGCGGACATCTGGAAAGCAGGAGCTCCCAGCATCGACATCCTCGCACCAGACATCTACGACACAGGCTTCAAGTCGTGGGCTTCACAATACGCGATGCCTTTGCGTCCGCAAGAAAGGTTACGGGCGGGCGAAAGCACGTCGGGAATGGGTGGCAAGGTGAAGAATCGCCTCTTTATCCCAGAAAGCCGTTGCTGCGAGAACAGCGGCGTGCGTGCCCTTTATGCCTTCGGCGAACATCAGGCACTCGGCTTCTCGCCCTTCGCCATCGACCAAGCTTCGCCTAAGGAAACGGAGTCAGTGACGCAAGCGTATCACCTCTTGAAACAAATAGCAAATGGAAAATGGCTAAACAGTAAATTGTCTTGGGGGTTACTTCTTGACCAGGAAGATAAGGAGCGCATCATCGATGACGAAGGTGTCGTGATGACCTGCCGCCATTATTTCACGCTGCCTTGGGATTCTCGTGCTACTGACGGCTCCACTTGGCCAGAAGGTGGTGCCATGCTCATCCAGTTGGGCAAGTATGACTATCTGTTGGCAGGTAGCGGTGTGGTGGTTGATTTCAAGACACGTACGGAGAAACAGCAGGAACAGCAGAAGCATTTGGGCGAAGACGGCTTTGCCGAGGCTGGCTCGGCATCACAAGCGTCCACCTCTACATTCAAAGGTTCTCGCCTTGGACTCCTTTCCGTTGATGAAGTCACGATTGACGAACAAGGACAGATGCACTACCTTCGCCGTCACAATGGCGACCAGAGCCATCAAGGTCGTCATGCCCGCATCAGCGTCGGCGACTGGAAAATTCTGCACATCCAACTATACGAATACAAATAGACACACCTCAAAACACCGATGCCAAGGAGCATATTGCACCTCAAAATCGGGGCAGCAAACTTTTTACATCTGCCAAATTATTCCACAGAACATTCCGAGAGGTAGAAGTCTCGCAACCGCTTGTTGACAGGTTCGCCAGTCAGGGTCACGACCTCCTGCAAGCGGATGTCGGCAGAGGAACTTCCCACTTTGATGATGTACTCCCCTGGAAGGATGTTCCATTGTCGCTGACCATCGTGGCTATAATGACCAAACTGCTCAGTATAGAGTTTGACATGGACGGTCTTGCTTTCGCCTGGCTGCAAAGAGACTCGGGTGAAGCCCTGCAACTGGAGGGGGCGAATGGGCTGGGAGCTTTGTGTAGGCGACAGATATATTTGTGCGATTTCGTCAGCAGCCATGTTGCCCGTGTTCTTGACATCGAAGGTTAAGCCTATACTCGGGTCGGCAGTCGAAGCGGTTTGGTTCACTTGCAGGTTACTGTAGGCAAAAGTGGTGTAAGCGAGACCATAACCGAAAGGCCACTGGATACGGGCATCGGGGGATGCGGAGTAGTTGTAACAGATGGGGGTGTTGATTTCCTGGTTCGGATAGCTAACGGAAAGTTTGGCGGAGGGTGACACCTTGCCATAAAGGATGTCAGCCAAGGCATTTCCGCCTTCCTCGCCTGGATACCAAGCCTGTATCACAGCGGCACAACGCTCTGCCAGACCTAACACGACTTGTGCCCGTCCACCGAACATGACGAGTATGACGGGTTTTCCTGTCTGTATCAATTCTTCCACATATTGTTCCTGTCTGCCTGGTAAACGGAGGCTCTGGCGGTCACGGTTCTCGCCACAGAGCATCACGTTCTCACCGACGGCTGCGATGATGACATCGCTCTGTCGGGCGAGAGCAAGGGCTTCTTGTGGGTCTGCTTTTTCGCCTGATTCCACTTTACGATGCAGGATTTCGTATTCCCAAGCACGTTCGTCACCCAGCTCTTGGTATTTGGTCTCTATCTCTTCTGTCCAGTCGCAGCCGCGCGAATAGAGGATGCTGACATCCGAGGGTTTGCAGTTGGTCATTCCCTCTAACAGTTTCACGATATGTGGCTGGTCGGGCACTTGCTCCTGCTTTTTCCAGAAATAGGACATGGCGGGATAGGTGTAGTCACCGCACATCGCCCAGATGGAGTTGGCATTGGGTCCTGTGACGAGGATGTTTTTAACATCTGTCAGAGGCAAGACCCCGTTGTTCTCTAACAAGACCACAGATTGGGTGGCTATATCATAGGCGGTCTTCCGTTCCTCGGGCGAGTCCAGTTTAATTTCTTCCGTAGTGTAAAGGTAAGCATCCCTGTCGAAGAGTCCCAGAAGAAACTTCTGCCGAAGCACATTCTTGACAGCCCGTTCGAAGGAAGCAGATGTGACCAGTCCTTGGTCGATGGCTGTTTGCAAGTGCTGATAGCTGGCACCATAGGGGAAGTCAACATCGTTGCCTGCGTTGATGGCAGCCGCTGCCTTCTCCACCACACTTTCCATGTCGGGCAGCTGGTCGATGGCAGTATAATCGCTCACCACCATGCCGTCGAAGCCAACATAGTCGCGCAGAATGTCTTGCAGTATCTCGCTGTTGGCTACGCACTTGGTGCCATGAATGGCGTGATAACCTGGCATGATGGCTTTACTGCCTGCCAAACGTATCATCGCCTCATGGGGCAAGAGTATCTCTTCCATCAGTTCTTTTTCATCGGCATCGCCACCGCCTCCGTAGCCAAGATAGTGTTTGGAGCACGCCGCTACGCCCTTTTTCAAGTCGCCTTGCTGCAAACCCTTGACAAAGGCAGTACCCATCACAGCTGAGAGATAGCCATCCTCGCCATAAGATTCCTCCAGTCGATTGAAGCTGGGGATACGGCATACGTCAACCATTGGCGAGAGTGCGAATGCGCCTCCCATCCGACGGAGGGCGGTGCTGGTCTGACGAGTCTTCAGTTCTGCCAAGTCGGGATTGAAGGAACAGGCCTGCCCTATCTGTTGTGGATAGATGGTGGCACCTAAGGTGTTGATTCCCGAGAGTACTTCTTCATGGAAGAGGGCTGGAATGCCGCTGGGAGTATGGTGCATAAGCCAATCTTGCACAGCTGCAACACGGTCACGGAGCTCATTAGGGTTTCGGGGATGTTGCAGGGCAAACTGGGAGAAATGTCCGATGCCATAGGGTATCTGTTCCCGACATTTGACAGTGTCCAGATTCCCCTGCTCATCGAACAGGTCGTCCATATACATACTTCTCAACTGGGCGATGCGTTCTTCCTGTGACATCTTGCCGTAGAGTTCGTCTATCTGCTGTTCCATGTCTGCAACGTTATTGCACCCTATCAAAAGTGCGGTCAAACCTATCATGACAAACCATTTCATTGGACAATTTAATGTAATGTGAAAAATGAAAAGTGAAAAATGAAAAGTGAAAAATGAAAAGTGAAAAGTGAAAAATGAAAAGTGAAAAATGAAAAAACTCGGAAACTTTTATTTAAGTTTTGCAAGTTGTATATCTGTGAAGTTAACGGAGTTAGCGAAGTTATCGGTTCTTTGCGAGAAAGGAACCGATAACTTCAGAAAGTTGAGAACTTTTAGTTATTAGCTTCCCTGACCACTTGTGTGAAGACAGGAGTCTGACCTTCTTCCACCATCACATAAACTTTCATCTCACTTGCAGGAGGGTTGTTCGGATTATCCTCGCGGGGGAGGTCCACAGCGGTGAACAGATACTCTGTGCCATCTGAAACCGTGCGGGAAGCAACTGTCTGGGCCTGTGCGTGAATCATCGGATAATCTTTCACAGCTGAATCAAAGATGGCAGATTCCTCTTCGCTGACAGGATGTTGCCCAGGGAAGGCTTCGGGCTGCGTATATTCACCCTCAATAAAGCCACCAGCCTTCAAGAACTGATCCATCTCCTTGGGCACAGCCTTCATACGGGCTGCACGAACACCATAACCAGGCAAAATCTCAGCTTTCGGTTGCTTTTCCACCAAGTCCTTCACACTGGAATCAAGTCCACCACTGCCGAAGGTGCAGAACGGGACGACTTTCTTGCCACTCAAATCCACCTTGTCCAAAAAAGCGGCAACGGGCGGCGCATAGGTGCCAAACCACACAGGATAGCCGAGGAAGATGACATCATATTGGGCAACATCGACAGCCAAGGGCTGAATCTCAGGAATGACACCTTGTTCACGTTCCTGCATACAGCGAGCTATCGTAGCCTGAAAATCGCCATCATAAGGTTTCACGGGTACAATCTCTTCCAAATCAGCCCCCAGCCGTGTGGCAATCTCCTGTGCCACAGTCTTCGTGTTCGACGTTTGGGAATAATAGAGCACCAACACTTTTTGTGCTTCATTCTTTTGGCAGCAAGACATCATAGCTACCATTGTGACCACAAAGGCCAGCATCCATTTCAAAGCTTTCATACAAATCGGTTTTTTAGTGGTTATTGTTAAGTAAATAGTGTTATAAACTGATAGGATAGAAAGGTGACACATCTTATCTGTTGCAAAGATAATGAAGAATCAGGAATTAACCATTGCAATTCACCAATTTTTGACTCTTTCGTGGCGATTTTCTTGCCTACAAAGGCACAGATGTCCGTTCTTCCTGCCACTGAAGGACATTCTTCCTTTCCACCCCGTCGCCCAAAAATTCCCCATGAAACTCCTCCTAAGTCCCTTACGGAATATCCTCTAATCAATTTAGCTTGATTACAATTTTCAATTTGGCTTGATTACAACTTTCAATTTGGCTTGATTACAACTTTTAGTTTAGCTTGATTACACTAAGTTGTATTCAAGCCAAATTGATTTGTGTATTTAAGCCAAATTGATTTTTATATTCAAGTCAAATTGAAAGGAGACAATGAGACAAAGATGCCAAGGGATACGTCATAAAGCTTTTTTAGGTAACGTCACAGTCCTCTTTGAAGTGACGGGACGAACGTATCAACGGCAGCGGCACCTGTCGGGCGACGAGGAACAGGCATCGTTACAGCTGTCGTAAAGGATGAAAAAATATCATCCTGCGGCCTCCGTTTGCATGTGTCACCACCTCCATGTTTTTCGTTTATCCAACAAAAAAGTTCCCGATTCTCGTTCTCCGAACCAAGAAAAACCTCTTTTTCACAAAAAACAACACGAAAACCTTTTAATCTTTCGTTTATTTGGTGTATCTTTGCATAAGATAAGATGCACCTCAGCATAGTTCAAGTACACTTGGCTCTGCGTTCGGCTTTCATCATCTTTGCATAAGATAAGATGCGCCTCAGCATAGTTCAAGTACACTTGGATGAAGCCGAGGCATAAGGAGGGAACTTCCCAAGTGAAGACCTGCGAAACTTGAATGGTATTACTGATAAACAAATAAACTCTAACATCTATGGCTCAAGCACCAGAATTTAAGTATGCGCCGATGTTCCAGATGGGACAGGACACGACGGAATACCGTCTGCTGACGAAGGACGGCATCAGTGTCGGCGAGTTTGAGGGAAAAGAAATCGTGAAGGTCTCGCCCGAGGCTCTCACGCTGTTGGCTCAACAAGCATTCCACGATGTGGAGTTCATGCTGCGCCGTGAACACAACCTGCAGGTGGCAAAAATTCTGCGCGACCCCGAGGCAAGCGAAAACGACAAGTACGTAGCTCTCCAGTTCCTGCGCAATGCCGAGACAGCAGCCAAAGGCATTCTGCCTTTCTGCCAAGACACGGGAACCGCCATCATACACGGCGAAAAGGGACAGCAGGTGTGGACAGGCTTCGAAGACGAAGAAGCACTGTCGAAGGGTGTGTTCAACACCTTCACACAGGACAACCTGCGCTACTCCCAAAACGCACCGCTGAATATGTACGACGAGGTGAACACGAAGTGCAACCTGCCCGCACAGATTGACATCGAGGCAACCGAAGGTGCTGAATACCGTTTCGTGATGGTGGCAAAGGGTGGCGGTTCTGCCAATAAGACCTACTTCTACCCCATGACGAAGGCGACCATCCAGAACGAGGGCACCCTGCTCCCGTTCCTTGTGGAGGAGATGAAGCATCTGGGCACAGCGGCTTGTCCTCCTTATCATATTGCATTCGTGATTGGCGGCACTTCAGCAGAAAAGAACCTGCTGACCGTGAAACTCGCCTCCATCAAGTACTACGACTCGCTGCCCACCACTGGCGACGAGACAGGTCGTGCCTTCCGTGATGTCGATTTGGAAGAGAAACTCTTGAAAGAAGCATACAAGATTGGCTTGGGAGCACAGTTCGGCGGCAAATACCTGGCACACGACATCCGTGTGATTCGTCTGCCTCGCCATGGTGCCAGCTGCCCCATCGGCATGGGCGTTTCCTGCTCTGCCGACCGCAACATCAAGGCCAAGATTAACAAGGACGGCATCTGGTTGGAGAAGATGGACAGCAACCCTGCTGAACTGATTCCAGAAGAATACCGTCGTCCTGGCGAAGGCGGCAAGGGCATCGAGATTGACCTGAACAAGGGCATTGACGCGGTGCGTGCCGAACTGACCAAATACCCCGTATCGACCCGTGTGAACCTGAAGGGCACCATCATCGTGGCTCGCGACATCGCCCATGCGAAGCTGAAGGCACGTCTCGATGCAGGCGAGGGTATGCCACAGTACTTCAAGGACTATCCCGTGCTCTATGCAGGTCCTGCCAAGACTCCAGAGGGCTATCCTTGCGGATCGATGGGACCCACGACAGCCAACCGCATGGATCCCTACGTGGACGAGTTCCAGGCCAACGGTGCCAGCCTCGTGATGATAGCCAAGGGCAACCGTACCCAGCAGGTGACCGACGCTTGCAAGAAACATGGCGGCTTCTACCTCGGCACCATCGGCGGTGTGGCAGCAGTGCTCTCTCAGTCGAGCATCAAGAGCATCGAGTGTGTGGAATATCCAGAACTCGGCATGGAGGCCATCTGGAAGATTGAGGTGGAAGACTTCCCCGCCTTCATCCTGGTGGACGACAAGGGCAATGACTTCTTCAAGCAGTTGAAACCCTGCGAGGGATGCACCATCCTTTAATGTACATTGTAAATCGTCAGATTGTAAATGAGACAGCGTTGGTTTGAACCCAATCTACAGAAACTTCTGATGGAGGCTGGCAGGGAAGGCCTACGCATCAATCATATCGTTCGCAACATCTGCAACATGGAGCCACAGCTCTTTGGCGAGCAACATCCGTATGAAGAGGCATGGAAAGAAATCTATTGGTTTCTCCGTGCAGAAAGCAAGAAGGTCGATTCGCCCTACGGGTATGTGACAGGGAAGCGTGGCCACTTCTTCCTCGACCACACCAAAATGGCAGAGGATTCGCAGATGAGCATAGAATTTTAACTTTTTAACTTCAATCATTATGGAAGACGTGAAAAAATATCTGGAAGACGCTGAGGAGAAGATGGAGTTTGCAGCCATGCACCTCGAAGAAGCCCTCAGCCGCATCCGTGCAGGACGTGCCAACGTGCATATCCTCGATGAAGTTCGTGTTGACTCCTATGGCAGCAAGGTACCGCTCAGCAACGTGGCATCGCTCAACACCCCCGACGCACGAAGCATCACCATCAAGCCTTGGGACAAGTCCATGCTGAAAGTCATCGAGAAGGCCATCATCGACTCATCCGTAGGCATCATGCCAGAGAACAACGGTGAAATCATCCGTCTCGGCATCCCTGCCCTGACCGAAGAGCGTCGTAAAGACCTCACCAAGCAGTGCTCGAAAGAAACAGAGACCGCCAAGGTGAGTGTGCGCAACGCACGCCGCGATGCCATCGAAAAACTGAAAAAGTCCATCAAGATCGGCACTCCAGAAGACATGGAGAAGGACTACGAGGACAAAGTACAGAAGGCACACGACAAGTACATCAAGAAGATTGATGGTATGTTGGAAGCCAAGAACAAGGAAATCATGACGGTGTAAATAAAGTGAAAAAGTAATCATTTTCACCTTTTTCATCATGCACGGACTTGTCATCAGGAACACGGGCTACAGTTACACAGTCAAATCGGATGCGGGAGAGGTCTTTGAATGCAAAGTCAAAGGCAACTTCCGCATTCGTGGCATTCGAACCACCAACCCTGTGGCGATAGGAGACAAGGTAACATTTCGCCCCCCAACCCCCGAAGGGGAAGGGCTGACACAAAGTTCTCCTGTTGATAAAGGCAGCGAATGCCCTGCCCCTTCGGGGGTCGAGGGGCTTGGACTGATTACGGCCATTGATGACCGCAAGAACTACGTCATCCGCAAATCGACCAACCTCTCCAAGCAGTCGCACATCATCGCTGCCAACGTCGATATGTGCTTCCTGGTTGTGACAGTAGTCTATCCTGAAACATCGCTCCAGTTCATTGACCGCTTCCTTGCATCGGCAGAGGCATACAGCATCCCCGTCACCCTTGTCTTCAACAAGATAGACCTCATCAAAACACCAGAGCATGAGGAAGACATCGACTGGAAAGCCTACCTTGACGGAGTCATCAACCTCTACGAGACCATCGGCTACCCATGCCGACGCATCTCGGCCATCACAGGAGAAGGCGTGGAAGAACTGCACAACGAGCTGAAAGGCAAAATCACCCTCCTCTCCGGCAATAGCGGCGTAGGCAAGTCCACCCTCATCAACACCCTCTTCCCCCACCTCCACCTCAAGACCAACGACATCAGCGAAGCCTACAACACAGGCAAGCACACCACCACCTTCTCGGAGATGTATGAGATTAGCCAAGGGTACATCATCGACACGCCCGGCATCAAAGGCTTCGGCACCTTCGACATGAAACGTGAAGAAGTCGGTCACTACTTCAAAGAGATATTCCGCCACTCCACCGACTGCCGCTTCAACAACTGCACCCACACCCACGAACCCCACTGCGCCGTTCGCGAAGCCGTCGAACGCCACGACATCGCCGAAAGCCGTTACAACTCCTATCTCTCCATGCTCGAAGATGAAAAAGAAGACAAATACCGCCCTGCTTATTAAAGTGAAAAGAGAAAAACGAAACGTGAAAAATTTGCTACCGCATCTGTTTGTCCGCAGGTGGCATATACTCGCAGTAGCAAATTTTTTACTTTTCATTTTTCATTTTACACCTTCCTCCGCCCAGTCCCTCCCCACCTACGAATCCAGCATTGAGCAAGCCCTCACTGCCGCCAATGAACAGAGGTACGACGAAGCCATCAACCTCTTCCGGCAAGCCCTCAAAATCTCTCCCGACGACATCCGCAATGCCCTCACCTACGCCAATATCGCCCATGTGCAGGAAGCCAAAGGAGACAAGATGAAAGCTCTCGATAGCTACGATATGGCACTCGGCATTGCCCCACTCAACGTACCCATCCTCAAAGCACAAGCCGACCTCTACATGAGCCTCGGCAACCATAACAAAGCCGCCCGCAACTACACCAAAATCCTTGACGTTGACCCTCACAACATCAATGTCCTCCTCAACCGCGCCTACATCTACCAGCAACGACATGACTATGAGCATGCCAAAAACGACTATGAGCAACTGCTCACCTTCAACCCCGACAACTACGCCGCCCTACTCGGTGTAGCCATCCTCTTCCAAAACGCCAACAAACCCCAAGAGGCCATCAGCCGACTCACCACCCTCATCGACCAACACCCCGACAAGGCAGAACTCTACACCATCCGAGCCGAAATCGAGGCAGAAGGCAACCAGCCCGAACTCGCCCTCATCGACCTCGACAAAGCCATCACCCTCGAACCCACCAACACCAACCTCATCCTCACCCGTGCCTACCTCCATCTGCACGAGGACCACAAGCACCTCGCCCAAAAAGACTTCCTACGCGCCATCGAACTCGGCATTCCACGCGGACAACTGAAGGAAGAACTCAAGCAATGCAAGTAACTGAATAAGGGGTTGGCACAAGAGTTTAAGACGCACAAGAAAACATGACGAAGAGCCTTGGGAAGAAATGGAGATGCTCTCTGATAGGGACGGAAAGAATAGATTGACAAATACAGAAATTCATGAGCAGATGGCTTGAACACATAGTAGCCTTCCTGGTGGTGGCGGTGTGGGGATCCACATTCGTGTTCACCAAACTGTTGCTGCTGAGCGGGATGACGGCAGCACAGATTTTTGTATTGCGGTTCATTATCGCATACGTGCTGCTATTGGGCTTTTCGCTGATGCGACGACCTTTCAGGCTGATGGCGGCATCGGTGAAGGAGGAGTTGCTGATGGTGGCTTTGGGCATTAGTGGCGGGTCGCTCTACTTTCTGACAGAGAACAGCGCGATGAATTATACGACCACAACAAACACATCGCTGATTGTGTGTCTGTGTCCTTTGTTTGCGGCAGGACTCATCTCCTTGTTTTACAAAACAGAACGCCTTCGAGGCATACAGATTGTTGGCACACTGATGGCAGCGGTGGGCGTGACAGTAGTGGTGCTCAATGGACATTTCGTGTTGCACCTCTCGCCCAAGGGCGACCTTCTGGCGTTTGCTGCTTGTCTGTGCTGGGCGGTTTATTCTTTGTTGATGATTCCTGCCGGAAAGCGTTACGACACTATGTTCATCACTCGCAAGGTGTTCTTCTATGGTCTCCTGTCGATGGTGCCCTTTTTTATGCTGAGACCTGGATTTCCCACCATGGATACCATCCTGCAACCCACCATCCTTGGCAACCTGTTGTTCTTGGGGTGCATTGCATCAATGGCATGCTTTGTGGCATGGAACTGGGCGATGAAGAAGTTGGGAGCGATGATTGTCACCAACTATGTGTATTTCAATCCTGTGACCACCGTCCTTTTCGCCTGGCTGGTACTCTCCGAACAGATTACGACCTATTTTCTCTTGGGCACAATACTCATTCTGCTGGGAATGTATTTGGCAGACAGTAAGCATCTGCCTACAAAAAATTGAAGATTCCTTCATTTTTCAATCCCCCTATCCCTCTATTCTTCAATTTTATTTGTACCTTTGCAGATGAAATTTGACCTTTATTCAAGTTTCGCAAGTTGTATATCTTTGAAGTTAACGAAGTTAGCGAAGTTATCGCTTCGCTCGAAGTTAACGACAATAGTTACGTACATTGAAACAGCATTGAAAACAATCGCAAAAGGTATCGTCGATAACTTCGTTAACTTCGATAACTTCGAGCGAAGCGATAACTTCAGAAAGTTGAGAATTTTGACCTTTATTGAATGAAAGAACTGCCGAACGAGGAGGAAGAATATGAAAGAATTTGTCATAACAGAGGCGAAGGTGGAGACCGCCGTGCTGGTGGGTCTCATTACACCTCAGCAGAACGAGAAGAAGACCGAGGAGTATCTGAACGAACTGGAGTTTCTGGCAGAGACAGCAGGAGCAAAAGTGATTCGTCGTTATACCCAAAAGGTGAACGGCCCCAGTAGCATCACGTATATTGGCAGTGGAAAGTTAGAAGAGATTGCGGCATACATTCGTCAGAAGCAGGACGAAGCCGATGCCTATTGGGAAGACCCTATGGCAACGAAGGAACTTGCCCCCCAACCCGTCGGCATGGTCATCTTCGACGATGAACTCTCCGCCAAGCAAATCCGCAACATCGAGCAGGTACTGCAAGTGAAGATACTCGACCGCACGAGCCTCATCCTCGACATCTTCGCCATGCGTGCCCAGACAGCCGCTGCAAAGACACAGGTGGAACTGGCACAATACCGCTATATGTTGCCCCGACTCACCCGCCTGTGGACACACCTCGAACGACAGCGAGGCGGCAGCGTCGGACTTCGAGGTCCCGGAGAGACCCAGTTGGAGATGGACCAACGCATTATCCGACACAGAATCTCATTGCTGAAGCAGCGTCTCGTGGAGATAGAGCAGCAGAAGAATACGCAACGGAAGAACAGAGGGAGACTGATTCGCGTGGCACTCGTCGGCTACACCAACGTGGGTAAATCCACCCTGATGAATCTCTTGGCAAAGAGCGATATCTTTGCCGAAAACAAACTCTTCGCTACCCTCGACACCACCGTGCGCAAGGTCATCATAGACAACCTCCCCTTCCTTCTGTCTGACACGGTAGGCTTCATCCGCAAATTGCCCACCGACCTCATCGAATCCTTCAAGAGCACGCTGGACGAAGTGCGCGAAGCCGACCTCCTGCTCCACATCGTCGATATCAGCCACCCCGACTTCGAGGAACAAATCCAAGTAGTGGAAAAGACCTTGGGCGACCTCGGCTGTGCCGACAAGCCCCAGATGATTGTCTTCAACAAGATTGATGCCTACACATGGGTGGAGAAAGAAGCCGACGACCTCACCCCCCGCACCAAGGAAAACATTCCCCTTGACGAACTCATGCACACCTGGATGGCGAAACTCAACCCCACAGGCGGACACCCCACCGAAGACAACCGACTCGGCTGCTACTTCATCTCCGCCGCCCAACGCACCAACCTCGAAGAGTTTCGTCAACTCCTCTACAAGAAAGTACGCGAGATGCACGTGCAGAAATACCCCTACAACGACTTCCTGTATAACAACTACGACGAAAACGGAGAAGTGAAATAAGGCGAAGGCGCTATCATGACTTCCGCTGATATTCAGCCACACGCATCTGGTAGGTGGCACAGGCGGTGACGAGTTGGCTTTCGCTCTGGGTGTAGAGGCTGATGGCATCGAGCAGGTCCGTCATCGTCGTGGTGCCCGCACCGTAGAAGATGCGCTGCATGCGCAGGTTCTCCTTCGCCGACACCACCGAGGCGCGGGCGATGTCAATCTGCTTGTAAGCCTCCTCCATGTTGTTCCATGCCGACTGGATGTCGATGGCGAGTTTCTCACGTGCCTCCATGCGGTCATTCTCGGCTTGCAGACGCTGAATCTTGGCTTTCCTCACAGCATGGGTGCCGCCCCACCAGTCGCTGATAGGCATGGACAGCGTGGCAAAGACCATGCCGTTGGTGTTGTCGTGGCTGTCGATGGTCTGATAGAAACCATTGACTCCCACCGACAGAGAGGGCAGCAGTTTTCCGCGTTCCATCTTGACATTCAGCGATTGGGCATCCTCGTTCTTTTGCGAGAGGGCATATTCTTCGCGATGCCCGACAGCTTCTTCCTTGTCCTTCAGATAGGTGGCAGGGAGGGAAGGCGACAAAAAGGAAGCAGAATGATAAATGTTGTAGTCGCCTTCGCCAGTCCCCGTCAGTTGTGCCAGCAGCAGTTTCACGATGCTAATGCCGTTCTCCAGTTCCAGATGGTTGGATGCCAGTTCCTGCTCCTTCAGTTCCACACGTAGCAGGTCGTTGTGGGTGGTCACGCCAGCATCCACATATTGTTGAGTCAGCCGGTGCACCTCGTCCAGTTGTACCTTCACCGAGTCGAGCGTGGCGATATTGCTTTGTAGCGAGACCAGTTGCCAGTAGTACTTCGCCACTTGCAGTTCCATGTCCTTCTCCGTCATCTGTAGTTGCAGCCGACGCACCTCCTCTTGCAGGTCAGCCAGTTTGTTGCCGTTCACGATTTGTCCTCCCTGAAAAAGTGGCTGCACCGCCATCACGCTGCCCACGAAGCCCTTCTTCACCATGGAGATGGGCATCGTCTGTTCTCCTGCTGGCATGGAAGTCTGTATGAGGTCGTCGAAGCCATGAAACCCCACCGCCGAGGCACTCACCTGTGGGAAGAAGTTCGTTCGTGCCTTGGTTCTGTCTTCCTTGGCGGCCTCCACATCCAGCCGTGCGTTTTTCAGCGTTCTGTTGTTCTGTACAGCCATCTCTTGCAGCTGTTCAAGTGTGTATTCCTGTGCATTCATGCTACAGCAACACACCCATGCTATCATCCAAATAATCTTTTTCATACGTCTATTTCTATTTCCGTTTATCAAATATCTTCCAATATACCACTGGCAGCACTGTGACCACCATGATGAGTGCGCCGATGCCACCAGCGAAGATGGAGACTCCCACGGGCATCCAGAAGTTGGTGGCTGCCACAATCATGGGCACCACACCCACGGCGGTGGTGGCGGTGGTGAGGAAGATGGGTACCATGCGCCGGCGACCCGCATCGTAAGCGGCATCACGCACCGTCCAACCCTTCCTGACCAGCCCGTTGGCATGCTCGAAGATGAGAATCTCGTTCCTCATAATCATGCCCATCAGCGTGATGAAACCGAACACTGCTGTGATGCCGATGGCACGGTTCATCAGTGCCAAGCCGAGGAAGGCTCCAGGCAGACACAAGGCGATGGCAGCAAGGCATACGAGGGTCAGCTTGTAGTTCTTGAAGTTGAACAGGATGAAGAAGAAGATGATGATGACAGCGACGATGAGTCCTTGGGCGATGGGGGCTCCCATCTCGATGTCATTCTCTGGTTCTCCACCCAACTCGAAGCGCACTCCCTCGGGGAGATGTATCTGTGTGGTGGCGATGCGTTGCAGTTCCTTGTGGATGGGTGCAGGGAAGACGTTGCGCTTCAGGTCGCAAGTGACGGTGAGGCAGCGTTCACCTCCACGGTGCAGGATGTGAGTGGCTCCCCATGCAGGATGTGCGTCACCCATTTGTCGGAGCGACACCGTGGCACCTACCGACGAGAGGTAGAGGTCGTTTACGCCGTCGCAGTCAAGCGCTTCTTTGCGAATGTCCTTCAGCATGATGGGCACTTCGTAGTCGTCCTCCCACACTTGTCCCACTTTCGTTGTGCCTGTGCTTAGCGAGAGTTGCAATTCCGTCATCGTGCGGTTCAGTCCCAGTTGGCTGGTTGCCACAGGATTGAGTTCCACTTCGATGAGTGGACGTGGGTTCTCCCAGTCAGCATGCACGTTCATCAGGTTGGGGTTCTTCCGCATCTCCGCTACCATCTGTTCACCCACAGCACGGAGGCTGTCGATGTCCTCACCATAGAAGCGGTACTCGAAGGGGTTAAAGTTCTGGAAGTCCAGCTGCTTGAACTTCACGAAGGCATTGGGGAAGTGCTCCGAATAGAGCGGCTCATACTGGTCAAGCATCTCCACGGTCGCCTCTTGCGAGATGGTGTTGACGATGAACTGGGCATAGTTCCGTCCTGCCACCTTGGGTGCGTATGCTGTGTGGAAACGAGGTGAGGCACAGCCGATGAAGCTGGTCACGCTCACGGTGCGCTCGTCCTGTTCGAGCACACGGATGATGGAGTCGGCAATGGCTTGTGTCTCTGCCAGTCCCGACCCTGCGGGCAAGGTTATTTCTACGGCAAACTGGTCACGCTCTGCGGTAGGCATCATGCGCACCTTCAGATTTGCTGCCAGCACAAGGCTTAGGGCAATCAGCACCACTGCACCGCCCATCGTCAGCCAGGGGTGACGGAATGTCCAGCCAAGCACCTTTTCATAGTACGTCTGCACATAGTCAGTGACACTCTTCTTCGGTTCTTCTCGGATGTCTTCTTCTGTCACGTCGCCCACACGGCTCGTTGGCTTTGACACCTCCACGTGCTTGTTCACGGTCTTCTTCCTTTTCTTAATCATGAAGAACTCCAGCACAGGGATTACCACCACTGCCAGCAGAAGAGACACCATCAGGTTGATGAGAATCGTCCAGGGAAGCCACTCGACGAAGTCGGCTGTCATGCCTGTCATCACGAAGAGGAAGGGGAAGAAGATAACAGTGATGCAGAGCGTGGCGAGCATCATGGGCATGAAGTAATGTTGTGCCGACTCGGCTGCCGCATGCCAGCGCGACATGCCTTTGTTCAGGTATTCCAGATAGCCGTCGAGCACCACGATGGCGTTATCCACCACCATGCCGAGCACGATGATGAGACCTGCCAGGGTCACTGTGTTCAGAGGGATGCCCAGCAGATACATAAAGCCAATGGAGATGAACGTGCTGAGCGGCACGGTGAGGCCTGCCACTATGGCGGTGCGCCACGGGAAGAGAAGCAGCATGACGATGACGATGATTGCCATGGATTCCAGGAGGTTGAACATGAAGTCTTTCACGCTGCCCTCTACCACTTTGCACTGATCGGCGATGCGACTGATGCTCACGTCGGCAGGGAGCTCCTCCGAGACAAAGTTGTCCAGCACTTTTTGTACGTCTTTGCCGTATTGGACGATGTTGTTGCCTTCCATCATTTCCAGGGAAAGCAGCACGGAGGGGTGGCGGTTGTACTCGATGTAGCTGTCCGTGCGGTCGTACTCTCGCTTCACTGTCGCCACGTCTTTTACTCTTACTACATGGTTGTGGGGGTCGGTGTAGATGATTTGGTTTTCTATTTCCTGCTCGCTCGCCAGTGTTGGCTTTACATGGATGGGGATGTCTTTCTGGGTGCCGCTGATGCTGCCTGATGTCGTAGTCATTCCGGCTGATTGCAAGGCTTGTATCATCGCCATTCGGCCAATGCCGTAGGCTGCGAGACGCTGTTGGTCGATGTAGATGGTGAGTTGTTCTTTCAGGTCGCCGTATGAGACCACGTTGCTTACTGATTCAATACGGCGCAAGCGGTCTGCGAGGTTGTCGCTGTAGAGCTTCAGTTCCCTCGGACTCCGCTCTTCACTCTCGATGGCGATGAGCAGGGCGGAAGCGCTGCCGAAGTTGTCGTTCACTACCAGCGCGAGCACTCCGCTCGGCAGGCTTTGGCTCTTGAAGTCGTTGAGTCCGTGGCGTATCTTAGACCAGACTTCATCCTTGTTGTTCACATGGTCTTGCAGCTCTACTTGGCACACGCACATGCCGTTGCTGCTTGTCGTGGTGGTTTTCTTGCGCTTTACCTCGTCGAAGGTGAAGAGATAACGCTCGAGGGGCTTTGCCACTTGCTGCTCGACTTCTTCTGCCGTGGCGCCTGGGTAGATTGCGACTATCACGCCTTGGCGTATCACGAAGTCGGGGAATTCTGCCTT
Organism: Bacteroidaceae bacterium; assembly: GCA_017448825.1. Classification (GTDB taxonomy): domain Bacteria; phylum Bacteroidota; class Bacteroidia; order Bacteroidales; family Bacteroidaceae; genus Minthosoma. The sequence goes on from JAFSKR010000037.1 coordinate 26,593, forward strand.
TGCCATCTTGTCGAACCCGAAGAGCCCGAGGATGAGGAGGAGCCCTATGAAGAGGAAGGTGATGCGGTAATTGTGCATCAGCTGTGCGACCCAATTAGTCTTCATAACTTGCTCCTTCGCTTAGTTTTTGATAACCTTTTACTATCACTCTTTCGCCTTTCTTCACGCCGCTCAACACTTCGATGCGGTTGCCCGCTGCTTCACCCAGCGTTACCTTGGCGCGGTGTGCCTTCCCATTCTCTGCCTTCCATACAAAGAGGGTCTCGCCGGAGCGTTGCACTGCGGTGATGGGGAGCATCACGGGTTTGTCCTTCGCTGCTTGTTCCGTTCTGTCTGTGGCGGGGATGTCGGTGCTGCTGAGGACTTTCACTTCACAGACCATTCCGTCCAGCAGTTTTTCCGCCGGGTTTGCCACGTTTATCTTGATGTTGTATGTCCGACTGACGGGGTCGGCTTGCACGCCTTTCTCGATGCTGCCACCTGTGAAGGTCTCGCCAAGGGCTGCCACGAAGACTTCCGTGGGCGTGTCTGTCGAGAACTTTCTGATTTCCTTTTCGGGGACGCTCACCTTGATCTTCACATTGCTTATATTAAGGATGGTGCATACGGGCTGGCTGGGCAGGGCTGTCTCGCCTGGGTTCATCATCTTCTTGCCGATCACGCCGGCTGTCGGTGCATGGAGGCGGCAATCGGCGAGGGCTTTTTGGGCCATGTGTAGCTGTGCCTGTGCCTGTGCCAGTTGGCTTTGGGCTTCTACCCACTTGATTTCGGGGAGGGCGTTCTGGTCGTGGAGCTGCTTCATGCGCGTGTAGGCGTCGTTGGCTTGTTGCATTTGGGCTTCGCAGTTTGCCAGGGTGTTGCGCGCCTGCGTGGCGTCCATCTCGGCGATGATTTGTCCTTTGGTCACGTGTTGGCCTTCCTGGGCATGGACGTGGAGCAGGGTGCCGCTTCCGTTGAAGCTGATGGCGGTTGTGGAGGCGGCTTCGACCTGTCCTACGTAGGTTGGGGCGTTGTCGTCTGCTGATGGGCTTGCCACTTCGGTTTCGACTCTGATGGGGGCGGCTTGTGGCTTGTCTTTTTGTGGGTTGCACGATGACAGGGTGATGGCTATCAGGGCTGTCGAGAATGTTCTCTTTTTCATGTTTTCTTTTGTAGTTTTCGGTGATTTTGGTGCAAAGTAACGGAAAGTTCTGGAATTGCAGAACAGGAAATGCACCTCAAATTTGTTCTGTTTCACTTCTCTGTCATGGCAAAATGTGATGTAGAAGAGAAAAAGGGAAGGGGAGAACAGTTCTATCTCGCCGGAAAGTGTTACCTTTGCGGTGAAGAACTAACTTAAGTGAACTATGGAAAGGATTGATTTGGCATCGAGTCTATCTCGGGCGAATGTGGATTACTTGGACAGCAGCATCGCCCTCGTGAGTGACATCAGGAGGATTCGGGAAACTGCGTCGGATGCGATTTTGATGGAGAATTATCTCGCCGTCATCGTGTTGAACGGGAGTGCTGCGCTGTGTGTGGGGGAGAATGAGATCTGTGTGCAGCGTGGCGACGTGTTTGTCTGTAAGCCGAGCAATATCCTTGCCAGGTCGATGCTGAGCATGGACTTGGAGGTGCGGGGCATTGTGGTGGCAAAGGATATGGTGGATATGCTCATGCGCGAGGCGAATGTGAACTGGACGGTGCGCATGATGTCCACCAGCCACGATGTGGTTCATGTTGATGAGGCGGAGATGCGAAGGTTGTGCCTCTTTTACGACTTGCTGCGGGATAAGCTGAACGCTTCTCCTTCGCCGCGCAAGCACTTGTCGCTGAGGGCGTTGCTGGTGGCGTTCGTCAATGAGTTCATCGAGGTGATGGAGGCGAATGAGCGCACTGTGCCCAGTGCGAATCACTCTTCGGCTGAGTATCTCTTTGAGCGATTTGTGCAACTGCTTGAGGACCCTCGGCAGCCGTTCGTGAGCGTGAAAGGGTATGCTGACTTGCTGCATGTGACGCCTAAGTATTTCTCGTCGGTGTGCAAGCGGCTTTCGGGCAAGACGGCGAATGAAATCATCTGTGAGGAGGTCGTGAGGCAGGCGAAGCTGATGCTGCGGGATAACAGCTTGTCCATCAAGCAGATTGCGGAGCGGCTGAATTTCGCGAATCAGAGTCACTTTGGCACGTTTTTCCGTCGGCACACGGGTGTGTCTCCTTATGGCTTTCGCATGTCGTAGGGGGTGATGGGGTTGTGACGGTGGGGGTTGGGGAGGTGTGAGGATTTCGGTTTGAGGGGTCTGTGTTTGTCGGTTTTTGAGGACGGACGATGGGGTTTGGCAGCGTTCAAGTGTGTTGGACGCTGCCTTCTGTTTTTGTGGGTTTGGCAGATGAGGGGGAAGGGGTTTGATTGAAAAGGAAGAAGGGGTTGGGATGAAGGACAGGAAGAGTTTCGGATGCTGTGGGCATGGTCAAAAGGAGGTTCTACGGTACTCGGTTCTGCTGGAATGGGTGTTCGGGAATGATTGCAGTGGGCATCCTCAAAATGTGCCTCTTCTTTTTCCGATTTTGCGCATAAAAGTGTACTGATTCTCCACGGAAGGGGGTTCTGATTTGCCTTCCCAGGGTGTGCTAACTGGATTTTTGCGACGAGGCCACTTCGATGCTTCCGACTGCAAAGGTAATCTTTTTATTTCATATGTGCAATAGATGTTAACTTTATTTAACGTTTCCGCACCCCTTTTTCCTGAAAATCCGCGGCACTTTGAAGTATCGCTGCGAAACACCCACAATCGATTTATCGCTTGTGGGGGAATCGATGAATCGATTGTGGGTGTGTCGCCTCGGTGTGTGTGGGGGTCGCGAAACTGCTATCTCGAGTTTGCAAAAAAACCTCCTTCGGAGGAGGTGAAAAACCACCCTGCGCTGAGATGGAAAAAAGGGGCTTCTTTCTTTGCAGAACCGATATGTTTTTGTAACTTTGCCCCTGAAAGAAACATGTTCATCGACTAATACGTTATCAGAATCATGAGAGAACTGACTGTCAATGAGATTGCCCTCTTGGAGGAGCGCGGATGCTGGGCCGAGGACTGGTCCGACGTCCTGGTGGATGATGGCTTCGAGCCGTCGCAAGTGTCGGATGTCCGGCTGTATGGCCATGTAGAGCTAGGCCAGCTGAGCGGCGAGGTGGAGGTGGAAGAGGGGTTCCGCCGCCGCTGCTGCCTCAGGGATGCCACGCTGCGCAACGTGGTGATAGGCGACGGCTGCCTCATAGAGCACATCCGGGGCTACCTCTCGAACTACCAGGTGGGGGACCATTGCTACATCGCCAACGTGGGCGTCATCACCTGCCAGGAGAGCGGCACATTTGGCTGCGGCGAGGCGGTTGCCGTGCTCAGCGAGGGCGGAGAGGGGAACGTGGTGCTCTTCGAGGGACTAACGGCGCAGCTGGCGTGGATGATGGTGAACTTCCCCTGCGCGCGCAAGCTGGCTCGGTGCTCCACGGCTGAGTGGGGCAGCATTGGTGCCGGCTGCCGCATCGTTGGCGCGAGGGAGGTGAGCAACGTGCGCATGGGTGAGGGATGCGAGGTGCAAGGCAGCAGCCGCATCAGCAACTGCACCATCCAGAGCACCGACGACGCAGGCACGCTGATAGGTGCGGACGTCATTCTCGAGAACAGCATCGTGGCGGCCGGAGCCAGCGTCGTCGATGGTGCCAAGGTGGACCGCTGCTTCGTGGGCGAGTCGGTGCACCTGGGCAGGGGATTCTCGGCAGAGTCAAGCATCTTCTTCGCCAACAGCTACATGGACAACGGCGAGGCGTGCGCCGCCTTCTGCGGGCCCTTCGCAACAAGCCACCACAAAAGCACACTCCTCATTGGGGGCGCCTTCTCGTTCTACAACGCCGGCTCAGGCACCAACCAGAGCAACCATGCCTATAAGATGGGGCCCATCCACTGGGGCACCCTCGACCGCGGCAGCAAGACAGCCAGCGGATGCCATATACTTTGGCCCGCCCACGTGGGCAGCTTCTCCATGGTCATGGGCAAAGTGCAGAGCCACCCAGCCGTGCAGATGCTCCCCTTCAGCTACCTCATCGCAGAAGGCAGAGACACGTGGCTCGTGCCAGGCATCAACATACGCACAGTCGGAACCTGGCGCGATGTGCACAAGTGGCCCAAGCGCGACGTGCGACCCATCAGCGCCCGAAACGACCTCGTGAACTTCGCCTTCCCCAACCCCTACATCATCCAGTCCGTCATGGAAGGCAAAGCCCTCCTGGAAGACCTGCTCAGGCGACACCCCGAGGACACCGAGAGCTTCCAATACGGAGGCTGCAAGATGCGACGCCTCGCCGTCGTGAAAGGCATCCAGTTCTACGACATGATCATCAAGCTCTTCCTGCACCACTGCTTCCAGACCAACACGGCCGAGACCGACGAGGTGGACGGCAGCCGATGGGTTGACATGATGGGCATGCTCGCTCCGAAAAGCGAGCTGGACAGCATAGTGCACGACATCGAAAGCGGCGCAATCAGCTCAGCCGAAGAGCTGCAGGACGTCCTCCAACAGATACACCGCAACTACAAGCAGCACGAGCAAGCCTACGCAAACCACGTGATGCAGAGCTGCGGCGGCTCCATGTTCATCGACCGCGACCACTGGATGCGTGAGGCAGAAGAAGCCCACGCACTGTGGCTCCGCATGGTGCGCGACGACGCAGAAAGAGAACACCAGATGGGCGACGTAGACGACGAACAACTGCGCGACTTCCTCAAAAGCATCAAATAGAAGCCCGCAACCGCCTCACCCACCCCCAGGCACGCCGCGCAAACTATCATGAAATCGACCCGGCGACCTAGACCCCAACCAGAGAATGCTCATACAGGTGGGAGGCGCACAAGTGCCGCCCCTGAAAGACTACAGCACACCCATCCCCGTGGCATACGTTGACCCCATCCAGCCCAAGTACGCAAACATCCAAGATGAACCAACCTTCACCACCACAACAAAAAGCCTTCCCCCCATCCACAAGCAAAACCAGACCAACGACATCTTCACACACACATTCCGCCAAGAGTTTGGCAAAGAGGCAGACAACCGCCACACCGTAGCAGCCGACAACCTCAACAAGCTAGGCACCTCAGACAAAACGAATGAAGAAATACAGAAGCTCCACTACCAGATGGCCCGCACCAACCGCATAAACGTCAGTGAGGAAACGTTAAACATAAACATCACGGGATTGAACCAACACCTGCCCGACGCACACGCACAGACAGAACACGTGCTGAGCAATGCGAAAGCAGACCAAAAACTGTACGACCAACTCGTGGAACACCTACTCAAGGCACGCAATGACGAAAAGAAAGAGCAGCGTCCCTGCTTCTCCCGAGCCTGCCACTACCCCCCTTACGGTGCCCACAATCCCGAAACCAACATCATGAGCGAAAAGGCACTCAAAAGCACCGCGCCACAAACACTGCTCAATCTGCTAAAGACCCCCCCAAACATTGAGCACACCGTCATCCACTACAGTCCCCACGAGCAAAAAAAAGTGGCGCAGCTAATCAACAAGCTGCACCGAACCACCAAGAGCCTCCAACTAGCCCCACCCAACAAGCCCTACCTCCTCAAGCAAACACCACAAACGGAGGTGTTTCTAGCCCTACCTCCTCAAGCAAACACCACAAACGGAGGTGTTTCTAGCCCCCTACGAAGCCAAGAACATCTACATGAGCAAGCTACACAACAAAGGCCGACAATGGACACCTAACCATGCCGCCGTAGAAGCACTCTTCAACGAATACTTCGGAGAGGCATGAACACCATTGTCTTTCAGGAACTGCGCGAAACTCGTGGATTAGCATACAGTGCCAAGGCATACTACAATATGCCCGAAAAGCAAGGAGAGCCAGAGTATGTGACTGAGCAAATCATCAGCCAGAACGACAAGATGATGGACTGCATCAACGTCTTCAACGACATCACCGAACGGATGCCACAGAGCGAAGGAGCTTTCCAACTCGCCAAGCAGTCGCTCACCAAGACCCTCCAAAGCCGCCGCGTCACCAAGTACAACCTCATCAATTTCTATTACCAGATGAAGAAGCTCGGACTCGACCGCGACCTCTACGAGCAAGTCTATCAGGAACTTCCCTCCCTCACCCTCGCCGACATCACCAACTTCGAGCAGCAGACCATGACTCGGAAGCCTTGGTGCTACGTCATCCTCGGTGACGAGAAGGAACTGGACATGGACGGTCTGAACCAAATCGGCACCATCCACCGTGTCACTCTCGAAGACATCTTTGGGTACTAAAGAGCGGCCTTTTTCATTATTTGCTGTTTCAACTTCAGGATGCGGCGCACACTTTCGTCGATGCGTTGCTCGGTAAGGGTTCCGTCCTCAATGGCAGCCATCACGGCATCGAAAGCTTCCACGAAGTTCTGCGGACCGAGCACGATGTCGGCACCTGCCTGAAGAGTTCCCACCGCAGCTTCAGTACTGGTGTACTGCTTGGTAATGGCTCCCATCTCCATCGCGTCGGTGATGATAAGGTTCTGGTAGCCCAGCACCCCACGCAGCTTGTTCTGTAGGATGAGCGATGACATCGTGGCGGGGATGTCTGAACCCGTCACGTTGGGTGTACCAATATGAGCCGTCATGATGAGCTGGCAACCCCAATCGATGCCCGCCTTGAAGGGTATCATCTCACAGCCCATCATCTCTTCCCATGTCTTCAGGCTCTGCGCATAGCCGAAGTGGGTATCAGCCTTGGTGTCGCCATGACCAGGGAAGTGCTTGATGCACCCCGTCACGCCAGCATCCTTCAGACCCTGCAAGTAGTTGACAACCATCGGTGCAGCCACCTCAGGGTCATCGCTAAAGGCACGGGCACCGATGACGATATTCTCTGGGTTGGTGTTCACATCTGCCACAGGAGCGAAGTCAATATCAAAGCCGTAGTGACGGAGGTAAGTGCCGATGGTGTTGCCGCAGTAGTAGGCGTTCTGAGGGTCGCCCGTGGCACCAATGGCACCCATCGACTCGAATTTCTCCACGTTGAAATTAGCATTTCTGGCGATGCGTGCCACACGACCTCCCTCCTCGTCAATGCAGAGCAAGGGAGAACCTTTCAGGGCACGAATCTGGGGGATGAACGCTGCCAGTTGCGCTTCGTCCTCGATGTTGTGGGCATAGAGGATGATGCCACCCACGGGGTACTTCTCGTTCACGCCCAGCATCGTGGCGTTCACGGCTTGCAGTTTAATTTTGGTGATGTCATCCGAACTGCCATCAATGCTGCTGGGCTGATTAAAGTGAATCGTGGTGTCGAGACACTCGGGGCGCACGTAGAACAGCTGTCCCACCTTTTCGCGCAGCGTCATCTTTTGCAGCTGCTCCTCCACCTCGTCTGTCGAGGAGTGCACGACGGAATCGTCGTCGTCAGAACACGATACAGTCACTAAACCGCTTATCAGGATAGTGACAAGCATCCAAAGTTTTGTTGTTTTTCTCATACGTCAATTTTTTATCAGATTTTATAACTATTTTTATTTACATATCACGAAAAAAGGCTGCCATCGTACTCTTTCCATCGATGTTGGGCACATCGAGCAATCGATATGCCCCACGTCAGGGAGGGTGGTGTCCCCACGTTGATTAGGAGGTGCTGAATCATCATGGATGTGTGTTCATGAGACATGATGCCCTCTTCTGCTTAGGAGCTTGTAAATGGAACGAACCATCTTGCCAAGTGGTGTGTAGCGAATGCCCCAATCGGTGATGGCTTCGGCAAAGAGAGCTTCGATGGCGGGGTCTTTCTGGGGATGTTCAACACGAGTGAGGGGAAGTGGTGTTGAGAGGGGTTCGCGGTCGAACTCGTAACGTTGAAGGATGGAGAAGGCTCGAAAGTGAGTGCCATTCTGGAGTCCGATATTTCGCACGAGAGTGTGGCCTGGTGTGAGACAGAGTCCCCCTGCCTTGTAAATAGCGATTTCCCAACAGATGTCCCACGGAATAGGACGTTTCTCGAGACTCTTGAGACAGGGGAATACACCTCCGTACTGGATGGCATCTTGATCGGCAGGTGTCATGCCCTGAAGAGCTTCTTCACGGGTCTTGTAGTGGATGAAGTGTTGCTGCCAACGGTCTCGCCATGTGCCCCACCCCCATCCTGACATATGGGGGGTGAAGTAGAAGGAAGGCCCTCCCCCCGAAGGAGGTGAGGAAGGGGGAGGACATTCGCGCCCTTTTTTGCCCTGAACATTTAATGACAAATTGGTGAACCCTGCTACGTGCATCACCTCAGGGATATCCTTGTAGAACTCGAAGGCTTGGTTCATGTACTGAAGGTAGTAGGGGGAGGTACAGATGTCATCTTCGAGGACGATGATGCGGTCGTGGGTCTCGAAAACCTGTGCGATGCCTTCGGTGATGTTGCGTTCGAGGTAGATGTTTTCAAGCCGCTCGATAATGGTCATGCTGCGGAGAGCACCAGTCTTTTCAACTTGCTCTTCCACCTCGTGCAGGAGGTGACGCACCTCGTTGACAGCCTTCCACGACTTTTCGTCTTTCCCTCCATCGGAGAAGACATAGAGATCGGTGTCCTTGGCAAGGATGTTGGCAAGGAGGTGGTCAAGCGTCTTCCGCGTATTGTCAGCACGGTTATAGACAAAAAGGGCAACGGGAGCATTCATGAACTTTTCTTATTTTGGGTACAAAGGTACGAAAAAACTAAAAAATAAATGCACTTCGCTAAATGATAAATGAAAAATGATAAAAAGGATGTGCATATTTTTCATTTATCATTTTTCATTTACCATTTAGGCGAAGCCGCTATCATTTAACGAAGCGTTTTTTTTAGTTTTCAACTTTCATTTCGTATTTTTGCAAAAATTTACGAGACGTATGAGTTTTGACACAAAAGAACTGAGGGCGAAGTATAACCCTGTGGGGTCGCTGACATGGCAAATGCAGGAACGGATGCTGGAAGTGCTGAAGGTGGTGGATGGCATCTGCCAGAAGCACAACATCCCTTATTGGCTGTCGGGCGGCAGCATGTTGGGGGCTGTGCGTCATGGAGGCTTCATCCCGTGGGACGATGACCTCGACATCGAGATGCTGCGGCCTGACTTTGAACGGCTGATGAAGATTCTGCCCAAGGAATTGCCTGGGCATCTGGCGTTGCAGTGGCATACGACGGACGAGAATTACTTCTTCCAGTTTGCGAAGGTGAGGGACAAGAACAGCCAATTATTTGAACGGAACGGCTATGACAAGGTGTGGAAGGAACATGGCATTTGGGTGGACATCTTCCCGTTGGAAAGGGTGCCGTTGTGGGTGCACAAGTTGTCGAACCTGACCTTTGGGCATACTTACAAGATGATGCGCACGGCTGAAGATCCCACGAAGGTGATGGGAAAGGTGAGGGCATTGGCTGCACTGAATCGGAATATCATTTTTCCTGTATTGAGGGGGATGGCAAAGATACTCCCTACGAGGTATTATGACTTCGGCTTGGGCATTCCGTATTATGAGAAGTGCCTGAAGGAAGACTTTCTACCCGTCCGATACGTGCCCTATGAACACTTAAAAGCCCCCATCATGAAGGAGGCAGAAAAGTGTCTTGTCTTCAGGTATGGGGACTATATGCAACTGCCAAAGAACCCTGGCAGCGAGTATCACTCAGAGAATGTCAAGATTTGGTAGGAACACGCCCACTCTGCACTTTGTAATCATAGGAATGCAATCCCTCGGCACGGAAATCAGCGTGGTAGCGTTCAAGCACATGATGGAAGACTTCTTCGTACTTCGGTATGAAGAGGTCTTTTTTTTGTTCCAGATACTGTATGATTTCTTTGGCAAGTCCTTCTGTCTGAGACAGGTCTGTTTTACCTTGTGTGAAGCTGGTTCCTTTGATGGAGCCTGGAGATACGTTCAGGATACGATTGGTGGTGCCCGCCTTCTCCAACTCTACATTGACACTCTCGATAAAGATTTTGAGAGCGGCTTTCGTGGCGGCATAGACAGAGAAGAAGGGGGAGGACATGAACCCTGCAATGCTAACCATCACACCGCAACGGAAGTCTTCCGTCGCCTCAAGCTTGGGATAAAAGCGGTGAATGATACGAAGGGCAGGCAAAGTGTTAACGCTGAAGGACTGAAGGATGTGCTCCTCTGTGACATCGCGGAAAAGGGCAAGACGACCGAAGCCTGCCGTGATAAAGAGCGTATCGCAGTAGAGAAACTGGTCGAAGATGGAATAGTCAGAGGAGGTGAGGTCGAAGGTATGCACTTCGAACTTTGGATTCTGATACTCCACAGGCACGGAGGCTTTATCAACAATACAGACTTTCTCGCACTCGGGACGATGGGCAAGGAGGGTTGCAACAGCCAAGCCAATGCCATTGGCTCCTCCCACCACTAAAGCGTTTTTAATGGCCATATCTTTTACTTCACTTTCACGTCAGGGTTCACTTTCGCCTCATGTTTCGACTTCAGGTCGTTATAGTTCTCCAAGATTTCTTGTTTAATCTTGGTAGAAGAAACTCCATCTCCGTATGGAAAGTAGAAGACTGTAACACCGAGGTCTTTGAGGTAGTCATACTTGCCTGTCCAGTCATCGCCCACTACAAACACGTCAATGTTCAGTTTCTTCACCAACTCGGTGTGGTCAAGCGAACGTTGGGGAATAACTACATCGGGGTACTTGAGGGCTTTGAGGATGGCTATGCGTTCTTCGAAGGGGATGATAGGTGGACGTTTGTACGTGCTCACCAATTCATCGGTGCTGACACCCACGATGAGCGTGTCGCCGAGACCACGTGCATACTCTATCATCTTCAGATGGTTGCTGTGGAACATATCGAACGTTCCTGAAGTATAAACTACGATTCTGTTGTTGTACATTGTATGGGGGTTTTAGGTTCTGACTGCAAAGGTAATGATTTTTTCTTGAAACGCCCTGACAAAAAAGGCACTTTTTCCACATACGGCACTAAGAGGAAACAGACGCCGAAGAGGAGGAGCAACAGGATGGCATAGTCGTCCCAATGGCCACGCAGGGTGCGGACATTGGCAGAACGTATCATCTTGTAGAGCATCATCAGGGGATAGTGCGCCACGAAGAAGACCATTGAGTGCTCGCCGATGTAATTGATGACAGGGATGCGCGGCAGTTTGATACTCAGCAGGATGCCCGACAGGCCACAGAGGGCAAGAGTGATGTTTGCCACCGTGATGATGGGGTTACCCTCCCAGATGTTATCAACCATCGTATATTCGCCACCATACGTTCCGTTCAGATAGATGAAGATGGCGAGCAGCACACCCGATACTCCCAGCGTCACATCAGTGCCCATCTTCTCGATGGCAAAGTGCCACACACGTCCGAGGTAGAACAGGTAGATGCCGATGAACACGTTATCGAAACCAAACCACATCGGGTTGTCTTGCGTCCAGAGCCAATAACTGACGAAAGGCAGGAGGAAGATGAACCAGTGTATCTTGAAGTTACGAGTCTTTCCTGCCAGTGTCACCTTGAACAGTGGTGGCACTTTTGTGATGAGGTGTGCCACCACATACGCCATGAAGAAAGAGAAGAGGAACCAGCAAGGAATGTTGCCATAGAACTGGCTCGACTCCCAGAGATGGCTCAAGTGAACCTGCTTGGAGAGAGCGTTGTTGGGGTCGAAGATAAACCAGACGAAAAAGAAATAGAGGATATTGCCGATGGTGCCCCACACCACGTATGGGACAAGCAAACGCTTGGTCTTATCCATCAGATATTCCTTACTATTGCCAGAAACAGTCTTGTTGAAGTAGCCAGCCTTGAAGAAGAAGAAAGACATGAAGAAGTACGTCCACTGCATGATGGGCACCCACCAGTCATCCTTCCCAAAGCCACAGGCATTGGTGACGTGCAGCATAATCATGCGGATGATGCAGATGCCACACAAGAGATCGAAAGCATGGTTACGTTGTTTCATGTTCTGTCTTCCAAACGTTCTACTAATCGGTCGCTCTTGCCGCTCACCAGTTTGCGGGTAAACATCCGCCCACTCGCCATCAGGGTGTCGTAATCCGTCTCGTCCATCACCTTGATGACAGGCTCATAGATGATAAAGTGCAAGGGAGTCAATGTCGCCAACCCTGGATATTCACCCCGATACCGCAAACACTTCGATGCCCACGCTGGAGAGTTGAAGGCTATCGTCTGGATGACAGTCTCCGCTTGTCCGAACGAATCAACGAAATAACGGCGAATCTCTGGCTTCTCACGATACATTATATATATATAGGAAGCTAAATCCTGCGAGATACACCACCATGCCGAGCCTTTATAGAGCGACCACTTCTTGCCCTCCACCCCAAAGGAAAGCGACTTCTTCATGCCCAACGCTCTCTTCACCTTACGACACAGGATGCTCAGACGCTGGTTTCCCTTGTTACTCAGCCCACCTATCTGGAAGAAGGGGCGTGAAAATTGGTAAAGCTCCCTCTGCTGCGAATTGGTAACATCCGTGTCCATGCAGATTCCACACAAAATTTCCTTCTCTCCTTGTGCTTTCAGCCATGAGGTGATGTGTTCGTTGCTCCACAGCGGATAATCCATACCCGACAGGAAGAAAATACGGTCAAACCTCACAGGGAAATCTATGGCAGCCTTCATCAGTGCCATCTGATACTCCACCTCAAGAATGGTGCCCCAACGTACATCCACACGGTCGGAGAGGAAATGCACGTTGTCACGTTGCAACAGCGATGTGAAAGGGGCGATGTCCGACTTCTTATCAATATGCACGAAGAAATGGGCATCAGGGTGAAGTGCCTCGACGAGCCTTTTGAGCTGAGGAGCATCAGTGTGGGCGGAGATGAGATAAGCGATATTCATGACTGCAAAGGTAGGGAATAAAACTAAAAGTTAAAAACTAAAAACTAAAAGTTTGAGTTACATTCCACATTTGAGGAGAGAAAAGGGAACTTTTACTTTTAGTTTTTAGTTTTCTTAGGGAATCGTCCACTCAGCCAAGGCACCCTTTCCACGTATGGAACGAGCCATGTGCAGATGCCAAACACGAAGACAAGCAGCACGATGAAGTCGTCCCAGTGTCCGTAGATGCTGTGTCCAAAAGAGATATGGGTGAAGCGATAAAACTGCAAAAGGGGATAGTGAGCAACAAAATAGACCATCGAGTGCTGACCGATATAGTTGACCACGGGCACACGTCCCAACGGCAACTTCAGGAGGAAACCCGAGAGTCCTATCAAGATTATCATGGTGTTGAAGAACGCTGCCCACGGATTGCCACGGAACAGGTTGGTCGCCATCGCATACTCGCCGTGCCAGACGATGTTGAGCACGATGAACGCCACAATCAGCAACAACGAGACGATGAGTGTCAAGCGTCTTCCCATGCGGTCGATGAGCCAGTGCCATGTACGTCCCATGTTGAAGAAAAACACACCCATGAAGACGTTGCTCAGACTCATGGGCAGGGGGTTCTTCAACGTCCACATCCAATAACTGAGGAAGGGACAGGCAAGCACCACCACTGTCTGAAACACGGAAATAGGCTTCACGATATGAATTTTCTTGATGAAGTGCACCAACACGTAGGCTGCCAAAAAAGAAAAGAGGAACCACACGGGTTCATTACCCCAAAACGAACTGGTTTGCCACAGATGGCTCCACTCCATCGGCTCAATGGGATGGTGATAGCGGTCTATCTCGAAAGGGAGGTAGATGCTGTAGATGATGAAGCCGATGGTACCCCACACCACGTATGGGATGAGCAGTCGCCGAGTCTTGTCTTTGATGTAGGCTTTCGTGTCGCCCGACACCGTCTTGTTGAAATAGCCCGCCTTAAAAAAGAAGAAGCACATGAAGAAGAACGACCACGCCATCACTTCCTTCCACCACGCATCTCCCTTGTGACCACAGAAGGTGATCGTGTGCAGACAAATCATGCGGATGATGCAGATACCACAAAGGAAGTCGAAAGTATGGTTGCGCTCTTTCATGGATATGGGTGACTCTTTAGTTTCCTTTCAGTTCCCTGGTTCTCCTTGCCTTATATTCCTTGATGCGCTCGGCAAAAGCGACATCCTTTCGATTGTTGGGGTTAGGTGTGAACTCGATGTGTTCTGGGATGTCCTTTCCTTCATCCACCAACTTCACCCTATTGCCCCGCTTCACGACATAGAGCGAATCGTACAGAGTTCCCTCGCAAGCGTCCGTCGCCGATAGAAAGAGCGTGTCGCCATTTGTCCGCACTTTCTGATAGTAGCGACTGCCCGAACCGAACTTGTCAAACCGTTCGCTGAACTTAATGCGGTAATTCTTAGGAGAACAGTGACTCACCGTATAGACTGGCGGCATGGCCACTCCATCCTCCCCGTGTTGCGTCATGCGGGCATAGGCGTGTTCATGAGCTTGGAGCACAAGGTCCACTCCCTGTTCTCGGATGAGTCCGTCAAACATCCAACGCTGGATGAGGTTGTTCATACTGCCACTGATGGAGTAGAGCGGATGGTGCAACACCACTACCTTCCATTTCGCCGTGCTCGCCGTCAACTGCTGCTCCAGCCACTTTCGTTGTGTCCAAAGATAGAAAAACTCACGGTTGCTGTCCAAGCAGAATAACTGAACATCCTTATAGTGCACGGTAAACACTTGATTCTCACCTTCCATCGAGTCCAAGAAGTAAGAGTGAACCAAGGAGAAACGGCGTTCCAACTGACATATCACTCCTTTCAAATAGTCGTGGTTTCCTGTGATGGTCAGCACTGGCACCGCTTGCCCCACCGAGTCAAGGCTCTCAAAAGTCTCGCCCCAGTAAGCATCAGTAGGACGTTCCGTCAAATCACCTCCACACACGAAAAACTCCGCATCGGGGTTCCGTCTGAAAGCCTCTCTCAGCAGTTGGTTGGCAATACCTCCGATGGTGTCCTGAATGTCACCCATGTAAAGGAACGACGTTTCACCTTCGGCTGCGTTCTGCACAAAAAAGCCATACCATTTAGAAACTTCGTCTCCCGTCCACACACGGTATCGGTAGTAGTGTCCTGCTTCCAGATTCCGCAGACGCGCTACATAGTAGGCTGCCTTGCCGCTACGCGACTCAAACACTTCACCCACGGCACCCACCCAGTCACCGCCACCCATCTCTTCATCTACCAACTCCACCGAGGCCTCACACACCTCCGTGCCACACATCCAACTCACGTTGCGGTTCATTCCGTCGGCATCGCCAAACGTCAACAACACCCGCGTCGGCACGCTTGGCACCACGTAGGAAGCCTCATCGGGATTCCCAAACCAAGCATCCCAACGGTTGGCACACCAAAAGCCCAGTGCAACCACTATCAGCACTGTGCATAATATCAGTATTTTCCTTTTCATCCTTTCCTGTCCATCCCCTACCCCCGAAGGGCAGCCCCCCATCCAAAGGGGAAAGGGGAGGCTTTCTTAACACACCAGACTGCCGCCCTTCACAGGCTTCTCCACCGTCGTGACGCTGATGCTGCCATCGTAGTTCTCGGCAGAGAGTATCATACCTTCGCTCACCAGCCCGTTCTTGAACTCGCGTGGAGCCAAGTTAGCGATAAAGAGTACCTGCTTGCCCACCAGCTGCTCCGGCTCATACCACTGCGCGATGCCGCTCACGATGGTGCGTCCCTGTGGGGTGCCATCGTCAAGCTTGAACTTAAGCAGTTTCTTCATCTTCGGCACACGTTCACAAGCCTGCACGGTCGCCACACGGATGTCGAGTTTCGTGAAGTCGTCGAAAGCCACCGTCTCCTTCACGGGAGCCACCTCGGCATTCTCAGCTTCGTTCGCCTTGATGGTCGCCTCCAGCTTGTCGGTCTGCTGCTTGATGGTCTCATCTTCTATCTTCGAGAAGAGCAACGTGGGCTTGTTCAGCTGCTTGCCTGCTGGCAGGAGGTCAGTCTTGCCGAGGTCTTCCCAATTCAGCCCCTCCATGTTAATCATCTCACGGAGCTTGGCAGAAGAGAAAGGCAAGAAGGGTTCGAAGGCAATAGCAAGGTTGGCAGTGAGCTGGAGCGAGACATAGATGATGGTCTTCACCCGTTCGGGGTCGGTCTTGATGACCTTCCACGGCTCCTCGTCAGCGATGTACTTGTTGCCGATTCGTGCAAGGTTCATCGCCTCCTTCTGTGCCTCGCGGAACTTGAAGCCCTCGATGAGTGCCTCCACATTATCCTTCACACTGGCAAACTCCGCCAGTGTCGCCTTGTCAGTCTCTGACAGTTCGCCACAGGCAGGCACGATACCGTCATAGTATTTCTGGGTCAGTTGCAGGGCACGGTTCACGAAGTTGCCATACACCGCTACCAGCTCGTTGTTGCAACGTGCCTGGAAGTCAGCCCACGTGAAATCGTTGTCCTTCGTCTCAGGCGCATTGGCGGTGAGCACATAGCGCAACTCGTCCTGACGGTTGGGCAGTTCCTCCAGATACTCGTTCAGCCACACGGCATAATTCTTGGAGGTGCTGATTTTGTTGCCTTCCAAGTTGAGGAACTCGTTGCCGGGCACGTTATCGGGCAAGATGTAATCGCCATGCGCCTTGAGCATCGACGGGAAGACGATGCAGTGGAAAACGATGTTGTCCTTGCCGATGAAGTGGACAAGACGGGTTTCCTCATCCTGCCACCATGTCTGCCACTTGCCCCACCGCTCGGGAGCGCGTTCACACAGCTCCTTCGTGTTGCTGATGTAGCCAATCGGCGCATCAAACCACACATAGAGCACCTTGCCCTCGGCACCTTCCACCGGGACAGGGATGCCCCAGTCGAGGTCGCGAGTCACGGCACGGGGCTTCAGTCCACCGTCCAACCACGACTTGCACTGGCCATAGACATTGCTCCTCCATTCTGGATGCCCTTTCAGGATCCACTCCTCCAACCACCCTTGGTACTGGTCAAGCGGCAAATACCAATGCTTCGTCGCCTTCTTCACCAACGGGTTGCCATTGATGGCGTTCACAGGGTTAATCAACTCCTCGGGCGACAACGTGGCACCGCACTTCTCGCACTGGTCACCATACGCTCCCTCGTTGTGGCAACGGGGACACTCGCCCTTGATGTTGCGGTCAGTCAGGAACTGCTTCGTCTCCTCGTCGTAGAACTGCTCCGAGGTGATTTCCACAAACTTGCCCTCGTCGTAGAGCTTCCTGAAGAAGTCTGCCGCAAACTGGTGATGAATTTTGCTGGTGGTGCGGCTGAAGATGTCGAAACTGATGCCGAAGTCGGCAAACGACTTCTTGATGATGCCGTGATACCTATCTACCACGTCTTGCACCGTACATCCCTCCTTCTTGGCACGTATGGTCACGGGCACGCCGTGTTCATCACTGCCACACACAAACAACACCTCACGTCCTTTCAGACGCAGGTATCTCACATAAATATCTGCAGGCACATACACGCCTGCCAAGTGCCCGATGTGCACAGGCCCATTGGCATAAGGCAGTGCTGCCGTCACCGTCGTTCTCTTAAAATTTTTCTTTTCCATTCACTTCTTTTTGACATTTGGGTACAAAGGTAGTGAATAAAACTTAAACCTCAAAGACTTACAAACTCAAAACCTCAAAAACGCCAAAAACTTTTTATGCGTCAGCAAAAATCTTCCCATCTTCCAAGGTAATCTGCAGTTTGGTGTATTCACTGTGGAAATCGTTTTTCAGACGGTTCAGGTAGCGTTGGCTCTCCCATTTGCACATGGGCAGGTCGTGCAGAAGATAGTTGCCACAGGTTTCTGGTGTGGTGGCAGGGATTTCCGTCTGGGTGAGCATCCATTCCAGACACTGGATGGTCAGTTCGCGCATATCCCGCACCGAATAGTCACCCATCATCACGACATACATTCCTGTCAAACACCCCATAGGGCCTACATACACCACATCGTCCTTGACAGCTGAATTACGGAACCATGTCGCCATCAGATGCTCCATGCTGTGCATGGCAGCAGGAGCAACTGATGGTTCCTTGTTCGGTTCAGTGATACGAAGGTCAAACGTCGTGAAGCCTTTGTCTTGTCTCGACACATAGATACCAGGCTTCAGTTGGGTATGGTCAATCGTGAAACTTTGTATTACTTCCATTGTTTTGTTGATATTTTATTCTCTTATACAACTTGCAGCCACTGATGCGGCCGCCCGCGCCTCTGCCTTGTTTCCTGTTTCATGTCTTTGGGGTTTTATTGTTAATCCCTTGTTTGTTGTCCTTATCTTGTTCTGTTCGGATTCGCTCTTTTCAAGATACAGCATTGATATGAGAATGCTTGGCAGGTATTTATTTATTTCCCATCCTCGTAACCATTCAAATGACTACGTCGTAGTCGATTGAGGGGGTACGAGGGCGTTCATTTTGACATAGTTTCTGATTGTGGTGACAAATGTAGTTAAATTTTCCGAATCGCCTTCCATTCTCATCAAAAAAAATTCTTTTATCGGGAGAAAGGGATAAAAAATAAGCTACGATTTGACGCGAATCATGCCCTTCAAAGCACAAAAAACCAAAAATTGATATGATTATGGAAATTCGTGTTCCTTTTTTAACATATAATTCATGGAAATTCGTGTTCTTTATTTTAACATATAATTCCCATGAATGACCATGAACCTTCAGCTCGGCGAAGCCAATTATCATGAACCTTTAGCTCGGCGAAGCCAATTTCATGTTAGATAATTTTTGTTGAACTGACAGCGCAGGTGGATGAGCATGACACAAAAAGGAGGGCCGGCTGTGTGAGCCGACCCTCCTTATGTTACAGTTGATGATGTTCTGTCTAAAAATTAGAAGTTTACGTAAGCACCGAAGGTGATGCTGTTGCCGCTAACACCAAGGTCGAAACCGTTGGTCTTTGCCTGGTCGTATTTAGCATAAGAGTAGGCAATACCACCTACATGAGCAACAAGGCCAACCTTCTCGCTGAGTGCGTAAGAGATACCTGGCTTGATAGCAATCTGCCATGCGTTAGTGCTGTTTGTGTCGCCGCAAATGTGACCATGTACATAAGAGAAACCACCGTCAGCGAAGAAAGAGAAGTCACCAGCCTTTGCGAAAGTGTAACGGAGGTATGGGTTCAGCACGAATGCGTTTGCATAGTCATAAGCAACAGGCACTTCAATGCCAGCCAAGTTGTTACCGTCCTCGCTATGAGAATAACCAATCTTCACGGCTACGTCAAACTTGTCATTGAGTTTGTAACCAATCTCAGGAAGAAGATTGAAGTTGTTAGACTTGCCAATCTCAACCTTGTTTACAGTAGTTCTCTGATGGCTGTAACCAACTTCACCACCAATCCAAACCTGTGCGTTTGCTGCAAGAGATGCTACTGCTACGAGAGCTGTAAGTAAAATCTTTTTCATAATTTCCTAAATTTAATCTTTTGTATTCCTACTCTATTTGTTTATGCCTTTGGAGGTTTTCGGTTTCCCCTCCATTTCTGAAAGACGCTGCAAAGGTACGACCTTTTTCATATACGTTGTATGTTTTTTAACACAAAAGAACTCTTTTTGACCACTAATAAACACAATATGGACAAAATCAACCTCTTTGAGCACCTCTTTTTACTAATTTTTGTATTTTTCAGCACCTGCACCGATGTTCTCTCCATGTTCCACCCACCACTTTCACGGAAATGCAACTTTTCCGCTCCAAATTTTGAGGTTTCCAAGAATATGACTACCTTTGCACACGCTTTGACGAAAAATATGGGAGACTGCAACGAATATAAATATCTGACAAAAATAGACTACCCTGCCGACTTGCGCCAGCTGAAAGTGGAGGAGTTGCCAGCGGTGTGTGAGGAGCTGAGACGCGACATCATCGAGGAGTTGTCGATGAACCCCGGACATCTGGCTTCGAGCCTCGGTGTGGTGGAGTTGACAGTTGCTTTGCATTATGTGTTCAACACCCCCTACGACCGCATTGTGTGGGACGTGGGGCATCAGGCATACGGGCATAAGATATTGACGGGCAGGCGCGACCGATTCTGCACCAACCGCAAGCTAAACGGGCTGAAGCCCTTCCCCCACCCCGACGAGAGCGAGTATGACACGTTTTGCTGTGGACACGCCAGCAACTCTGTTTCAGCAGCACTGGGCATGGCGGTGGCTGCCAAGCTGAAGGGCGAGAATCGGAAGGTGGTGGCGGTGATTGGCGACGGGGCGATGAGCGGCGGATTGGCGTTTGAGGGCATCAACAACACGGCAAGCACGCCGAACGATATGCTGATTGTGCTGAACGATAACCACATGTCCATCGACAACAGCGTGGGCGGCATGAGGAAGTATCTGTTGCAGCTGACGACCAACTCCACCTATAATAATATAAGGTATAGGCTTTCGCGCCAACTGTTCGACTGGGGCATCCTGAACGAGAACCGCCGCAAGGGGCTGATACGCTTCAACAACAGCGTGAAGTCGCTACTGACCCGTCAGAAGAATATGTTTGAGGGCATGGACATCCGCTACTTTGGCCCTGCCGAGGGAAATGACGTGGTGGAACTGGTGCGCATCCTGACTGCCATCAAGGAGATGAAAGGACCGAAAATCCTGCATATCAACACGAAGAAGGGCAATGGGTTTGCACCAGCCGAAGAGGATGCCACCGTGTGGCACGCACCCGGTAAGTTCGACATGGAGTCGGGAGAACGCATCGTGACGACTGACAGCCGACCGCACCCACCGAAGTTTCAGGACGTGTTCGGCAAGACGCTGTTGGAGTTGGCACAGAAGAACCCCAACATCGTAGGCGTGACGCCTGCCATGCCGACGGGCTGCTCGATGAACATCATGATGAACGCCATGCCCAACAGGGTGTTTGACGTGGGCATCGCCGAGGGCCATGCCGTAACCTTCTCGGGCGGTATGGCGAAGGACGGGTTGATGCCTTTCTGCAACATCTACTCGTCGTTCATGCAACGTGCGTACGACAATATCATCCACGATGCCGCCACCATGCGACTGAACATGGTGCTGTGCCTCGACCGTGCAGGACTGGTGGGCGAGGACGGCTCGACCCATCACGGCGCATTCGACATGGCGTTCCTGCGCCCCATCCCGAACCTGACCATCGCCTCACCCTACGATGAGCCTGAACTGAGAAGGCTGATGTACACGGCACAACTACCTGACAAGGGGGTGTTTGTCATCCGCTACCCGCGCGGCAGGGGCAACACGGTCGATTGGCAGTGTGAACTGGAGGAAGTGCCCGTAGGCAAGGGACGGAAACTGAAGGACGGCCAAGACATTGCGGTGCTGAGTATCGGCCCCATCGGTGTGGCAGCAGAGAAAGCCATCAGCATCGCGGAACTGAAATCGTTGAACGAACGCCCGACGGCACCGCTCCACATCGCCCACTACGATATGCGCTTCCTGAAACCCATCGACGAGGATATCCTGCACGAGGTGGGGAAGAAGTTCAAGCAGGTGGTGACGGTGGAGGATGGTGTCATCCAAGGCGGATTGGGCAGTGCGGTTTTGGAGTTCTTTGCCGACCACGGCTACGAGGTGGAGGTAACACGTATCGGCATCCCCGACAGGTTTGTGATGCACGGCACGGTGGCTGAGTTGCACAAACTCTGCGGCATGGATGCGGAAGGAATTGCGAGGAAAATCGAAGAATTGAAAAAATGAAGCATAAAAGGCTGAAGCCATGAAAATTGTCATTGCTGGAGCAGGTGCCGTAGGCACACATTTGGCACGAATGCTGTCGAACGACCGCCAGGATGTGGTGCTGATGGATGGTGACGAGAACAAACTCTACCGTCTGTCGAATGAACTGGACATCATGGCGCTGGTGAGAGAGCCGACCTCCATCCAAGGTCTGAAGGATGCCGAGGTGCATCGCGCCGACCTCTTCATCGCTGTCACTCCCAATGAAAGCGAAAACTTGACGTGTGCCATGCTGGCGAAGCAGTTGGGCGCAAAGAAGACGGTGGCACGGGTGGATAACTATGAGTACATGAAACCTGAGAACAAGGAGTTTTTCCAACGGGCAGGCATCGAGTCGCTCATCTATCCCGAACTGCTGGCTGCCGAGGACATCAAAACGAGTTCACGCTACAGCTGGGTACGCCAACTATGGGAGTTCAACGGTGGCGAACTGCTGTTGCTGAGCGTGAAGATGCACGATGCCCACCCCATCTACGAGAAGGAAATCAGCAACAAGGACAACCAACTGGTGGGACACACGCTGAAGGAAATCGGTATGGCGCATGGACATAACTTCCACGTGGTGGCCATCAAGCGTGACGGTGAGACCATCGGCCCGCATGGTGACGAACGTATCTTGCCGCGCGACCTCGTGTTTTTCATGACAACGAAGGAGAACCTTGCCGAAATACGTCATTTGACAGGCAAGGACGACTACCCTGCCGTGAAAAACAGTCTGCTCATCGGCGGCGGAAAATTGTCGGTGCGCGCCAGTTGGAAATTGGCAACCATCCATGACAGCGTGAAAATCATTGAACCCGACCGCAAGCGCACAGAGGAACTGCAAGCCCTTGTGGCACCGAAGACCATGATACTGGAAGGGGAAGGCTACGATGTCGATTTGCTGAACGACGAGGGCTATGGCAGCACCGAAGCCCTCATCGCCCTGACCAACAACGACCAGCAGAACATCCTTGCCTGTGTGGCAGCACGGCGAAAAGGCATCCGAAAGACCATCGCACAGGTGGAAAACCTCGACTACTTCGACATGGCGAACGACCTTGACATCGGCACCATCATCAACAAGAAAATGATTGCTGCCAGCCACATTTACCGACTACTGCTGAAAGGCGACGTGGACAATGTGAAGATGCTGGCCATCGGCAACGCCGACGTGGCGGAGTTTGTGGTGAAAGCTGGCTCACAGGTCACGAAGAAGAAGGTGATGGATCTGCACTTCCCCTACGGTGTGAACATCGGTGGAATGTCAAGAGACGGCCACTCCATGCTGGTGGGTGGCAACACCCAACTTATCGCTGGCGACAAGGTAGTGGTCTTCTGCATCGACAACACGCTGAAAAAACTGGACAAGTTCTTCAAATAAAAGCAAAACTAAACTGACTATATAGACCAGAAAGACTATCCTGACTAAAAAGAATAGAAAGGATAGAAAAACGATAAAAAAACAACCATGCCCAACTGGAGACTCATCGCAAAAATCATGGGCTTCCTCCTCTTTATCGAGGCAGGGCTGATGATGATGTGCCAAGCGGTCTGCTGGATGTACGACGAAGGAGTCAAGGCGTTCAGCCCTGCCATCCTCACCGCCGTCGTGGGAGGCATCGCGGGGCTTATCTTTGGCAAGAACACAGGCAAGAAGATGGGACGTAAGGATGGCTACATCGTTGTCTCGCTGGTGTGGGTGCTCTTCACTCTGATTGGTATGTTGCCTTTCCTGTCTGATGGTCATGTGCCTGATGTAGCAAGTGCCTTCTTCGAGACGATGTCGGGTTTCACCAGTACTGGTGCCACCATCATTGACGACCTCGACATCATGCCCAAAGGTCTGCTCTTCTGGCGCAGCATCACCCAATGGATAGGCGGTATCGGCATCGTGTTCTTCACCATCGCCATCTTGCCAGCCTTTGGGGTGGGTGAGGTGAAACTCTTCGCAGCCGAATCGACCGGACCTCTGCACGACAAGGTGCATCCCCGCATCTCGGTGGCAGCCCGATGGATTGGTGGAGTCTATGTGATACTCACCCTCCTGTGCATCGCTTCGCTGATGCTCTGTGGAATGCCCACCTTCGATGCCATCAACTATGCACTCTGCACCACGGCAACGGGCGGCTATGCCACTCACTCCGACCTCATCAGCGACCTCTACCACTCCCCCGCCATCGAGTATGTGCTCATCTTCTTCATGTTTGTATCGGGTGTCAACTACACATTAATCTATTATACCATCTTGAAAGGGAAGATGAAGAAGTTTTTCCGCGATGCAGAACTTCGTGCCTACCTCATCATCGCGTTGGGTGCCTCTTTCATCTGCGCCCTGTCCTTGATGGTCAAAAACCCCTTGAGCGACGTGGAAGAAGCCATCCGTCAAAGCCTCTTCACGGTCATCTCTTTGCAAACCACCACAGGGTTTGCCACGGTCGATTACACCCTTTGGCCCGTACAGTTGATGCCGGTGCTACTGTTTGTCATGTTTGCAGGAGCCTGTTCGGGCAGTACCAGCGGTGGTTTCAAGTGTGTGCGCCTCAGCATCATCTATCGGGTGCTGAAGAACGAGTTCACCCACATCCTCCACCCACGTGCCGTCACGCCTGTGCGCATGAACGGCAACATCGTACCTGCCAATGTGGTGCAGACGCTGATGGGCTTCGTGGCACTCTTCGTCTGCTCCCTCTTCCTCGGTGCCTTCATCTTGGCACTCAGCGGCGTTGACCCCAACGACGTACACCCCAATTTCGACTACTACGAGGCGTTCGGCATCGCTATGTCGAGCATCAGCAACGTCGGGCCAGGCATGGGTTACTACGGCCCTGCCCACTCATGGGCGATTCTCAGTCCCATCGCCAAGTTTGTCTGCTCCTTCCTCATGCTCATCGGCCGTCTCGAAATTTTCCCCATCATGATACTCTTCACCCGAAGTTTCTGGAGAAAGGGATGAGCATGGGCACACCCCTTTCAACGTGTGAGTAGGCACTCAACCTAGGAAACAGGCGGCAACGAGGTAGGCGGATAGTTCCGTGAGCAGGAACAGGGCACCACAACAGTCGCCTGTGTAGCCCTGTAAACGATTCCAAATAAAGCGGAAAAGAATGAGAACCACAAGAACTGGGAAAAAGAGCATGCAACAGGCGAAAAGAACTTTGGAAAAAGAAGGGGAAGAAAATACGGTCTCATCCATGATTCCCGTCATCCATCCAAGATAAATCACCAAGGGAAGCAACCCCTGTATGGCGAGAGAGACGCCAGCCCCCCATGAAAACTTACGGTAAACGGCACGAATCTTGGCCGTTTCAGCAGTACGCGCATAAGGCATCTTCTGCACGATGCAGGCACTGAGCATCTTGGCGTAGGGGTCAGCAGCCAGAATGGTGACAGCCGCAATGGCTGGCGGCATGGAAGAGAGCGTGAAGAACAGCAGAAAGAAATAGACGATGAGGGCCAAAACGCCGTAAGTGCCAATGTGAGAGTCCTTCATGATGGCAAGAATGCGCTGACGGTCGGAGCCGCCACCACCAAACCCGTCAAAGAAATCTGCCAACCCATCTTCATGAAGAGCACCTGTCAGCAGAAAACGACTGGAGATGGCAAGAATGACAGCTATCCCATCATTGAACAGCAACGAGGCACCATATAGCACACCTGCCATTACACCAGCAGTAAGCCATCCTGTGAGCGGCCAATGTTCCACGACTGTCGTGTAGGCATTCTGAGCAGGTTGGTGAATGCGCCAAAAGGGAAGACGGGTAAAAAAGATAAGGGCTGCCCAAAGGCGGTCGTACCATTTCAGAGAAGTGAGCATCGTGGCATCCTGAGATGGAGGGAGGGAATTAGAAATACTTGGTGATGTTTGCATGGTCAAAATTGTTCATTTCGTTCATCATACGGACAGCTGAATCAATGATTGGGAAAGCACACAGTGCGCCTGTCCCCTCCCCCAACCTCATCCCCAAGGAGAGGAGCGGTTCTGCATGAAGTGCCTCGAGCATACGACGGTGTCCACTCTCGTCACCACAATGTCCGAATATCATATAGTCTTTCGCTTCGGGATAGAGCCGACAAGCCGACATCGCACAGGCAGTCATGATGAATCCATCCACAAGTATGACCATCTTCCATTCGGCTGCACGGAGCATGGCACCGATAGCAGCCACCATCTCGAAACCGCCGAAGCAACGAATCACCTCTTCGGATGGGGATCTCACGGATTTATACTGAAGAAAACGGTCAAGTGCCTTGCCGAGTACTTCACGCTTATGTGCAATGCCTACAGTATTGAGTCCTGCCCCCGCCCCAATGCACTCGTCAAGTGGAATCTGACAGAAAAGGCTCATCCAGATGGAGGACGGAGAGGTGTTGCCAATGCCCATCTCACCTATACAAAGCACTTGGCATCCCTCAGCATGGCACTTGTCAACGAGGTCCACGCCCACTTGAAGAGCATGTTCGTATTCTTCCTTCGTCATGGCGGGACCATAAAGGAAGTTGCGTGTGCCGTAGGCTATCTTATGATTGAGGATGCCCGTATCAGCAGGGAAATCGTAGTCAACGCCTACATCAACGATGTATAAATGGAAACCATGTTGGCGGCAAAACATATTGACACCGCCGCCACCACGGGTGAAGTTGAGCATCTGCTGCCAAGTGACTTCGCGTGGTGAAACACTGACCCCTTCACGTTCGATGCCGTGGTCACCTCCCAAAAGAAGATGGCAGGGATGCGCCAGCGAGGGAGTGAGGGTTTGCTGAATGAGGCAGACTTGCATGGCAAGGCTTTCGAGACGACCCAGCGAGCCTTTGGGCTTGTTGAGGTTGTCTATCTTTTCCTGTATCAGGGGACGCAATGCCTCATTAGGATGTTGTATATTAAAAGCTTTCATGTCATTTTATTTTTACGGGAATGCCACTCACCATAAGGATGACCTCGTCGGCACACTGTGCAACGTATTGGTTCATCCAACCTTGCAGGTCGGTGAACTGACGTTGTACGGCGTTGTCGCTCACGCCACCAGAGCCGATTTCGTTGGTGACGAAGATGTAGGTGGCATCTTGGGAAGTGAATCGGTTGAATTCGTCTTTGAGGGCAGAGAGGGTGCGTTCTACATCTTGTAGCTTAAAAAAGAAATTCGTGCACCAGAGGGTGATGCAGTCGATGACGGCAGTGCGTCCTTTGAGGTTGTGACGGCTAAGGTATTGTTCTTCTTCGATGTTGTCCCATTCGGCACCACGCCTTTGCTGATGCTTCACGACGCGTTGGCGAAATTCTTCATCCCAGACATGGGCGGTTGCCACATAGACGGGATGGGGGGAGAGGGAGAGGGCAAGGCGTTCTGCGTATTGGCTTTTACCTGAACGTTGGCCTCCTGTGATAAGGATGATTTTCTTCATTGGGTAAATGTGAATAGAGGGTGAGGCGATGACGAGAGGGCGTGGTAATGAATGACAAAAAGGAGAAGCATGATTAGAAGGATGGCCATGGCTTCGACTGTGCGATTGATGCGGATGGCTGTGTGCATGTCGTGGGTGGTGAGTGGGCGGTTGTTCTGGCCAATGAATGGTTTTTCGAAGAGTTGGCCAAAGTAAGTGTGGGGACCGCCGAAGCGACAGTTGAGGATGCCTGCGAGGGCTGCTTCGGGGTAGCCGCTGTTGGGTGAGGCGTGGCGGGGGCCGTTCTTCCACACGAAGGGTAGCAGCGATGGTCTGCCTGAGGCGAGCAGCATTAGGAGGGCGGTGAGGCGTGCGGGGATGTAGTTGGCTGCGTCGTCCAGTCGGGCGGCGAAGCAACCGAAGTCTTTGTAGCGGTGGGTCTGATAGCCGATCATGGAGTCGAGTGTGTTGATCATCTTGTATGTTAGCATTGCGGGGACTCCGCCGATGGCGAACCAGAAGAGGGGTGCGATAACGCCATCGCTGAGGTTTTCGGCGAGTGTTTCGAGGGCGGCGGTGCGTATTTCCTGGGCGGATAGTTCGCTCGTGTCGCGTCCGACGATGCGGGCTACTTGCTTGCGGCCTTCGTTGAGGGAGCGGTCGAGGGCGATGAAGGTTTGGCGGACTTCGCGGATGAGTGTGGTGCCTGCGAGGGAGTGGAAGATGAGGAGGGATGAGATGAGTAGCCAAGGCCATCCGCCTGCCAGGGGAAGGAGTTTGGGGGAGGTGAGGAGGTGTTTGAGTGCTGATGTGGCTGCAAAGACGGAGGTGACGAGGATGGCGGCGAGGAGTGTGCCCTTGAGTCGGCGGTGCTTTCCTTTGTTGAGGTGTCTCTCGCCTAAGGCTATCGTGTTGCCGAACCAGACGATGGGGTGCGGCAGGCATTGTGGGTCTCCGAGGAGGAGGTCAAGGAGCCAGCCGATGAGCAGGGGGAGCATGCCGAGGGTGAGGGCGTTGCAGGGCAGGGGGAGGGGGAATATGTCGCAGGGGGTGGTCATGCTTGGTGTATGTATTGGGTGAGGGCTGCTATGAGGGTGTCGTTTTCTTCTGGGGATTGGGCGGCGAGGCGGAAGTGGTGGGGGGTGAGGCCTCGGAAGTTGGAGGCATCGCGTATGAGGATGTGATGCTGGGTGGCGAGATGGTGCTTGAGGGCGGCGGCGGTGTGGGGGTGGATGGTGCAGAGGAAGAAGGGTGTCTGGGTGGCGGCATCGGGCAGGTGGATGCCGGGGAGCTGGGCGAGGCGGGTGCGGAGGCGTTGGGTTTCGCGCAGGTGGGCTGTGAGGTTGGGGATGTGGGGTGTTGCGTTGTGGAGGAGCCACTTTCCTGCCTGGAGGGCGAGGGCGTTTACGGCCCAGGGGCGGTAGTGCTGGCGGAGCTGGCGGATGAGGGGTGCTGGGGCTGTGAGGTAGCCGAGGCGGAGTCCGGGGATGGAGTATTGCTTGGTCATGGAGTGGAGCTGGATGATGTTTCCCGTTTGGAGGGCTTGGTGTGGGGTGAGCATGGGTGCGAGGGTGTAGGTCTCGTATGACTGGTCGAGGATGAGGAGCGGGTGTTGCGCTGCGAGGGTTTGGATGTGGTGCAGGGGGTGGGTTTGTCCTGTGGGGTTGTTGGGGTTGCAGAGCCAGCAGAGGGCGGCTTTGTGGCTTTGTCGATAGCCCATTTGCTGGCATGCGTCTTGGTATTCGCTGAATGTGGGTGGGAAGGTTTTGTAGGTGGGGTTGTGGCGGAAGGTTTGGGCTATGAGGTGGATGGCGTCGGTGGCTCCGCTGGTGACGAGGACTTCGTCGGGGTGGATGTTGTGTGTTTCTGCGATGAGTGTTTCGAGTGTGGTGGCTGAGGGTTCGGGGTAGGTGCGGATGAGGTGGAGGTGGGCGCGCAGGTGTTGCTCCAGGCCGGTGAGGTCGGTGCGGGGAAGGATGTTGCTGCTGAAGTTTGTTTGTATGTCTTCGTAGCGGTGGGTGTCGTCTCCGTGTCCGTCAATCATGTTGGGTAAGGATTTGGTAGAGTTTTTTCATGTCGATGTGCTTTCGCACGTGGTCGGCGAGTCGGTTGTATTGTTCTTCTTTGAAGGCTTGGGGGTCGAGGGGTGTGGGGGGTTGGCTGAGCTTGGTCTTGAAGGGGGCGAGGAGGCGGTTGATGAGGGGTGGGTTGTCGAGTATGCCGTGGATGTAGGTGCCCATGCATCGGTCGTCGGCTCGGTAGCCTTCGGGCGTGCCGTCGCTGTGTGTGAGGAATGGGCTGTCCTGGGCATGGGGGCAGGGATGGGTTTCGCCGCAGTGGATTTCGTATCCGCGCATGCCTCCGCGGAGGGTCACTTGACGGGTGGTCTTCTCGGCTGTCAGGGTGGTGGTGACGGGGAGGAGCGCGAGTCCGGGGAGGCGCTCGATGTCGCCTTCGATGTGGTGTGGGTCTCTCACTTCGACGCCCAGCATTTGGTAGCCGCCGCAGATGCCGAGGATGGTGGCGCCTGCGTTGCGGGCACGGATGATGGCCCCTGCGGCACCGTTGCGCCGGAGCTCGTGGAGGTCGCTGAGGGTGGCTTTGCTGCCGGGCAGGATGATGATGTCGCTTGCCAGGAGGTCGTCGGTGTTGGTGGTGTAGAAGAGGTGGACGCGGGGATCGCGTTCGAGGGTGTCGAAGTCGGTGAAGTTGGACAGGTGTCGCAGCAGCACGACGGCGATGTTCACTCGGCCTTGTGCGCGTGTGCGTGCCTTGATGGCGAGCTGCACGCTGTCCTCGGCGTCTAGGTGCATGTCTGTGAGGTGGGGGATGATGCCGAGGACGGGGATGTGGCAGAGGCGTTCGAGCATGTGGCGCCCTTCGTCGAAGAGCCGGAGGTCTCCGCGGAACTTGTTGATGAGGATGCCTTTGATGCGCTGGCGGTCTTCTGGGGTTTGGAGGGCGATGCTTCCGTAGATGGAGGCGAAGATGCCGCCTCGGTCGATGTCGCCGACGAGTATCACGTCGGCTTGGGCGTGGCGGGCCATGGGCATGTTGACGAGGTCGGTGTCGCGCAGGTTGAGCTCTGCTATGCTGCCTGCTCCTTCCATGACGATGGGGTTGTACTTGGTGCTGAGGCGGTCGAAGGCGGCGCAGACTGCTCTCCTGAGCTCGTCTCTGCCTTGGCGGCGGAAGTAGTCGTAGGCGTCGCGGTTGCCGATGGGGCGGCCATTCAGGATGACTTGGCTGGTGTGGTCGCCCTGGGGCTTGAGCAGGAGGGGGTTCATGTCGGTGTGGCAAGGGATGCCGGCTGCTTCGGCTTGCATGGCTTGGGCGCGCCCTATTTCGAGCCCCTCGGGGGTGGCGTAGCTGTTGAGTGCCATGTTTTGTGCCTTGAAGGGGGCGGGGTGGAAGCCGTCCTGGAGCATGATGCGGCACAGGGCGGCGGCGAGCGTGCTTTTGCCGACGTCGCTGCCTGTCCCTGCCAGCATGAGGGGGTGAAGGGTTTTCATTCTATATTATGTTATATATGTGTGTGTAGCTTGCAAGCACGTTGCCTTGGCGGATGATGGGTGTGGCGGTTGGGATGCCCTGGGCGTCGTAGACCTGGGCGGCTGAGGGTGGGGGCGGGCCAAGGAACTGGGTGTAGTGGAACTCGTGGCCCCTGTACTCGCGGCCGTCGAGCGTGAAGCGCCGGTAGCCGAGCGTGAGCTTGCGGTCGGCCTGCCGGGCGGTGATGCGGTAGGGCAGGACTCCGCACATGGGGAACTCGCCTTCGTCGGTCACGATGCTCTTGCACAGGTACATCATGCCGCCGCACTCTGCGATGACCCTTCCGCCGCCCTGGGCATACTCGCGGATGCGCCTGCGCGTCTGCTCCGCCGCCGAGAGCGCGGCTGCGTGTTTCTCCGGGTAGCCACCGGGCAGGTAGAGCAGGCGGCAGTGGTCCAAGTCGGGCACTTCCGCTTCGGGGTCGAAGAAGGTGACGGTGCCCATCCGGTCGATCACGTCCTGGTAAAGGAAGGTGAATGACTCTGCGTTTCGGGCTATGACAACATGAGCAGCTGCTTCCATTCCACATTCTCCCTTAGCAATTCCACCAATCGCTCCTGCTCCGTCCCTGCGGAGAAGTCGAGCCCCAGATAGCGTGAGCCCTGCCGGAGGGCTGCCTCCTTGGGCAGGCAGCCGAAGCACGTGACGCCGAGCTCGCGGCACACTTGGCGCAGTGCCTCCCTGTGGCGCTGCGAGCCCACCTTGTTGAAGATGACGCCAGCGATGCGCACGTCGTTCCGGAAATGGATGAAGCCCCACAGCAGCGCGGCCACCGAATAGGCGGCCGACCGGGCATCCACGACGAGCACGACGGGCAAGCCCAGCGCAACGGCAATCTCGGCCGACGAGCCACGGTCGCGGTCATATCCGTCGAAGAGGCCCATCATGCCCTCCACGATGCACACGTCGGCCCCCGAGCCATAGCGCTCGAAGAGTTCCCGCACCTCGTCGATGCTCATCATGAAGAGGTCCAGGTTGATGCTCGGGCGTCCGCACACGGCAGCATGAAACTTCGTGTCGATGTAGTCAGGCCCACACTTGAAAGGCTGCACGCGGCAACCCTCCCGCACGTACAACGACATCAAGCCTCGGCTGACAGTCGTCTTGCCCTGCCCACTCATGGGCGCTGCAACAAGGAAAGCTGTTCTCATCGGCGGCAAAGTTACGAAAAAAAGTCCGTTCGTCAAAAAAAGAAGACCCAATTTTCTTTATCACCGCAAGGCAATTCTGCATCCCACGAAGGAGCGGTTTTTTTGCAAACTCGAGATAGCAGTTTCGCGACCCCCACACCCCCCGAGGCGCGACACCCACAATCGATTCATCGATTCCCCCACAAGCGAAAAATCGATTATGGGTGTTTCGCCGCGATACTTCAAAACGTCGCGGATTTTCAGGAAAAAAAGGCGCGGAACTGTTAAATAAAGTTAACAACTATTGCACATATGAAATAAAAAGATTACCTTTGCGGCCAGAAGCATAAAAACGTACCCGACATGAAAATCATCCTGGAACGCTATTTCGGCAACGACCGAGTCACCAAAAGCCACCTCTACATGGTGCGCAGCACAGGAGAAGTAGCCTTCGAAGGCGAGGCGCGCGAGCTCGCATTCCGCGACTATCGGGAGAAATTCGCAGGCTGCATGAAGTATTGCGTAGCAGAAGGCGAGAACTTCCGCGTGGACATCAAATGCACCAACTACTCACCAATGACATTCAAGCTCGTCAAGATACCCGGGCGGCTCACCTGCTGCTTCATCAACGACGACGTCAGAGAAGCACTCTTCCAATGCATCAACGTAGGCTACGCCGACAAACGCCAAGAACCATCCGTCAGGCGACTGCACAACGTCGAAAAAGCCAAAGAAAAAATGACCCGCATCGCCTACGAAGTCTATGCCCGAGGCGAAACCATCACCTGCGACGTCACGAACCACCTCATGCACCAGCACACCGCACAAGCCAACGCCTGAAAACCCATACCCCCCCAGCCCCATACGACGAAGCAGCCCAGCCCCATACGGCACACCCCCCCAGCCCCATACGACGAAGCAGTCCAGCCGCACACGACACAACACCCCAGCCGCACACGCCATAATAACATAACCGGGAACGGCACAACAAACAAGCCGAACCCATATTTACTAACTTAAAAACCACAATCAAAAAAATGGGACTTATCTACCGCAAAGGCAAAGAGAAGCTAAACTATCTCGAAGAAAAGCCTGAGGTGTGGCGCGCCCGCCAGCTCCTCTACCCCAAAGTCACCGAAACAATGCTCATCGAGGAAATCTCCCAGTCACAAGGAGTGCCAAAGACACAGACAAAAGCCGTCATCGAAGCACTCAAGAACAGACTGCAGCACTACATGGAGATAGGACACCTCGTCTCCCTGGGAAGCTTCGGCTCCTTCAAGCCAGTATTCAACGCCAAAGTCGCAGAGACCAAAGACGAACTCACCGCAGAGAAAGTCAAAGTCGTAAAAATAGCATTCTTCCCCGGAGGCGACTTCAAGCAAATGCTGCACAGCATGTCCATCGAAAGCACCGAACAAGCATTCCTCGACGAAGAAGAACCAGAATGACACCAACCCCAAACACACAGCCAGCCACGCAACAACGTGGCTGGCATCATCAATACATATATATATACGCGCGCGAAGAACAAACACAACAACCATCCCGACAACGACAAACCACCCCAACCGACACCGACAAACCATCCCAACCGACACAACAACAACACCCCACTCGACACCGACAAACCATCTCTCCCGACACAACAACAACAACCCACCCTACAAAACAACACCAACCCACGTTAAATAAAGTTAACAACCTTGCCCGTTCACTAAAAAAAACATAACTTTGCAACCGATATTGGTAGCCCTGCGGCAAAGAGGGCCGCAGCGGCGCAAGGGAATCCGGTGCAAAACCGGAGCTGTACCTGCAGCTGTAATCCCCACGTGTAAACGTCCGTACAGAAAAGCCACTGAGCACTCGGGAAGGCAAACGGAACGGGGGAAAGCCAGAAGACCTGCCAAAACCCATCAGAAAAAGCATCACGCACAGGAACATGCGGAGCAACAAAGAAAAGACCATACGGAGGTGGCTCGCAGCACTCGCCGCCCTATGCCCCACGCAGGCAGCGACAGCCCAGGCCGTGCTGGAAGGAGACCCCCTGCAAGAAGTCGTCGTCACAGGTACCGGAACGCGGCACCTGCTCAAGGATGCGCCCGTACAGACAGAAGTCATCAGCGGACAACAGCTCAAAGCCTACGGCGGACGCACCATCGAAGACATCCTCGGAGGACTCACCGCCACATTCGCCTTCAGCGAAGACGACATGGGCAGCCAGATCCAGATGAACGGCCTCGGCAACAGCTACATCCTCATCCTCATCGACGGAAAGCGCATCCACGGAGACATAGGCGGAGAAAACGACCTCAGCCTCATCGACCCAAACAACATCGACAAGATAGAAATCGTAAAAGGCGCATCCTCAGCCCTCTACGGCAGCGACGCCATCGCCGGCGTCATAAACATCATCACCCGAAAGCACACGCAGCAAGGACTCCAGCTCGAAAACATCACACGCGGAGGCACCTACGGAGACCTCCGCCAGCACAACAGCCTAGCCCTGAACCACGGCAAGTGGGGCAGCCACACCAACTTCCAACTCCAACACACCGACGGCTGGCAGAACACCGCCGTCGAGCACACCGCCGCAGGCGAGCAGCCCATCACCGACACACGCAACAAGACCGTAAACCGCCACACCAGCTGGCAAGTCGCCCAGCGCCTCACCTACGCAATCAACAAAGACATCCAACTCTATGCCGAAGGCACGCTCCACGGCAAGCGCATCTACCGCCCCAGCGGCAAATACGCACGCTACGACGTCCATACCTACGACCTGCAATACCGCAACCAGAACGCCTCCCTAGGCGGCAAATGGCAACTCAACCAAACCGACCAGCTGACCCTGGACGTGGACTGGAACCGACACGCCTACCACTACTACTTCACAGCAAACACACTCGTAGAAGACTACGAAAAAAGCCGCGGAACCCTATACTACCCCTACTACCCTTACCTACCCGACCAAACAGAACTGCAAAGCGACCAACAACGCACCCTGGCAAACCTCAAAGGCATCTTCGCCCTACCCTGCCAAAACCAACTGAGCACAGGCCTCGAGTACCGCTACGACTGGCTCAAAGCCCCCACACGCGTACTCGGCGGCAAGGCAAGCGACTGGACAGCAGCCCTCTACCTGCAGGACGAATGGCACTGGCCTGGCAGAGGCAGAGTAGCCGCCCACCTCACCGCCGGCCTCCGCCTCAACCACAACCAGCAATTCGGCTGGCGGCTCACCCCCAAACTCTCAGCCATGCTCAAGCTCAGCCGCCCGTGGCGCATCCGAGCCACCTGGAGCCAAGGATTCAAGACACCCACAACAAAAGAGCAGCACTACCGCTACATCCGCCAGATGAGCGGCACCTACCTCTATCTCGGCAACAAAGACCTGCGTCCACAAACCAGCAACTACTTCGCCCTCAGCGGAGAATACACACACGCAGGATGGTCGCTCACACTGACAGGCTACCACAACCGAGTGCGAGACATGATCGCCCTCGTCACCATCCCAAACTACCAAGCACCAGACGAATACATCATCCAGTACGACCCCGTCAAGACACGACAATATCAAAACATAGAAGACGCAAAGACCTACGGCGTGGACCTGAACCTGCGCTACGCATGGAAAGACCTCGCCATCGGAGCAAGCTACAGCTACCTTGACACCAAAGCCAACCAGTACGACACCAACCACGACCGAATGCACAACGTCACCATCGACGGAATGGCACACCACAAAGCCACCTGCTTCGCCACCTGGAGCCACACCATCTCCCCAGCCTATCGCATCGGCATGGGACTCTATGGACGCATCTCCTCCAAACGCCACTACCAAATCAACGGCAACGGCAAAGGCTATCAAGTCTGGCGCCTTACCACAACCCACGACCTTGGGAACTCCAAGACCTTCGACTACCGAATAGAGGCAGGAGTGGATAACCTTTTCAACTACATCGACAAAACAGCGCACGGCCTTCACTTGGGAACCACAACACCCGGCACCACGCTGTATGCATCCCTCACCATCCGCTTCCATCAAGGCAAACAACCGAAAGACAACTTTATAAAAAACAATAATACGTATAACCCAAATTCCAATCGAAACAATGAAGAAGATTAAACACCTCATGCTGGCAATCCTTGCCACCATGACCGCCGTAAGCTTCACCGCTTGCAGCAACGACGACGATGACGTAAAGAACAACTACACCGTCTATCAAGAGACCGTCAACCAAACCGTCAAATCTCAGAAGAAGAATAGCAAAGCGATCCTTTTGGTCGCCTTCGGCTCCACCTGGCAGCAAGCATACGATGCCTTTGATGCCACAGTAGAAGCTTACAAGACATCCTTCCCCAACTACGACATTTACCTCTCCTTCTCTTCCGCCATCTGCATCAACCGTGCAGCAGCAGGCGAGAACGTAGCACCCCGCAACTTCTATGCACCCCCATTCTGGCTCACGGCATTTGCGCAGAAAGGCGTGCAGTACCGAGAAATCGTGGTGCAGTCCTTACAGGTAATCCCCGGTGAGGAATACACACGTGTCATCAACTACATCAAGGACTTCGCCAACAACGCCAATGGCGACATCGACGATGAGTATCTGGCGAACGTGACCCTGAAGCTGGGCGTGCCACTCCTTCAGGACAAAGACGAAGACGTCCCTGCCGTAGCCAAAGCACTTGACAACCTCTACAAGGACAAGGCCGCCAACAGCGTTGTCGCTTTCATGGGACATGGAAACCCCGACTCCTACGACACCTACAAGGCCAACGTCCGCTACACGGAACTCGAAGAAGCACTGCAGGAACTGAGTCCCAACTACTTTGTCGGCACCGTTGACATGAAAGACAACTTCAAGACACACGTGCTGGCTCGTATGCAGGCAGCAGGCATCACGAACGCCACGGTTTACTGCCACCCGCTCATGTCTATCGACGGTGACCACGGCCACAACGATATGGCTGGCGATGACGACGCGTGGGACGACGGCTTCGAAACCAACGAGGAAGGCGAAGTGGAAGACACCTCTTGGAAGATGTACTTCTCTCACATGGGCTACACTTGCAACAACTCGACAATGATTGAGAAAGGTTTGCTCGAACTGCCCACCATCCGTCAGATCTGGATGAACCACACACAGGATGCCATCGACGGCGAGGCACTGGACTATTACCACTCAAAGAATCCAGAAGAGTAAGCCCCCAGACAAACCGCCGAGGTTGCTCCCGAAGGAGCATCAATGTATATAAAGAAACTCCAAAGATAATTTGAAACTCCAAAATTAATTTCCTTGTTTATGCACAGCAGATTCCTGATGCTGGGAGCGGCACTCCTTGGAGGGGGTGCCGCTTTTGGTCAGATACATCAGATGGAAAGGCCCGACAGCTTGGGCATCGCCAAGACCTACGAGCTAAATCCTGTCGTCGTCACGGGTTCAGGCCATCATCAGCGGTTGAAGGCAACAGCCACACCCGTGCGCGTATTGTCATCGCAGGACATTCGCGAACAGGGCATCACCACCCTCGATGCTGCCCTCACCCATACAATGCCACAGCTGTCGATGGCACCTAATTCGATGGGCACCTTCCTCCGAATGAACGGCCTCGGCAACAAATACATCCTCATCCTCGTGAATGGACAGAAACTGACTGGCGACATCTCCAACAATGTTGACCTCAACCGCATCAATATGTCGCGTGTGAAACGTATTGAGGTGCTGGATGGTGCAGCTTCGTCGCTCTATGGCAGCGATGCCATTGCTGGTGTCATCAACATCATCACTGACCAACCCACGCAGAACCTCGTCAGCGTAACCAGCGACACGCGCATCTCTGGCAAAGGACAACTGACCGAGGCAGTCACCCTCGACATCTTCACCCACGGATTCGGTTCCTACACCTCCTTCACCCATGACCGCGCAGACAGCTACCAGAACAACGGCTCGGAGTATGTGAAAGGCTCCGACACCGAGACGCAACCCACCATCGCCCCCCTCTTCACCGGCTACCGCTCCAACCTTGTGGCGCAGAAGTTTACCTTCTCGCCCAACGAGCATCTGGCGTTCAACACGGGCTTTGACTACTCCTACAAGCTGACCGACCGTCCCGACACACGCGAAGACATCACAGGTGGCACCGACTATGAGATGCAGTACAAAGGCTTCCGTTGGAACGTGGGCGGCATCTATAAGTTCACCGCCAAAAATTCTCTGCAAGCGAACTTTACCGCCGACCGCTTCCGCTATGGCAAAGAGTATGACGTAGAAACGTCCAGCTATCAGGTGGGTGACTTTGTGCTGTCGAAGAAACAACACGCCTACGAGGCCGACGTGAAGACCATCTTAGGCTTGGCGAAAGGCGGCACCACCATCTTCGGAACCAACTGGCGGCGTGACGAACTGGAAGCCACTTCTGGCAACATTGACAAAGGTGCCTATACCTTCGCCCTCTACGGACAGCACGAACAAAAGTTCCTGCAAAATGTGATGGCGACGCTGGGCATCCGCTACACCCACCATGAGACCTTCGGGAACCACTTCACCCCGAAAGCTACCCTGATGTATTCGCCGGGCGCATTCAATTTCCGTGCCACCTACTCGGCAGGTTTCCGTGCTCCAGGATTGGACGAACTATACTATCATTACTATGCCGTCAATCGTGGTAAACCCCAAATCAACTTCTGCAACCGCTACTTGAAACCAGAGAAGAGCCACTATTTCGCCCTCAACGCAGAATACCATACCGACAAGCTGGTGGCGAGTGTGACCGGCTACATCAACCGCATCAACGACATGGTGGTGAAACAGAATATTGATGTAGATGCCACCTCGCTTGCCATGCTTCAAAAAGAGTTTCCCGAAATGACAGCAGATGAGGCTGCCAAATTGGAACGATATTCCCTCTATCAGAACAGCGACAAAGGCGACGTGAAAGGGGTGCAAGTGAATGTATCAGCCAACCTGTTCCGAGGTTTCAATCTCTCCGCTAATTGGGCATACACCTACGCCCGCACCAAGAGCGGCACAGAGTGGAGCGCGCTTGAGCGTAGCATCCGCAACACGGCCACGTTCGCTGCCAACTACCATCACGCATGGGGACGATATGCCCTCCATGTGAACCTCAACGGTCGTTTCCAATCGAAGACCTACTACACAGGCTCTTACGAAGATGCACCGGGATTCGGCATTTGGAACCTCAACACCACGCACACATTCGATTGTGTGAAGTGGGCACTCTTGGAACCCAGCATCGGCATTGACAACCTTTTCGACAAAACCGACCATCGCATCGATTCGTCAGCACGCAAATATGCCCTCTTCCATCCCGGCAGAATGCTTACTGTCGGACTCAAAGTTAAATTCAACAAATAACTCCAAAATCGGTGTGACTCACACCGCCTCGGCGGTCTGAGTCACATCGACAAGGCGGTCTGAGTCACACCGCTTGAGAGGTACTGTAGGCAGGCAAAATGGCACAAGCCACACGTTTTCACGGCCAAATACTTGGAACGCATCAAAATAATCACTAACTTTGCCCTCGTATGAAAAAGATTATCGTTGCAGGCATCGGCCCTGGCAGTCCTGAAGACATCACGCCAGCGGTTATCAAGGCTGTCAAAGAAGCGGATGCCATTGTTGGTTACAAATACTATTTTCAGTTCGTTACACCCTACATGAAGGAAGGGTGTCTGTGCATCGATACGGGTATGAAGCACGAACGTGAACGTGCGGAACAAGCATTCACTTTGGCAGAAGAAGGCAAGACGGTTGTGGTCATCTCATCTGGCGATGCTGGCATCTATGGCATGACACCATTGATTTGGGAGATGAAACGAGAGCGAAACAGTGACATCGAAGTGGAATCGCTTCCTGGCATCTCGGCTTTCCAGAAAGCGGCCTCCCTTCTCGGTGCCCCTGTCGGCCACGACTTCTGCGTGATTTCTCTGAGTGATTTAATGACTCCTTGGGAAGTCATCGAACGACGCATCAAGGCAGCGGCGGTAGGTGACTTCGTGACGGCTGTCTATAACCCTAAGTCGAACGGTCGATACTGGCAGCTCTACCGATTGAAGGAGATTTTTCTCTCGGAAGGAAGAGCTGAGAACACCCCTGTGGGTTATGTGCGGCAAGCAGGACGACCCGAACAGGAAGTGACCGTGACCACTCTCGGAGCATTCGACCCCGAGGCGGTCGATATGTTCACGGTGGTGCTCATCGGCAACTCGCAATCCTACCAGTGGAACGGGGAGTTCATCACTCCAAGAGGGTACTATCAGACCCTCTCCCCAACCCTCCCCCTCGGTTCACCCCCTCAAGGGTAGAGCCATCCGGATGGTCTCCCTCCCCGTGGGGGGGTGAACCGAGGGGGAGGGGTGGGGAGAGGGTCTGATAGTACCCTCTTGGAGTGATGAACTCCCCGTTCCACTGGTAGGATTGCGAGTTGCC
>JAFSKR010000038.1 GCA_017448825.1 Bacteroidaceae bacterium
GTTGGGAAACTGCTGCGGTAGCAAATTTTTCACTTTTCATTTTTCATTTTTCACTTTTACCTCTGATTAGAGTTTACGTTTTGCTGCTTGCAGGTTGATTTGTGTGGTCACGCTGCTGAGGAGTTTCTCCATGATGATGGGCTTGTTGATGAAGTCGTTGGCACCCAGCTGGAAGCCCTTGGAGATGTCTTGCTCTGAGTTGAGGGCGGAGAGGATGACGATGGGCAGGTCTTTCGTGTCGTCGTTGGCACGCAGACGTTTGATGACTTCAAATCCATCAATGCCGGGCATCATGAGGTCAAGCAACAGGAGGTCTGGTTTCTTTTGAGCGATGGCATCGAGTGCTGCCTGTCCGCTGTTGGCCGTGCGTATCTCAAAGGTGTATTGAGACAGCATCTTCTTGATGAGGAGGATGTTGAGAGGAACATCATCAACGATGAGTACCGAAAGGCTGTCAACATCAATTCCAGGTGTGATGTTATTGTTCATACTTGTATGGTTTTGTTAGAGTTTCTGTTTTTTATAGTGATTTTAGTGAGTAGCAGGTTTCTTCCCATTATGCAGGTTCGTCATTCTTGTTGGCACTGGGGTCGTAGCCTACGCTGTCGTCTGGTGTGACGGAGATGAAGTTCATTTCCTTGAGGAAATCGTTGATGGTGGACTGGTTGCCGCCGAGCTTCATGTAGGTGTGACAGATTTTTTCGCCTGGCTGGAGTGCCTTGACTGCCGCACGAATGGTTTCGGAGAGCATGACCTCGAAGTTGATGATGCCTTCTTCGGTGTCTCCTGTATAGTTGCGGATGATGGAGCCAATGTAGGTGATGTTGTTGGCTGCAGATACCTTGTTGCTTGGGAAATACATGCAGGCCAGTTCGATGACTTCTGGACGTATTGGCATGGTTTCACCTTCTTCATTGATGATCCACATCTTTCCGACAAGCAGGTCTCCTTTGATGTTGCCGCTGAACTTCTGTTCTGCCAAGAGGCGTATGCGGTTGACGAAGCGGTTGTATTCGATATAGTTGTCGTAGAACTCTGTGTAGATGGTGAAGCCGATGTTGGGTGAGATGATGGACTGCTTGCCCTCTGAGGTGATTTCATACACGTTGAAGTCCTGTGGGATGAGTTCATCGGCGTCGTGTGTCGAATGACAGCATGTGCAGACGGTCTTTATCTTCGGTTCGATGAAGGTGTTGCCGCAGGTGTTGCACGTATGGATGATGGCTGGACGGTCGTAGTCCATGCCGATGTGACGTAATATCTTGTGGCACTTGGGGCATCGCAACTGACCACCGAAGTTGTATGTGTGTTCGGGGGTTGCGTTGGCACAGCGGAAGTGGTGGATGACTTCTTCTGTCTGAATGGACGACTGCCCACATTTGGGGCAACTGCGGATGTAGAGGATGTGAGAATGCAGACAGGTGGGGCAGAGATAGACTTTGTTGACGAACTTGGTGGCTCGGAAGAGTCCTTTCTCTGTCATCGACTGCATGAACACGAAGTAGTCGCTCAATTCATAAAGCCCCATTCGATAGAAGAGTTCGAACACTGGGATGACATAGCCTGTGGAGGCTGTCACTTCGAGTTTGGGTTCGAGGATGGTCTTCTTTCTTGATATCAAGAAGCGTGTGAGACGGATGAAGAACTGGTTGGATGAGAGGATGGGGTCTTCCTGTGCATTCAGACCAATCAGTGTATTGTATCCGATGATGTTCTCTATCTGTGTCATCACATCCATGTCATTCCAGTTGTCAGCATACCCGTCAATGATTTCATCATAAGGTCCCATTTTCCCTTTCAGTGAACTGGATACAAACAGTGGTTTGTAGCAACACTTGGTGGATGTCACGGGATTGATACTGCTGAGGATGGTCTTGGCCTCCTCAACAGATTCATTGGCAATAAAAACGACATCGAACAGGTATTCTGGAAAGTCGGGGCTTTCGTCAAGTGCGAACGGACTGTCAAGCAGCAGAATCCTTCTTTCGCCATCGTTATTTTGTATGGTAATCATATCGTTT
Organism: Bacteroidaceae bacterium; assembly: GCA_017448825.1. Classification (GTDB taxonomy): domain Bacteria; phylum Bacteroidota; class Bacteroidia; order Bacteroidales; family Bacteroidaceae; genus Minthosoma. The sequence continues at coordinate 2,022 of JAFSKR010000038.1, forward strand.
TAGATGTAGTTTCTGATGGGTTGCAGTATGCCCGAGAGAAGTGTCTCGACATGACATATTGCTGGTTGATTTGCAAATTTAGGATAAATTTTTCTAAAAAAAAGGTTTAACAGGTTTTTTTTTGAAGAAAAGCATGATTTTATGTCTTTTCGGGTGCCAAAGTGACATTTTTTAGTCCAGATAACCTGCTTTTTTGAGTTCATGGGCTGCCACCTCACATTCGTCCCACCACGCCTGTCCGAAGCGACGGATGAGGGGCTCTTTCAGAAACTGATAGACGGGCATCTGCAATTTCTTTCCAAGGTCTCGTGCAGGCTGGCAGATGTCCCAGCGGTGCACATTGACAGCTGTCATGCCCCCCACTTGAGAGAGGCGCACGGGATAGAGGGCACACGAGATGGGTTTTTGCCAATGGAGCTTGCCGCATCGGTAAGCCGAGTCGATGGCGCAGAGGGTGCAGGGGGTGTCGGAGCTTTTTACAAATACGCAGTCTTTGTTGTCCACTATTTGTGTGACCAGTTCACCGTCTTTGTCGGGATAAACCACGCCTTCGTGTTCAATCTGCTGCTGGGCTTGAGGCTTGAGGTCGTCCCACACCACGTCCAGCGCATCTTCCAGCAGCCCCACTTCTTCAATGCTGACGGGTGCGCCAGCATCGCCCTCCACACAACAGATGCCGTGACACCGTTCGAGGTCACAACAGAAGAACTCTTTGAAGAGGTCGAGCGAAACCAGCGTGTTGAGAATTTCAATCATAGGCATGAAGCGTTAAGAGTTGGTGGCACACTTGCTCGTCATTGGCAAGTTGGCACTGGAGTTCCTCCAGCGAACGAAATTCCCGTTCGTTGCGAAGGTGGTGAAGCAATTCGATGCAGAGCCTCGTGCCGTATAAGTCGCCGTCGAAGTCGAACAGATGAACCTCGATGCTGCGCTGTGAGCCATTGTGCAGCGTGGGGCGAGTGCCGATGTTCAACATACCATAGCGTTCCCCTCTACAGAGTCCCTGCCGAGCATCAGCGCACGTGGGGAAGCCGCATGTCCTCACCAGATAGGCACCATTCTTGGGCACCAGCTTGGAGGGGTCAACTTGCAGGTTCGCAGTGGGAAAGCCCAGCCTCTTGCCGTTCTGAAACCCCTCCACAACAAGACCTTGCAGGGCGTACCTGTAGCCCAGCATGGCATTGGCACACGCTACATCGCCTGACAGGAGTGCCCCACGTATTGCTGTCGAGGAAATAGGACAGCCGTCCCCATGGGGCATCGGAGGAACAGACAGTACCTCCATTCCCAGTTCATGCCCATACCGCACATAGTCCTCGAATGCTGTCTTTCCATGCCCGAAGTGGTTATCATGTCCCATGACAAGCACCTTCACTTGTAGTTGTTCCTTCAAGATGTGTTGCATGAACTCCCGTGCTGACATCTGTGCCAAATCTCTTGTGAAGTCCATGATGGCAATTTTTTCAATATCTGTCTGTTGCATGAGTTTCACTTTCTCTTCTGCCAATGTCAGCAGTTGGGGGCGAAAATCGTCACGCAACACTTGCAGGGGATGGTTCGGAAAGGTGACCACCACAGCATCAAGCCCACGCTTGCGGGCTTGAAAAACTACCTGCTGGATGACAAATCGGTGTCCTTGATGTACGCCATCAAAAGACCCGATGGTTGCCACGCAGGGTTGCACTTCCATGTTTTTGCCGATGATGTTCATGTCGCCAATCGGGTACAAAGGTACGATTAAGCGAGAGAAAAACCAAATTTATTTGAGTTTTTCCGAACTTAATCGTACCTTTGCACCCGAAAATGGTTCGTCAGTCTCTGACGATGAAAAGGGAATGGGGTGAAAATCCCCAACAGTCCCGCTGCGGTAAGTTCTATCTGGATGGCAAGCGACAGCCACTGAGTGAGTGATAAATACTCCTTGGGAAGGTGCTTGTGGTGTCAGAACAAGTCCGAAGACCTGCCATTAAATGCATCATTTGTACTCCCGAGGGATGGAGTTATGGGCAGAAAGACATTATATATATATGTGTACGCAAGGAGACGGTGCCTGTGGGCGATGCTCTCTTTGGGAGTTGTGCCTGTGTGGGCGCAACGGGAGGGTCGTGCCATGCGGTCAGACACTTTGCGGAATGTGGAGGTGGTGAGCACGCAGCGTGACCGTGACATTAAGAGCACCTCGCCGCAATACGCGCTGACAAACGACAATTTTCACCGTTTGGGCGTGACCGACATTGGTGATGCGCTTCATCGGCTGCCAGGCATCACCCTTCGTGATTATGGAGGTGCTGGTGGCATGAAGACCGTTTCGGTGAGAGGACTTGGTGCCCAGAACACGGGGGTGAGTTACGACGGCATTGCCCTCAGCGATTGCCAGACGGGGCAAATAGACTTGCAACGATATACGCTCAGCGGCATCAAGGATTTGCGATTGGTCGTGGCTGGAAACGATGATGTCTTCCTGCCTGCCAGAAACGTGGCTTCGGCAGCGATGCTGTCCATCAACACGTTGACCGACCTCGATTTGGGGGCACAGCCTCACGGAAAGGCACAACTCACGTTGGGTTCGTGGGGATATACGAATCCGATGGTGCAGTTTGGCACGTCGATGGGAAACAAACTCTCCATGTCGGGTGTGGTGGATTATGTGTATGCCGAAAACGACTACCCTTTCACGCTGACCAATGTTCAGTTGAAAACCCGTGAACACCGCACCAACAGCCGCATGAACCAATGGCATGGCGAGGTCAATCTACTGTATCGTCCCAACAATCGAAACCGACTGACTGCCAAGGCATACTACTACGACAACGACCGCCAACTGCCAGGCATCGTGCATTACTATATTAACGACAACGATGAGACGCTGCTCGAACGCAATGCCTTTGTACAGGCACGATGGGTGAACGCCTTGTCCGAGAAGGTGTCGCTGATGGCGAACGGAAAGTTCAACTGGGCGATGTCCGACTATCACAATGGCATCCCGAGTGGGGGCATCAGCAGTTCCACCTATTGGCAACGCGAGGCTTACGGTGCGGTGGCGGCACTCTATACGCCTTCCGACTGGTTGAGCCTCGACTACTCGGCTGACTATGTGATGAACAATCTTAATAGTTCCTTGTCCGTCGATTCGCGTCCGCGTCGCCATTCCCTCCTTCAGACGGTAGTGGCCAAGGCCAGTTGGCAACGGCTGACCCTGTTGGCACGTGGACTCTATGCGCTCTATCTGAACGAGAAGTCGGGTAACAATCAAGGCAACTCGCCTACCACCAGCGTCGGTACAGCCACCATCGAGACCGAGGATGACGAACACAACTTTGCACCCAGCGTGAGTGCATCCTACCGCTTGCTGCCCAACGATGATGTGTTTGTGCGCGCTTCATGGAAGCACATCTTCCGAATGCCGACCTTCAACGAGCTGTACTATTATCACTTGGGAAATCCCATGCTGTCGCCCGAACGCACCAGCCAATGGAATGTCGGGGTCTCATGGCTGTCTCGCAAGGAGTGGGCGGTGAAAGCATCGCTGACGGTAGATGGTTATCTGAACCGAGTGACCGACAAGATAGTGGCGATACCTTACAATATGTTTGTGTGGCGCACGGTGAACATCGGCAGGGTGAAGGTGTTGGGACTTGATGTGACTGCTGATGTGGAAGTGCCGCTGAGTGCCCGCCATTCTCTCGGGCTGACTGGCAACTACAGCCTTCAGCGAGCAAAGAACCAGTCGTTTCAGGGCAAGTTCTATGGCTATCAAATAGCTTACACCCCCAAGCATTCGGGCAGTGTGACGCTGAGTTGGACGAACCCGTGGGTGAACGTCTCTGCTACTGCCGACGGCATGAGCAGCCGATGGACGACCAACGAGCATACGGAGGGCACACGCATGGAAGGGTTCATGGAGTTGAGCATGGGTGCCTACAGAACGTTCCGCATCCAGCGGGTGCTCCTCACGGTTCGTGCCTCGGTGTTGAACATCACCGACAAACAGTATGACATCGTGATGCACTATCCCATGCCGGGACGTTCGTGGAAGATGTCGCTTAGCGCGGCATTTTGAATGATGAGAAGCGAAGAAACTTACTATAGTTCAATAACTTAATAATTTTAACAACTCAAAAAAACAATGAAGAAACTAATTTCTCGTGCAGCCCTTTTGCTGATGGGCGCACTTGCTTTCACCGCTTGTAGCGATGACGACAACAAGAACACAACTTCTGAGCTTGTGAACGTGACCGAAGGGGTCTTTGTCCTCAACGAGGGCAGTTACTTCTCTGGCATCGATGGCTCATTGTCTTACATCAATTATGCCACCAACCAGATTACGAACGGCATTTTCGCCTCGAAGAACGGGCGTTCGCTCGGAGGCACACCCAACGATGCCATCATCTATGGCTCCAAGATGTACATCGCCACGACTGATGAGGGGCGCGTAGAGGTGATTGACGTGAAGACACAGGCATCACTCGGTTATGCCACATTGACACAGCCTCGCAAGTTGGTGGCTGATGGCGGCTTTGTGTATGTGTCCTCTTATGCTGGCACAGTGAGCCGCATCGACACCACCTCGTTCCAGATTGTCAAGACGTCTGAGGTCATCGGTGCCAATCTCGAAGGCATCACAGCCTTGAATGGCTACCTCTATGTATGCAACGGATGGAACCCCGACTATACCTACAACAACAATGTGGTGAAGCTCGATGCCTCCACGTTGGCAAAGGTGAAGGACATCACCGTGGTGACCAATCCTGCCCGCATCCTCACCGATGGTACCGATATTTATGTGCAGAGCATCGGCAACTACGCCGATGTGTCGGCTGCCATCCAGAAGATTGATGCTGCCGATGTGGTGACCACTCTTTGCAACGAAGGCCTCTACCTCTCCTACTACAAAGGCAAGATTTACTATGTGGCCACTTCTTACGACGAGAATTGGAACACCATCGCTGCCTACAAGGTGTACGACCTTGCTACAGGTGCCACCACCACCTTCGTAGAAGGCTCCGAGGTGTTCAGCCCTTGTGCCCTTGCGGTGGATCCCTACACGGGTCTTGTCTATGTGTCTTCCTACAGCCAAGGTGCATACGGCTCAGCCGATTATGCAGGTGCTGGCTACATCGTGGCGTACAACAACGACGGCACCTTCTGGAAACAGTACGATGCAGGTGTGGCTCCCACTACCTATGTGTTCAATACCGCATCTTATGTGAAGACAGGTGAGTAAGAAATTTTTCCTTTTTGTTAGCGCATTGGCAGTGCTCGCCGCCTATTCTTGTACAGGTGGCAGCACTGCCGATGTCTTTTCCGAGGGCGACACCATTCCCCTCAAGTATGCCCAAAACATCACGATGGTGCGCTATGGCGAGATGGTGAAGGTGGAGCTTTCCAACCCCTGGGGCAAAGGGCTGTTGGCCACGTATGTGCTGACACCCGACCGTTCCCTCTCCTCTCCAAGCGGGCGCGAGGGGAAGCCTTGGGTGTATGTCCCTGTTCCGCTGCGCAAGGCGCTTGTCTTCACAGCCGTCCATTGTGGGCTGATTTGCGAATTGGGCATGGAGGACTGCATCGGTGGCGTGTGCGAACGGCAGTACATTCATTGCCTCACGCACGAGGTGGTCGATTGTGGCAACGGCATGTCGCCCAACCAGGAGCGCATCATCCAGTTGCATCCCGACGCCATGCTTGTCTCCCCCTTCGAGAGCAACACGGGGCATGACAAGTTGGGGCAATTGGGCATCCCCGTCATCGAATGTGCCGAATACATGGAGCCGACCGCCCTCGGGCGTGCCGAGTGGATGAAGTTCTACGGCTTGCTGCTCGGCAGGGAAGCTGAGGCAAACGCGCTCTTCGAAGCCCTCGAGGCACGCTACGACAGCCTTCGCACGCTGGCTGGTCAAGTGTCCGTTCGTCCACGCATTCTTTCCGAGACCCCCTATGGCAATGTCTGGTATCAGCCAGGCACCCACAGCACCATCGGCCAGATTTATGCTGATGCAGGTGCTCAGACCGCTTTCCCCGACTACGAGCAGAGTGGCTCCGTCCCCCTGTCCTCCGAACAGGTCTATGCAGGGGCTCACGATGCCGACATCTGGCTGGTTCGCTACGACGCCTCTGTGCCGAAGACGCTTGCCGAGCTGGCAGCCGAAGCTGAGGTCTTTTCACGCTTCGACGCTTTCCGCAATGGACAGGTGTGGGGATGCAACGTTGCCACCTCCTACTTCTACGAGCGCTCGCCTTTCCATCCCGACCTGCTGCTCTCCGACCTTATCCAAATCGCTCATCCTGAGCTTCACCTCAACGAACCCCTCCACTATTATCATCTGCTGCAATGAAGTCCCGACTGTTCATCCTTATCCTTCTGGTCGCCGTCCTTTTCATACTCAACATCTTCTTGGGCTCCGTCCACATCCCAGCCGCAGACATACTGCATGTCCTCTTGGGCAACATTCCGCATGGCACCGCTTCCCCTCTCGGGGAGGGTGGGGAAGGGACTTGGGGGGCCACGTCCTACATCATTCTCGGTTCCCGACTGCCCACCGCCCTCACGGCCACCCTTGCTGGTGCCGGACTTGCCACCGCAGGTCTGCTGCTCCAAACCTCCTTCCACAATCCCCTTGCAGGCCCCTCGATTCTCGGCATATCCTCGGGAGCCAACCTCGGTGTGGCCATCGTCATGCTGGCGTTCGGAGGCACCGTGACGGCAGGGCTTTACACATGGAGTGGCTACCTCGCCATCGTGGGTGCCGCGTTCCTAGGAAGCCTCCTGATTATGGGGCTGCTGCTCCTCTTCTCTTCCATGTTGAAAAACAACCTCATGCTGCTCATCACGGGCATCATGATGGGGTACATCACCTCCTCTGCCATCTCCCTGCTCAACTTCCTCGCCTCGGTCGAGAACATCCAGAGTTTCCTCATCTGGGGCATGGGCAACTTCAATAGCGTCTCCCTCCAGCAGATGCCCCTCTTTGCTGCTATTTGCTTGATAGGCCTGGTGCTTGCCTTGCTGCTCATCAAGCCTCTCAACGCCATCCTGCTTGGTGAACACTATGCCGTCAATCTCGGTATCAACATCCAGCGCACTCGCAACCTCTTGTTGCTCGCCACGGGCATTCTTACTGCGGTCATCACCGCCTATTGCGGTCCTGTCGCCTTCCTCGGGCTTGCCACCCCGCACGTCGCCTTCCTCCTGCTGGGCACCAGCAATCACCGCATCCTCCTTCCCGTCACCATGCTCATGGGTGCCCTCCTTGCGCTCCTCTGCAACTTGCTCTGTACGCTTCCCTCCACCACTGTCATCCCTCTCAACGCCATCACACCGATTCTCGGTGCCCCGGTCATCCTCTACATCATCATGCGACGCAAGCAGTAGCCGCCTGCCTCATTGATTCAAAACTACCAGCCTCGCTGGCTCAATACCACCTGTCTCACCGGCTCAATACTACTTCCATCGATAGCCGTCTTCCACAATTTCCCTCAACAGGCATCCACCTCTTCCTCTTGCCGCATCCTACTTTCATATCCTTGTTGAAAATGTATATTTCCAAGTAGGATATGTACATTTCCAAGTAGGATATGTACATTTTCAACAAGGATATGAAAGTGGAAAGCCGTTGGTTGAAGAAGTCGTTCCCTCTTTGCTCCTAAAGAGGACATGGGGCAGCGATGAAAGAAGACGCGAGCAACAATATCCTGCAATCCGCAGCAACGTGACGGAAAAGAGAAGTGTTTGTCAAGTGCGGAGGATTGGAAATGCGATTTTTGGGGAAAGACGTTGCTTCGTCGTAAAAAAAAACGTTGTCAGTTTTTGTACCCAACCAAGAAATTTGTACTTTTGCATCGTGCCAAGGGGAACACCCCAAGTGCGATACAAAAGGACGGTATGACGACGGACGAGAAATATATGATGCTTGCCATCGAGGAGGCGAGGACGGCTCTGGCACAGGATGAGATTCCTGTGGGGGCTGTCGTGGTGTCACAGGATGGCAGGGTGATAGGCAGGGGGCACAACCTGACGGAGACGTTGCACGACGTGACGGCACATGCGGAGATGCAGGCGATTACGGCGGCGGAGGAATGGATGGGCGGCAAGTATCTTGATAAGTGTGCGCTCTATGTGACGGTGGAGCCGTGCGTGATGTGTGCCGGGGCGATTGGGTGGAGTCAGTTGGGACGGCTGGTGTATGGAGCTGCCGACGAGAAACGGGGCTTCCGAAAGTTTGCACCGAATGCGCTCCACCCGAAGACGGTGGTGCTCGGTGGGGTGCTGGAGGAAGAGTGTGCCCGGATGATGAAGGATTTCTTCAAGGCCAAGCGATAAGATGATGAAGACAAGAAACCGTACCCCCCGACTACGATGTGGCGTAGTCGGGGGGTACGGTTTCTTCGTAGCCGAGGGGTACGGTTTTTCAGATGCGTCAAAAAGACTGCTGGTTATTCCGGCTCTGGCTCACCGATCATACGGATGAACTTGCCGTCGAGCGAGTAGGCTTTTTTCTGTGTGTAGCGTCCATAGTCGGGGGCAGGGTAGTAGCCGTAGGAGGCAAGGATGATTTCCTTCTGCTGCCAGTCAAGATCTACGACTCCTTCGGTGGATGGGAGCTGCTTGGCTGTGTGGGTGCTGGTGTCGATGATGTAAGTCCAGATGTTGCGACCATCGGGGCAACCTTCCACAATGACCTTGCTCACATCGCCAGGTGCCAAGTAAGCCTTCTCAGCCACAGCGATGAGCTGCATGGGCACATCGACGGCATCGGAGTTCTTTTTATCCATCTTCTCCCACTGGGCATTGGCGGTTGGGTTTGTCTGGCAGATTTTCCTCACGGTGCCGGCACGTTCGTCTGCCAACCAGACGGAGTAGATGCCTTCTGGCTCATCTTCGGTGGGTTGCTGCTCCACGTTCACATAGACGGCAGTTTGGAAGTGGCTGTCCATGCGCTCGGCTGTCTTGGGCATCTGGTCGATGTCCATGAGGTCTTCCTCGTAATCGGAGAGCCCTTGTGCTTCTGTCTCATCGCTGGCTTCTGCTTCATCGAAGTTGGCAAGTGCGGTCATTGTGCTGTCAGCCTTTTCGGCTGCGTCCTGTCCTGCCTTGGGTGCTGTGCCGTTACAAGCTGTGAGCAGCAGGAGGGAAAGGGGAAAAAGAATTTTCTTCATGAGTGTCGGATGACTTTTAGTGAGATAAGTTGTAAGTAGTTGGGACAAAGGTATTCATTTTTTTGTGATTGGCAAAATTATTACTGACATTCTTCATTTTTTTACGATTTCCTCGTATCTCTGTGCCGAAATTTCACTCAAATGACCCTTAGACAACAGCAAGAATGAGAGGACTCGATTTCCCACTACTTTCCATCGTCCGAAGAAAAACTCTTTGGTCGTTACAATCATTAAAATCTGTTTTGCCAGACCTAAAGACACAAAAAAGGAGTTACAAGAAAGTGATTCCTCGTGACTCCGTAACAACGATTGTTGCCAACATGAGCTAAGTTGCTTCGTCAATTTCAGTACATACTGAGACAAATGGATAAAACGGAGAGAAATCGGATGGTTGTGTGGCGTTTTTCCTTGGTCTTTACGGCAGGGTTACTTGTAGAACTGCTTGAAGGCCTTGATGCAGTAGTCGTGGTCGATGCAGGCTCCTGTCTCGCGGACGCTGTGCATGGCGAGGATGGGGTTGCCCATATCTACGCCGCGCAGGGGGAGGGAAGAGGCGAGAATGTTGCCGAGGGTGCTGCCTCCTGCCACGTCGCTATGGTTGACAAAGCGTTGGCAGGGTACACCCGCCCGTTCGCAGAGCTGCTGGAAGACAGCGGCGGAGAAGGCATCGCTGGCGTACTTCTGGGCAGCGTTGAACTTGATGACGGGGCCACCGCCCAGCATGGGGTGGTTGGTGGGGTCGTATTTGTCAGGATAGTTGGGATGCCATGCGTGGGCATTGTCTGCACTCACCATGAAGGCTCGCTCGACAGCTTGATGGAACCCTTCGATACTGCCGCCTTGTGCCAGTACAATACGTTGGAGGACGCTCGCCAGAAAAGGACTGCCGGCACCTTGCTTGGTTTGAGACCCTGTCTCTTCGTTGTCGAAGATGGCGAGGATGCGTGTCGTCTCGGAAGGCTCTTCGCTTTCCAGCAAGGCACAGAGCCCGGCATGAACCATCGAAAGGTCATCCAATCGTCCTGCTGAGATGAATTCATCGTGTGCACCGAATGTGCAGGCAGGAGTGGTGTCGTAGAGGTAGAGGTCGAAGTCGATGATCTGTGCTCTCTCCACACCCAGTTCTTGAGCGATGAGGTTCATCAGCAGGTTGTCTTTCTCCATCTCGTTGCTGATGATGCCTAAGAGGGGCAACATATCTTTCTGCTTGCTCAGTTTCACGCCGTCGTTCACTTCGCGGTTGAAGTGGATGGCGAGGTTAGGTATCTGCAAGAGGGGACGGTGAACGTGGAGCAACTGCGACGTGGGGTGCATGGCATCGTCGGAACGCAGGATGACACGTCCTGCAAGGCTGAGGGAACGGTCGAACCACGTGGACATGATGGCACCGCCGTAGAGTTCGGTGTTGAGCTTCACCAGTCCTTTCTCGCAAGACATCTCGGCGTGAGGCTTGATTCGAAATGTGGGTGAGTCACAGTGGGCACAGATGATGTGAAACCCTGACTCGGCAAGGCTTTTGCTGCCGAGGTGGAAGGCATAGATGGAGGAATCGTTCTTGGTGACGTAGAACTTATCGCCAGCGTGGATGTAGCCTAATGGCTCAGCGGCGTTTAGGTACTGGTAACCTTTCTCCTCCAGCAGTTCTGCCGTAGTCTTTACTGCCAGAAAATTGACAGGCGAGCTATTCAGAAAATGGATGAGTTGTTCAGTGTAGGTCATTGGAATTACTGGTATAGGTATCGACGGATGCTTCGTTTCGGTGTCTTTTCAAACTCTTGGTCACGCACTTCGATGGCAGAGATGTTGGCGAAGGCAGGCAGGTAGGAGTTGATTTGACGCTTGTAAGTGTCAAGCTTCTGGAGGAGCGAATCGTGGGTGAGGCCGTGGTGTTCAAGGGCTTTGTCGCTCACATAGACGAGGGCGACGAGCTTCTCTTCTCGTTGTACCACTACGCTCTCTTCGAAGAGGGTGTGGGTCATGATGGCATCTTCGATTTCCTCGGGATAGACGTTCTGACCATTGGCTCCCAGCAGCATGGTCTTCTTGCGTCCACGGATGAAGATGTTGCCGTTGCGGTCAATGGTGCCGAGGTCGCCTGTGTGCAGCCAACCTTCCTCGTCGATGGCTTCGAGGGTTTCCTCCTCGTTTTTGTAGTAACCCAGCATAACGTTGGTGCCCTTGGCAAGAATCTCGCCAGGGGTGTTCTGTGGGTCTGGCGAGTCGATGCGGAGTTCCATGCGTGGTACGACCTTTCCGCACGAGCCTTTGGCGAAGAGATGCCAATCTTCGTAGCCGAGGATGGGACCGCACTCTGTCATGCCATAGCCGACGGTGTAGGGGAAGTGAATCTGATGCAGGAAGTCCTCCACCTCCTTGTTGAAGGCGGCACCGCCAATAATACACTCGTAGAAGTGCCCACCGAGTGCAGCATAGAGCTTGTTGCGAATCTGGCGATACACCACCTGCCTGAACAGTGGAATGGCGGTGAGGGCACGGATGTGGCGGGTGCGCAGGATGGGGAAAATCTGCTTCTGCACAATCTTTTCCAAGATGAGTGGCACGACGATGACCACCACGGGCTTGATGTCGCTGAACGCCTTGATGACGATGTGGGGCGAGGGTGTCTTCGTGAGGAAGTGGACGTGGCAGCCGATGAGGAACTCAAAGAAGAAGTCGAAGGCGAAGCCGTACATATGTGCCATCGGCAGGATGGCCAAGGTGCGGTCGCCAGGGCCAAAATCGAGCACCTCGTCGGCGAAGTGCATATTTGACCATACGGAGCGGTAGGGCAGCATCACGCCTTTGCTTCGTCCCGTGGAACCACTGGTGTAGCTGAGCAAGGCGAGGTCTTCGGGACGCTCGCGGAAGTATTGCACATCGGAGGGTTGGAGGTCGGTGAAGGCCGTCATGTCAATGGCGTAAGGCTCGTCCTTCATGGTGAAATCGGCGATATGAAGGATGCGTGCCTTGAGTCCGTCGGCATATTTCTGTCCGCATATCATCAGGGCGGAATCGGAGTGGTTGTAGATGTTCTGAATCTGCTCAATGCTGAATTCAGACAGGATGGGCACCACAACGGCACCATAGCTGAAGGCGGCAAGGAAGGCTAATGCCCAGTGGGCATGGTTCTTGTCGCACAAAGCTATTTTCTGTCCTGACTCGATGCCTAACTGGTTGAACAACAAGTGCATACGTGCAATCATCTTTGCGACATCGCCATAGGTGAAACTTTCGCCCGTTCCGTAGTTGGTGTAGGCGGAGTTTGCCCAGTTCTTCTTGATGGTTTGTTCCATCAACTCCATCACCGAGGTGTTGGAGGGGTTGAATAATCTTGATTTCGCTTTAGCCAAAATGAGAAAATTTAGTCCATGTGGAACATTTCGGGCAGTGGAATAGAGATGGGACTGTTGTCGGGGTTGGTCTCCATGATGTCGGCCATGTAGGCCCACCATTTCTGGCAAATCTCGGTGCCGCCGAGGTCTTGGCTGCCACCTTCACCCTCCAGTTCTTGATAGGCGAAGAGGATGTTGGTCTCCTCATCGAGATAAATGCTGTAGTTGCGTACACCACTCTCGCTGAGCAGTGCCTTCAATTCTGGAAACAGGTTTGCGTGACGACGCTTGTACTCTTCTTTGAATCCTGGCTTCAGGAACATCTTGAATGCTTCTCTTTTCATAAGGTTAGTTTGTTTTTGAATGTTGGGTTATCAACTAAAGTATCTGAAGTGTTTTGAGATTGTCTTTTTCAGACTGAGGCTTTTGCCTTTTTATTGTTCTCTCGTTCTTTCTCAGATTGTTCTCTGCTTCAAGACGGGCGATGCGTGCCTCCAGCTTCTGAATGGTCATTTCGAGGCGGACGATACGTGCCTCCAGATTCTCGTCAATCTCTTCCTCCTCAGTTTCGGGCTTGATGGTCTTCGATAGGAGATACTTTTTTCCGTTGAGGCTGTTCTCTTCCTTTGCAGGCTGCTCTTCCTTGGATGCTGGTTTCCCCTTGACAATACTTTCCCCTTTGAGAGGGTTGGCTCCGTAGGTCACTTTGGAGGTGGGCTTTTTCTTCTCCACTACCTTGGAGGCACTCTCTTCGATGACGACTACCTCGTCTTGGCGTACAGGCACATCAAAACCATCTGCATCTTCTACCAGCACGATGCCACCAGGACGAAAGGCTATGATTTTTCCACCGCCCACATCATTGAGAAATCTTACTTTGTCACCTATATTCATAGTTAATTTGCAAAAATGATATGCAAATGTAAGAAAAAAGTGGGAAGAACAAAAAAAATAACTTAACTTTGCAGTGTTTTTCGTATGTAGAGTGTGCTGTTGCACCTGTTTTTGACCTTACGCGCGTGTATATATAAATAATGTGTATGAAGAAAAGTTACTACCGCATAGCCATTGAGCGATACTTCAGTACGCCCGTGCCGTATTGTCTAATAGGGACGGTGCCATTGATGTTATATGGGTACTACGAAAACGACCTTTGTTTCTGGATAGGGTTGGCGCTGACGGTGGTTCTCTTTGGGGTGAATCATCTGTTGATGCATTCGCTGACGACAACGTTTGGACTTTATGCCACGAAGAAACAGGTGGACTATGTGAGTAATTTTGTGATGGGAAATAGTGATGTCTTCTCGAAGCAAGAAAGTATGGAGCTGATGGAAATGATGGCAGACCAAGCGGGTAACAACCATATCAGTATTGATGACTATATCAACTACATCAACCATCAGTTGGAGGAGAAGTCGGACAGGGGGAATGCTGAGGCGACTTATTGGTTGGGCATCTATCACCGCTTGTTGGGCGAAACCGACAACCACAATTCGCTGGCACGCGAACTAATTGAAAAATCGGCAGAAATGGGCTTTGAACGTGCCAAGGAAATACAAGAACGCGCCAAGAAATGGCAATAATGAGCTGTTTTCGCAAAAAAATGGCTAAAAGTTTTGTGGTTCGAGAAATTTGCCGTAATTTTGCCGACCGTTGGGAAAATCCCGACGGTTTAATTTATAATTTATCAACATTTTCAAAAAAAGAATTGTAATGATTATCGTACCTGTAAAAGAAGGCGAGAACATCGAGAGAGCTCTCAAAAAGTTCAAGAGAAAGGCTGAAAAGACTGGCATCATCAAGGAAGTGCGTACTCGCAAGCAGTTTAACAAGCCATCTGTTTTGAAGCGTATCAAGATGCAGCACGCCATTTACGTGAACAAACTCCATCAGGCAGAAGAGTAATACGTAAAAAGGCAAAAATCTCTGTTGGAAGAGAAATTTAACGAAGAAAAACGAAGTTTTCAGTCGAAAATTTTGTCGTTTGGCTAAAAAGTCCGAAATTAGTCGCAGAAAACGATGAAACATGGAATTGTGGACTGATCCATTCTTGGAATATCTGAAAGCTGAACGTAATGATTCACGCAATACGGTGGAGGCATACGCGAACGACTTGGCAGAGTTTCAAGATTTCCTTGAAGAACAGAGCACTGACATACAATGGTCTGCAGTGGATGCGGATGATGTCAGAGAATGGGTGGTTTACATGATGGATGAGCAGCGGTTGGCTGCATCTTCCGTCAGCCGGAAGTTGAGTGCATTGCGCACCTTCTACAAGTATTTGCGTAGAATGGGGTGGGTGAGCATTAATCCGATGGAAAAAGTGGTGACCCCCAAGAAAAAACGTCCTTTACCTTACTTCGTGAGGGAAACGGAAATGGACAGGCTGCTTGAGATAACCAAAGAAGATAGGACGTTTAAGGGTATTAGGGACAGACTAATCTTGATGACGTTCTATGAAACGGGAGTTCGGCGCGCAGAGTTGCTTGGCATGACAGACGCAAGTGTCGACTTTGTGTCAAAACAAATCAAAGTGACAGGCAAACGTGACAAACAGCGCATCGTTCCGTTTGGTGAAGAATTGGAAAAGGAAATCAGAATCTATATGGGTGTCAGAAATGAGACACTGGGTGAGACAAAATTTCCTGCCCTGTTCGTCACTGAAAGGGGAATCGCAATGAATGAGACGCAGGTCTCAAAAGTGGTGAGGGACAACCTGTCTAAGGTAACCACCATCAGAAAACGAAGCCCCCATGTGTTGCGCCACTCGTTCGCAACAGCGATGCTGAACAATAAAGCGGACCTTACCTCCATCCAGAAGTTGCTGGGACACGAAAGTGTGGCGACGACGGAAATCTACACGCATGTTTCGTTCGAAGAACTGAAGAGTGAGTATAAGAATGCGCATCCGCGCAAATAGGAAAATTATTGTTCAACTTAAAAATCAGTGACTATGGACATTAACATCAAGGCAATCAAGTTCGACGCAACAGAAAAGCTACAAGAGTTTATTCAGAAGAAGGTTGGTAAACTGGACAAGTATTGTAGCGATATAAGGAAAGTAGAGGTGTCACTCAAAGTCGTCAAGCCAGAAACAGCGATGAACAAGCAAGCCAGCTTGACTATATCGCTGCCGGGAACGGAATTGTTCGCCGATAAAACTTGCGACACTTTTGAAGAAGCAATCATGGAATCGCTGGCTGCAATTGAAAAACAGCTGGGGAAATATAAAGAAAAACAGACAAATCTCTAAAAAAAGTCTGTAAAAAGTTTTGCATTTGAAAAATAATGCCTAAATTTGCACCCGTTTCGCATGGATTCGTCTGTGCGAACGGTTTTATAAGCCTCTTTAGCTCAGTTGGCCAGAGCACGTGATTTGTAATCTCGGGGTCGTTGGTTCGAATCCGACAAGAGGCTCAAAAA
>JAFSKR010000039.1 GCA_017448825.1 Bacteroidaceae bacterium
CCTTCCACTACCCCTCACGCGGTCTGAGTCACACCGCCTCGGCTATGTGACTCAGACCGAGGAGGCGGTGTGACTCAGACCGCTCTTGAGGCTACGAAACCGCTTCAAGAACGATATAGGAATTAAACATTCGGTTAAACAGTAATTAAAGATCAGTTAAACAATGGTTAACCAAGAAGCCAACCACTTGTGAAAAGCCGTTGGCTTTTTCCGCTCATTCGTATTTTTTCATCCTCAAAATCACAGGTTTTGGGGGTGAAAGTCGTACCGTTCGCTCCGTCGAAGGTGCGTACGTTTGGAAAATTTCAAATAAATTTGTTTTTTCGCTCACTTAATCGTACCTTTGCAGAGTTTTTGTGGACTGAACAATAAAAACTTAACAACATAATGGCACAGCAAGAAGACATTTTCAAGAAGGTGGTGAGCCACTGCAAGGAGTATGGGTTTGTGTTCCCATCCTCAGAGATTTACGACGGACTGGGCGCGGTGTATGACTATGGTCAGAACGGCGTGGAGTTGAAGAACAACATCAAGCAGTACTGGTGGCAGTACATGGTGCTGCTGCATGAGAACATCGTGGGCATCGAATCTGCCATCTTCATGCATCCCACGATTTGGAAGGCATCGGGTCACGTGGATGCGTTCAACGACCCTCTGATTGATAACCGCGACTCGAAGAAGCGTTACCGCGCTGACGTGCTCATCGAAGACCAGATTGCGAAGTATGACGAGAAGATAGAAAAGGAGGTGGCGAAGGCAAGGAAGCGTTTTGGCGACTCGTTTGACGAGGCTCAGTATCGCGCCACGTCTGCCCGTGTGTTGGAGGAGCAGGCGAAGCGCGATGCCCTGCATGAGCGTTATCAGGCAGTGATGAATGCTGAGGGTGGCATCGACTTGGAGGGGCTGAAGCAGATTATCCTCGACGAGGAGATTGTCTGCCCCATCAGCGGCACGAGGAACTGGACGGATGTGCGCCAGTTTAACTTGATGTTCAAGACGGAGATGGGGGCAGCGGCTGAGGGTGCCAGCACGATTTACCTGCGTCCTGAGACGGCTCAGGGCATCTTCGTAAACTACCTGAACGTGCAGAAGACGGGGCGCATGAAGGTTCCGTTTGGCATCGCCCAGATTGGCAAGGCGTTCCGCAACGAGATTGTGGCGCGTCAGTTCATCTTCCGCATGAGGGAGTTCGAGCAGATGGAGATGCAGTTTTTTGTGAAGCCGGGCACGGAACTGGCTTGGTTTGACGAGTGGAAGAAGCGTCGCATGGCTTGGCATCAGGCGCTTGGCTTCGGTGAGGAGAATTACCGTTTCCACGACCACGACAAGCTGGCGCACTATGCGAATGCTGCGACTGACGTGGAGTTCAAGATGCCGTTTGGATTCAAGGAGGTGGAGGGCATCCACAGCCGCACGAACTTTGACCTCTCGCAACACGCGAAGTACTCAGGCAAGAAGATTGAGTATTTCGACCCTGAGGATAATTCCAGCTACACGCCTTATGTCATCGAGACGTCGATTGGCGTTGACCGTATGTTCCTCTCTGTCATCTGCCACAGCTACTGTGAGGAGAAGCTGGAGGGTGGAGATACTCGCGTGGTGCTCCGTCTGCCTGCTGCCTTGGCTCCTATCAAACTGGCTGTGTTCCCTCTTACGAAGAAGGATGGTCTGCCCGAGAAGGCTCGTGAAATCATCGATGACCTGAAGTTCCACTTCAACTGCAAGTATGAGGAGAAAGACCAGATTGGCAAGCGTTACCGCCGTCAGGATGCCATCGGCACTCCGTTCTGTGTGACGGTTGACAACCAAACGTTGGAGGACAACACCGTCACTCTCCGTTACCGCGACACGATGGAGCAGGTGCGTGTGAACATCGGCGACTTGCGTGGCATCATCGAAGACCAAGTGTCTATCACAAGCCTCTTGAAGAACTTGAAATAACGGACTTCCTCACCCCGTTCATGCCTCCCGACCCCCGAAGGGGAGGGAGACTGTGTGGGGGGGAGTCTTTATCTATATTTGTATGACTCTCAAGAAATTTATACATTATGTCCTCTTCGTGTTGGCTTTCCCTCTTCTTGGGCTGGGGGGCATCTCTTGCCAAGAGAACGAGGAGGCGGGCGAGTATGACAACTGGCAGTCGCGGAATCAGCACTACGTTGATTCCATCGCCCAATTGGCTAATGCTGGTGCTGACGGCTGGAGCAAGATGGTGGCATACACGCTGGTGGACTCTGTGGAGAACGCTAATCCTAACAACAACCACTACATCTACTTTCAGAAATTGGAGAGCGGAACAGGAACTGAAAGCCCCCACTACAACGATTCTATCCGCATCCATTATCTTGGACGTCTCATCCCTTCCACTTCTTATCCGCAAGGGTACATCTTTGGCAAGAGTTACAGTGCCTACACGCTCAACGAGGCAACGGATGTGCCTGCTCTGTTGGCGGTGAAGAGCAACTTCGTGGGAGTGGCTACAGCCATCATGCACATGGTGGAGGGCGACCGATGGAGGATTGTCGTACCGTACTACATCGGCAGTGGAGAAAGCACGAATACGTCGGGCAACATCCCTGGCTACTCGGCTCTCATCTTCGATATCAAACTGGCACGCATCTACAAGTACAAGGTTGACACTAACACCAGTTGGCACTAAAAAATGTACAATTTACAATTCAGGCTAACGCGATGCACACACACCGCATGGCAAATTGTAAATTGTACATTGTCAAATTGTACATTTGTCGTTAACTTCAAGCGTCATCGCGAAGCGCTTTGCTCGCAAAGAAGCGATAACTTCGTTAACTTCAAAGATCTTCAGCTTGCGAAACTTAAATGACCTTACTTCACGTTGCCCACTTTAATCAGATACTCTGCTATCTGCACGGCATTCAGGGCTGCACCCTTCTTGATTTGGTCGCCCGAAAGCCAGAAGGTCAGGCCGTTCTCGTTGGCGAGGTCTTTGCGGACACGACCCACATAGACATCGTCCTTGCCTGCCGTGAAGAGTGGCATGGGGTACTTCTGGTTCTTGGGGTCGTCGATGAGGGTCACGCCGTCGGCAGCTGCGATGGCTGCCTGTGCCTCTTCCACGCTGATGGGCTTCTCTGTCTCCACCCATACGGCTTCGCTGTGGGCACGGAGGGAGGAGATGCGCACACACATGGCGGAGCACTTGGCATCGGTGTGCATGATTTTACGGGTTTCGTTGAACATCTTCATCTCCTCTTTCGTGTAGCCGTTGTCTTGGAAGACATCAATCTGTGGGATGACGTTGTATGCCAACTGATAGGCGAATTTGTTCACCGTTGGCTCTTTGCCTTCCACCAGCTCCTTGTACTGCTGCTGCAATTCTGCCATGGCGGCGGCACCTGCTCCAGAGGCACTCTGATAGCTTGCCACATGGATGCGCTGGATGTGGCTCAACTGCTCGATGGGCTTGAGCACGACGACCATCATGATGGTGGTGCAGTTGGGGTTGGCAATGATGCCGCGAGGACGGTTGAGGGCATCCTCAGCGTTGCACTCGGGCACCACCAATGGCACGTCGTCGTCCATGCGGAAGGCACTGGAGTTGTCTATCATCACGGCACCAAACTTGGTGATGTCTTCGGCAAACTCCTTCGAAGTGCCAGCACCTGCCGAGGTGAAGGCGATGTCCACACCCTTGAAGTCGTCGCCATGCTTGAGGAGCTGCACTTCATACTCCTTGCCACGGAACGTATATTTTCTTCCGGCACTACGGGTTGAGCCGAAAAGCACAAGTTCGTCAATTGGGAAATTTCTCTCATCGAGAACACGGAGGAACTCCTGTCCTACAGCGCCACTGGCACCAACGATTGCTACTTTCATCTTATTACCTTATATTACCTTATTGTTTGTTTTTTCTGTTCTTTTTGCAAAAACGCTGCAAAATTACAACTTTTCAGTAGAAAAAAGAAAGGGGAATGGCAGAAAAAGCGTATCTTTGCACAAATTTAGGTTCTTGGGGAACTGAAATTTAATAAATCGCTCATGCTCGACAAAAACGGAAACAAGTTTTTTTGTTCTCGCTTAATCGCGATTTTACATAAATAGACACCTAAACCTATCACATTGGACGTAATCACCACATATCTGCACTTGCCCATCACCGACCCTACGTGGATATTCTTCCTCGTGCTCTGCGTGATACTGTTTGCTCCTATGATTTTCAGCAAACTACACATTCCGCACCTCATTGGAATGATTCTGGCAGGTGTGCTGATAGGGGAGCACGGGCTGAACATCCTGGCACGTGACGCGTCCTTCGAACTGTTCGGCAAGGTGGGCATCTACTTCATCATGTTTCTGGCAGGCCTGGAGATGGACTTGCAAAACCTGAAGCAGAACCGCGTGAAAGGCTTCATCTTCGGTGCCATCACGTCCATCATCCCCTTTGTGTTCGGCTTCGTGGCAGGTTACAATTTTCTCGACTACAGCTTGCCCGCCTCACTGCTGTTGGCTTGCATCTTTGCCTCCCACACTCTGGTGGCATACCCCATCGTGGGGCGTTATGGCCTGAGCAACGCACCTTCGGTCACCATTTCGGTGGCTGCCACGATGGTGGCACTGCTCTCTGCCCTGATGATGCTGGCAGGTATCTCGGGCACGTTGAAGGGGACAGGCGATGTGTGGTTCTGGCTGTTCTTCGGCTTGAAGTTCGCCATCTTCATCTTCGGCATGTTCTTCCTGCTTCCCCGGCTCATCCGCGTGTTCTTCCGAAAGTACAGCGACCCCGTCATCCAGTTCACTTTCACGTTGGCGGTGGTGCTACTGTCAGCGGCTACAGCTGAGTTGTGTGGGTTGGAGGGCATCTTTGGCGCTTTCCTGGCGGGCTTGGTGCTCAATCGTTTCGTCCCCAACACCTCGCCACTGATGAACCGCATCGAGTTTGTGGGCAACGCCCTCTTCATCCCTTACTTCCTGATAGGCGTGGGCATGCTGGTAAACGTGGCACCGATGTTCCAAGAGGGAAAGGCAGCTGTGGTGGTTGCCATCATGGTCATTGCTGGCACGCTCTCCAAATACCTCGCTGCACTTATCAGCCGCAAACTCTTCCGTATGTCACGCCGCGAGGGTGTGATGATGTTCGGTTTGACCGAGGCTCATGCAGCAGGTGCGTTGGCGATGGTGATGGTGGGTGTGAATCTGGAAGTCTCGCCCGGTGTGCCTTTGATGAACGGTGCCGTGCTGGATGGTGTGGTGATGATGATACTCATCTCGTGCATCATCTCCTCGATAGCCACCGACCAAGCTGCCAAGAAACTGAAGGTGGAAAGTGAAGGAACCAACAAAAAAGAGCGTCGAGACAGTACGGCACGCGATGACGAAAAGATACTCATCCCCATCAACGAACCGAACAACATCGAGACACTGATGTCCACAGCCTTCATGATGCGCAACCAGCAGCTGAGCCGTGGACTTATCTGCCTGAATATCATCAACGATGCTGATTTGAGCGACAAGACACAGGCACACAGCCGTAAGTGTCTGGAGATGGCAACGAAACTCGCCTCGGCAGCCGATGTGCCTGTGCAGACACAAACACGTCTGGCTGTCAATTTCGTCACGGCTACGATTCATGCACTACGTGAGAACGATGCCAGCGAATTACTGATAGGCTTGCACCGTCAACGCCACAATGACGACTCGTTCCTCGGTCAGTTTGCCCAAGGACTCATCAACGGTATGTCACGCCAGCTCATCATCGTCAATATGAACATCCCAGCCAACACCATCCGCAAAATCGTGGTGGCAGTGCCCGAAAAGGCAGAGTATGAAAAGGGCTTCTACCGCTGGATTAACCGCATAGCCCGCATGGCAGAAGACTTGGGATGTCAGATGACGTTCTATGCCACCGAAACCACAAACAGCCTCATCCTCCGCTATATGCGCGAACGCCACAAGAGCGTCAGGGACGAGTATGAGATACTGGACTCTTGGAACGACTTCCCCGCCTTGCGTCACGAACTCAACCCCGACCACCTGCTGGTGGTGGTCACAGCACGGCGAGGCAGCATCTCCTACCAAAAGGCATTTAACAAACTGCCCCATCTGTTACAAACAAACTTCGCCCATAGTAGTCTGATGCTCATCTACCCCGACCAGCAGGAACAGAACAACGATTTCTATGCCTTCACCGACCCACACCACCACGACACCGCCACCAGCAACACGCGCATTGGTCGCTGGCTGAGCAAGTGGATTGGCGAGATGGGATGAGGCAAAAAAGAATTTCTCAATGATACAACTTCAAAACATCACCAAAAGTTTTGGCACTCTCCAAGTGCTCAAAGGCATCGGCCTCCACATCGACAAAGGCGAGATTGTCAGCATCGTTGGACCCTCGGGAGCAGGAAAAACGACGCTCCTGCAAATCATGGGCACCCTTGACACCCCCGATACAGGCTCTGTCACCATCGACGGAACTGATGTGACTCGCCTGAAAGACAAAGACATCGCTCGATTCCGTAATCAGCAACTCGGTTTCGTCTTCCAGTTCCATCAACTTCTTCCCGAGTTCACAGCACTCGAAAACATCTGCATCCCAGCCCTTATCGCCGGTACCAACAAAAAGCAAGCAGAAGGTAGGGCCAAGGAACTGCTCAATTTCTTGGGACTGACCGACCGAGCCAGCCACAAGCCAGCAGAACTTTCGGGAGGCGAGAAACAACGTGTGGCGGTGGCTCGTTCGCTAATCAACAACCCTTCCATCATTTTGGCCGACGAGCCTTCGGGGGCACTTGATTCCAAAAACAAAGAAGAGCTGCACCAACTCTTCTTTGACTTGCGCGACAAATTCGGACAGACCTTTGTCATCGTCACCCATGACGAGACTTTATCACAACTGACAGACAGAACTATTCACATCAAAGACGGACTTATTGACAATGGCACAACTACAACTGGGCAAGAGGAACCTGCTGAAGGTCTTGCGTGAAAAAGAGCACGGAGTATATTTAGAAGGTGGCGATATCGGCGACATACTGCTGCCAAAGCGATATGTACCCGAAGGTACAAAGGTGGGTGACACCCTTGATGTGTTCCTCTATCTTGACCAAGAAGAACGCCTCGTTGCCACCACCGAACATCCTCTTATCGAAGTGGGCCAGTTCGCTTTCCTCGAATGCACTTGGACGAACGAATATGGTGCTTACCTCAACTGGGGACTCATGAAAGACCTTTTCTGCCCTTTCCGTGAACAGAAGGTGCGGATGCAGCGCGGCAAACGTTATCAAGTCTATTGCTACATCGATGACAAGACCTACCGCATCGTCTGCTCCAGCAAGATTGAGAAGTTCCAAAAAGCCATTAGTGAAAAGGGCCAAGGGAACGTTACAAAAGATTTTCACGGTTCTCATCCTTCCCACTACCCCACTCCATCTTCCTATCCTCCTCCTCCCGACAGAACCGTTCTCATCGGCGACTTCTCCAACCGTCTTTTTGAACACCTCCAACTCACTCCCAATGGATTTTCCCCCTATCATGACAAGTCACCCGCTGAAGAAATTTATGCCATGTTCGGGGTCAGCAAGAAGGTCTTCAAGCAAGCGATTGGCGACCTCTACAAGAAGGAACTTATCACTATCAAACCCAATGGCATCGAACTCACCGTCAAAGGTAAAGCCCTCGGTGTAGAAGAGTAAAATTCACCCAAGGCTCATCGTTCAGAAAGAAAAAGAAAGAAAACCTTTTGTTGTGTGACCAATTTTACTTACCTTTGCATATCAAAATTATGTTTAACCCACTAAAAACAGAAACGAATTATGAAAAGTAAAGTTGTAGCAGGTATCCTCGGCATCCTTTTGGGTTGTCTGGGTATTCACAAGTTTTATATGGGCAATATCCTTGCAGGTGTTGTTTATATTTTGTTCTCATGGACAGGTCTCCCAGGCCTTCTTGGCTTGATTGAAGGCATCATCTATCTGGTGGATGATGAGGCAAAGTTCCAAGAGCGCGTTGCTGCTAAGAGGTTCTTTTTCTAACACCAAGAGAACGAAACAGACAAAAAGAAGTCCGGCTTTGAAATGTCATCTCACGGCCGGACTTCTTTTTGTCTATTTTCTCCCTTATGCTCCCATCACCTCTTCCAATTGGTTGATGATGTCCTTGGCCACCTCCGATTTAGGCTTGAGAGAGTATTCCGTTTTCCCATTGGAGGTGATGATGGTGATTTTGTTCGTGTCTGTTCGGAAACCCGCACCCGCATCATTGAGGCTATTTAGCACGATGAAATCGAAGTTTTTCTTCTTGAGTTTGGCTTGGGCATTGGATACTTCATCGTTGGTTTCAAGCGCGAAGCCCACAAGCGTTTGCCCTTCTTTCTTCATCTCACCGAGGGAGGCAGCAATATCAGGGTTAGGTTTGAGACGAATAACCATCTCGTCACCTGTCCGCTTCATTTTCTCTGATGCCACCGTCACAGGAGTGAAGTCAGCCACGGCAGCACACAAAATAGCTAATTTCATCGAAGGAAATAGCCTCTGACATGCCTCATACATCTCTTGGGCACTCTCCACATCGGTACGATGAATGTTGGGATGGGGTGTCTGCATGGACGATGAAACAGGCCCACATACCAACTCCACCTGAGCACCACGGTTGGCACACTCGTTAGCCAAAGCAAACCCCATCTTCCCTGACGAATAGTTGCCGATGAAACGGACGGGGTCAATCTTTTCGTAAGTGGGTCCTGCCGTAATCAAGACCTTCTGACCTGCCATTGAGGTTTGTTGGGAGAAGAAGTCTTCCAACACAGCAACGATATTCTCAGGTTCCTCCATTCTGCCTTTGCCTTCCAGTTTGGAGGCAAGAAAACCTGTACCAGGCTCTATGATGTGATTGCCATAGGCTTGAAGTGTACGCAGGTTCTGTTGGGTAGATGGATGGGCATACATATCCAGGTCCATCGCTGGAGCGATAAAGACGGGTGCCTTCATGGAAAGGTAGGTCGTGATGAGCATATTGTCTGCCACGCCATGTGCCATTTTACCGATAGTGGATGCCGTGGCAGGGGCTATAAGCATGGCATCAGCCCAAAGACCGAGATCCACATGCGAATGCCATGTGCCGTCACGCTGCGAGAAAAATTCGCTGATGACAGGCTTGCTGGTCAAGGCAGAAAGCGTAATAGGGGTAATGAACTCTTTACCCGCGGGTGTGATAACGACTTGCACCTCCGCCCCCCTCTTGACGAGTTGGCGAATAATGAGGCATGACTTGTAAGCAGCAATGCTGCCAGTGATGCCAAGTACGATTTTCTTGCCTTGTAACATGGTCTATTTCATTTTTGACTTTGATGACAAATATATCCGAGTAAGAACCTGCTTAGTGTTCTGAGCAAAGTCCCCCTGCATCATCCATGCATAATAGCTGGGGTCTATACGCAAGAGCACGTCTTTCACAGGCCGTCCTTTATGTTTGCCGAAGTTGAACACCTCAACCCCTTGTTCGTTCTTGATGATGCGACCAGCAAAGTCAACGTTGTGGTTCATCTTGCTATAGTCGGCAAGGAATGCCACATCGTTCTGCAAGTCAGCAGGATATTTGTCGAGCTGTGCCTCCAGCACTTCGAGCGTGGCGCGTGTGTCGGCCAGAGCCGAATGGGCGTTCTCCAAGTCCTTGCCACAATAATACCGATAGGCAGCCACCAAGGTGCGACGCTCCAACTTGTGGTAGATGTTCTGTACGTCGATACAACGGCGCTTCACCACATCGAAGTCCATACCCACACGCAAGAACTCCTCACACAAAAGGGGGATGTCAAACTTGTTGGAGTTGAAGCCCGCCAAGTCGCAACCTTCAAAGGTGTTGTAGAGGTCAGCAGCAATGTCTTTGAACTGCGGGCAGTCCTTCACGTCTTCATCGTGTATGCCATGCACTTCGGAAGCCTGCTGGGGGATGGGACACCCCGGGTTGATGCGCATCGACTTCGCCTCTTCGTTGCCGTTTGGAAAAACTTTGATGTAGCAAAGTTCCACAATGCGGTCCCTTGCTACATCTGTTCCTGTCGTCTCCAAGTCGAAAAATATGATTGGATGCTGTAAATTGAGTTTCATGTTCAGTCTTTTAGCATCATGGGCATCAGAAGCATGATGAGGTCTTCGTTCTCATCCTGTTCAGCAGGCGTGATGACACCGGCACGGCTGGGGTCAGCCAACTCCATCACGACATCACTGCTGGTGATGCTGTTGAGCACATCTATCAAGAAGGGGCCGTTGAAGCCTATACTCATAGGCATACCATCATATTCGCACATGATGTGTTCTTCTGCCGAGGTGGAGAAATCGAGGTCTTGGGCAGACACGGTGAGTGTGCCCTGCTCCACATGAACCTTGATGAGGGCACTGCTCTGGCTGGCGAACACGCTGACACGACGAAGTGCACTGATGAAAGTAAGGCGGTCGGCTGTCACACGGAAAGGATTATCCTGTGGAATGACAGAGTTATAGTTAGGATAACGGCCTTCGATGAGACGGCAACTAATCACATAGTCCGTCAGGCGTATCTCAGCATTGCGGTCATCGAAGCGCACCACGGCATCGCCCTCTGCTTTCGGAAGCACGGTCTTCAGCAAAAGAGCAGGTTTCTTGGGCAAGATGAAAGCGGATGGCTCGTCGGCATGAACGGAAAGCACACGGTTGCGCACCAGTTTGTGACCATCGCTGGCGACAAAGGTGATGCTGTCAGGCGTCATGTCAAAATAGACACCGTTCATCTGTGGACGAAGTTCATCATCGGCAGCCGCAAAGAGGCAACGGCTAATGCCATCAAGCATCACCTGCGAGTCGATGGCGATGCTACGGGTTCCCTCCGCCATCATGTTGGGGATAGGATATTCGTTCCCATTCTGCCCAATCATATTGTAGTGGCCATTCTGATAGTTAATTTCAATGGCAGAGGTTTCCAAATTCACCGTGAAAGTAATGGGCTGCTCCGAAATCTCCTTCACAGAATTGATGAGCTGCTTGGCACCGATGGCAAACTTTCCTTCGCCATCAGCATCTGTCACTTCCACTGTCGTTATCATCGTGGTTTCGCTATCGGAAGCCGTCATCTTGAGGATGCCGCCCGAAAGTTCGAAAAGTATGCAGTCGAGGATAGGCAGTGCGTTCTTGGAACTCTGCACCCGACTAATAGTCTGCAAGCGATTGCTGAGACTGGTGCTTGAAACATTGAATCTCATTGTCAAAAGAATTTATTTGAACACAAAGTTATGGATAAGTTTTGAGAATACAAAAAAAAAGCGTACTTTTGTAGCAGTTTTTAAGAACGAATAACAATTAATCACTCAAATATGGAATTTACAGGAAGAATTATTCAGGCACTTGAGCCACGCAGTGGTGTGTCGAACAGGACTGGCAATCCATGGAAGATGCAAGACTTTGTCATCGAGGAATCCATGGGGCAGTACCCCAGAAGAATGGTGTTTAACGTGTTTGGCGAGGATAATCTGAATCGCTTCAACATTCAGGTGGGTCAGGAACTCACCGTATCTTTTGACATCAACGCCCGAGAGTACAACGGACGCTGGTACAACGATGTGCGCGTGTGGAACGTCATACCAGCCACCCCGGGAGCAGCACAACCCGCAGCACAGCCAGCCGCACAGCCCACGGCACCTTTCCCACCAGCAGAACAGGCTGCCCCCCAGCCCGCACAAACCAATTTCGAGAGCGCGCCTGACGATTCGAGCGACCTGCCCTTCTGAGCAGACAACCGAACACCAACAACGGGTCACACAACGAGGAGGATGCAACCAGACAGGTTCACCCTCCTCCGTTTTTTATGCTTGCCCGAAGCCCCAAAGGGGGTGAGAGTCTCACCTATACCATAGGAGAGAGTCTCACGTCTTCTGGGGTGAGAGTCTCACCCCTTTTGAGGCTTCGACACGTGTGCCGAGCCACTTGCGAAGAGCGCATCAACACACTTGCCGCAAGCGTCCTGACACGCTTGCGGCAAGTGCCTCATGATGGGTGCGAGGAATACCTCACTCCCAATAAAGTTTCTGACTGTTGATGTCCCACTTGTGGTCTTTCGGGAAGTCATCGCCTTCCCAAGCCTTCTTGCTGGTCCACTTCTCGGCAGGATCCGTCCAAAAGGGGTCGGTCTCGGGCAGCCCGAGGGGGAGAAAGGCAAGGCTGGTCATATAGAGCGAGCCGTTATTGGTGTACCAGTCGGCCACATTGGGGTGAGGACCAACGAATCCAATCGTGAGGAAACCGCCTTCGTTGTAGTTCTTGCTCATGCCCTTGGCACCTTGGAGCGGGTTTTCCACCTGACCATAGAACATACGGTTGGCAACTGCGGTGATGGCAGAACGCACCTGACCGTTGTGCAGCTCCTGTGGCAACTGCTTACGCCATGCAAGCTGAGCGAGAGGCTGAAGTGTTGCCATGCGGTAGGGGATGCTGCGCCCCACTACGGGGAAGGTGCCTTCGGGTGAGATGAAACGTTCGAGAATGACAGACCACTTTTGCATACGCTTACGCACCTCCTGCAAACGAGCCTTGGCGCCACGGGTCTTATCATTGGTCTTGCTGAACACCAAATAACTATTGTTGGGCTGCTTGGCTGAAATCATCTCCAAACACTCCACATACATGGGCTGGATGACAAACGAGTTATAGTAGTCGAAGGCAAAGGAAGGGCCATCGCTGTAGATGCCGTCACCGATGTACCACTCTTCCACCTTGGCAAGTCCCATCTTGATGCGGTAGGCATCGTAGGGGGCACCCACATACATGAGGAAGCTTTCCTCCATCGCCACAAACAGGAGCCAGTTGGTGTAGGGAGGGTCGTAACGGCGCAGCCCTTGAATCTCCTTGATATAGCGGTCTTTCGTCTCTTGTGGCAGTGGCACCCAGAGGGAATCGTATCCGCGGTAGAGTCCTTCCACCACGTATGCGCCATCCACCAATGTCTGCCCTCCGTTCTCCCAGCCGAGACGGTCGGGAGAATTAGGGTCAACGGCGTTGATGATGGCCTTGCGAGTCCACTCGCGCAACTGCTTACGCTTGGCACTCTCGGGAGTGTCGTCGTCGGGCAGGTTCAACCACGGAGCCACACCCGCCAGCAAGCGTCCGAATGCCTCCATATAGGCCACTTTCTTGTCGCGGTTATCCCACGTGGGCGACAATTCCAAGTTCTTGTTGCCACCAGCCGTGTCCATCACTTGCTGAAGTTTACCCTCCGCCATGTTCTTCATGACGGGTTCAGCCATCTGATACATGATGTCCACCCACACTTCGCGGTCGGTTTTCTGCTTGCCTTTGCCTGCGGCAGAGGCACACAGGACGGCACATAGCATCACTAAGGTTAATGAAACTTTCTTCATAATTAGGTTTGGGTTAGTTAATAATCTGTCTTTCTGCACAAACGAACTCAAGAGACTCAATTGTAGCGTTCAAACTCCGTTACAAGATTGCCATTCATCAACACAAGGCTGTCAACAGTCAGTTGCATAATCTCGAAAGTATCGACAATGGCAGGGCTCTCGTCTCCTATTTTTTTCGGTGAATGGAGCAACAACAAGCCATCCTTGACTTGCCAAGAGTCGTAGTCAATTGCCATATCATAAGTGGCTGCACGCCCTCCCGAATTGAGTTCCAGCCCCTGCTCTTTGCCATCAGCACTTCGCTGTGACCACAAATGTTGCAAAGCCGTCAAATTAACCACCACCGATGCATAATTTTCCTCTCTTGCCACCGTGTAAATGATTTCCACCTCATCGCCCACGTTCACGCCACCCATCACGGCTTGACTGTTCACGTTGATGTAGAGTGTGTCGTCATCGTCGTTAATGAACTCCAACACGTTCATGCTGGTGCCATCGCCGATGGTGCCATGTGCCTCGAAGATGCCTGGGATAGAGTCCAGTGGAACAACCTTTACTGGAGGAGTCGATACCTCTGGCTTCTTCTTTTCGTCGCATGACATCAATACAAGCATTGCAGTCACTATTAACGACATCCATAGAAAACTTCTTCTTTGCATGGTCTCATGATGTTATATTCGTTGCAAAGATAACACAAATTAAAAAAGGGGCGAAACATTTCGCCCCTTTTTTATATCTATCCATCATTTTTAACCTGTTGCCTGCTCTTTTAACAAGGAATGACAGACAATGATGAAGTTTACACGAGATGACGGATAAGCTCTTCCTTATCACCACAAAGCATGTCGATGACAGGTATCTCAATCATGGTGTAGGCACCTGGCTGTTGCTTGAGAGAGGCACGCGCCACATTGACAAGCACTTGAGCCGTAAGGGCTGGGTTGTTTATCTTCATGTCGAATTCGAAGAGCTGGTTGTGGGTCTTGCCCGAAACACCCTTGCGAACGAGGTTGACACCGTGTCCTACATCGTTGAGCGCATCAACACAAGGCACCTGCTGCACGTGAGTCTCGTCGTTGACGAAGTAGGGGTCGGCCTTGATGGCTGCCTCAACCGTCTTGAAGTCTGCGCCTTCTTCCAACTCCACATACACCATACGGCGATGAATGCCTGTACCCACGGGGATAGTCATGGAGAGCGCATCCTTCACACCGTCGATAGCACGCACTGCTACGGAGTGTCCCATCGAACGGCCTGGACCGAAGTTGGTGTAGCTGACACCCTTGGGAGCAAGGCTCTCCATGAGAGAACGCACGATGGAGTCAGACCCGGGGTCCCAACCTGCCGAAATAATGCTGACGGCATTGTTGGCTTTAGCCACTGCATCCAAGGAACGACGGAGGTCAACGATTTTGGTGTGGATATCGAAAGAATCGACCGTATTGATGCCAAGGGCGAGGCACTGCTTGGCATATTCTTCCACCTTACGAGTGGGGGTGGCGAGGATGGCCACCTGCACGTCCTTCAGCTCCTTGATGTCCTTTACCACAGGATAGTTCGCAAGTTCTTCCGGCTTGTTCTGGTCGCCATTGCGACGCACGATGCCCACACACTCCATGTCCTGTGAAGCCTCGATAGCTTCGAGTGTGTACTTACCGATATTGCCATAACCGACGATGGCTGCACGAATCTTTGTCATAATTTTGTGTTGTTTTTAAGAAATTAGGGCAGCAACGTGATGTTGCTGCCCCATATAAATGAATGTGTTATGCCTTTGCAGGAGTCGTCTCTTCTTCTGCTTCCTTAATGCGAGCACCCATGACAAGGTATGCTGTAGGAGCAGCGATGAAGAGGGATGAGCTGGTACCTATGATGACACCAAGCATCATGGCGAAGGCGAAGGCACGGATGCTATCGCCACCCAACACGAAGATGACAAGCAGCACGATGAACGTAGATACCGAAGTATTGATGGTACGTGCGAGGGTGCTGTTCAAGGCATCATTGAAGACGCGTTGACGGTCACGCTTCGGGAAGTTACGGAAGACCTCACGAATACGGTCGAAGATGACCACCTTATCGTTGATAGAGTAACCAATCACCGTCAAGATGGCACCGATAAACGTCTGGTCAACCTCAAGCGAGAAGCCAATCCAACCGTAGCAGAGGGAGAACATACCGATAACGAGCACGGTATCGAGCGTCAAAGCTACAATAGAGCCCACCGAGTAAGCCACGTTGCGGAAGCGAACGAGGATATAAACGAAGATGACTACGATAGCGAAGAGCACCGACAGAACGGCACCTCTCAAAATATCGGATGCAATGGCAGGACCCACCTTCTGAGAAGAAACAATGGAACCACCTGTACGGTTGTCGCGGTCAAGGAAAGCCTCTTCTGAAACCGATGCGTCCACCATACCACCATCGACAAATGCCTGATAGAGGAGAGACTCTATCTGAGCATCAGCCTCTGAACTGTTGTCAGCGATATTGAAGTTAGTTGACACACGGATGTTGTTGCCTTCAGTACCCAGTGCAATAACTGTTACGTTGATGGCCTCGTCGTTTTTGTTGTTAGCCTCAAACTGCTTCACGATAGCAGCCTTTACATCCTCTGGCTCAACCTGCTTCACAAACTCTATCTTGTAGTTGCGACCACCCGTGAAGTCAATCGACTGACTCAAACCACGAACGGCGAAGCTGATAAGCACCACCACAAGAGCTGCACCGAAGCCGATGAACGACTTCTTGTAGTTACCCATGAAGTTGTACTTGGTGTCCTTCATCATGTTCTGAGAGAACTTAGTGGTGAACTTCAAGTCTTGCCACTTGCCACGGTTGAGGAAATGCTCGTAGGCGATACGGGTCAACCATACAGCCGTGAAGAACGAACAGATGATACCAATCATCAGTGTGGTGGCGAAGCCCTTGATAGGACCTGTACCGAAATTATAGAGAATGATACCTGTGAGGATAGTTGTCACGTTCGAGTCGAAGATGGCAGAGAAAGCGTTACTGTAACCTGCTGCAACAGCGGCACTGATGTTCTTACCTGCACGTCTCTCTTCTTTCGTACGCTCATAGATGAGCACGTTAGCATCGACCGCCATACCAAGGGTGAGCACCATACCGGCAATACCAGACATGGTGAGTGCGGCACCCAGTGAAGTGAGGATACCGAAAGAGAAGAAGAAGTTAAGCATGAGGGCGCAGTTAGCCACCATACCTTCACGCACACCATACATCAGCACCATATAGAACATCAGCACGATGAAAGCGACGATACAAGAGATGAAACCAGCCTTGATGGACTGAGCACCGAGGGTAGGACCTACAATGTCTTCCTGAATGATGCTTGCTGGAGCAGGCATCTTACCAGACTGAAGCACATTGGCCAAGTCCTTGGTCTCAGTGGTGGTGAAACTACCAGAGATTTGGGTGTTACCACCATCAATCTTGTTCATCACGTTAGGAGCACTATACACGAGGTTATCGAGAACGACTGCCACACAGTGGTTTACGTTTGCCTCTGTGAGTGCTGCCCACTTACGAGCACCTTCGGTGTTCATCTTCATGGTAACGATAGCGTTGCCATACTGGTCGAACTCGTCCTTTGCCTCGGTCACCACTTCACCCTCCAGAGGAGCACGACCGTTAGGACCAGTTGTACGGATAGCATACAATTCAAAAATCTTGCCTGCCTTATCCATCGATTTCACGCCCCACTTCAAAGAGAGGTCGGCGGGGAAAATCTGCTTTGCAACTTCTGAGTTAAGCAAAGCATTGATTTCAGCAGTATCAAGAGCTTGAGCAATACCAACCATACAACCACGCTGGGCACCTGTTGGCTGGAGCATAGCAAAGAGAGGGTTCTCCTTCTTTGCCTCCTCGGTCGCTTTCGACGTCTTGGCGGCAGCACCCTCTTCCACGTTCTTCACCTGAGCAAGAACGCTGGCAGCACTGCTCTTGACGGAATCCAGCTGCTCTGCCACAGCTGCTGTATCGGCAGCCACAGAGTCAGTTCCTTCTTCAACTGTGCCACCGTTGCGCAATGCTGCATTGAGTTGAGAGAGATAAGGAGCCACCTGAGGTGCGTCGTAGGTCTCCCAAAACTCAAGGTTCGCGCTACCCTGAAGAAGTTTACGCACACGCTCTGGCTCCTTGATACCAGGGAGTTCCACCATGATGCGTCCGCTCTGACCTTCAATTTTCTGAATGTTAGGTTGAACCACACCGAAACGGTCGATACGCGTACGAAGCACGTTGAACGAGTTGTCAACAGCCTCTTCCACGCTCTGACGGAGAACTTTCTCCACATCAGCGTCGCTGCTGTTCGTGTTCACCTTGCCCTTCAGCTGCTGGGTGGCGAAGATAGTCGCAAGCGGCTTACCCGGCGCATTCTTTTTATAGGCACTGACAAAAAGTGTGATGAAATCGCTCTGACTTTCCTGTGCTTCCTTAGCTGCTTCGTCAACAGACTTGAGGAATGCTTCGTCAGTTTTGTGGTCCGCCAACGTCTTTACCACTTCAGGCACGCTCACTTCGAGGATGACGTTCATACCACCTTTCAGGTCAAGACCCAAACCGATGGCCGTTTCGCGACAATCCTTCAGAGTGTAGCTACCCAAGTAGAATGGAGTCGTGTTCAACGAGTCCAAGTACAACTCAGCCTGCTGCTCGTCCATCTTTGCTGCTTTGTCTTCCACATACTTGGTGGCGACAGAGAATGAAAGATAGAAGAGGCAGATGAGGGTCAACGCCACTGCTAAAAACTTTACAAATCCTTTGTTTTGCATTTTGTTGAATTGTTAAATTATTTTGATTGTTGTTATTATTTCTTCTTGTCAGAGTGCTTTGGTAAAGCCCACAAAAAGCCCAAAACACCACCCACGACACATCTTTAATATATAATAACGCGGAGAGTTCAAGGCAATTCAAGGTGCAAAGTTAGACATTTTTTTACAAAAAGGAAGAAAAACACATGAAAAATCTTCACATGAAAGCTCTTAGATGTCACTTTTCGCCCAATTTGATATAACAATATATAGGATAATGGTCGCTTTCATCTATCGACTTGTCCACTCTCGCACCGTAAGCCATGATGTTTGGAGTTACAAAAATATGGTCAAGACGGAAATACATCCCACTGCGATTGTAACTTGTACCTGCTCCGTTCCCTGTCCGAGTATAAGCATCGTCCAGGCACTGGGTCAAACGGTGGTGCGTATAGGAAATCGGCGAGGCGTTAAAGTCTCCACACGTCACGATATAACATCCTTCGTGCCTCTCCACAAATGCTGCGACCGAATCCGTCTGCATCCCACGAATAGAATCATGCTCAGCCAATTTCCCCGTCAAATTCATGTACTTCATCTCCGACCCATTCTGTTCCGGATGCCTATAATTCTGAATGATAGACTTGTAATCTTCCTTGTCTTCTGGACTCAATCGGTATGACTCCAGATGGTTGTTTATCAACATCAAGGTGTCTTCCCCCACCATGATATTGTACACAAAAGAGTAGTTTGTTTCCGTCGGATAATCTATCATTGCAATAGAATCTATCGGGAATTTGGAGAAACAAATCATATAATTGTCCGCTCTCAGTTCCAACTTATAATAGGGGTACAGCGTTTTGACACTATCGATGCAGGCATCTATCAGACTTTTTCTGGCTTCCTGTAAACAGATGACATCTGCCCCACTCGCCATCAGATAGTTCATGATGTTATTCTTACCCCATTCGTCACTGGTGTCTTTGCCGAAGGCCATCACGTTGTACGACAAGATCTTTATGCTTCCGCTCGGGACATCAGTAGGCACATTCAACGGGAAATACGCCCTCACACTATCCGCACACAACAGCATACCCATCAGCGGCAAGACCGTCAATCGCCACTTAAAAATCAACCAAAACACCACAAACACGGCATCGGAAACCAAGAACACAGGGAACATCAATCCAAAGTATGACAGGTGGGCATGATGCTGTGGCGGCAAACATGATGTATAAGCACAAAAATTCATTGCCACTATCACGAACAGATTAATGGCAATGAAAAGAATTAGCGGGATGGTCTTCAACAGTTTCATTCCTCTCCCCTCATCCGTTTACTGGCGTTAAACAGGGTAGCCTTCTCGATGTCAGAAAGGTTCTGATAACCATTCTTACGGATTTTATCCAATATCTTGTCTATCTCATCACTCTCCTGACGCTTCCGCTCATTGTAGGCATGATCCTCATAATTCGTTTCTCTCACATTCGTCACACGCATCTTGGGTTGGCGTTTCCCTACAAAGAACTTTTTCACCTTGTCCCACCATCCTTCCTCCTTGTCATAGTGAGTATTATACCCCGTGGAAGTTGTCCAGTAATTGCCCATGTCCCCTCTTGAGCGCTTCTTCTCCTGCGCTCTCCACAGGAACAGGATAACGATTCCCACCAGAATGCCGCCAAGATGGGCGAAATGAGCCACACCGTCAACGGACGTGATGCCCAGAAACATCTCCACCAGCGTGTAGAACCCGACCAAATACTTCAACTTGATGGGGAAAGGAATCGGGATAATGAACAATTTTGCATTGGGGAAGAAGAAAGCCGCAGCAGCCATCACGCCATAAATAGCACCTGATGCACCTACTAATTGAGCAGGATAAATAATCCCCATCAGTGTACACAACTGGTTAATCAACGCACTACCCACACCACATAGAAGATAATAGTAAACAAAACGCTTCGTGCTGACCTGTTGTTCAACGGCATTGCCAAAAATCATCAAAGACCACATATTGAAAAACAGGTGCCACCATCCACCATGCATAAACATATAGGTGATATATTGGTGAAGGGCAAAACGCCCTGTTCCAATTGGATGGAGAGCATTGAAATTAAGGAACCAGTCGGAGTGCCCATCAAGTGGGAACAATGGTGTTATCCAATAGGTAAGAACATAGAATACTATATTGACAATCAGTATAACCTTTACGGCAGGAGTCATTCTCATACACTTCTATACAAATATTTATATTTACTATTCATGACGGACGACGCACAATGGGGCTAACGCGATGCTTGCTGGCCAGATGGTTTGTCATCCATCGTACATCACACATCGTACATTGCTTTTATCGACTGCAAAATTAGGGTTTTTCTTCCTATTTAAGGGCAAAACAGGCGGAAATGAGGCTTTTTTTCACTTTTTTCAACTTTTTTTTGCCAAAAATGTTTGTTTTAGAAAATATATCTCATATCTTTGCAACGAAACTGCGGGCAAAGACATCCATTTGAACCGTAGTCACTTGACAAATACACGCTAATTACAGTTACCAAAACAACTAAATTTTATATAAACCTAAATTATTCACGCTTTTATGAACAAGACAGAACTCGTTAGCTCTATCGCTGCAAAGGCAGGACTGAGCAAGTCAGATGCAAAGAAGGCACTTGACGCAACCATTGAAGCAATCGCCGATGCACTCAAGGCTGGTGACAAGGTTTCACTCGTAGGTTTCGGTACATTCGCCGTTGCAGAGCGTCCAGAGCGCCAGGGCATCAACCCTGCCACTAAGGCTCCTATCACCATCGCTGCAAAGAAGGTTGCCAAGTTCAAGGCTGGAGCTGACCTCGACAACGCTATCAACTAATCAGCATTGTCACAAAACAACACAAAAGGGCATCTCGTTATCAAATAATGAGGTGCCCTTATGTGTTTACAATCACTACGGGGAATGGAATGATAAGACATCGGGGAAGACCTATATGGTCTTCCCCGATGTCTTTATATGGGTTTTATGAAAAACGCTAAGAGATAAAATTCTGTATGCCTGGGAGTTGCTCCACGCTTTCTTTCCTCAAGGCATTCGCGTTGACGGCCTCCTTAAAATGATTCAACCGATGAAGGTCTGAACCAAAGAAACTGTAATAGCCTTTCGCCAACAATGTCCGCGCTTTTTCCTGGGCAACCTTTCCATATCCTCCAGCCAGCGAAACAAGGTTCATCTGGAGCTTCACGTTTCTTGAAACCAGATATTCATAGTCTTTCTCTTCCATGTACTGATACCGCTCTGGATGGGCAAGGATAGGTTGAAAGCCCGCTTCTCGAATCGCCTTCAGGGTACCATATAGGTTGATAGGAGGTTGAAAGTAAGAAGTCTCCACCAGCAGATGGTCGCCCATGGGCCCTATAGGCAAAAGGTCCTTTGCTGCAAAACGTTCATCAAACAAATTATCCAGCATATTCTCTGCTGCCAGATTCAACTTCACGGAACCGCTGTAGGCTTCCGTCAGTTCTGCATAGCGTGCGCGAAGCTCTTCCGTCGTATTGGGAATATCCTCCATGATGTGAGGAGTCAACCACACCTCATTAATGCCTATCTCTTCATAATACTCCAACACAGCAAGAGCATCCTCCATGCGGGGGATTCCATCGTCAACGCCTGGCAGAATGTGGCTGTGCCAATCCGTTGCGCCTTTGAGGATGCCTGTGCTAAGAAGCTTCTTTTTGGTATTGAAGAGAGAAAACATAGGCGAGGTTTATGATGTCAACGAACTTACGAGAGTCCGAGAAGAGGTTTCAACTGGTCTTCCTTATAAAGAATCCATACAGAAGTACCCAAGAAGGCGACAAAGAGGAAGACAAGTACTATCTTGATGCGCGGGGGACCCGATTTTTTCACAGGAACCGTTGCCCTTTGCAATGTTGTGAAAGATGGAGTCTCTTCCTGCACCTTCGCTTCTGCCGCCATCACGGCCTGTGCAACTGTATTATAGCGATTATACTTCAACTGCATCTCATTCTCCAAGTCTATCAGCTTCGTTCGCGCACTTTGCAGCACCATATCCTGATTGGCATCTGCATAGTCGGAGTATGCTCTACGCGCCTCATCATAACGCTGTTTTGCCTCAACCTCCTGACGAAGATTGTACTCATAATCTATACGCGCCTTCTTTGTTCGATAGTCTGTAATAAAGTCTTGCAAACGAGCCTGCACGGAGTCTGCCATGGTGGCACAAATAAGCGGGTCTTGGTCGGTCACATCAATGGTTATCACCAGCGTCTTGTCATCCACATCACACACCACCTTTTTCTCCAACATCTTCACAATACGCGCTTGGGCTTTCGTCAATTGGAACGGATCGATGGTCTTCTTCAGCTCTGTTGAATCTTCCTCGACGAATAATGATACGAGGGAACCTATCGTACTTCCAATGGCAACACTCCACCAAGGATGCTTCTGCTCATCCTTCAAGTAATCATAATAGGTCATGATACGGGTACTGTCTTTCTTGTGAACAGGCACATTGAAGAGACTGACCTTAAAATCTGAAGAGTTAATCAACTCGGGATACAGTGTGGGGTACAAAGCTTCTGAATTACCTGTCGTCTTGGCACCCATCTTCATGCCGAACTGGGCAGCAAGTGAACTAAGAGAACCACTGCTACGCGTCGTGGATAACTCTGGAGCAAGAATAACCTCACAAGTATAAGTTTTGGGCAATGACAGGGCACAGACACAAGCCACGACAAAAGCGATGGACAACACTTTGTAATACCGTCTCTTATGCTTCAGCAAAGTTTGGAACAATTGTCCGAAGTCAATATGGCTCTCTTCTTCCTCTTCTTGAGGTTCTATATACTGCTTTTTTTCATCCATGTCTAATCTATTTTGTAATCAGATAAGTCATTGAAGTAATCATTGATGCCAAAGATGCAACCGACGTTCCCACACTCATCCATGTCGAGAGGTCCCAGAAGTGCTTCTGCTTCTTGCTCGGAACAACTATCTCGCTACCTGGCTCAATCTCCGTATGTTTGCCAAGACGACTCATCATACCATTTTGATACACAATGAATGCCTTCTTTTTCTTGGCGGTTTCAGCATATCCACCCGCGTTGTTGATGTACCATTTCGTATGCTTCCCATCCACATACGTCACCGTGTTTGGGAAATGTACATCACCCGATACACGAACAGTTCCGTTGTATTCGGGAACATCGATATGGTCACCTTCGCGCAACACTATATCATACAGACCACCTGGTTCCTTCAAGGCCTTCTCCAAATCAATGCCCACAGAATAGGTGTTATCCATCTCCATTTTACTCCATGCAATGGAATCTTTCGCCGTCAGCGTCTCTCGGATGGCTTCCAGGGTGGACTGCTTACGCATACGTTCCTCTGAATTCATGGTACGTATCAAACGGGCACCCTTCGTATAAGCATCTTTCGATATACCGCCCGCCATCTGAATAGCATCCGTCAAACGCAGGTTTCTCTTCTCCAACGTGAAAGAACCTTCATAATTCACCTCACCTGTCACTCTGATGTTCCTCGGCATCACATAACCAGGGCTGCGGCGTACATGCACCACATCGTATGGCTGAAGCGTAAAGTCTCTTCCCTCCTTGATGAGTAAACCATCTTTGATGTCAAACCTAAACGTTTCTGCCATTTTATCACCCTTCTCAATAGAATAGGGGTCATTGATACGGCGACTCACATCCACACGCGCCAACGATGCTCCATCACGCAAACCACCAGCCATCACAATCAGGTCTTCGATGGTGGTATTATCCGCAAACTCATAGCGACCTGGCGTCATCACTTCTCCTGTCACCATAAACCAACGCTCCTTGCGAAGTTCCTCCTGAGTCGGGATGAAAACGATATCTTCGTTCTGTAAGGGAACATCTGCCACACGACCATCCATGATGCCTTGTACATCGACAGGAAGAACCTCCAAAGAACGGTCGGCCTTCAATCGATGGATAATCGCGTGCTGGGCGAACGCATCTTCCGTCAAGCCTGCAGCAGCCTGAACAAGGCTCCTCACCGAACAAACGTCGCTGTTGAGGTTAAACTGACCTGGACGGAACACAGCACCCTTGATTTCGACCATATTCTCATAACGATTCAAAATGGCATCTACTGACACAGCATCGCCATCGTCCACCGTAAAGGTATTCATGTCGAACTCGTCAATATTGTGCACCGTATAGAAATCGCCCGTTTGGCGGACAAGACGCACAGACTTTTTGTAAGCATCACCCGTAAAGCCACCCGCAAATTCCAACAGAGTGCCAACACTCTCGTTGCGACGCATCTCATAAAACATCGGTCGTTTCACATTACCCGTGATACCCACCAAACACTCGTAAGGGTCAACCTGTATGACATCATTGTCTTGCAAATTGATATTGCCAGCCAATCGACCTCTCAACACATATTCATAAACATCGACCACTGTCACCAATCTTCCCCCTCTATACACCTTAATATTACGCAAAGTACCCAGTGGCTTCACACCACCTGCTGCATAGAGTGCATGGAAGACTGAAGTAAAAGCTGACAAATTATAGGTGCCTGGGCTGTTCACCTCACCCATAATATTCACCATAATGGAACGAGTGTTCCCCACGGTCAGACGAACGCTGGAGCCCGAATAGTGAGAACCCACCGTCGCCTTAATCTTGCTCTGAGCCTGTTCCACAGTAAGCCCACTCACATGCACAGGTCCCACCCCTGCAACGGTAATCGTACCTTCGGGCGAAATCGTATGAACCAAGGTTTTCTGAGAAGCCCCGTAAATATCAATCACCAACTGGTCACCCGTTCCTAATACATAATTTTGGGGAACAGGGGTATTGGTATTCACACCTTGCCGGCGAAAGACATCGTGTCCAAACACCCTTTTACCAGCGGTTTCACCTTGGACGTTTTGGGTCGCTTTCACATCGCGTTCCACTTCTGCATGCTCTTCTGCGGCATCAGCATACACCTCTCCAGTCGTACCACGACGAGCAGTGGTGAGTTCTTGCGATGTAGTGCCATCAGTATTACCTTTCATGCGTTCTGTCGCCACAGATACCGAACCTTCAGACGCACCAGACATTCCACGTTCGTTCACTTGGGAATCATACTGATTACGGAGACGGCGAATCTGCTCGACTTCCACACCACGTTGCATCAGTTGTGTTGTAATTTGCGCTTGGCTCGCTCCAGCGTTTGCCCTGTTTCTGATGAAATTAATCACCTGAGAATCTGTCATCTGGGCAAAAGCTCCAATAACCACAGAAAAACAAAGAGCGGTTGCTAATAAGAATCGTTTCATATCATTAAGTTATATTTTATCTGCCGCCCCCTTCCTTCGCGACCATTCTGACACTTCGGGTTAACGTTACATAACACCTTCATAATGTCGGAATTGGGGCTTTTTGAATTATTTATGACTGCAAAGTTACGACTTTTTTCTACTAAACTCATGAAAAGTTCACATTTTTTATTAAAAAACAAAAAAGATTTAATAATTTTGCACCACATTTCACAGTTATGGCTATAGAAGGAGAAGATTTCAAGGTGGATATAGACAAAGTGTTACGGGATAAACTGGGTGATAAAGCCAAGTTCGTTCCGTCCTTTGTGGTCGCATGGCTGAAGAACATTATCCATCAAGATTGGATGAACATCCATTTGTGTGGAGAAGGGAAAGGGCAAGTTGGCGTGGAATGGCTGGATGGGTGTCTAAACTACCTCAACTGCAAGACCTACGTACAGACCAACATCGGAGGTGTTCTCCAAGAAGGACTGGAGCCCTTGCCAACCAATGAAGACGGTCGCTACTTCACCATCGTCAGCAACCATCCTTTGGGCGGGCAAGATGGTATCGCATTGGGGTCTATCATCTGCCACAAGTATGACAGCCAAATGGTCTATCTTGTTAACGACCTCCTGATGAACCTTAAGGGCTTGGCACCGCTCTGTGTACCTATCAATAAGACAGGACGCAACAGCCGTAACTTCCCCAAGATGGTGGAAGCTGCATTTCAGTCAAAAAAGAATGTGGTGATGTTTCCTGCGGGACTTTGCTCAAGGAAAGGAGAGGATGGAACCATCAAGGACTTGGAATGGAAGAAGACTTTCATCACCAAAACGGTTCAATATCAGCGAGATGTCATCCCCGTTCACTTCTCAGGGCAAAACTCTGACAAGTTCTACAACATCGCGCGTTGGTGCAAGCGGCTACATTTGAAGTTCAACTTCGCCATGCTATATCTGGCCGATGAGATGTACAAGAATCAAGGGAAGACTTTCACCGTCACATTTGGTGAGCCCATCCCCTGGCAGACTTTCGATAAGTCCAAGACGCCTCACGAATGGGCGCAATGGGTGAAAGAAAAAGTTTATGACTTATGCCCCAACAACTAAAGAAAACTAAAAGAATACCTATAGAATGGAAGCAGAGATTATCGCACCTATTCCTAAAGAGGTGCTGAAAGCGGAACTGACAGAAGACAAGCGCTTGCGAATGACCAGCAAGAGCAACAATGAGGTGTATGTCATCACTTGGCAAGACTCTCCGAATGTTGTGCGCGAAATTGGTCGACTTCGCGAGGTGGCCTTCCGTGCAGCGGGTGGTGGTACCGGCTTAGATTGCGACCTCGACGAATTTGACACGATGGAGAACCCCTACAAACAACTCATCGTGTGGAACCCTGAAGCACAAGAAATTATCGGTGGCTATCGCTACATCCTCGGACCAGACATCCAGTTTGATCAGAAAGGACAACCCATCCTTGCCACCAGCCACATGTTCCATTTCTCCGAAAAGTTCATCCAAGAATACTTGCCCTACACCATTGAGTTGGGACGTTCTTTCGTCACACTCGAATACCAATCCACTCGTTCTGACTACAAATCCATCTTTGCCCTTGACAACCTGTGGGACGGACTCGGTGCATTGGCTGTCATCATGCCAGGATGCAGGTATTTCTTTGGGAAAATGACCATGTATCCCAGTTATAACCGTAAGGGACGTGACATGATTCTCTATTTCCTTCGTAAACACTTTGGCGACAAAGAAGGGCTGGTCATCCCCACCAAGCCACTCGAACTGGAACATGACCCCAAAGAGTTCGAAGAGCTTTTCTGTAAAGAATCTTTCAAAGATGACTATAAGATTCTTAATCACGAAGTAAGAGCACTTGGCTATAACATTCCACCGCTCGTCAATGCCTATATGGGCTTATCACCTACGATGAAGATGTTCGGCACCGCCATCAATTACGGTTTTGGTGATGTGGAAGAGACCGGCATCCTCATTGCTGTCAGTGAAATTTACGACCAAAAGCGCATCCGCTACATTGACAACTTCGCCCAAGAGCACCCAGAGTATATACAAATCACCAGTGGGGCTAACAAGGTCATCTATGAACCTAAGAACAAGAAAGAGCTGGAAGACGATTTCGACCCCGTCAAGTAAATTGGTGTCAGTTGCCA
The DNA here is from genome assembly GCA_017448825.1 of Bacteroidaceae bacterium. Lineage (GTDB taxonomy): Bacteria > Bacteroidota > Bacteroidia > Bacteroidales > Bacteroidaceae > Minthosoma. The sequence goes on from JAFSKR010000039.1 coordinate 27,641, forward strand.
ATTGTGCACCACACCACACAAAAGATAGAAGGAATCTATACATATATTATATAAAAGTGGCACAGAACAACAGTTTTTGTGCCACTTTTTTTGTCAAACCAAATAAAATCTCTACTTTTGCACAAAATTATCAGATTTGTGTAAAATAAAGAACTATGGCATTTACAAGAATTACGGCTGCAGAGGCTGCAGCACTTATTAAAAATGGTGACAACATTGGTCTATCAGGATTTACTCCTGCTGGTACCCCCAAAGCAGTAACTGCAGAAATTGCAAAAATAGCACACACTGAACATGAAGCAGGACGCCCCTATCAAATAGGAATCTTCACAGGTGCTTCCACAGGACAGTCCTGCGATGGTGTTCTCTCTGACGAACAGGCCATTCGTTACCGTGCTCCCTACACTACAAACTCGACCTTCCGCAAGCATGTGAATGCAGGAGAGATTGCGTACAACGACATCCATCTCGGCATGATGGCACAAGACCTCCGCTATGGTTTCTTGGGCGATGTGGACTGGGCGATTCTCGAAGTCTGCGCCATTGAAGAAGATGGCAAGGTCTATCTCACCGCTGCAGGTGGTATCTCTCCCACAGTAGCTCGTTTGGCAAAGAAAGGCATCATTCTCGAACTGAATGCGTTCCACTCTCCCAAGTCTATCGGAATTCACGATGTATATGAGCCACTTGATCCCCCTTATCGCAAGCCCATCCCTATTGAAAAAGTGACCGACCGTGCAGGTACACCTTACCTCCAACTTGACCCGAAAAAAGTGGTCGGCGTTGTGGAATGCAACCTTCCCGACGAAGCACGTTCCTTCAAAGAGGCAGATCCTATCACTGACAAGATTGGTGAAAATGTGGCAAACTTCTTGATGAACGAGAAGAAGCGTGGCATTATTCCTCCGGGGTTCCTTCCTTTCCAAAGCGGTGTGGGCACAACGGCCAATGCCATTCTCTTTGCCCTCGGCTCCAACCCCGATATGCCTGCTATGGAAGTCTATACAGAAGTGCTACAGAATGCCATTGTTGACCTCATGTTCCAAGAGCGCGTGAAGTGCGCATCTACCTGTTCTCTCACAGTGACGAATGACCACCTCCTCAGTATCTACGACAACATAGACTTCTTCAAGGACAAACTTGTGCTTCGTCCTTCCGAAATTTCCAACAATGCAGAGGTGATTCGTCGTCTTGGCCTTATCGCCATCAATACGGCTATTGAAGTGGATCTTTACGGACATGCCAACTCCACCCAAATTTGTGGAACCAAGATGATGAACGGCATCGGCGGTTCGGGCGACTTCGAGCGTAATGCCTTCCTCAGCATCTTCACTTGCTCATCGGTGGCAAAGGATGGTGCCATTTCAGCTATCGTGCCTTTCTGTAGCCATATTGACCACACTGAACACGACGTAAATATCATTGTGACAGAGCAAGGTGTAGCCGACCTGCGCGGAAAGAGCCCAATCCAGCGTGCTCATGCCATTATCGAAAACTGCGCACATCCCGACTACAAACAGCTCCTTTGGGACTATCTCAAAATTTCGCAGAAGGGGCAATCATGGCACAATCTTGCTGCCACTCACGCTTTCCACGACACCTTCATCAAGGAGGGCGACATGCACAAGGTAGATTTCAGTAAATATACAAAATAATGAGATTCATTTCTTGGAATGTTAACGGACTCCGCGCCGTGTGTGGCAAGGGTTTCTCTGAGACCTTTGCCACGCTCGACGCGGATTTCTTTTGTCTGCAAGAAACTAAGATGCAGGCAGGGCAACTTGATTTGGCCTTCCCTGGCTACCTGTCCTACTGGAACTATGCCGATAAAAAAGGCTATTCGGGCACAGCCATCTACACCAAACACACGCCCCTCTCTGTCGTCCTTGGTTTACCCGAGGATATCATCTCCTCCCTCCCTGACAACGGCTGGCTCGACATGAACACCGAGGGGCGCGTCATCACCTTGGAATACCCCACTTTCTATGTGGTCACCGTTTATACCCCCAACTCTCAAGACGGGCTCAAGCGCCTTAACCAACGTATGACATGGGACGATGCTTTCCGTCACTATCTTGAACGCCTCGACAATCAGAAGCCCGTGCTGATTTGTGGCGACATGAACGTGGCGCATGAAGAGATAGATATCAAGAATCCTAAGACCAACCACTTCAATGCGGGTTTCACTGATGAAGAACGTGCCAAATTCACGAATCTCCTTCAGGCAGGTTTCACTGACACTTTCCGTCACTTCTACCCAGACACACCCAACATCTATTCATGGTGGAGTTACCGTTTTCATGCCCGTGAAAAGAACACGGGTTGGCGTATAGATTATTGGCTCTGCTCCAATCGCCTCCAACCTCAACTCCAATCTGCCAAGATACATACAGAAATCATGGGCAGCGACCATTGCCCCGTCGAAGTGGAAGTGAACTTATAATTCATTTCGTCAAGACATCCCTCCCATATTTCCACCTTTATTGGTGGTGCTGAAAGGCGGAAAGTTTAAAAACAAAAAAGAGGCACTCCTATGTGAAGCGCCTCTTTTTTTCGTGCCCGTAAGCACGAAGTTGGTTTTAAAGAGAATTGGGCCTTGCCCAAATAGATTGCCTCCAATGCTAATTGCATTTTGGGGCGCGGAGGGAGCTTCCCAGCTTGCCTCCGATGATTTGGTTTAGTTAAGCATTAATTGTTTATAAAGATGTAAAAGCAAAATTCCTTTCTTTCAGCCTCCTACTGTACTTCCTCAGGAGGTGCCACGTTGATGATGGAGTCATTGGTTGCTTTCATTTCAGCCTGGCTCACATCTTTGATACGAATGGCTTGCTGCACATCGCCAGTCTTGATGTAGGGGTCAACAGCGATGATATCACTATTTTCCTCGGCCGTATGTTCACCAATGGCATGTTCGACAGCCCGCCCAATGGTAAGTGCCATAGCCACCACCGCAGCAGCCTTAAAGAAAGGTGCAAAATGGTGGGTTGTCATCTTGACGATACGGGCTTTAGGCTGCTCTTCGGCTGTTGTCACCTCAGAATCTGCTTTCTCGATTCGTGCCATCATGCGTTGATCAAAATCTTCACTCAACGTTTCTTCCTTGGCCTCTGTCTCATATTGGAAAAGGTCGGCATATTGAGCCAAATGTCCAGGTACATCCTCCTGAGAGAAGAACGAACGCAGTATCTGCTCCTCCTGCAACGTGGTGGTGCAGGCGAAATAACTGTCAATAAGTTGTTCGATGTACTTGTAATCCATTGTTTGAGTGAGTTTTTTTTAGATCTGAGAGGGTGGCCAATGTCCCTGAAATGTTCGCCATAAAAGAGACGCTTGACCATCCCTCTCTATTCATACGACGGATGAAGTCCGAAAAAGTTACAAGAAAAGTGACTTTTTTTGCAAAATTTTCTCTTTCATCTCACTTCGGGCACGGAAAAGCGTCACTTTTACGTCTGATTCTGTGATACTTAACACTTCTGCTATTTCTTTATAACTTTTTCCTTCGATGTCTCTCAATTGCAAGATGGCGCGTTGTTTCTCGGGCAATGAGTTGATAATGCCAGCAATGAAACTGTGGGTTTCCTTCCTCACCAATGAACTGTCAGAGCTTCCATCCCCCTCATCGGGACAGTCATGCATCTCTTCGTCAAACGAGATGTTCAGATTCTCCATTCTCCCTCTGCGGTCAATGGCAAGATTTCTTGCAGCGGTCAAGGCAAACGACTCCAGATTCACCACCTGCTCCAATTCATCACGTCGTTCCCAAAGTTTCATAAGGGTATCCTGCACGATGTCCTCTGCCTCCTCCCTATTCAGGACGATGCGTAACGCTGTACGGAAGATGATGTTCTTCAGCGGAAGGATGTCGTGCCGAAAATCCAACATACTTAACTAATAATTGTTCCTTGTGTGCCATCAATGGCATCAGCCTTAGTGATAATGACACGTTTCACACCAGCTTTGACGGCCTCAAGGGCGTTTTCTATCTTAGGAATCATGCCGCCGCTCACTGTACCATCAGCCTTCAAGTGCTCGAAACTCTCGGCATCAATGTGAGGAATGACCGACGCTTCATCGTCGGGGTCAGTCAGCACACCTGCGTGCTCAAAGCTATAGATGAGGGTCACGTCAAAGTAGGAAGCCAATGCTTTTGCCGTCTCAGCGGCGATGGTGTCAGCATTGGTGTTCAGCAAGTTGCCCTGCTTGTCGTGCGTCAAGGGTGCCATGACAGGCACCACACCCTCATCAATCAAAGTGGCAAGCATACTTCCGTTGCAGGCATCCACATCGCCCACAAAGCCAAAATCCACCATCTGCTTCGTGCCATCTTCCATCTGCACACTCTTCAAAGGGCGGCGATGTGACTGCATCACGTTCATGTCGGCCCCTGTGAGTCCCAAGGCATTGATACCACATGCCTGTAAGCGTGCCACGATGTTCTTATTCACCAAGCCACCATACACCATCGTCACCACCTTCAGCATCTCCGCATCTGTCACACGCCTACCACCAATCATCGTGCTCTGGATGCCCAACTGTGCCGCCACCTTTGTGGCAGAACGTCCACCGCCATGCACCAGCACCTTCGCACCTTCGATGGCAGAAAAATCCCTCAGAAGTTGTTGGAGCGTGGTTTCATCTTCCACAATCTTACCTCCAACTTTCACTACAGTCAGTTTCTTCATTTTTTTCTCTTTGTTAAATTTCTTGATTCAAAGATACGATTAAGCGAAAGAACGTTATTTAATTCCGCCAACGAGTTCTTAACTCTTAATTCTTAACTCCCACCACTTCAATCTCTACCAATGCGTTCTTCGGCAATGTCTTCACAGCCACCGCTGAACGGGCAGGATAAGGTTCCTTAAAGAACTCAGCATACACATTATTCATCTCGGCAAAATCGCTCATGTCGGCCATGAACACGGTGGTCTTCACCACATTCTCCATCGACAGTCCTGCCTCCTCTAAAATCGCCTTCACGTTCGTCAGCGACTGCCAAGTCTGCTCCTTGATGCCTCCTTCAGGGAATGCACCCGTCCTTGGATCAAGCCCCAACTGGCCTGATGTATAGACAAACTCTCCTGCCCGAATGGCTTGGCTGTAAGGGCCTATCGCCCCTGGAGCCTTCGTTGTACTAATTGCTTTCATAAGTGTTTATGTTTTTGATTTGTTTATTCATTCTCTTCCGTCATCTCGTATCAAATTTTTTACAAAAATACGAAGAAAGGATGAGATGACAAAGGAATGAGGGAAAAATGTAACAAGCAAGTGGCAAGTGGTGTTCAAGATGAGCAGAAGTGAGAGGGGATTATGAAGGTCTTGCAACGCCTCGAAAAGAAATAAGAAAGGCACAAAGTCATGACTCTGTGCCAATCAGAGGAGGGTCCCGTTATGGTGCGAGAGCCGTTATGCTTCGAGGGCGTTCCTTTATGGCTCGGACATGGATTGGATGGTTGCTACAACATACTCCGACTGGGTGCCGATGCGAAACTTGCCACCCCAGATACCAATACCTGATGAGACGTAGTACTGGGTGCCCGTACGCTGGTGGGAACCCCATGAGCATTCGTAGATGGCATCGGTTATCCATGAGATGGGCCACACTTGTCCGCGATGGGTGTGGCCGCTGAGTTGGAAATCAACGTGGGCTTGTTCACTTTGCTCGAGGTCATAGGGCTGATGGTCAAGCAGGATAGTGAAGAGCGTTGTGTCCACTTGTACCACTAAGTCTTTGACACTCTTACGACGCAAGTTGGTGCGATCCTCTCGTCCGATGATGACTAAGGCACTATCTATCTTGATGAAAGTGTCGCTGAGCAGATGGATGTCAGCATCTTGATAGAACTTCTGTGCTTGGGATTCGCCGCTGTAGTATTCGTGATTGCCCAGACAGGCATAGATAGGGGCATGGAGGCGACGGAACTCTGCTGCCATATCTTCCTCAATGAGGGGACGGACGCTGATGTCGATAATGTCACCAGCAACGAGGATAAAGTCGGGATGTTCGTCATTGATGAGATTCACCCAACGGGCAAGTTCCTTGCGAGGATTGTGGTAGCCGAGGTGGAGGTCGCTCAGCATGACGACCTTGTATGCCTTAGGCAAAGGTTTAGCAGTCTTCACCTCCAAAGGTACACGTACCTTTTGCTTATAATGATAGTTACCATAGATGAAAATGCTTAAGAGAACCACAAAGATGCCTGCTGTTGTGTACCAATTGCCATAGAGGATGGAACGAGGAATGATTCGACAGAACCGACCGAGGTCGAGAACCAGAAAGAGCATCACGAGATAGAGCATTACGAAGAGGGAGGATGTGCCGATTTCGTAGAGCACCTGCGACACTACTAGCGGGAAGGTGTCAAGCTTGCCCTTGAAATTGAGGAACAGCAGTCCGAAGCAGGAAAAGCCGAGCAAAATAACGAGAAACTTCCATATCCAATGGAGCGGCAGCAGTGTCCAGACATGCCAACCGATATAGACCAAACCAGCCAATGGCAATAAGGTGAAAAAGAGAAACCACATTTTCATAAAAGTTATAGTTGCCACATCGACTGACGACTTGCGGATGAGATAGGCTTCACATCTCGCTTGTCTATCAGCCATCGTGTTGAATGGAGGGGCAAAGGTAGGGAAAAGTTACCACATCGCCAAAAATTTGCAAGTTTTTTGAGTTTTGAGTTTTTAAGTTTCTTTCATATGAAGAAATATGAAAAAAATTTGGTGTGTATGAAATAAATTCCTAATTTTGCAATCCAATTGTGACCATTGTCAAATGGAAAAAACAGGCTGTGGCTCAGCCATCGGAACAAGTTCCATTGCGTTCGCCCGATATTGCCTTTGCAAGTGAGAAGAATACCTCTAATTGATATAAATTGAAAAAGAATGAGAAAAAATTGGTTTGTTTTAATTTTGTGCTTATTGTTCTCCAGTGTGTCCACCTATGCACAGGAGACCACAAAAAACGACTTGCAGGAACGTGCAGAGTCAGAGTATGAGAAGGGCAACCTGATTGCTGCCCGTGCATTGTATATCAAAGCCTTCGAAAGCTATGTCAACAAAGGACTGGTACAACAGGGTGTGGAGTGTGGCGTGAAGGGCAATGCACTGTATTATGCCAAGGAAAACCTCTACAAAGAAGCGTTTGACTTGCTGCGCCGTATTGACCAAACCATCGAGGCAAAGGGACAGGGGAGTGCCAAGGCTGCCATGCACTATTTGACCTCGAAGGAACGTTTCCTGATGTATATGAAGATGCGGAAAAGTACCAGCATCGTGGAGCAATTGGGCAACATGGAGAAGTATGCTAATGCCTCGGGTGATGAAGCTTTGAAAAATGATTTTCTCTATAATAAAACCATCTACTACTACACCTTTGGACAAAACGACAAGGGCAATGCCGCCTTTAAGGAAATGGCAGGAAGGCTGACGGCGGCCAAGGAGTATGGCAGGGTGGATGAGGTGTATAAGACACTGATTGCCAATGGACGAAAGAGCAACAATGCGAGTCTGGTGGCAGAGAGTTACAAGAGTTATCTGGCTTGGAAGGATTCTGCCAATGCGCTGGCATTAGCAGACACAGTAAATGTGCTGAAAGAGCAGATTGCTGGTAATGAAGCTGAAATTGAGGAGAAAGACAATTCGTTGACAGCACGTCAGGCAGTCATCATTGGACTCAGCATCTTAGCGGCTATTTTAGCTGCCGCGTTGGTGTTGGGTGCTCTTGTGCTGATGCGCTATATTTTCCGGACTCGCAAGCAGAAAAAGACCATCAATTTGTTGAATGAGAACAACGCACTGAAAGCAAAGTTCATCAGCAATATCTCTGCTCAGTTGGCCCCAACCCTACAAAAACTGGATAGCCGCACCCCAGAGGTGAAAGCTTTGCAAGAATTCTCTGACCACATCCAGACCTTATCAGAACTGGAAAGCAAGACTGATGCCGTGGAACTGGAGGAGACGCAACTGGCACCATTCTGTGAGGGTCTGATGGAGCAGATACGCAACAAAGCAAAGAGTGGTGTCATTTTGAAGGTGGAAGCCCCCAAAATGACAGCGAACATCAATAAGGAATATGTTGCACACATCCTGCTGCATCTGCTGGAAAATGCAACTGAATATACACCAGCTGGGGGACACATCACATTGGAATACAAGAAGCGTGGTGCCCACAAGCATCAGTTCCTTGTGTCGGATACGGGTTGCGGCATCCCAGAGGAAAAGCGCGAAGACGTATTCAAGCCGTTCCTCGAAATCCATGACCTCACAGAAGGCGATGGTCTCGGATTGCCTATCTGCAAGCAGATGGCATTGAAGATGAATGGCGACCTCGATATTGACCCTGCCTTCACCAAGGGTACACGCTTTGTGCTACACCTACAAGATTGAGAAATCCAAAAACTAAAAGTAAAAGTGAAAAATTTGCTATCGTACTTGTATACCAACTCTTTACGAACAGCTACGGTAGCAAATTTTTCACTTTTCATTTTTCACTATTTCAAGTGATCCTCGAAGTATCGAGTGATGATATTGTGGAGGTGCACACGGTCGATACCCACCATATTGTGTTCATCGCCTGGATAGGTGAAAAGGTCAGGATAGGTGTCGGCATCAATGCAAGCCCTCATGAAAGACAAGGTATGCTGAGGAACACAAACAGGGTCGTTTCCTCCATAGATGACGAGGAGACGGCCTTTTAGATTCTTCGCCTTGTTGAGCACCGAAGTGTTTTTGTAGCCCTCTGGGTTGCTTTGCGGGGTGTCCATATAACGCTCTCCATACATGACCTCGTAGAAATGCCAATCGATGACGGGGCCTCCTGCTACGCCCACCTTGAATACATCAGGATAGGTAGTCATAAGGCTGGTGGTCATGAAGCCACCGAAACTCCAGCCATGCACACCCAGACGGGTGGCATCAACGTAGGGGAGGCTTTTGAGATATTCCACGCCTTGAAGCTGGTCTTTCATCTCTTCGGCACCAAGGTTACGGAACGTAGCTTGCTCGAAATCGAGTCCGCGATGTTCGCTACCACGATTGTCAAGGCAGAACATGACATAACCTTGCTGTGCCATCCAGATATCCCACCCACGGGCACCCCAGTTACGGGTAGCATCGATGTTGTGAGCGTGAGGCCCTCCATAGACATAGATGACAGCAGGGTATTTCTTCGTAGAATCAAAGTCGGTAGGAAGGATGAGGCGATAATAGAGATCTGTCACACCATCGGCAGCCTTGATGGTGCCCACCTCGATATCTGGTTTCTTGTATTCCGCCCACGGGTCGGCAGCAGAGAGAAGGTTCAGAGTTGACCTTTGAGCATTGGCAGTCGGTACGATGTCAATGTGACGGGCAATAAGCGGAGATGAATAGCTGTCGATGAAGAAGTTGCCTGATTCAGACAGGGTGGCATTGTGCCAACCCGTTGTGTTGCCAAGGATGGCACGTTTGCCCTTCATATCTACACGATACACATTTTGTTGGAGCGGGTCTTGCTCATTAGAAGTGTATAAAATAGTCCTCTGTGCTTCGTTGAAGCCCAGCACACCGATGACCTCAAACTTGCCTGTCGTGAGTTGCTTGAGGCATTTCCCCTCTATATTATATAAATAGATGTGGTTATAACCATCTTTGCGTGTCTGGTAGATGAACCTTGTCTTGTCCCAAGGCAAGAACTGAATGGGGGTACGAGGTTCGAAGTATTTATCGTTGTCCTCCGTGAAGAGGGTACGGAGCTTTTCTCCTGTCGTGGCATCGTATTCGTCGAGTGAGCCGTGGTTTTGGTCACGGTTCAGTTCGATGAGGTAGAGCTTGGTACCATCGGGCGACCAAACGATGTTGGTGAAGTAGCGGTCGGTGGGGTCACCTGTATTGAGATAGATGGTCTTGTCGGTGAGAGGGTTGAAGATGCCCACATACACCTTATGGGAAGTTTCACCAGCCATTGGATAAGGGGCGGGAGCGAGAGTCGCGCAACGGGAATTCTCACATTCCGTTTGGGAAGGAAGCATGATATTCACTTGTGGATACTTGGACACCATACTCTGATCCATCTTATAAAAGGCAAGCAAGGTACCGTTGGGACTCCAGAAAGTGCCTTTCTCGATGCCAAACTCATCGCGGTGCACACTTTCACCATACACCAAGTCGATGCTTCCGTCAGTGCTGACTTGATGTTTCTTGCCATCTGAAGTGATGACAAACAGATTGTGGTCGATGGTGTAAGCCATAGACTTCGATTTAGCATTCCAATCGGTGTTGAGGGCTTGAGGGGAGAGCAAAAGATGCCACACAATTTTCTTTTCTCTCCAGTTGATGAGGGTCTGTTCACTACCGTTATCTACAAGCATGAGCGGTTGGTCTGCATAAGGGAAAGATGTGTAATAGAAGTGGTGGAAAGGCTTATACCCAGCATCCTGCAAGAGGGCATTGACTTGTTCGAGGGTGACAAGTGTCTCGGTACTACCATCTTTCTTGTTGACGAGTTTACAATTGTCGGTGTTTAACTCTATGCATTCGTCACCCCACCACGCAAGGTCTTTGTTTTCAGGAACGGAATGGGAATAATAGGTGGAACCACCAGGGATGAGGTCGTCAATGGTGAAAATCTTTTTCTGTGCCATAAGCGGAAGAAGAAGTGAGAAGGAAAGTGTAAGAAGTGCTATTCTTTTCATTGCATAATCTCTTTTAAGGGTATGAGCACAAAGTCGCGCTCGTACATATGTGGGTGAGGAATTGTGAGTTGAGGAGTGTAAATGTGGAGGTCATCGTAGAGAAGAATGTCAATGTCGATGATACGGTCATGATAGACCCCATTGACAGACTTGTGTGTACGTCCCATTTCTCGCTCAATCTTCTGTGTCTCACGCAACAGAGCATGAGGAGAAAGTTTCGTCTCGACACAAATCGCTGCATTGAGGAAAGCATTTTCGCTGTCGAATCCCCACGGCTCGGTGGCAAGGAAAGCTGATTGTGCCTTGATGACGCCAATCCGCCTTGCTATTTCGGAGATGGCGAACGTAAGGTTCTGTTCCTTGTCGCCAAGATTTGTTCCGAGCGAGAGATATGCGATGTGTGACATGGGAGAAAAGTGAATAGTGAAAAGTGAAAAATTTGCTACCGAACTTGTACACCAACTATTTACGAACAACTACGGTAACAAATCTTTCACTTTTCTTTTTTTCATTTGACATTCGACATCAGTCGATAATCAGCATGGCATCACCATAGGTGCCAAACATATAGTCCTCCTTGAGTGCTTCCTTGTAAGCATCCATGATGACATCATAGCCACCAAAGGCTGTAACGAGCATCAGCATGGTGGAAAGTGGCGGTTGGAAGTTCACTACGAAGGCATCAGCCACCGTAAAGTCATAAGGCGGGAAAATGAACTTGTTGGTCCATCCTTCAAACTCCTTAATGAAACCACCTGGCCCTACTGCCGTCTCAAGTGCACGAAGGGTTGTCGTACCCACAGCACACACTTTGTGACCAGTCTCTTTGGCTTTGTTGACAATGTCGCATGCCTCTTTATTGACAAACATCTGTTCGGAGTCGGTTTTGTGTTTCGTCAAGTCTTCCACATCGATGGTGCGGAAATTTCCCAAACCTGCATGGAGAGTAATGAAGGCCTGTTCAATACCCATAATCTCCATACGCTTCATGAGTTCGCGAGAGAAATGAAGACCTGTCACAGGGACGGTAACAGCACCTTCGTGGCGCGCATAAATGTTTTGGAACATCTCAGAGTCTTCTTCCTCTGTAGGGCGACGTGTACGAATGTCGTCAGGAATAGGTGCCTCTCCCAGTTCATAGAGAGTGTTCTTGAAGACATCGTGAGGACCATCATAAAGGAATCGAAGTGTACGACCACGAGAAGTCGTATTATCAATCACTTCAGCCACAAGTGACTCATCGGGACCAAAATAGAGTTTGTTGCCAATACGAATCTTGCGGGCAGGGTCAACAAGCACGTCCCACAAGCGCAGTTTCTCATTGAGTTCACGCAAGAGAAATACTTCAATACGTGCGCCTGTCTTTTCCTTGTTGCCATAAAGACGGGCTGGGAATACTTTGGTGTCGTTGAAGACAAAAGCATCACCCTCTTCAAAGTAGTCTGTAATCTCTTTGAAGGTTTTATGCTCTATCTCCCCTGTCTTTTTGTGCACCACCATGAGTTTGGCCTCATCGCGATTGTAGTACTTCGTTTCAGAATTGTAAGTACGAGGATAGAGTGCTATCTTCTCCTCTGGAAGTTTGAACTTAAATTGTGAGAGTTTCATCTATTGGGTTTTTGAGTTTTGATTTTTTAAGTTTTTAGGGGGAGTATGTGACGTTTATTCATCTGTAGGCATAGCGACAAGTTGTTGAGTGTCAAGCCATGATGAGAACTTTTCAATGTCCATGCAGTCTTGTAAAGTGTAGGTTCCGATGCGAGTTCGGATGAGACCCGTAAGATAAGCACCCGAACCGAGTGCTTCTCCGATGTCGCGTGCAAGAGCACGGATATAGGTGCCCTTGCTGCACACCACGCGAATGGTGAGGGAGAGATGGGAATCGGCCAGGTTTTCACTTCTGTACTTGATGCGTTCACGTGGGTCAATAGGGTGCGCTTCTGGCATTTCGTTTTTCACCTCACCCAAATAGAGCAATTCCAGTTCGTCAATAACGAGAATCTTGGGTTTCAATTCCACCTCTTCGCCTTGCCGTGCATACTTAAAGGCACGTTTTCCATCTACTTTCACAGCAGAGAAGGTAGGAGGAATCTGTTCAATACGCCCTATAAAAGCTTTGAGTTTCTCTTCCACCAATTCTCGTGTGATGTGTACGGTCGGATATGTGGCATTTTCTGCCGTTTCCATATCATAAGAAGGGGTCGTAGCACCTAACTTAATCGTGGCAACATACTCTTTGGTATGTGCCTGTAGCTCGTCTATCAGTTTTGTGCTTTTGCCTGTGCAGATGATGAGTACTCCCGTGGCAAGGGGGTCAAGTGTTCCTGCATGACCCACCTTTAGCTTTTTCACACCAAGGCGGTGAGAGAGTTCACCCCTCACTTTCGCCACCACATTGAAAGATGTCCAACGATAGGGCTTATTGAAAACGAGTATTTCACCTGCCTGAGGATTCATTGTTCTCTAAGCATCATCGGGTACAGACTACATGATGGTGAGTTCGTGACCCGTGAAAAGAAGAATCAAAATAATGCCGCCAATGATGATTCGATACCATCCAAAGGCTTGGAAGCCATATTTCTGTACAAAACTAATGAAGAACTTGATGGCCAGCAGAGCGACAACGAAGGCTACAACATTGCCAATAATCAGTGTGTCGAGATTGTTCATCACCATCTCTGTGCCTCCGTCCTTGAGCAGTTTGTACATCTTATATACAGTTGCTCCGAACATGGTGGGCACAGCCAAGAAGAAAGAGAACTCAGCCGCATTTTTGCGAGTCATCTTTTGAGCCATACCACCGACGATGGTGGCCATTGAACGCGAAACACCCGGTATCATGGCGATACATTGGAAGAGACCAACCATGAACGCACGTTTCTCTGTGAAGGGGGTGTCCTCGCTTCCTTTATTGAAGATTTTGTCACAGAACAACATGAAGATGCCACCTATCACCAACATGGCAGCCACCACTTCCACCCGTTCCAGCATGGCATCAATGGCGTCGCTGAAGAGAAGTCCAAGGACTACGGCAGGAATGAAAGCTATCAGAAGTTTCCAATAGAAATCGAATTTGTGGATAAACTGCTTGAAGGCGGATGTCCCTGCTGGAAGAGGTTCTTGATTAAGTTGGAAGAAACGTTTCCAATAAAGGCACACCACAGAAAGGATGGCACCAAACTGGATGATAAAAGTGAATGCCTTCACGTATTCAGTACTCTCCACCCCCAACAAGTTTTGTGTGATAATCATGTGGCCCGTAGATGAAACAGGCAAGAACTCTGTAAGTCCTTCTACAATGGCTATGATGATGGTCTGAATCCAAGTCATGCTAATATCCTTGTTTGTGAGTTCATCATACTTTTTCGGCTACTTCCTTCTTGTTACATTTGGATGGCCAAAGAATGGCAACGATCTCAAACAGGAAGCCAAACAGACATACCATGGGAGCAATTTTAATGCGTCTGTCACCGAAGATGTCTGGATTAAAGGCCTCCTCTGTAGTGGCATCACCTGCCATAAGCATGAACCCCAAGATGATGATAAGTAATCCTACGACAAGAAGGATGTAATTAATTTTTGTGAATGCAAAATTGTTCATTATTGTGCGTTTTTAGTGTTATACGTAATAGAGTGCGTTACTGTTCATCTTCAGATATTTGTTAAGAGAGAAGAAGGTACAGACAAATGTGATGAGTATGCCGAAAAGGAACACCGCCGTTGAAACGATGGCCACGACTTTGAGGTCAATGATAGAAGTGATTTGTGGCTCATAGCTCTTCAGCCAATACAAGCCAAAGAGAAGAAGCCCATCCGCGATAATGGCAGAGATGATGCCCAAAGTAAAGCCTCGGGCCAAGAAAGGACGACGAATGAAGTTCCAACTGGCACCCACCAGCTTCATCGTGTTGATGATGAAGCGTTTGGAGAAAATAGTCAGACGTACTGTATTGTTGATGAGGGCAAACGAGATGTAGGTGAACAATGCTGCAATGATGAGCAGGATGACACTGACCTTTCGGATGTTGTCGTTCACGGACTTAATGAGGTCTTTAGAATAGATAACATCCACCACATCACTATTGCCCTTCAATTCTTTAACTGCCATGCCAATGCTATCGGGATTAGCATATTCAGCATTGATTTTCACTTCAAAGGATGCGGTATAAGGATTCATACCTATAAATTCTGTGGGGTCAATACCTTGAGCGGCTATTTCCTCTTGCAAAGCCTGCTCTTTCGAGATGTATTCCACGCTTTTGGCATAGGGGGCTTGTCGGAGTACATGCTCCATCTTTTGGATTTGCGAACTGTCCAATTCGTCGCTGATAAGCACACTTACGTTGATATTTTCTTTCACGTAATTAGAAAGATTGTGCGCTGTCAGCACGAAAAGTACGATGATACCCAAAAGCACCAACACCAAAGTGGTACTGATGGTAGCCGTGATGAATTGAGTGCTCAGAAACGAATGTCTATTCTTACTCATGTACTTCTATTCCTTTAAGTGTTGCAGAACTGGATTCAAGGACTTTCACTGTAACAAAATCACCAATATGATGGTTGCCACGGTCAAACACAATGACCTTGTTTTGCTGATTGCGGCCAAAAAGTTGCTCCCTGCTACGTTTAGAAACACCCTCCACCAGCACCTCGAAACACTTGCCAACATCCTTTTTGTAACTCTCTGCTGAAAGTTGATTCTGTAGTGCAATCATTTCATTAAGGCGGCGAATCTTAGTTTCTTCTGGCACATCATCTGGTAAGTGTTTGGAGGCGTATGTACCAGGGCGCTCTGAGTATTTGAACATGAATGCCGAGTCGTAGCCACATTCACGCATCAACGAGAGCGACAACTGATGGTCTTCTTCTGTCTCGGAGTGGTAGCCGACAAAAATGTCAGTCGTCAATCCACAGTCTGGAAGAATACGACGAATGGCTGCTACACGGTCAAGATACCACTCACGCGTATATTTACGATTCATCAGTTTCAAGATACGGTCAGAACCGCTTTGTACAGGCAAGTGAATATGTCGGCAGATGTTGGAATGGGCAGCAATCACTTCCAGTGTCTCGTCACTCATGTCCTTAGGATGTGAGGTTGTGAAACGGATACGCATACTGGGAACAGCATCGGCAACGATGGCAAGCAATCTGGGGAAACTGACCTCATCATAATGGTAACTGTTCACGTTCTGCCCCAACAATGTCACCTCCTTAAAGCCTTTCTCTTGCAAGTCTTTCACCTCATTCAAGATACTATTCACCTCGCGACTTCTCTCACGCCCCCTTGTGTAAGGAACTATACAATAGTGACAGAAATTGTTGCAACCACGCATGATACTGACAAAACCGCTCACACGCCCCCCACAGACACGTTCAGGAAGGATATCCCGATAGGTCTCTGTCGTACTGAGTTCGATGTTGATGGCTTTCTCGCCTATCTCCGCAGCCGCAAAAAGTTCAGGAAGAGACAAATAAGCGTCAGGACCAGCAACCAAATCTACGTGATGGTTTTCAATCAAACCTTCTTTCACCCGTTCTGCCATACATCCAACCACTCCCACGATGAAACGCCGTCCCTTCTTCTGCAAAGCATGGAATGCCTCCAGCCGATTGTATATTTTGTTCTCTGCATTCTCGCGTACCGAACAGGTATTAAGGAGTACTGCATCCGCTTCGTCCAGCGATTCGCACGTCTCATACCCTGCCATCTTCATGACAGACGCAATCACCTCACTGTCCGCCACGTTCATTTGGCAGCCGTAAGTCTCAATAAAAAGTTTCTTCATCAAGAATGTTTTTGTACAAAAGCGGTGCAAAGGTACGAAAAATTTTCCTTTTATAGTCCTTGGTTGTAGTTTTTTTCATACCTTTGTACCCAATTTGGTAAATTTGTTCATTTTCAACGCTAAAACCATTCTTTCGTGCGATTTCACTTTCAGAGAACAATAGCAAGCAGTCAGGCAACATTGCCTGTTGTGGGTGTCATTGCCTTGGGGTTGTGGTATCTTTTGCCCGTGCCTGTCAACGGGGGAGGGGATGTATGTGCTGACTATGGACTTTGGCATCTCATGCCCTCCTTCCTGCAAGAGGGGTACTGGACAATAGGACTTAGTGCACTGGGGGCGGTACTTGGTGTTTATCTTATGACAGAATTGAACAATGCCTATATCTTGCTCAGAGTCAGCTCTCGAATGATTGGCAGCACGTATGCTTTGTTGGTGGCTATCACGGTGGTGTGTCATCGGTTTCAACCAGGGTCTATTGTAGCATTACTGTCATTGTTGTCATTTTTCCCCTTGTTTGTTTCCTACCAGTTGCCGAATCCTCGGCTCTCTTTTATGACCCACCTGTTGGTTTCCCTTGCCTCTTTGGTCTTTCCCAAGATGTTGTTTTTGGTGCCCATCTATTGGCTTCTTCAAGGTTTTCTCAGAGCCTTCTCTTTCAGGTGTTTCATGGCATCATTGTTGGCAGTTTTGCTGCCCTACTGGTTCTATGGAGGCCTTGCGTTCGCATTGGGTTTTTGGTCTGATTTTGCCACCCAAGTGTCAGCGGTGTTTGAAGTTCAATGGTTTGACTACTCCCAACTGGACGGTCGCCATTTTTTCACGTTCGGCTTCCTTGTGCTGCTGTTCTTATCGGGTGCCATTGATTTCTATCACAATCGTTTTCTTGACAAAGCACGTATCCGAACTCTCTACAATGTGGTGATTCTGCACGGGGGGAGCATTATGCTCACTATATGCCTCTTTCCGCAGTTCTTTTCGGTGTTGGTGCATCTGCTCTTGATAGACACCGCCATTGTTTTTGGACATTTCTTCACGCTTACACACACTCTGTTCTCACATATCTACAACATCGTGTTGCTGCTGTTTGCATTGGTGGTGGTGGCCGCACAATATGTATTGGATGCATCGGGTTTCACATTTGCACCCACAGGGGTCCCTTTTCATGCCACCACTTTAATCCCCCTCTAATTCTCACATGGAATCACTAAATGAGTTCTTCATAGAATACGGTTATTGGGGCATGGCGATGGCATCTTTCTTAGCAGGCACCTTCGTTCCCTTCAGTTCCGAAGCGGTCATGGCCGCCTTGATTGCCACCACTGGCATGGATCCCTTCCTCACCCTCGTTAGTGGTACCATTGGCAATGTGTTGGGCAGTATGTTTAACTATTTTATCGGTCGCATTGGTAACATCGAGCAGATTTCCCACTGGATGCACGTGAAGGAACGGCGGCTCCGCAAGACACGCGACTACGTGGAGAAACGCGGCTCATGGATTGCCGCCTTCTCCTTCCTGCCTATCTTCGGCACCGCCATCTCCATTTCCTTGGGTCTTCTGCGCGCCAACGTGTGGGGGGTCATCTTTTGGTCTCTCGTTGGCAAGTTCCTTCGCTACATTCCCGTAGCATATTCCGCTGCGGCCTTGCGATAACCAACGCTCATCCCCTTTAGAAATACGTTTCTAAAATCTTTTTTGCTCCTTCATCGCCCATATCAACCGCCTTTTGCAGATTGATACGGGCGTTTTCTTTTTCCCCTTTCTGTAGTTGGGCATAGCCAAGAATTCGGTAGGCATCAATAATGTTGGGATTGAGGGAAATAGCTGTCTGACAGGACTGTATGCATTCGTCCAAGAGGTTGACCCGAATGGCGAGTGCGGCTTTCTCCACATGATAGAGCGGAACTTGAGGAGACATCTCTATCGCCTTATTGAGGTCATCAAGTGCTTGTTGGAACATGCGCCCATTCACTTCTATTTGCGAGCGCTCATAGTAGAAGACAGCACTCACCTTGTTGTTCATCAAATAGCAATACTGATTGTAATCCTGCACCGCATCGCGGAATCGGTCTGCATTGGCAAGCAATTGTCCTCGACGAACCACATAGTTGGCAGCCTCTCGTGGCAATGGATCCCCCATCATGGCAAGTGCGCTGTCTATCGGCTCTATCACCGCCCCTAATGAATCTCCTCGTCCTTCACGAGCAAGACTGATGGCATAATAGTACGACGGAGAGCGTCTTTCCCCTTGATTCAAAGCTTCATAGAGCACAACGGCACTCTCAAAATCCTTCTTACCCATCAGTATTTGTGCCTTCAGAATCTTATACTTCTCTTCATTGGCTTTCTGCTCATTAGCACCCGTCTGAGCATCGTTCAGCGAAATCGCCTTGTCCACATACTGCAATGCCACATCGTACGTCCATTTCTCATAGGAGGGTTCGGGTTGCAAGTTCAGTTTGTCGTAAAGGGTGGAGGCCACATTGAAATTTCCCACAGCCTTGTCTGCCACCAGGGAGAGATATTGCTGCAAGTCTCTGTCAGCCTCTTCAAAACGCAACAAATCGATGAGTGGGGCTGAGCGTCGCAAGTAACCCTCGGCATTCTGAGGATAAGCACCCACGAAACGATTGACCATATCCATATATTCCTCGTTGCTCGTCGTGCGTGAACGTAAATAGAGATACACCAACGCTTCTTCTGCCGTATCGGGCAAACCCTTTGGAATGAAGATATTACCCAATGCCACTGATGCCGAACGTGCAGGGATAGCCTCCATTTTCAGCACCTCTTGGAAACGGATATCAAGCACATAGCTCTTATCACCCATTGGAGCATGAAGGATGCCCACTAACTGTCCTGCCTCATTGAATAACGGTGCACCTAACAGACTACTGTCCAACACCTTATCTAATCCATAGTAGACATATTTACCCTGAATGAGTGCCGTGTCCACCACGCTTGCTTGGTCAAATGTCGCTTTGCTGCTACCACCATAGCCAATGGCATGGAAAATACTTCCTGTTGATTGAGCCGCTGATGCAGTCGCAAGCACCGCATTACCTTTTGTGTTCACACGAAAGCGTACCAATGAGTAAGTGTCGTCAGCCCCTAAAATACAATCCACCTCCGTCTGTTTGCCACCAACTTCTATGACAGTCGCTTTGTAGGCTCCTTTAAAGAGTCGATAGTCAGCCACGGCCTCACCATTGGCACCAACATAAAAGCCGATGCCTTGATGCAGAAGGTTTCCTTGCTGGTCATACGTATTTACGGAGAATATGCCTTTCTGTACTTTCGAGGCAAATTTAGGTTGAGCAAAACCACTCATCGTGGTCAACAAAAGAAACAATATAAAGATTATTCTTTTTCCCATTTCATCTTCAATTTTACGATTTTACTTGCTGCTTGAGTAGAGATTTTGCATTTTCCAATGCTGCTTGTGTCAAAGTCTCACCGCTCAGCATATGAGCAATTTCCTCCACCTTCTGTACATCAGTAAGAAGGATGATATGCGTTCGTGTTGTATCGCTCGTGTCCTCTTTATACACTTTATAATGATAGTTCCCAAGGGCTGCAATCTGTGGCAAGTGAGTGATGGATATGACCTGACGCTTTTGGCTGCCCATCTCCTGCATCATCTTAGCCATCTTCTCGGCAATGGAACCGCTCACACCCGTATCTATCTCATCGAAAATAATCGTTGGCAACTTCACTTTCCCTGCAATGAGACTCTTCAGAGCCAACATCACACGGGCTATTTCACCCCCCGAAGCAATTTGACTGACAGGTTGCAATTCCCCACTCTTATTAGCATTAAAAAGGAACTGCACGATGTCACACCCTGTTGTTGTAAGTTCTGTAGGCTGAGCGATGACTGAACACTTGAACTGTACATTTGGCATACCCAATGGAAGTAACTTTTCCACCATAACTTTTTCCATATCCCTTGCAGCGACTTGTCGAGTCTTCGACAACTGCTTCGCCAAACCCATTGCCTTATCCCTTTGGGAGGCCACTTTTTGGCGAAGTTCCTCAATGAATGCGTCAGAATTGTCAATTCTCAGAAGTTTTTCTTCCAACTCTTCTTGAAGTACAAGCAAGTCCTTCACTGTTTCCACGCTATGCTTCTTCTGTAAAGTATAAATTGTATTCAGTCGGTCATTCACCTCTTCCAATCTCTGTGGGTTATACTCCACCTCTTCCGCTTGGCCCTCCAGTTCCTTAGCGATATCCTTCAGTTCGATATAACATGAGTCCAAGCGTTCAGCCAACTCCTTCGCACTGCCATATATCGATACGATGGAACGCAATTCTGTGAGACTCTGTTTCAGCAGTCTCAATGCATCCATTCCATCACTTTCCGTCTGTAAACCATTGACTGCCCGATAAAGCGACGATTTGATTTCCTCAGCGTGTTCTAACATCTCCGATTCTTCCTCCAATGTCTCCTGCTCCCCCTCCTTCAAGTTGGCATCCTCCAGCTGTTCTACCTGAAAACGCAAATAGTCCTCATCCTCTTTGCCATTCTTTGCTTCTTCCAATGCCTCTTCAAACTGTTTCTCCAATTTCTGGTAAGTACGATATTCTTTCTGATAGGCAACCAACAAATCACCATTCTTCGCCAGAATATCCAGTGTGTTGAGTTGAAAGTCCTCCTTACCCAACAACAGATTCTTATGTTGAGAATGGATGTCTATTAGCCGTTCACCCAGTTCCTTCAGTTGTGTCAAAGAAGCTGGTGTGTCATTGATAAAGGCTCGTGATTTCCCTGTCGCTGTCAGTTCCCTTCGGATGATGCACTCCGAACCATCAAAGTCGAGGTCATTCTCTGCAAAGAAAAACTCCACCTGCTCGTCTGTCACATCAAACGTTGCCTCCACCACACATCGCTTTGCCCCCACCTTCAGTGCCTTGCTGTCCGCCCGCTGTCCCAACAGCAGTCCAATAGCACCAATGATGATAGACTTACCCGCTCCCGTCTCACCAGTCATGACCGAGAACCCC
Source organism: Bacteroidaceae bacterium (assembly GCA_017448825.1). Classification (GTDB taxonomy): domain Bacteria; phylum Bacteroidota; class Bacteroidia; order Bacteroidales; family Bacteroidaceae; genus Minthosoma. Next base: position 49,111 of record JAFSKR010000039.1, read on the forward strand.
GTATGCAGGTCTATGTCCAATAGTTCTATCAAGGCATAATTCTCTATATGTAGATTCTTTATCATATTTCCTTGCTGATGGGATGCTTGGTTTTTGAGTTTTTAAGTTTGCTCTTTTTCTGCTTTAGGTTTCTTTTCCCTTCCCTATTTCTTCATTTTGTTCCAATAAGTGTTCTGACTCGCATTCAGGTTCGACACGATATCATACACCGTCTGTTTCTCCTTCTCCGTCCCATGTCCTGAATAGATACTTACCAGTTCGTCACGCTTATAATCTGTAAAAATCTGTGGCAACATCGACATTGGCTTATTGCTGTGTGCCTCTTGCAAGAGTTCTATCGCTTCTGTCACTGCCGTCCTGCCACGATCGGCATTGTTCGCCATTTCGTCCAACCCTTCACGGTAATACTTATATTGCATCTGACGGAATGGCTCCATTGACGTGTCCATATAACTATTGATGATAGCGTGGCGATTTCGGTCATCATCAAACGCTTTCCATCCTGGGTCACTTATCATCTGTGCACTATTTGTGATGTTCTCCACAATATGAAGCACCTCTGTTCCGCCCAATGGTGAGAACGTATCTAAATCCATCCCGATAAACAGATATGCATAATATGCCAACATCGCCGTTAAGTTGTTGTCCACATTGTTCTCGTTCCACTCCAGCGGATCATACTCCTTATAGTTGAAGTTGAATGACTCATCCTTCATGGAAAAGACGGTCGAATTATAACTTGAGTTGTAAACAGGACGAGACACTTGCAACAGCAATTCACCAGTGAAGGCATGACTTGCCTCCTCATACTTTTTGATGGTGATGTTCAGCGTGCAGTCAATCCGTTCATCTTTCTGAAATTGCAGTTCCGTCCATGAATGGTTGTTCATGAACTCTTTGATAGCAGTTTCCAGCGTCTCAAAAATGCTTGTATTCGTTCCTTGCACCTGCGCATGATTAACTTTCACTGTGCAGTTTAACTCCTGCGCAATACATCTATTGCTCGCTACGACTTCTGCCAGCAAACAAAAAACAGACAAAAGGAATTTTCTCATATCCTTCAAACCTTAATTCGACACAAAAGTACGTCTTTCCATTGACATAGCCAACAAAACCTCTCCATTTTAACTTTCTACAACACACCAACTACAGATTTTCCGTCAAATCCAAGCCTCACTTTTCTATCTCACCCACTGCTCAGGATTCAAACGGGAACTTTCTTGTCGAAGCTGGAAGTGAAGAATGTAACGTCCATCATCATCCCGTCCGATAGCACCAAGTGTTTCACGTGTCTTGACACTTTGCCCCTTGCGGACAGATACGGAGGAAAGTCCTGAATAGACGGAAATATAGGAGCCGTGACGAAGCATGACGATGTAGGAACCACCATACTGGAAAATAGAGCTAACCGTCCCATCGAAAACGGCACGTGCTGCACATCCTGGTTGCCCCTTGATATCGATACCTTTATTGTCAAGTGTGACATTTTTCAGTCCTGACACTGAGTAATTGCCATAATGCCCCACCACACTGTAACTTCCCGTAATAGGCATTGGCAAACGTCCTTTGTTGCTGACAAAATTCTTGGAAAGTTTTGCATCAGCACCTGAATCATTACTCTTCCACACCTCATACTTCGTACGTTCTTCCCTCTCAGCCTTTGCTGCCACTTTCACATTCGCTTCAGCATTCTTCAGTTCCTCCTTTGCCTTCTCCACATTCGCCTTGGCCGTATTCTTTTCCGCAGCAGTCTTGGCTGCACGACGAGCGGTCTCAGCGGCTTCAGCCGCCTTACGTGCCCGTTCTGCAGCAGCTTTTGCCTCCGCCAACTTACGCGCCTTTTCGCGTGCTTCGGCTTCTGCCTTCTTACGTGCCTCTTCCGCCTTTCGTTTTCTTTCTGCCTCAGCACGGCGAGCAGCCTCAATCTCCGCTTGGATAATGCGGTCTATCTCGGCATTCAATACCTGCTCCTTTTTCTGATAGTCTTGTATTTGCCGTTGTACCGTCGCAATGTTTTTGTTGAGGAAAGTTACCTGCGTTTCGCAACTGCTCTTCATGCCCTGCAACGACTTTTTCTTCTCTTCCACCGCGTGCAGGTTATGTTCCTTCTGCGTCTTGGCTGCCAACAATTCATTCTGCTTCTGCTTCACTTCCTGTTGCTTCTCCTTTAACAGTTCGCCCTGTGCCTTTTGGAAGGTGGAATACTCCTTCATATAACGGAAACGGCGTACCATCTGCGTGAAATTATCAGCAGAGAAGACGAACATGAGTTTGTTTTGTACTGACCTGTTCTTCCGCATATATGCCATCGCCTTGGCATAACGTTTCTTCTTCATTTCAAGGTCTTTCTGCAATTTCACCAACTGCACGTTCAAGGTATCGATAGTCGCTTCCAACGATACGATATCTTTATTCAAACTATCAATGGAGTGCTGTTGCCTACCTATCTGATGGTCAAGTATCAGCACACTGTCAAGACTCGCCTTTACATTCTTGTTCAACTGCGCCAACTGCACTTGCGATTGCTGCCGTGCTTTCTGTGTGGCGACTTTTTCATTTTTCAGTTGTGTCTTCTTATCAACCTTCTTGGCTGTTTGCTGCCGAGTGGTCTTGGTAGCTTTCTTCTGCGTCGTTTTTGTCGTAGTGGTCTGAGGCTTACGAACAGGCGTTGTCTTCTTTCCCCTGCTCTGTGCCGAGAGGGGAAGCATCAATACCACTGACAATATCAAGACCAAAAGACGCTTCATCATTTGTTCATCATGCTGCTAAACAACCTGTTAGCATCCGTCTTCGTATATTTGTCCGACACCGTCGTATGCGCGCTCCAATTAGAAGAGTTCCCCTTACCAGAAAGTTTCAAGTCCAACTGGATGGGCGACTTGGCAGGGATGGAATAAGAGACGGCATCCGAATTCTGTGCCTCCTTCCAGAAAAAGTCCTGAATAGTGGCAAAGTCGATGTTGTTCTTCTTAAAGGCATCAAACTCACTATATGGAGTCTCCACATACCGCTTGTTGATGCGGTCGATGAGCAGCATCTTATCGGGCGACAGTTCCAAGCGTCCCACCTCAGCAATGCCCAACACGGGATCCACCAACGTAATCTGTATCACATCGTCATACCGCATCCGCAAGGTTCCTGTCGTAGTGATGTCTTTTCCTTCTTGCTTCAGTGTCACTCTCACTTTCGATGTAAAATTAGTACCCACAGGAATGTTCATCTTGCTGATATCCACCTCTTGCTTATCCTTTTTCGTCGATGGAGTCACTGTGGCTGTTCCGCTGCTTGATGCCGTAGCCGACGATGTCCCTTCTGGTGTTTGGGTCACAATTGTTGTGGTGGCTTGCGTTCGAGCAGCTTTTTCTTTAGCAGCCTTTTTCGACGAATGGCAAGATGCCAACGTCAGTACCGCCACCATGAAAAGCAAAAAGTGAAAAGAAAAAAATCTAATTTTCATTTCTATCGTGTATTTTTATGCCCCAAGGCTTATTTTTTCTTGGTTTTCTTATTGATTTGTTGAATATGTTCCCGAATGTCATCGCTCATTTCTTCATCTCCTTCTTCCATCAGTTCCACCACTTTATCCATATACTCTTTCGCTTCATCGTAACGTTTCAACTGGAAAAGCACCCAAGCGTATGTGTCCAGATAAGTGGCATTGTCAGGTTCCTGCTCAATGGCTTGTCGGCTCATCTCTTCAGCACGGTTGAGGTCTTTTTTCTTCAATGACAGATAGTAGGCATAATTGTTCAGCACCATCGCGTCATTCTGCTTATATACCAGACAAGAATCGTATGCTTGAAACGCTTCCTCGTCCTGCCCCATGCTATGATAGAGGTCACCCATCAACGCATACATATTTATATATAGTTGTGACTTATTCTCATTGGTCGAACTCTCCAAACGCTCCAAGCCTCCACGGAATGCCTCCACCGCTTTTTCTTTTTCATCCAGTTGAAAATACCCCACTCCCAGATAGTAATAGAACACAGGGTCTGCCACCTTATAATCGACAGCAGGCTTGCATACCGCCACGATACCCATCGTATCGTTCGCTTCAATGGCATACGCTAACAACTGCTGACGTGCCATATCATTCTCGGGATCCAGTTCCAGCATCTTCATCAAGTAAGGCTTCACCTCTTCGCTCGGCATCTTCTTCGTCACCATATAGCGTACCTTCAGTTCTATAATGCCTCCCTTCTCCTGCGACTTTTCCAACACCTTGTCAAACAATGTCAGCAACTGTGTCGAGTCTGCATTCTGGTTCAGATTCTCATACACCAAAACCCCCATCATCCTTGTCCTCGTGGCATCATCCAAACTCGGGTTCGTGAGCAACCGTGTCAAGTATTGTTGGTACAACGAATCTTCTTTCTCCATCTGATAGAAGTTTGACATTGACAACAGCAACGTCACATTGTTCGGGTCTTTCTCCTCCACGGCATGAAACTGCTTCAGAGCCTCTTCCTTTTTTCCTGCATCCAGATATAGGTCACCGATGACCACCTGATAGCGCAAGTCATTCGGATACTCCTCTGCCAATTTCTCCATCTCCGCAAAGGCACGCTTCTCGTCCTTCATCTGGAGAAACAAACGGAACTTCTCCATCGACAGCTGCTCGCTCTTGCCTTCCTTCAACTCTATCTTATCCAACACCTTCACCATGTTTTCATAGTCGTTGTTGTGCTCATACATACCCAACAACATCATCAGCACCTCCGACTTGTTCGGGAACTGCTGTGCCATCTCCTCCACCACACGCTGGGCATCCTCGTTACGCTTTGCCTCCGAGTATCTTGTCATCAGGCTGTTCTTATACCAATAGTTGTCTGGAAAGAGTTGGCACGCCTTCTCCAATGCGTCGATAGAAAGGCTGTCACATTTTGCATACCGATATAAATCCGCCAACTCATAAAGTGCCGCCCCCGACTTTGGATTGAGGCGACAACAATAGTCAAACAGGTCGATAGCCGCATCATAATTGTTTGCCAGCTTCTGACGCACAGCCTCCTCAAAGATGTAATCGAACTTCACACCTTGTGCTTGTAGCATGGGCACCGCCAGCACCCACAAGGATAATATGAAAATGACTCTACGCATACAAAATCGCACATCAAACATCCTGCATCACTTCACCCCACTATGTCCAAACCCACCGGCACCTCTCTCCGTCTCGTCCAACACATCCACTGCCACCAGTGTAGGCTGCTCATGCTTCGCTATCACCATCTGCGCAATCCGCTCACCATCATTGATGACAAACGGCTCGTTCGACAGATTCACCAAGATGACACACACCTCACCCCTGTAGTCAGCATCTACCGTGCCAGGCGAATTCAGCACCGTCACTCCCTTCTTGATAGCCAAGCCCGAGCGTGGACGCACCTGTGCTTCATAGCCCTCAGGCAACGCTATAAACAACCCCGTTGGCACCAACGCACGTGCCAACGGCTCCAATGTGATCGGAGCATCCAGATTCGCCCGCAAGTCCATTCCTGCCGACTGCGGGGTGGCATACTGCGGCAACGCATGATGCGACCGATTGATGATTTTCACTTCCATATACCTAAAATTTGGCTGCAAAGGTACGAAAGAAAAGTAAAAAGTAAAAATGAAAAGTGAAAAATTTGCTACCGCACTTGCACGGAAACAGGTGGCAAACTGCAGCGGTAGCAAATTTTTCACTTTTCACTTTCCCTTTTTACCTTTTTTCCTTACCTTTGCACCATGAATTGGCTTCAACTTATCTCTAATAAACGGCTTGGGCAAGAGGACTTGCACATCAGCCGCAAAGACGACCGTACCGAGTTCAAACGCGACTACGACCGTCTCATCTTCTCCGCCCCTTTCCGACGTCTCCAGAACAAGACACAAGTCTTTCCACTGCCAGGCAGCATCTTCGTCCACAACCGTCTCACCCATTCCCTCGAAGTGGCAAGTGTAGGCCGCAGCCTTGGCGACGACGTCGCCCATCAACTCATTGACCTCCATCCCGAACTGGCACACACCCTTTTTGCCGAGATTGGCTCCATCGTGTCGGCAGCATGTCTCGCCCACGACATGGGCAATCCCCCCTTCGGGCATTCGGGCGAACGTGCCATCGCCTCCTACTTCAGCGAGGGCGACGGCATCACCTACAAGGGACAACTCACTCCCGACCAATGGGCAGACATCACCCATTTTGATGGCAACGCCAACGCCTTCCGTCTGCTCACCCATCAGTTCAAAGGACGACGCATGGGCGGATTCGTCCTCACCTACTCTACCCTCGCCAGCATCGTCAAGTACCCATACCCTGCCATCGAAGCCACCAAGCAGAAGTTTGGCTTCTTCACCCAAGAGCGTCCCCTCTACGAACGCATCGCTACCGAACTGGGTCTCTGCCGACAAGAAGGCTTCATGCGACACCCCCTCGCCTACCTGGTGGAAGCTGCTGATGACATTTGTTACGAAATCATGGACATCGAGGATGCCCACAAACTCAAGATACTCTCCACCACCGAGACACGCGACCTCATGCTCGGTTTCGTCAACCCCGACCGTCGCCAACACATCATCGAGCGAGCCTCTGCTGTCGATGACCTCAACGAGCAAGTAGTCTATTTCCGTTCCTGTGCCATCGGAGCCTTAGAGCGCGAATGCGTCCGCATCTTTGTCGAGAATGAAGACGCTATCCTGACAGGCACCTTCACAGGTTCCCTGATTGACCACTCCTGTCCTCTGGTGAAAGAAGCCTACGCCGCCTGTGTGAAAGTGGCCAAGAGCCGCATCTATCGCAGCCGAGACGTGGTTGACACAGAATTGGCGGGTTACAAAATCATCTATACACTTATCAACCTCTTCACCAACGCCGTCATGAGTCCTCAGCACGCATACAGCCGCCTCTTGCTCGACCGCGTATCCTCCCAGTACGAAGTGGATAGCCCCGACACATACGTCCGCATCATGGCAGTCCTCGACTACCTCTCTGGCATGACCGACGTTTTTGCCCTCGACCTCTACCGCAAAATCAACGGCGAAAGCCTCCCAATGATATGAACACCATCTTCATCGTACTCCCCATCCTCACCCTGCTCATGTTTGACCTGGGGTTAACATTGCGTCCGCACGACTTTCAATTGATACTGCAGCGACCCCTGCCCATCACGGCAGGATTAGTCGGGCAAATCATCCTGCTGCCCCTCATCGCATGGGCAGTCGGCACATACTTCCACCTCTCCCCCCTCTTCTTCCTCGGCATCATGCTCATCGCCTGTAGCCCGGGCGGCAGTTCCAGCAACGTCTTTTCCATGTTGGCACGAGGCGATGTGGCGCTATCTGTCACCTTGACCGCTTGCAGCTCCATCATCACCCTCTTCACCGTACCCCTCATCATGGCATGGGCCACCCAAAGTGTGGGCACCGCCACCGATGTCCACCTGCCCGTCGGCAACCTGCTCATACAAAACATCGTGCTCATGGCTGTGCCTATCCTCATCGGACTGGGCATAGGGCTCAAATGGAAGAATGCCGCCCAAGGCATCCACAACGTGCTCCGACGTGCAGCTTTTCCCGCCCTCATCCTGCTTGCCACCGTGTTTTTCATACAACATCGTGCAACCATCATGCAGGAGTTTCCCTCTTTGGGTCTGTGCATCTCCATCCTCATTCTCACCGTCATGGGAGGCGGAGCCTTACTTTCCCACCTGTTCCGATTGAAGGGAGCAGAACGCCGCACCATCGTCATTGAAGTGGGTATGCAGAACGCAGCCCAAGCCATCACCGTGGCTTGCAGCCCATTAGTATTTGACAACGAAGAGATAGCCATCCCTGCCATCATCTACGCCCTCATGATGAACGTCATTCTGCTCATCTACGTGGCCGTAGTCAAAGCTAAAAGTGAAAAGTGAAAAATTTGCTACCGCAGCAGTTGGGCACCTGTTTTCGTGCAAATGCGGTAGCAAATTTTTCACTTTTCATTTTTACCTTTCAATTTAACTTTCGCAAGTTGTATATCTTTGAAGTTAACGAAGCGATAACTTCAGAAAGTTCAACACCCTATCTCACCAGAATCTTGCGTGTAGAGCCATCGCCCATGCGGACAAAGTTGATACCCTTTTGAAGGGAGGCTACACGCAGACCATTCGGGGTATAGATACCTGTCACCGAAGGAGACTTCACCTTGGCAAGAGACCCCACGCTGGTTACATAGTCGGACGCAGCGTTCATGGCGGCACGGATGGCAGCAATACACTCCAGCATGCCACGCCCGTCCGACGTATCCACTGTCACCTCAGTAGCTTGCACAAGAGCCGCCTGTAGCTCATCCGTCAAATCACCGTTCAGCACATCCTCCGCTTCGGCAAGCGTCTTCTGGTAACAGTCGTAAATAGCCTCCGCATCATAGCCCATGAAAGTCAGACGGAAATTGTCCCAGATGCTCCAGCGGTCGCTGGCACTGGCATTGAGCGAGCGAATACCCACACGGAGCGTTCCGTCCCAAACCACGCCTACAACCGTATTCTCGTAGAGACCTGCCGAGAAAGCCTCGGATGCCGTTTTCATCGAATTAGGCACCACGCTACCGCTCTGCATCGTGTAGGCATTATCTTCAAGATAGAAACCAGCCTCCTGCGCCTCTGCATAGACATTCTTCACCAGCACCTCGCCCGTGTTGGCATAGAGCCATGTCAGCACCTCTGTTTCGCCCGAAGTCCATTCGGCATCCGCCACCGTGTTCGATGCGGTACGATAGAAAGCTTGTGCATCCACACGATACACACCATTGGGCAGTTCCACCACCTGATAGAAGTCGAAGTTCTGATTCCATCGCTCCACGTTCGGATTATCCGTCATACCGCCAGGAGCAGGCGCACCCAGTTTCTTGTTATATGTCCATCCCGTAAAACCCTCGTCAAAGTTCGGGTTCTGTATCTTAGCAGTGGCATCAGCCCCCACAGCCATACAATTGTCAATGGCACTCCGTATCAAACCTTGCAACACCTCCGTCTCAGCCACTATTGCTTCAGTGTTCAAGCTTCCATTCTTCAAGATGTAAGAAGCTGTACCATTAGGGAACTCATCAGTAGGGTCAGTTTCCATCACCACATAATCACACAGAGCATCAAACTCATCGCCCACGTATGCACCGCCCTCAGCCATCTTGACAGCCTCAGCCACCAAAGCCTCGTATGCCGTGTAGGCAGCCACGTTCACCTTCAAACTATCGTAGAGCACAAGAAAGATAGGCAGATTATTCACAAGTTCCTCCTGTGTAGAGGCAGAAGTGAGCGTGGAAAGAGCCGTGCTGTAATCGGCATAAAGCGGTTGATAGCAAGCCACGCCCTCGTATGAGTCAGCACTTGACAGCGTGTTGTCAATCCACATCTTGTAAGCCTCAAAGCCATTGCCGAAGTACTTCAAACGGAAGCAGTCCGCCATATACCACTGGACACCCTCGGCAGGCGAAGTAATACCCACCTCCATCGTGTTGTCCTGCACGTATGTAAGCAACGTGTATTTCGTCGGATTGCATGTCGGCACCGTCACCCGTGCATCGTTGGCATAGAACACGGGACCTGTTGATTGTGAAAAGATACCAGCCGACACCTCATAGATGCCATTGGGAATACCTTCCACCACCTGCCATAGATGAGACGTTTCGCCCGCCAGCCACACACTCACAGCAGGCGACACCATCACCTCCTCCTCCGTGGCAGGCACCCAACTATCCACCTTGGGCACATCACTCTTTTGAGGTCCCGTGTATTCACACTCCCAACCCGTCTTGCCCTCGGCAAAGTCAGCATTGACGATACGCGCAGAGAAGTCCTGCGGATGGTCGGGAGTCACATTCTTCTCGTCATCCTGCGAGATGAGCCCATTCGCCACCTTCTGTGCCGCCAGAATCTCCTCCAACGTAGAGGACGTGTTGGCATAGACCTTTTCCAGTTCAGCCGTTTCGAGTCCGCGCTGTTGGCAGTCCTCAATGGAAGCCCCCAGCGTCATTGCCGCATGATAAACCTGAATCTTGGCAGCATAGTCGGCATACACACCCTTAGCCACAAACGCCCAGTCCATGAAGTATTCACACCCATCAGCCAATTCGTTCAAATCAACCAATGGATAAATGTGCGTATCCAAAACCCCATCCACACAGACAGCACCCGCATAGCAGTTAGCATAACTCGAACGATGATATTTAGGGTTAGCCTCTGCACCCACCAGCCTGTAAGTGCCGTCCTCGTTCGAGTCCAGTTCCCACAGATAATCTGCCTGAGAAACCCTATCCACATAGCAGCCACCATAGTTATTGTAGCCCGAATTGTCACTATCTATGAACACATAGAACCAACCACCTGGGATTGGGCGATAGTCTTCCAGCATATAGGTCTTTCCGTCCCATTCGCCAGCCACCTCGTTGCCCTCTCCGTCCACCGTTGATGGACGATACTGCATCAGCCGCATCATCAAACCCTCGTCGGCCAACGAAGCATGAGTCGTCCACTCGTTGCCCTGATTGAAAAACATCTTCGCACCCGTGTTGTAGAGATACACCGTGTCGTCCACCACGAGGTCGCACATCCTTTCGATGGTCGGCTTCGTCCATTGAGCCGATGCTGCCAAGCCACACAGCATAGCGGCAGCCACAAGTAAAAATCGTTTCATAAGTAGTAGTAATTTTTGTTGATAAATAGATAGGTAAGTAAAAAATTCACTGCAAAATTAGGACGAGAACACACCACACCCCTTGCTTTTTTCAGACAAAAGATGAAAAAAAACGGACAAAATCAAGAAAAATAGAAGGAAATGGAAAGAATATGAAAAAATAGTGGTAATTTTGTACAACTAAAAGGATTTACGATTTGACCGCATGAAGCATTTTCTGACCATCTTAGGGTTTCTGCTCTGCACAACTGTTCATGCCCAACCACAACCCTACAGCCGATTCGACAACCTCGGAGGGAAGACCCAGCACCTCTGCATCAGAAACATCGCACAAACTTTTGATGGCATGATGTGGATTGGCACCGAGGAAGGGCTATATAGTTATGACGGATGCCATTTGATGCGGCGAGACCTCCCCACTTCCCACAAGGACACACAACAAGACGGCAGCTGGGGAAGCCTGAACTTCATGTTAACTGATACCGACAGCCTCCTCATTGGCAGTGAGCGAGGGATGCTCTCTTTCGACCTCCACACCTACACGCTTCATCCCCTACCCTGCGCTGAAGGCAAGATGGTGAAAGGGCTGGTGCGCACTCAAGGACACTGGTGGGCGGCCACAGCAGATGCCCTCTATCGAGACGGTGTGGCGGTACCCATTAGCACCGATGGCATCTTCTCCCTCGGAGCCGACAGCACTTATTTATATATAGGTACGCGCGAGCGAGGGATGCGCTACCACACAGAACGGCAAACCTTAGAAGAAGTAGTAGGAAGTCCCTACATCACCACCAGCTTCGCCACTCTCCCCGATGCAACCACGCTGTGGATAGGTACGGCACGCACTATCCTCGCATGGGACAAACAACAGCAAAGCGTCACTTTCAACCACGAAGTCCATGTGGCAAAAACCATGTGCCACGACGGACTGGGCAACCTGCTGGTAGGCACAGACAATGGGTTGATAGTGGTGAACAAACAGGGAGTCACCCACTCCATCCACCACGATGCTCGCATGAGCGAATCGTTGGCAGGCGACGCTGTCTGGAGTCTCTTTCGCGACCACGATGGCAACATCTGGATAGGCACTAACAATGGCCTTTCGATGGTGGCAAACGACAACCGACTGACCACCTACACACTCCCCTCCATCACTGGCGAAAGTAGGGGCAACCAAATTTTCTGCCTATGCCGAGACCAACAGGGACGACTCTGGTTGGGAGGATCGAACGGACTCCTCTGTATCAACAATCTCGGCGAGGCTAATCAAGACTTCCGATGGTACCGCATGGACAACCCCCACTACCCCCTTACCCACAACCGCATCCGCACCATCTTTGCTGACAGCAAGGGAAGGCTTTGGGTGGGCGGCGACGGAGGACTCCTGCTGCTCAATGAACACACCAAGCAGTTTGACCGATTAGAAATTGCCGATGACCATAACAACTGGGTGTATGACATCCATGAAGCCGAGGACGGACATATCGCCATAACAACCCTCGATGCCACCTATATCGTACAACCCAACTCTCAAACACTCGAACTGAAAGTGGTGCGCAAGACTCCTCCAAAATCTGTCAATGCCCTCAAGCAAGAACGCACCCAACTGCTCACCCGTTACAATATGGCAGAACTCTACCTCTCTGCCCACCTCGACACTGCCACTCACACACTGCTTCTGGGCGGCACAGACCGTTTCGCCCTGTTACACACCAACCCAACCACTCTTGGACAGAAAGGTGCAGCCATCGTAGTAACCGACATCAAAGTGAACGGTCACCACCTCATGAGCCACCAACAGGTCATCACACGGAATGTCACCTTCTCCCCCGACGAAACTATCCTTCAGTTCCTCTTCTCCGATTTCGACTACAACGAACTACAACCACACACTTACAGCTACCGTATCACAGGACAGAAAGAGTGGGTGGACATTCCTGCCAGCGACCGCTCCATCACGTTGACGAACCTTAAGGCTGGCACCTATGAACTATACATCCGAAGGAACTCCCCATCCCCTTCAGTAAACGAGGAACTTCCTGTTTTCACCTTCACCCTCAAGGCACCATGGTATGCCACCACACTGGCGAAGATACTCTACGCCTTGATGCTGGCAGGACTGCTCTATGGCATCCATCATATCGTGCAACAACACACACGTCTAAGGCAAGAACGCCAAGAACGGGCTCGGTTGCTTGCCCAAGCCAAAGAGAAAGAAAGGGAACTGCTGAACGATAATGAGTATCTGGCAAACCAACTGCGTCTGCAACTCATAGAGAAATCGGGCGAGGAAGGCAAACTTTCTGCCGACGAGAAGTTTCTACTTGACATCACACGCATCATTGAGGAACACATGGATGATTCCGCACTCAACGTGGACACGCTCAGTCGATGGAGCGGCATCGGCACCAAACAACTCTACCGTCGCATCAAAGCACTGACAGGCATGACCACTGTAGCCTACATCCGCGACCAGCGATTGAAGAAAGCCGCCTCTCTACTCGCCAAAGGGTCGTTCACAGTTTCAGAGGTGATGTACCGCGTGGGCTTCTCCAGTGCCAGCTACTTCACTCGTTGCTTCTGTGACGAATACGGTGTGCCCCCTTCGGAGTATAAGGTATAAACTCCAAAGAGGGCACTGCCAACAACATCTATTAACTATACTAACTTATTTGCTTATCACAAGCTTTTTCCCTTGACAAATGTAAATACCCGAGGGGAGCCGCTCAGTACTGCCATCGGGCGAGACGACGCGCCCCGACAGATCATAGACTCGAGAAATTGACGTGTGAACATCTGTGGTCCTAATACCTTCCACCATCGTCACATCACCACCCCGTTGTACCATCGCCACATTAGGAGGCGAAGCGATGGCCATGAAGTCAAGGTCAGGGAATCCCTTATTGGTCAATCCGTGGAGGGTTATACGATGTGCGCCCGCTTCAGCTATCGTCATAGTCTTACTGGCATAGGCCCACTTCCCTGTGGGTGAGGAAGCGCATTTCAGGATGATGTAATCATCGTCATCCACATAAATTTGTACACTTTTGGACACATCCGTATGATAACGGAGAATGAAGGTATAGTCGCCCACCTCGGCAAACTGGGCATTCCAGCTCACAGTGCTTTTACGTTCGGACGAGGCTGGTATGTAGCCCTCACCCGTGTAATGCTTCACGCTCTGAGCCACTCCTGCAAGGCTGTCCGAGCATCCTGCGAATCCTTTGCCTTGCTCCTGAAATACCATGACAGGTCCCACCAGAAAACTCACGGTGTCAGTCGTTTGCTCATGCCCTTGTGTATCCACCGCCACGGCATGGAAGGTATAGTGTCCCGAAGGCAATGTGTCGGTGGTGTAGGAGAAATAGTGGCTATTCTTTTGTGGCTCTCGGCTGGCAACCTGAGAACCATTGAGAAAAAAATCTACTTTCGACACGTCGGTCACCTTGGTAGTGCTTTTGGCGTAGGCTTTCAGTTCGATGCTATCGCCTGGGGCGTAGATAAGGGTATCAACCGGCAAGGAGAGCTGCGTGGTGGCATACTTGTTGACGGCGGTGTGCTTCACACCTCGATAGGCATCCATCGTAATGGTGGCCTGATGGGTTTGGGAACTCCATGCACCGAGGTTGTAGCCCGAGTTGTCGAAGGCTTCAGGTTCCCAATAGAAGCAACCCAGTTCGCCATCAGCAATAAGTGCCTTCATAAACTCTGCCAAGAAGCGGTTGCCATCGAGAGGTTGGTCGCAGTAGTGACCTGTCTCCACCACCATGACAGGCTTTCCAAATCGCTGCTTGAGGTTTTTGAAGGTGGTCATGTAGGTATTGATAGTGCTCTTGATATTAGCATCGGTGGTCACGTCGAGGTGTGACCAGCGGGGATAGGCTGACAGACCTATCACATCGTAGTTCGCCCCATACTTTTGTAGGTTGTCGAACATTTTGCGCGCCGTGGCCTCATCGTGAGCATTGGGCAGATGGATGACTGCGAGCATAGAAGGGTCAACGTCTTGGATGGCTTGGTAGGCACTATTGATGAAACGGACAAAGTTCTTGATGCCTTCGGTGGTTTTTGTCCTGCCCACGTCGTAAAGCATCCCATATTTTGTCTCGTTGCCAATGGCCACCCACCGAGGATGGATGTCGAGGTCATAGAGAGCCTTGAGCACATCGTAGGTGTGGTCATATACTTTTTGTGCCAAAGCATCCACACTATGGTCAGTCCATTGTATGGGGCACAGAACGAAGCGTATAGGAGAGGAAGGGGACGAAAAACAGCGAAAGCCGTTTATTTACAGGGAGTTGCGAGGGTTGAGGCTATGAGGTCGGCACAAAACGAAATGTTTACATAGGCTTACGTTTGCTTTACG
>JAFSKR010000040.1 GCA_017448825.1 Bacteroidaceae bacterium
CTTCATGTGGAACAACTTCTTCAACCACATCGACATCAAGCCCGAGAACGTCCACATCCTCAACGGCAACGCCCCCGACCTCATCGCCGAGTGCAACCACTACGAGGAAATGATAGCCGAGGCTGGAGGAGTTGACCTCTTCATGGGCGGCATCGGTCCCGATGGACACTTGGCCTTCAACGAGCCGGGCTCATCCCTCTCCTCACGCACACGCATCAAGACGCTGACCACCGACACCATCCACGCCAACAGCCGCTTCTTCAATGGCGACCTCTCGCTCGTACCCAAGCAGGCCTTGACTGTCGGCATCGGAACCGTGATGGACGCCAAGGAAGTGCTCCTTGTGTGCAGTGGACACAACAAGGCACGTGCCCTCAAGCACTGCATCGACGGCGACATCAGCCACAAGTGGACATCCTCCATGCTCCAGATGCACCCCCATGCCATCGTGGTGTGCGACGAAGCCGCCTGTGACGAACTCACGGTCGGCACCTACAAATACTACCTCGACAAAGAGCGTGGCAATCTCTAATTGGACCATTCACTACCGTTACATCAAAACCAAGAATCGTTCTTAAATACTCCAAAATCGACGTGCCCCACACCGATTGACCGACGTGCCCCACACCGATTGACCGACGTGCCCCACACCGGTTCATCGATGTGGGGCACGTCGTTTTATTGATGATTCGTCAATTTATTTCCTTGCTCTTTCTACTTTTCCAAACCAAAACTTCAGTGTTGCAATAAACAAGACCAAATAACTGGTTACCCAAAAGTAGTAACCCACATGACATTGATAGGAACCGTCAAAGAAAGAACACATGAAGAACCACGAGATGGCCAATAGCAACGCCATCATACTAAACACAACAGTTCGGTCTCGAACTCCCTTCAGCACCAAATCTATGACAGCAAGGAAGTAGAAGATGTTAGAAGACCACGCCAAAAAGGGACTAATATGAACAAAAACCATCAGCCATCCGAGCCACAAAGCCACAAAACCTAAGACAACATCGCCGCCATAGTTGATATGACAACCTGTTGGGGTAAGACAAGCTATCACGTATAAAAACGCACTCGTGAAAACCCATTTGTCCACCGCCCTCCATTGCTTTTTAGTCTTCATGCCCTTTGGGGTCAAGGATTCTGACATCAGCATACAAAATACCTTTTCACTCTTCCAAAAAGTCTTCGACAAGGGCGAGGGTTTCGACTTGTGCCACCTCAAGAATGTCGTTGACAACCACTTCGTCAAACTGATCGGCATAGGTCAGTTCGTAGGAGGCACGCTGGATGCGTTGCTCGATGACTTCGGGCGCATCGGTGCCACGTTTCTCAAGGCGGCGGCGCAATTCGTCGATGCTGGGCGGCTGGATGAAGATGCTCAGAGCGCGCTTGCCATAGGCTTTCTTGATGTTCATGGCACCATGCACATCAACATCGAAGACGATGTTCTGACCTGCTGCCAACTGCTTGTCAACTTGCGATTTCAACGTACCATAAAATTTGTCAGTATAGACTTCCTCATACTCGAGGAACTCGTCATTGGCTATCTTCTGACGAAATTCCTCGGGAGTAAGGAAAAAGTACTCCACGCCATTCTGCTCAGTGCCACGTGGAGCACGCGAGGTAGCGGAGATGGAGAAGTGGAGGTTGAGCCGTTCCTCACCCTCGTCAGCCATGATGCTGCTGATAATGGTCGATTTTCCCGAACCCGACGGGGCGGCAAAGATGATAAGTTTTCCTTCCATATTACATGACATTGAGTACTTGTTCCTTGATTTGCTCCAGCTCGTCCTTCATCTTGACCACGATGTTCTGCATCTCAGCCTGATTGGACTTGGAGCCCGTGGTGTTGATTTCGCGTCCCATCTCCTGAGCGATGAAACCAAGCTTCTTGCCCTGTCCATGACCGTCCTGCATGGTCTCGACGAAATAGCGGAGATGGTTAGTGAGGCGCTGCTTCTCCTCGCTGATGTCGAGCTTCTCGATATAGTATATCATCTCCTGCTCGAGGCGGTTCTTGTCATAGTCAACACCGATGTTCTGCTCGAGGGCATCGACAATGCGCTGGCGGATCTTCTCCGTGCGCTCCTTTTCGTATGGCTCGATGGATGCCAGCAGGAGGGCAATATTGTCAATCTTCTCCTGAAACTTCTTGGCCAAGGCTATGCCCTCCTGCTTGCGGAAGACCACGAGTTCATCGACAGCTCCCTCCACTGCCTGGCGAGCCACTGCCCACTCCTCGTCGGAAAGTTCCTCCACCTCGGTGTGAGTAAACACATCGGGCATACGCAGGAGGGTGGCGCACCAGTCATCGGGTGCGGGCAGCCCCAAGGCTTGCTGCATCTGCTCCACCTGCTGCTTGTAAGCGCTAACGAGTTTCATGTTGAGGGGTGAAGCGAGCGAAGCCTCATCTTTCTCGATCCAGAGGACGAATTCAACCTTTCCGCGCTCCAGTTTCTGCTGCATGATTTGCCGAATCTCCATCTCCTTCTCACGATAGATGGGGGCAATGCGTGCCGTGATGTCAAGTGCCTTGCTGTTGAGCGACTTCACCTCGGCATGAATCTTTTTTCCGTTGTATGCCACAACACACTTGCCGTAGCCCGTCATTGATTGTATCATGGTGTAATGCTTTAAATTTTGTGCAAAGGTACGAAAACTAAAAAGTAAAAACTAACAAGTAAAAGTAAAAGTATGCTTTTGACCACAAAAAAGAGGGGGGAGACTGAGACTTTTAGTTTTTACTTTTTAGTTTTTCAGTTAAAATCCGTACCTTTGCACACATTTTGTGTAAATAGAATAGAACATAATAAGACCATGTCTGTTATTTTACATATAGAGACGGCGACTGATGTGTGTAGTGTGGCGGTGAGCCAAGACAGCGCCATCATCTTCCAGACGGACACTTTGCCCCATGAGGGCGACTCTCCCCAAAATGAGAAGGGCACAAATCACGGGTCGGTGCTGGGCGTGATGGTGGACGAGGCGATATCGTTCACAGACAATCATGCCATCCCGTTTGACGCAGTGGCGGTGAGTGCTGGCCCAGGAAGCTACACGGGGCTGCGCATCGGAGTGTCTATGGCAAAGGGAATCGCCTATGGCAGGGAACTGAAGCTCATCGCCGTGCCCACGCTGGAGGTGCAGTGTGTGCCTGTGCTGCTGGTACATGACGACCTGCCCGAGGATGCCCTGCTGTGCCCGATGCTCGACGCACGGAGGATGGAGGTGTATGCTGCTCTCTACACAAGAGCCTTGAAGGCGGTGATGCCCACTGCCCCTGTGGTGGTGGACGAGCACACGTTTGAGAAACAGCTGAAGGAGCATCCTGTCTATTTCTTCGGCAACGGGGCAGAGAAGTGCAAGGAAGTCATCCGGCATCCCAACGCCCACTTTCTGGACGGTGTGCCCCTGCTCGCCAAGTATATGTCACCCCTCGCCGAGAAAAAGTTCCTGCAAGGGGACTTTGCCGATGTGGCGTACTTCGAGCCGAATTATCTGAAGGAGTTCCAGGCCACGGTGGCAAAGAACCCACTGGAAAGCCTGCCGCAAGGCAACGAAAAGGCGGAAGACGATGAATGAATGCAAACGATGAAAATTATAATATGGATTACAATACGAAAAGAAAGCAACTGATTATGCCCGAATACGGGCGTGGCGTTCAGCAGATGGTGGAACACTGCAAGAGCATTGCCGACCGTTCGGAGCGCACACGATGTGCCAAAAGCATCATCGCCACCATGTCGAACATGGCTGAACATACGGCAGACAAGGAAGACTTCCAGAAGAAACTGTGGAACCACCTTGCCGCCATTGCGCAGTATGAACTGGACATCGACTATCCTGTGGAGATTGAGCGCATTGATAGCGAAGCAACACCGCCGGAAGCCATCCGATATTCGCAGCGGCGAATCCGCCAACGCAACTACGGTGCTATTGTGGAGATGTTCACCGACCACCTTGCCACGATGGAACAGGGGGAACAGCGCGACGACTTGGCTATACAGGTAGCGAACCATATGAAACGAGACCTCTCCAACTGGAGCGTCGATTCGATGAGTGACGAGCGTGTGGTGGACGATATGGCTCTCTACACGGACGGGAAAATCCAGATTGACCTGAACAGCACCCCACTCGTCAGCGACGGTGAACTCTTAAGCAACCGCATATCCACCAGCGTAAAGAAGAAAAAGAAAAAGTAAAGTAAAAGATGGCTTCATTCATCATAGAGGGCGGCCACAAACTGCATGGCGAAATCACTCCCCAAGGTGCCAAGAACGAGGCACTGGAGGTAATCAGTGCCATCCTGCTCACGGCTGAGCCTGTCATCATAC
Source organism: Bacteroidaceae bacterium (assembly GCA_017448825.1). Lineage (GTDB taxonomy): Bacteria > Bacteroidota > Bacteroidia > Bacteroidales > Bacteroidaceae > Minthosoma. Next base: position 4,344 of record JAFSKR010000040.1, read on the forward strand.
GGAACGTGCCCGACATACTGGATGTGCAGAACCTCATCAACCTGCTCAGCAAGATGGGGGTGCACGTGAAGAAACTGGCTGGCCACGACTGGTCGTTTCAGGCTGACGACATCGACTTGGCGTATCTGGGTAGTCAGGAGTTTGTGCAGCGTTGCTCCGCCCTACGTGGCAGCATCCTGTTGCTGGGACCTCAGTTAGGCAGGTTCCATAAGGCCTGTGTGGCAAAGCCTGGAGGCGACCAGATAGGTCGTCGCCGCCTGGACACGCACTTCATCGGTGTGCAGGAGCTGGGTGCCAAGTTCAACTACAGCATCGGGAGTGGGGTGTATGAGATTGATGCCAACGAGCTGAGGGGCAAGTATATGTTGCTGGATGAAGCCAGTGTGACAGGCACCGCCAACATCATCATGACGGCTGTGCTGGCCGAAGGCACCACAACCATCTACAATGCCGCCTGTGAGCCTTATATCCAGCAGCTCTGCAAGATGCTGAACGCGATGGGGGCTCGCATCACGGGCATTGGCTCCAACCTGCTGACCATCGAGGGGGTGAAGGTACTGCATGGCACCGAACACACCATCCTGCCCGACATGATTGAGGTGGGGTCGTTCATCGGCATGGCCGCCATGACGGGCAGCGACATCACCATCAAGAATGTGAGCTATGACAACCTCGGTATTATCCCCCAGTCATTCAGTCGGCTGGGCATACAGATGGAACGCATCGGCGATGACATCCACATCCCTGAACACCAGCACTACGAAGTCAGCTCGTTCATGGACGGTAGTACCATGTCACTGGCAGACGCACCGTGGCCAGGACTCACCCCCGACCTGCTGAGCATCATGCTGGTAGTGGCGACACAGGCGAAAGGCTCCGTGCTGATTCATCAGAAGATGTTCGAGAGTCGCTTGTTCTTTGTGGACAAGCTCATCGACATGGGGGCACAAATCATCCTTTGCGACCCTCACCGTGCCGTGGTGGTGGGTCACGACAACCAGATGAAGCTACGCGGCGCCAAGCTATCAAGCCCCGACATCCGTGCTGGTATTGCCCTGCTCATCGCCGCCCTCTCGGCAGAAGGTGTGAGCATGATCAGCAACATCGAGCAGATTGACCGTGGCTACGAAGACATCGAAGGACGACTGACTGCCTTGGGTGCCGCCATCAAGAGGATACAATAAAAAGCCCCTCTTTGCACTGTGGACATCTCCCCTCTCTATGAGAAGAAGGCCATGTGGGATGTTAGATTATAGAAAAATGATAAGACCTGAAGACGTATATCAGATTGGGCGCATGGGCAAGGCGCACGGACTGAAGGGAGAGATCAACTTTCAGTTCACGGATGACGTGTGGGACCGTGCCGACTGCGATTATATAATATGTGAAGTGGACAGTATCCTCGTACCCTTCTTCATCGAGGAATACCGATTCCGCAGTGACTCGACCGCCATCATGAAGCTGGAAGACATTGATAGTGCGGATGCTGTACAGTTTCTGGTGAACAGCAAAGTTTATCTCGAAAAGAAGCATCAAGAAGAACTGGACGATGAAGAGGTATCACTCCCCTATTTCATTGGTTTCAAGATGGTGGATGGTGGCAACGGCAAGGACATCGGCACCATTGTCGATATTGACGACAAGACGGACAACTGGCTCTTCATCGTGGAGAAGGAGGATGGCAGCGATGTGATGATACCAGCCCACGAAGCGTTTATCGCAACCATTCAAAAAGAAGAGAGAATCATGGTGATGGACTTACCATCAGGACTTTTAGACTTATGAAGAAAAGAATTTGTATTTTAGGCTCAACAGGAAGCATCGGCACTCAAGCACTGGACGTGATAGGGCAGCACAGTGACCTCTATGAGGCATACGTGCTGACGGCATACAACAATGCAGACCTGCTCATCGAACAGGCAAGGACGTACAACCCCGAGGCGGTGGTCATCGCGAAGGAATCGAATTACGAGAAGGTGAAGGAAGGCCTTGCCGATTTGCCCATTAAGGTATATACAGGAGCCGATGCGCTCTGCCAAGTGGTACAAGATGACAACGTGGACATCGTGCTTGCCTCAATGGTGGGGTTTGCAGGACTGGAACCCACCATCGCCGCCATCAAGGCGAAGAAGATAATAGCCTTGGCAAACAAGGAAACACTGGTAGTGGCTGGCGACCTCATCACACGGCTGGCTAACGAGAACCAAGTGCCCATCCTACCTGTGGACTCTGAACACTCAGCCATATTCCAGTGTCTGGAACCAGGCAATCGCATCGACAAGATTCTGCTCACTTGCAGCGGCGGCCCTTTCCGCAAGCTGACGAAGGAACAGCTAAAGACGGTGACGAAGGCCGATGCCCTCGCCCACCCCACCTGGAACATGGGGGCGAAAATCACCATCGATTCTGCCACCCTGATGAACAAGGGCTTTGAGGTCATCGAGGCAAAGTGGCTCTTTGGTGTGAGACCCCAACAGATAGAAGTGGTGGTGCATCCGCAGTCAGTCATCCATAGTGCCGTGCAGTTTGAGGACGGTGCGGTGAAGGCGCAGTTGGGTGTGCCCGATATGAGGCTGCCCATCCAGTATGCGTTCAGCTATCCACGGCGCCTCACACTGAAAGGTGAGCGTCTCAACCTGTTCACGCTGAAAGACTTGACCTTCGAGCAGCCAGACATGGAGCGGTTCCGCTGCCTTGGCTTGGCATACGAGGCACTGCATCAGGGGGGCAATATGCCCTGCATCCTAAATGCCGCCAACGAAGTGGCGAACCGTGCCTTCATTGACGACAAAATCGGCTTTGAACAGATTGGCGACATCATCGAGAAGACAATGGCGAAGATAGACTTCACCACAACATCCACATTAGAAACTTATTTACAAACAGACAAAGAGGCCAGAGCGTTTGCCTCCACACTTGTGTGAGAACCTTCGGGGTCGGCACAAGCTCATTTGAAGTATTGACATGGAAACAGTATTGATTAAAGGTCTGCAACTCATCGTTGCCTTGGCACTGCTGGTGGCACTGCACGAAGGCGGTCATTTTGTGGCAGCAAAGATTTTTAAGGTAAGAGTGGAAAAGTTCTACTTGTTTTTCGACTGGAAATTCAGCCTGTTCAGCACCTACAGCAACTGGTGGCGCAAACTGAGAGGAAAGGCACCTGCCAAGAAGAAGGAGAACGGGGAATATGAATATGAGGGTACGGAATACGGTATCGGCTGGATACCATTAGGTGGCTATGTAAAAATCTCAGGCATGGTGGACGAGTCCTCTTTCAACGAAGATGACAGCCAGAAGAATTTTTGGAAGCAACTACCGCAATTGATGAAGCACATCATCGTGAAGAACAAAAACGTAAAGGGCGAACGATGGGAGTTCCGCACACGCCCAGCATGGCAACGTCTCATCATCATGTTGGGAGGTATCATCGTGAACTTCCTCACCGCGTTTGTCATCTACGCTATGGTGCTGTTTGCTTGGGGGGAGAGTTTCGTGAAGAGCGAGGACATGACTTACGGCATGAAGTTCTCGGAACAGGCAAAGGCTGATGGTTTCCGAGATGGCGACATCATCGTCAAGACGGATGATGAAGCAGTGGAATCGTGGAGTGTCTCTGTGCTGCAAGATATGTCGAACGCCAAGACGGTGACCGTGTTGCGTGATGGTAAAGAGGAAGTCATCCACATGCCAGAAGAACTCTCACTGCTCGACATGATAGAGCAACCGATGTATGCCGCCATGCGTGCTCCCCTACAGATTGACAGCATCCTGCCCGGCACTCCTGCCGAAGAGATGGGGCTGAAGAAGACTGACAGAATCTGCTCGGTGAACGGCATAGACATCAAGGATTTCAACGACTTCCAAAACAGCCTTATCGCCTTGCAGAAAGCACTTCCTGAGGATGCGAATTTTGGGGATAGCCTGAAAGCACGTCAAATCACGATGGTACTGAACGACTCGGTGGAGAAGAAGGTGACGCTCACCCCTGAGTTCACCTTGGGATTTGCCAACGCCATGCCTTATCAGGACAAAATCACCACTAAGAAATACGGCTTCTTCGAGTCATTCCCGGCCGGTGTGAAATACGGCATCGAGACGCTAAAGAGTTATGTAGACCAGATGAAATATGTCTTCACCAAGAAGGGTGCACGTCAGGTTGGTGGCTTCATCAGCATCGGCAACATCTTCCCAGACACTTGGAACTGGCAACGCTTTTGGCTGCTGACAGCCTTCCTGTCCATCGTGCTGGGCTTCATGAACGTGTTGCCCATCCCTGCTCTGGATGGTGGTCACGCCCTCTTCGCCACATTTGAACTGCTGACTGGAAAACGTCTGAACGACAACTTCCTGCTGGTGGTTCAATACTTCGGTATGTACCTCCTGTTGGGCATCATGATACTGGCACAACTCAACGACATTTTAAGACTGATAGGACTCTGACAAGACGATGAAGATATTGGCTGTAGGCATGAATTATGCCGAACATATCAACGAACTACATACTAAAGAGGAACAAAATTCGTTATTACATACAGAGCCCGTCTTGTTCTCGAAGTTCGATTCGAGCATCATCCAGCCGGGGAAACCCTTCTTTGTGCCAGATTTTGCAGAGCGATTCGACTACGAGACAGAAATCGTGGTGAAGATAGCCCATGTGGGCAAGGACATCAGCGAACGTTTTGCCCATCGCTACTACAACGAACTGACCGTAGGCATTGACTTCACGGCACGAGACCTACAAAAGCAATTGCGTGATAAGGGAATGCCATGGGAATGTTGCAAGGGATTCGATGGAAGTGCCGCCTTGGGAAAGTTCATCACAAAGGAAGAACTGGGTTGCGACGTGCAGGACATCCATTTCCACATGGATCTGAACGGTGAACGCCGACAGACAGGACACACGGCAGACATGATTCACACGATTGATCACATCATCGCCTACGCCTCCAAATTCTTCACCATCAAGACGGGCGACCTCATCTTCACGGGGACTCCCGTGGGAGTGGGTGAAGTGAAGGAAGGCGACAAGATAGAAGCCTATATCGGAGAACGAAAGTTGCTTGACCTAAAGATAAAATAGTGGCCACACCAGATTTAATGGCAAAAGAATAATCAACATGGGAAGAAAACTGTACACATTATTTATAGTTTTGGCAATGGCACTCAACGCCAATGCCCAATCCCGTTACGCAGAACATTCCAAACTTGCCTCAGGCAAGTGGGTGAAAATTCGTGTGAAGGACGAGGGGGTGTATCAGTTTACCAACGCAACCTTAAAAGATATGGGATTCACCAATCCTGACAAAGTAAGCCTCTATGGTTACAACCTTCCCTTCCTGCCAGAAACGAATCTCGAAGACCTCTCTGATGACCTCACTGAGATACCTCTCTATCGACGCACTGACGGCACTATGCTCTTCTACGCTTGTGGCACTACCCTATGGACCCGCAAGAGCAACACCAATGCCTACACTCATAGGAATAACCCTTATTCCAACTACATCTACTATTTCTTGACAGAGAGTACGGACACACCTGCCGCCTTTGAAAAGGTCGATGCACAGACAACTGCCACAGACGGTCAAAACACCTATTATGCCCATACTCTTCACGAAGAAGATGCTTATTCGTTTCTGAACTGTGGAAGAACTTTCTTCGAACAATACGACTATTCAACAGGGAATACCAAAACGTATGATTTGGCATTCGAAAACGCTTGCAATGGTGACATCACCTTAGAAGTGAAATTTGGTGCAGCCGGTAGCAGTTCGTCCACACTTGATGTGTCCGTAGGCGGTAGCACTCTTGGCTCCTTATCATTCGCAAAGTTGGCTGATTATCAGTATGCTGTTTACGGAAGCAATTCCTTCATGCTCTATGACCAAAATGTTTCGTCTCTCAATGTGAAACTACAACACACACGTGCTTCGGGTATCACAGGACATCTCGACTACATCTGTGCCAGTTACCCAGCAGAACTTACTATCGCTAATAAGGATTTCGTAGTGTTTCAAGACCTTGATGGCGAAAAAAACTCAAAGACGTTCTCCCTCCAAGGAGCCAGCAACAGCACCAGTATCTGGGAAGTGACATCACCCTCCGAAACCTGTGAATTATCAGGAACCCTCTCTGGCAGCACATATAACGTCAAGACCCAAGTAGATAACACATTCAGAAATAAGTACATCGCTGTCAACACCGCTGCAACGTTCCCAACCCCTGAAGTTATCGGCACCATTGCCAACCAAGACCTGCACGCGCTCGACAGCATCAATCTACTCATTATCGTGCCCGCCAATGGTACCTTAACAGAACAAGCACAAAGACTTGCTGATGCCCACACCGTCAAAGATGGCATTCGGTGCGCAGTGGTCGAGGCAGACAAGGTATATAATGAATTTTCTTCAGGAACTCCCGATGCTACGGCTTACCGCCGATTGATGAAAATGCTCTATGACAAGCAGTTCACAGAGTCGCCACTGACAGGAACACAGAAAGGAAGCCTCAATCTACTCCTATTCGGAAACTGTCTGTGGGATAATCGTTTCGTGACCAACGGCCTCAAAGGACGCTCGCAAGATGACTATCTGCTGGCTTACGAGTCCGATAACTCATGGTCACACACTGACTCCTACGTGCTTGAAGAATACTTCACTTTGTTAGCTGATGGAAAAGGTGTATCGCCTCTGAAAGAAAATCCCGATTGCGGCGTGGGGCGTCTTCCTGTCTCGACAGCAACAGAAGCCAAAAATGTGGTGAACAAGCTCATTTCCTACATCAACAACGAGCATGTCGGAGCATGGAAGAACACCATCTGTATGATGGGCGATGACGGCAATGCCAACATCCATATGCAGGATGCCGAAAATGTGCTCAAGAACACACAACATCTCTTTCCCGACTACCACTACAAACGTATTTATTGGGACAGTTACACCCGTCAGCAATCTGCCACTGGCAACAGTTATCCTGACGCATTCGCCGAGATTGACAAGACCATGCAAGAAGGAGCACTTATCATGAACTATACGGGTCATGGAGCTGCTTATACACTCTCTCACGAACAGGTGCTCAAAACCTATCATTTCCAGAACTGGAGTTCCCCTAACTTACCACTTTGGATAACAGCAGCATGTGATGTGGCGCCTTTTGACATGAACACAGAGAATCTCGCCTGTGAAGCCATTCTCAATAAGCAGGGTGGAGCGATGGGCTTCATCGGCACGGCACGAACGGTCTATTCCGACCCCAATCGTACAATCAATCGAAACTTCATGTCACGTGTTCTGGCTCTCAAGAACAATGGTGAACGTTACACTATAGGAGAGGCATTGGCTCAAGCAAAAGCTGACATTCTCGATGCTAAGAAATACTATTCCAAGAACGACACCATTAACAAGGTACACTTCATCCTGTTAGGAGACCCCGCCATCAAGCTTGTCACTCCCACCTATAAGGTACAGATAGACAAGTTCAATGGTGAGACTGTTAATGCCGAAAATACCCCCACCATCGCTGCGGGTGAGACTGTTACTGTAGAAGGGCACATCGTGGATGAAAACGGCAACCTTGCCAACCACTTCAAGGGAACCGTTTCTCCCCTCGTTTATGACAGCGAGGAGCACATCGTCTGCAAAAACAACTCAAATGAAGATGTTACACCCTTCGAGTATGACGACCGTACACGTACCCTCTACTCAGGTACAGACTCCGTGTCAGCAGGACGCTTCTCGTTCACGTTCCCTGTACCGCTTGACATCAACTACTCCAACCAAGCAGGCCTCATCCTCCTCTATGCAGCCAATGATAGTGCCACCATCGATGCACAAGGTACCTTCGAAGACTTCCTGGTAGGTGGCACCACCGACGAAGAACTGACAGACACTATCGGTCCCGACCTTAAGGCATACCTCAACACACCCACTTTTGCTGATGGAGGGGTGACAGACGAAACACCTACACTATACGTCACACTGAGCGATAGCAGCGGAATCAACACGACAGGAAACGGGTTGGGTCATGACATCGTGGCAATCATCGACGGCAATGAAGCCACGACCTACACCCTCAACAATTACTATCAGCAAAATGTGGGTGACTACCGTACAGGAACTATCACTTACACCTTCCCCACCCTTCCTGCTGGCAAACACACTCTCGTCATACGTGCCTTCGACACGCTCAACAACATGGGTGAGGCAACCCTCCACTTCGAAGTAATAGAAGGACTCACCAAAGAATATGACATCTTTGATATGGCTGGAAGATTGGTAATCAGTGGCAACCGAGGTGCCTCCCTGCCTAAGGGTGCCTATATCCGTCGCATCCGCCTCACCTCACCTTCAGGCACCGTATCCACTTCGACAGAAAAGTTCCTCGTCACACAATAAAGTATAACATCCTTCGTTTCTAATAGAGGAACTAAAACGACATTTATGAAGAAAATTCTTTTCATACTGGCATTTTTATGTCTCTTCGCCTCCTTGAAAGCTCAAGATGTAAAGAACCAACTCAACCCCATCTACTACGGTGTCAATTCGCTTGCCATCGCCCCTGATGCACGCGCAGGTGGTCTCGGTGACGTGGGTGCAGCCACCGATCCTGATGTTAACTCACAATACTGGAACCCTGCCAAATACCCCTTCTGCATCAGCCGTGCCGGTGTCTCACTCAATTACACACCATGGCTTCGCCAAATCGCCAACGACATCGACCTTGCCAATCTGACAGGCTACTACCGTTTGGGAGATTACGATGCCCTCTCGGCCTCCCTCCGCTACTTCTCACTCGGTGAAGTGGGACTCATGGACGACGAATCCGTCACCTTCAAACCCTACGAAATGGCATTCGACCTCGCTTACTCGCGCATGCTCTCCGAGACCTTTTCAGCAGCCGTAGCCCTCCGTTACATCTACTCAGACCTCGCCTACCATGCCGACGACGAGACCACCCCTGGTTCCGCCTTTGCTGCCGACATCGCCCTCTACCACAACGGCTACCTCAACCTTGGCGGCCACGAAAGTCAGATGGGATGGGGTCTCAACATCAGCAATATCGGTTCCAAAATTTCCTATGATGACGGCAACACCTCCGAGTTCATCCCAACCAATATGCGCTTCGGACTATCCCTGCTCGTACCATTCGACGAGTACAACACACTCACCATTGCCGCCGATGCCAACAAACTCCTTGTACCCACACGCCCCACGATGGAACAGTATGTGAAACACATGGTGGAAACTGAAGGCGGCGAAGCAGCCGACTACGAACAGAACTACTCCGACTACCGCAGTTGGCTGGAGGGCGAGGGCTATTACAACGTATCCCCCATCAGCGGTATCTTCAAGTCTTTCCACGATGCCCCCAATGGTTTCAAGGAGGAGATGCAGGAAATCCAGTGGAGCGTAGGTCTTGAATATGCCTACAACAATCAGTTCTTCCTCCGTGCAGGCTACCACTATGAGCACCCCAACAAAGGCAACCGCAAATACTTCACCGTGGGTGCCGGTTTCAAGATGAGTGTCTTCTCGCTTGATGCAGGTTACGTCATCTCGACAGCCCAAAGCAACCCTCTTGACCAAACCCTTCGTTTCTCCCTGGCTTTCGACATGGATGGAATTAACGACCTCTTAGGCAAACGTCGCAGAAGATGAAAAACTTGAGAATCGGCTTCGGATATGATGTCCACCAATTAGTGGAAGGGCGCCCTCTATGGTTAGGCGGCATCCGTCTTGACCACTCCCTCGGCTTGCTTGGTCACTCCGATGCCGATGTGTTGATTCATGCCATCTGTGATGCCATTCTGGGAGCAGCCAATATGCGTGATATCGGCTACCACTTTCCACCGAAGAAAGGCAACGAGTTCGAGAACATCGACTCCAAGATACTGCTCAAGAAAACCATCGACCTCATAGCCGAGAAAGGCTACAATATAGGCAATATCGACGCTACGGTTTGTGCAGAGCATCCAAAACTCAATCCTCACATCCCCCAAATGCAACAAACCCTTGCCAAGGTGATGGGCATCGACACCGATGACATCTCCATCAAGGCTACCACAACCGAACACCTCGGCTTCACGGGACGTGAAGAAGGCATCAGCGCATACGCTGTGGTGTTGCTATTCGCAAAAGGATAAAAAACAACGACTCGACACTTACGTACGATTATGTACGACGTTTGATATACAATATAAAGCTAACGCGATGTGGAGTAAACCACATAGTACATCATACACCGCACATTTAACCCCAATCGGTCATTAGTGTTATGATGATAACAACTTTTATTTTGGGACAGATGTTTTTTCGTTTAGAGGGCGCAATGGGGTTCCATTGTAATCGAAAAACGGAAAGACAGATGACAAAAAGAAAGTTTGTTAGGGCTTAACAGCCCAATGACCGATTTGGGTTTAATACATGAAGAAGGAAATTGAAGTCAAATTTCCCAAACTTTTTGCAGAAAAAGATACCTGAAAGGCTTTTTTCATGAAAAGTGAGACGTTTTATTTTCTCTCTTCATATTTTTCATTACCTTTGCACATCATCAAGAAAATCATGACGCTATGCAAAGGAAAGGTAGAACAGGAAGACTGGCGCGACTTTCGCGTCTGGTGTCTGACGGCAATGAACTGATTAGTCATGTAAACCGACAGATGGCCCGGTTGGCAGAGAGTTTTTTGCCAAATAAAAAAACAAGTAATCAACAGCAAGCATCACAGGATACCCAAGAGGAAGAAAACAAGGACTGAACATGAAGAGACTGGTGACGCTTTTATTGACGATGTGCCTATGCTTGGGTATGTCAGCTCAGTGTGTGGAATACACACGGGAGGACAGCACGCTGGTGACACGCTTATTGGAGGATGCCAAGACAGAGCGAGGGACAGAAAATCACGTATTCTATTTCGGCAAGAAGTTTCTGGGACTGCCCTACGTGGCGCACACGCTGGAGGAAGGAGAAACGGAACACCTCATCGTGAATCTGCACGGACTGGACTGCACGACTTTTATGGAGACCGTGGTGGCTTTGTCTATGTGTGACCAGCAAGATAAACGAACGTTTGAAAACTTCTGTCAGAACCTGACGAGGGTGCGTTTCCGAGCGGGAGAAATGACCGACTATACATCAAGGTTGCACTATTTCACATGGTGGGCTGAGGACAACGAACGGCTGGGTATTGTGGAGGATGTGTGCCCGAAGGATGAACCGTGGGGAGCATGGACGGCAATGCAGACCATCCATATCGATTATATGTCGGCTCACCCTACGCTGTACAAACAACTGAAACTGCATCCCGACTTTGTACCCACCATCAAAGCGTATGAGCAGGAGACAAACGGAAGAAAATTTCGATACATTCCAAAGAGGAACCTTGCATGGGAACAGAGCACCAAGTTAGGTATGGTGAGGGACGGCGACATCGTGGCAATGCTGACAGATAGCGACGGACTGGACACACGGCACATCGGCATCGCTTTTTGGCAGGATGGAAAACTGCATTTGCTTCATGCATCGAGCCTCTACAAGAAGGTGCTGATGAGCAAGGAAACATTTTACGAATATGAAATGAAACAGCCCAAACACACGGGCATCCGTGTGTTTAGATTCAAAGACGAATGACTTACGTTTTTTCAGGCACAGGTAATAGCCAATGGGTGGCAAACAGGTTGCAAGGGTTGGTGGACGACGATGCAAAGGTCTATGGCATGGTCTTCCCTGTGTATGCCTGGGGTATCCCCAAGATTGTGGAGGAATACATTCAAAACCATTTGCAGGACATCCTGAAAGCAGACTATGTGTATGCGATAATGACTTGCGGCGACGACATCGGTCATGCGGACGAGGTGCTCAGCAAACAGTTGGAGGGAAGGCTGGATGCGGTCTTCTCTGTCCACATGCCCAATACCTACGTCTGTTTGCCAGGCTTTGATGTGGATAAAGCAGAGGTAGCTGAGGCAAAGGTGAAGGAAACCATACAGCGACTACCCACCATAGCTGAAAGCATCAACAGGAGGGAACGGAGAACAGAAGTAACGAGAGGCAAGTGGGCATGGCTGAAGACCCAGGTACTGCGTCCACTCTTCAACAAGTTTCTCATTAACGACAAATACTTCTACACAAACAGATATTGTTCACACTGCAAGCGTTGTGTAAGGGGATGTCCGCTTAACAATATCACAATGGACGAAGACGGAAAAGTTGGGTGGAAACACGAGCACTGCACCATGTGCCTGCGGTGCTATCACCGATGCCCGAACAACGCTGTACAATTTGGAAAATTCACGAAGAAAAAAGGACAAAAGATTCATGATTTCGATAGATAAACTGGGAGTGGAGTTCTCGGCAACTCCACTCTTTCTGAATGCAAGTTTTGTGGTGAATCCGAAAGACCGTATCGCCTTGGTAGGGAAGAACGGTGCGGGCAAGAGTACCATGCTGAAAATCATGGCGGGGATGCAGGAACCAACATATGGGCAGGTATCCCGACAGAAGGACATCACGATTGGCTACCTGCCACAAGTAATGGTACTGACAGACAGTCGCACCGTGATGGAGGAAGCGGAAACGACCTTTGCCCACATCAGTGAGATGCAGAAACGGCTGGACAACATGAACGATGAGATTGCACGAAGGAATGACTACGAAAGTGAATCATATATGGCTCTGATTGAACGGTTCACCCACGAGAACGACCGTTTCGCGATGATGGGAGGTACCAACTATCATGCTGAACTGGAGCGCACCCTGCAAGGACTGGGATTTCGGCGAGCAGACTTCGACCGTCCCACGGCAGAGTTTTCGGGCGGTTGGCGCATGAGGATAGAATTAGCCAAGCTGCTGCTACAGAAGCCTGATCTGCTACTGCTTGACGAGCCGACCAACCATCTGGACATCGGGTCAATTCAATGGTTGGAGCGATTCATCAAAGAGAGAGCCAATGCCGTGATGCTGGTGAGCCACGACCGCACCTTCATCAACAACGTGACCAACCGAACCATAGAAATCACCTGCCACCGCATCAACGACTACAAGGTGAAGTATGACGAATATATTAAGCTGAGGGACGAACGCCGTGAACAACAGAAGCGTGCATACGATAACCAACAGAAGGAAATAGCCGACATCAAGCAGTTCATTGAGACGTTCCGATACAAGCCCACCAAGTCGAACCAAGTACAATCGCGCATCAAGATGCTGGAAAAAATGGTACCCATCGAGGTGGACGAAGTGGACACCAGCAGCCTTCACCTTAAGTTTCCACCCTGCTTAAGAAGCGGTGATTACCCCATCATTTGCGACAAGGTGGCGAAAAACTACGACCATCATTTGGTGTTTTCTAATGTGAGTCTGACCATCAAACGAGGTGAAAAGGTCGCATTTGTCGGCAACAACGGTGAAGGCAAATCGACGTTAGTAAAGTGTATCATGAGAGAAATCCCCTTTGACGGGACTTTGACAATTGGCCATAACGTACAAATAGGCTATTTCGCACAAAATCAGGCACAACTGCTGGATGGTGACATAACGGTGTTCGACACTATCGACCAAGTAGCAAAAGGCGACATCCGACTGAAAATCTGTGACATATTGGGAGCGTTCATGTTTGGAGGCGAAGCATCGGACAAATACGTGAAGGTGCTTTCGGGTGGCGAAAGAAGTCGCCTTGCCATGATCCGACTACTGCTCGAACCTGTGAACCTGCTTATCCTCGATGAGCCGACCAACCATCTTGACATACAATCGAAAGATGTGCTGAAACAAGCCATCAAGGATTTCGACGGCACAGCCATTATCGTCAGCCACGACCGTGACTTTCTGGACGGGTTGGTAGACAAGGTGTATGAGTTCGAAGGTGGCAAAGTACGGGAACACATTGGTGGCATCTACGATTTCTTAAAAAAGAAGCAAATTGAGAGCCTCAACGAGTTGGGACGCAACATGAGTGGCGAAGGCAGCCCATCGGCAAGTGCTACTCCCTCTGTACAAACTTCTGTAGAGAAACAAGATACTGCCGCTGCCCTCTCCTACGCTGAACAAAAAGAACACAACAAACTCATCAAAAGAGCAGAAAAAGCCGTGGAAGCAGCAGAAAGGAAAGTAACGGAACTGGAGAGACAGATAGCGGCGATAGAGACAAAACTTGCCACACCTGAAGGAGCAAATGACACAACCCTCTGCACAAAATATGGGGAACTAAAAAGCCAACTGGCCACAGCCGAAGATGAATGGACTGAAGCAAGTTTGGAATTGGAAGGGTTGAAAGACTAAGGAAGCACCCACAATTCTACAGGCACAACACCATCATGCAACATACCCAATTCTGCTGCTGCCCTGTTGCTAAGGTCTATTACCCGCCCCTTGGCAAAGGGACCCCGATCTCTCACATCGACAATCACCTCCCTCCCATTCTTCTTGTTCACCACGCGGATGCGAGTACCAAAAGGCAATTTCTTATGTGCACAAAAGAACTCATCTTTATGGTAACGCGTGCCATTCGCCATCAGGCGTCCATGAGTCTTTGCAGAGTAATAAGTCGCCATTCCCTTTTCATAGAGTGTTCCCCTCTCTGTTTCGACCTCGCCACCCTTTGTGTTATCATGAGAGATAACAGGCTTCTTGAGAGCACACAAAGAGTCCTGCCCTATACTATCCTCCGCACAAGATTTCATCCACGATGTTGGATTAACAGAAGAATGTAAACCAGCACCATTTCCCCAACGATTAAGAGAATCTGGTAGTTGGGACAACTGGAGTTGCTGCCCTTGACAAAACACCCACGGGAACAGGGAAACAGACAACATGACAATCAAATGAAGGGAACGCAAAGAGTGCATAGAGACCAATGATTTAGGTTGGTGAAGCATACAAAGTAACGAAAAAATCATGAAACACGCAACTTTTTAGCAATTTTATTTTGTATTGTCCTCAAATTGTACTACCTTTGCACTCGCAATTGAAAAAGAGCACCATAAAAAGATATATTAGCTCTTACTAATTGAATGCAACAAACATAACATCGCGGGGTGGAGCAGTTGGTAGCTCGCCAGGCTCATAACCTGGAGGTCGCATGTTCGAGTCCTGCCCCCGCAACTAAGTCAAAAAGAAGCACGAATCAAAACGAAGAAGTTCCCTACAGAACTTCTTTTTTTGAACACAGCCTCCTTTCTCTGACAACACCACGGCTGCCGGAATGGTGGAATGGTAGACACGAGGGACTTAAAATCCCTTGGGCATTGCGCCCGTGCGGGTTCGAGCCCCGCTTCCGGTACCCTGAGGCAATTTGAGCACTCCTTTCAAATTCAACAATCAGCTATTTTTCAGTCGGTTATAAAAAATTGAAAGGAGTGCTTTTTCTGTTTTTTCCACATAAATCTGTTGCTTTTTAGCACATTTTAAGCACATAGATTTTTTGATTGGTGCCTGCTAAAACTCATAATAGCATCAAATACACCTATCCGCAATGCCAATAGACAGGCGTTGCAGGTATTTTTCTAATTTTCAGGTCTTCTTTTCGCACATTCCTCTCTTTTTGGGGGGATATCCAGGCTGAAAATATCCTTGATGATACATTTCTTTTCTCCCATGATACATTTCAAAACTTTTTACACCCATGCGCCATAAGTGAAAGAAAATGGAACACAAGTGAAAGCCGCATTCACAAATAGTCCGTACCTTTGCATCAGAAAACAAAAAGGAAAGTTAGTTAGTAAAGTTAATAGATAGGTTAATATTAGTTAGTTAATTAGTCATGAGAAGTTCCTCTTCGTGAGAAGGGGAACTTCTTTTTTATGACCTCTCTGTTAAACGAGGTGTCAGGCGAGACGGGGATTACACTTCCCTTTCCCTTTGGGGAACTTCTTCTTTATGTCCCTCTGTCCTTATGTTCCTTTGTCCTTATGTTCCTTTGTCCTTCGGACTTTCCATCCTCAGCAAGAGCACTTGTTTCGGTCGCTTTTCAACAATGGACATTTAGTCACATTGATATTAAGGCTCACCACCCCGTAGAGATACAGAGAGGAGAGCCATGCATAATAATCGACAAAAGATGGGTGAGGAGAGGGGCTTTGTCTATTCTCCTTGTTTCTTCACCCATTCAGTCGGAGAAAGCCCATAGAGTGCCTTGAAACTGGTGGAGAAAGCCGAGAGGGACTTGAAGCCTGTGGCGATGCTGACTCCCGTGATGTCGAGTTTCTTCTCGGAGAGCAGACGGGCTGCTTCTTTCAGACGTACATATTTGAGGAAGTCACGTGGTGCCTGTCCCG
The DNA here is from genome assembly GCA_017448825.1 of Bacteroidaceae bacterium. GTDB lineage: Bacteria > Bacteroidota > Bacteroidia > Bacteroidales > Bacteroidaceae > Minthosoma. Next base: position 20,609 of record JAFSKR010000040.1, read on the forward strand.
TCAAGTCCTTCATCTTGCGGTAAAAATGCACACGGCTGATGCCCACCTTGTCGGCAATGATTTCCACTGAGAGTTCCGAGTTATCCATATTTTCATTGATAACTTTCATGACACGACGCATCAGGTGCTCGTCGGGCGACTCCAGTTGCACCTTATCGATGCGTTCCTCTTGTTGACGGTCACCGTGATATTTGCCTTGCAAGAGTTGGCGTGTCTTCAGAAGCGAAAGCACCGTCGTACGCAGCACGTCGATATTGAACGGTTTCGACACATAAGCATCAGCACCATTGGTGATACCTGCTATACGGTCGGCATCACTGCCAAGGGCGGTCATCAAGATGATAGGAATATGGTTGGTATTGAAGTTCGACTTGAGTTTCTGACAGAGAGTCATGCCATCCATAACAGGCATCATGATGTCGCTCACGACCACATCCACCTTACCTGGATGGGCTATGATGTAGTCCCATGCCTCTTGCCCGTTGCCACATAACTGGATGACCAAATCTTTAGAGAGTTCGCTATGTACATACTGACGGATGGCCTCATCATCCTCTACCAACACGGCATGGCGACGATGAGGGTCTGCTGGACGGTCGATAACCAGCAAATCAGCAGTGTCGAGTTCCGTAGTGTCCATATCTTCCACCACATTCTCCAAAGGTTCCGGTTTGATGGCACACAGCGTGTTTTCGCCTTTCGGCATGGTGATTGCAAACCGAGTGCCCTTTCCATCGGGATTGTCAGCCACATCAATTACACCTTTATGCAATTTCACCAGCATCGAGGTGAGATGCAGCCCAATACCTGTGCCAATATAGCCATTCTGATGCGCTGCCGAGTAGAAACGCTCAAACACACGAGGTTTGTCTTCATCCTTAATACCCATTCCCGAGTCTGTGACGCTGAACTGGAAATTCTCGCCCTCATTTCCTGAAAGCTGAAGCGTGATTTTGCCCCCGTCGGGTGTGAACTTAAAAGCATTCGAAAGGAGGTTCATCACAATTTTGTCAGTGTTTTCGGGGTCGATGCACACATGAAGTGTGTCCACATCATGGATGAACTCATATTGGATATTTCTACTCTGGGCACTGGTGACAAAGACATCGAAGATATTCTGTAAAAAGGAGACAAATTCAATAGAGTGATAATCCAAAAGGAACTTGCCCTGCTCAATCTTGCGCACATCCATCATCTGGTTGATGAGCCGCAGGATGCGCTTCGAGTTCTGTCGGATGAGTTGATAGTTACGCTGCCGCTCACGGTCTTTATCAGAACTGATGAGCCTTTCAAGCGGAGCGAGGATAAGCGTCATGGGGGTACGAATCTCATGACTGATGTTCATGAAAAACTGCACACGCGCCTCGTTCAGTTCCTGCTGTTGGCGGTGACGCTGCATGACACGGCGAATGCGGTACTGACGACGCACATACATATAAATGAGCCAACAGAAGGCAAGAGCAAGGAGGAAATAAATCATTCTTGCCCATATAGAGGCATACCAAGCAGGATGCACCACAGCAGTGAGCGTGCGCTCTTCGCTGACAGTTCCAAAAACAAGTGCACGCAGTTTGATGTGGTAGGTGCCTGGGGTCAGGTTATCAAACACAAGGCGGTTCGTGTTGCCACCTTGATCCACCCAGACTCCGCCATTGATGCTGTACTCGTAGGTAACGTGCTGCCCCATCAGCCCCTCAACATTCACTTCGAGGGTGAAGTGGTTGTCGGAATGGCACACATCAAAACGTTCACAATTGTCCAACACATCAGCCAGCACCTCATAACTGCCCGACAAGTCACCCTTGTGAACGGCCTTTCCACCCACAAAGAGATCCACCAGCCTCAAGTGCAGGTCGCGTCCCTGACTGCGCCACTGCTGCATGGTGCGTGTGTCAAAGTAAGTCAGTCCGCTCACTCCACCAAAATAGAGCTTTCCACCCTGTGAAAGCACAGCACCACGACTGAACTCATTGTCCTGCAAACCATCATCTGCATAAAAATTAGTGAAAGTTCCCTCCTGAATGTCCATACAAGAAAGTCCGAAATCTGTACCTATCCAGAGCTTTCCGTCATCGAAGCAGAGGGAAGCAATGCTATTGATGGGCAGTCCGTCGCCCGTGGTGTATGTACGAGCTTCGTAGGTTTGGGTGTTCAGTCGAATCAATCCAGAACCAGTGGCAACCCATACCATAGAACCGTCGGGAGAGGCTGCGAAGTAACGCACCGTCATGCCTGTAAACAGTTTCTTGCTTGTCTTCGTGATGATACCATCACGCTGAGGGAAACAGATGGTCAGGCCGTCTGCCGTACCCACGAAGAGTTTGTCGCCCACAGGCAAGATGGAATACACATATTGGTTTCCGAGGATGCGTGACCCATCGGCGGCCAAACTGGAGGGATCATAGCAGCGGCTATGCCCTGTTCTCATATCATAGTAGAAAATTCCCTTCCCCATCGTTGCTACCCAGTAGCAGCCATCCTCTTGAGCAGGACAAATCTCAAAGACCTGATCTATCTCCTTGCTCAGCAGCGAGAAACGTCCGTTTTTCATCTGCCAGAAACCGTCAAAGAATGTGCCCAGCAGCAGGGTGGAAGCATCGTGATGCAGCAGTGTGGTGAAGGCATGAGGCATCTCGGGGTTCGTCTTCTGTGTCCAATGGGTGGACTTGCGTCCATCGGCCGACACAAGATAGAGTCCATCGTTATCGACTGCCGCCCAGAATCCCCCCTCATAATCCGTCTGTCCCATCGCCTTGGCAAGAGCAAACACAGAATTGGTGCCGATGGTGTTGCGTGTGATGGACTGCTGTCCCACATACTCAAAAGCCGACTGATTGACGGGCTTCATCATCACGCCCTTCATGTAGATGCCCACCCACACATTGCCGTATGAGTCATAGATGGCATCATTCACATTGCTGTTGGCAAGGTCGAAGTCCTTCACCGTGATGCCACTTTGTGACACCTCGCCCGTCTGTTCGTCATAGACACGCAAGCCGCCACCATCCACACAGATGAAGAGCCGCCCCTCCGTCCAAGGGTTGAAACCCGACACAATGCCACCCAACGACTCAGGAGCCGCCACACAAACAAAACGGTCGGAACGGCTATCATAAACATAGATGCCATTGGTGATGCTGGCGGCATAGACCTTGCCTGATGAACTCATGCACAACTTCTTCACATTCGACACTTCGGGGTATCGGCGGAAACCCTTCCCCGTCTTCTTGAAGACATCATTTCTTGCGTTCACCACCCACAGTCCGTTCTCCCTGTCTTCAAAGAACTGCACCGGATTCACATTCTCGTCCGTGTTGAACTCATCTGTGCGGCGGATGATAAGCCTTCCATGCTCATCCTGTTTCAATTCGCCATGCCCATAACCAGCAAAGCACACGATGACACGCTTTTGCTGAATGCGAGCAATACTCACCGTATGGGGATTGATGGTATCACCTTCCATCCTGATGAAAGGAATCGGGACAAACTTGTCGGTGGCATAGTCGTAGAGTTGTACACCACCTCCCGTACCCACCAGCAGATGGTCTTTCTCGTATTCAAACACACAAGTCGTCTGGTCATGCTGCAAGGAAGCCTCATTGCCTATCTCATGGCGATAGACATTCATCTTCACCCCATCGTAACGGTTCAGTCCGTTCTGAGTGGTCAGCCAGATGTTGTGACGGCTGTCCTCATAGATGTTGCGGACACGGGAATTCGACAGTCCCTGCTTGGAACTGAAGAAAAACACATTTTGGGCATCCAGGCTCAAAAGTCCCAGCACCCACAATGAAAATATAAATAGAATATGGCGTCGCATAGTCTGTCAGTATAGATAGGTTTTCGGGATGCAAAGGTAAGTAAAAAAAGTGAAAAGCGGCCAAAAATACAGAAATTTGTTTTTGCAGGCCATAGAAAAGTAAACAAAAAGGTGGGGCGGTCACTATTGACCGCCCCACCGCTGCGTTTAGAATATGTATTGATTACTTAACGAGAACACTTATTTAACGAGAACTTTTTTACCGTTCTTGATGACGATGCCCTTGTAGTCGCCATTCACGCGCTGACCAGCGAGGTTGTAGATGGCGTTGGTCTTGACAGCATCCTTCTTAACGATAGCCTCAACACCGTCTGCCAAATTCTCAGCAGCCTTTGCGTAGTCGTAACCTGCAAGAGGAGCAACGAAGAAGAGGCGAGCGTCGTCAGCGAAGGTATTAGTATCCCAGAATGAGAGTGGCTCACCATTCTTGGTAGCCTTTCCAGACACATAGTGCTCAACATAACCGATAGTCAGAGACTGACCTTCTTCCACAGTGACGTTCGGAATCACAGTAGCGTGAGTGCCCCATGCACCGATAGCGAATGGCGCCATGATTGGGGTGGCATCACCCACCTGAGCGAAGATGTACTTGTCCCAGATGCCGTTTTCATCCTGAGCGTTGTAAGGCTCGTAGATGGTCTCATCAGCATCGTTGGTGTAAGTGTTGGAAGCGGTACGCGAACCAAGGAACACATCGTAAGTACCAACTGGCACGTTTTCAATCGTCTGATAGAACTTATACTCTGCACCTGAACCGTAAGCGTTAATCATCACATCAGCCACAGGCATGGCTTCTGTTGCTGCATCACCGCTGAAGTGGACAGAACCCTGAGAAACAACCTCACCTTCCTCGTCATAGTTTATGAACTGCTCACACATCCAACCTACGATGGTGTTGTCCTCCAGATTAGCACTTGCATTGGTGCTGTAAGTGTAGAAGTGTGGGTTCTGGATGAGACCTGTGAAGTTGATACCTGTGATGATGAGTGGGAAGCCATTCTCGTCATAGTTCGGGTCACCATCCTCGCTGTCAGGATTTGCGTTCTGGTCGTCATATACCTTCTCCATCAGAGCTGTCAAGTCTTCACCTGCAGCAATCTTCTTGTAGAGTTCGATAGTAGAAGCAGCATTGGTAGCATTCACCACGTCACGGTCGTCAGTCACGGCATTCTGTGCATCGGTAGCGTCAGCACCCAAAATAGTGGCAGTCTGAGCAGCCTTGTAAGCACCCCAAGTGATGATGTCCACCACCTTCTGTACGTTTGCCATCTGAGCAGCACCTGTCACCAGTTTTGGAGTCACAGCAGCAAGTTCCTCGTCAGAGAGGTCAGATGGGTTGGTGTTCTGATACTGGTCAATCAATGCCTTAGCCTCTACAGCGATTTCAGCGTTCACATACTTTCCTTCCAGTGTCTCGTAAGCACCACTGGCCTCGAGGATAGCAATCGTGAAGTTGTCGATATTCTCCACGCGAGCAGCCATCTTGGCACCCAGCGTCTCCAGTTCCTCAATCAAAGCATTCACCTGAGAGCCAGAAGTGAAGTGCTCGGTCTCGGCGCGATTGATAGCAGCGGCGAAAGCTGTCTTCGTATCGCCATCATAGTCGGTGCTGGCGGCATTCTCCATCACCTCCTTAGCCTGTTCAACAGCAGCAGCCAAGAGTTGACGATAGTAAGAAGCCTTTGAAGGCATGGTGATGAGCTTCACGTTAGCCAGCAGATACTCCATCCATACAGCCTCAGCAGCCGTGAAACGAAGCACGTAGTAACCTTCCTTATCCACGGTGAAGTCCGTCACACACTTCACAGAACCCGTCACATTAGCAGCACCGTCACCGTTCACATTAGGAGCAGCCAAGATGTCAGTAAACTTAGCATATACGTTGCCAGAAAGATCTTCCAAAGTGAAGGTGAATGTAGGCTCACCCTTCCAAGCAGCCATGAGGAAGCTGATTTGATACTTGCGAGGTTCGAGTTTCAGTGCCACACCTTCAGGCATCTCTGGGTCGATAGAGCCATCCTCCATGATGTAGTCCTTCACCAGCGAACCATACTCGGCATAACCCTCGTTCGTTCCACGAGTACCCCAGTACATAGCCTTCTTGAAGTCACCACTGAAACCTTCGTAGAGACGTGCACCGCCACCACCAGGAGTACCACCCCAGTTGTAGTTGTACTGAGAAGTACGAGCCTCATCGTTGAAACCATAGATGTGGAAACCAGCCTCGTTGTAAGTCACCCAACCTTCTGGAATACCACCAGTCATTTCGTTGTCGAAGTCAGAAACATAAATGTCCTCAGAAACGGTGTCATCGTCATCTACACCGATAGCGAAGGTAATAGTCTGAGCATCGAGGCACTCCACACCGAAGCTGTTGGCGACTCCTGAGAGGGTCAGCGTGTATTCACCATCGTCCAATGCGCCCACAGCGATGTTCACGGTCTTCTTATCCTCAGACAGAGAGAGAGCATCCCAAGGAATGAACGTCTGCACTCCGTTCTTCTCGTAGATGGCGGATGCATTGTCTATATCCAGTTCTTTGTCGTATGTGATGGACACTGTGCTGAAGGTGGAACCGTCAATCTCAAAGCTTTCGTTTTCTGGCACTGAGCTGACCATCTGGGCTGCTGACCATATTGAAGGCAGTGCATCGATGGACTCGTCATAATAGGCTACTTCGTTGCTGAAGCCAAGGATGGCCATATCGGCACTCACGTCTTCGCTGGGACGCTTGTCATTGTTATACACAATGGGGCAATCGGCAGCTGGGGTAAAGCTCACCACCACGTTCTGATTTTCGGCCAGCGAAATTTCGTCCAAGAAGATGTACAGGAAGCCGTCGGTCTTGCCCTCCACGTATGCCACGGGAACAACGGTGCCATCGACTGTAACTGATACACAGGATGGGTCGAGCGAAAGTGTGCCGTTGGCAGCTTTAGCCAAGTCGGCGATGTTGGTTGGATAGCCAAAGTCGAGCTTGATGACATCGTCCACGAAAGTGGCAGCGTTGAAAGTCACGCCTTCCTCCACCTTGATGTCGTCCAGCAGATACTCGCCGGGGTTATACATATTGATAATCATGAAGTACTCCTCTGGGAACGGGTCGCCCTGTGGCACCAAGATTTTGCCGTTAGCATCCTCCTTACCTGTGTAGTTCATGGAGTACTTGTCCTGATCACCCTTGTTTGTGAAGAAAGTCATGTAGGAGAAATGTTTCCACTCGCCTGTCATGCCTCTGAAGTTGTTGTAATACTGCAAACCGCTTGCCGTAGAGATGGGCATATCGCAATACTCACGACCAATAGAAATCGTAGATTTCACTTGCGTGCTCTGCTCTGTACCCTCTGCGGTGAAGAAGGTTGGTTCAGCCTTCACCCAGAAACTTACACGATAACTCGTGTTGTTCTTCAGTTTCAAGTTACCAATCATGAAACCACGATCCCACGTGTTGCCCGTGTAGGCTTCCGTGTTCTCCATTCTCATACAGAACTCGCCCGAGTGCGTGTCAGCATCCCAAGCCTCCGTCCATACGTCATCATCCTGACGGTTCACCCAGTTACCATAGGTACCGCCTGGCGTGTAAGCCGACGTTGTTGTGTACTTCTGGTCGCCCGATTCGAAACCGACCGAAGCGATAGTGGTCTGAGCCTGCATCGAAGCCGTGCTCAAGAGACCCACTGCAATCAATAAGTTAATCTTCTTCATAAGCGAAAAAAGTTTTGGAAAGTTTGAAATTTATTAATTTGTTAAGTTTTTGAGTTGTTACGTTCACACTTTTTCAAGTTTTCGCTGCAAAGTTACATATTTCTTACCCATCTCTCATTTTTTCGGGGTTACATCAACTTTCAAATAGGTTACAAACTTGAAAAAGATACACAAAAAAAAACTTTTAACACTATCGGCAAGTGTATTAAACAACATCCCGTATGTGATTAAATAAACAACGAGCAAGTCAAAAGAATAACATCCTATACTCTCCAGTTGTGCGTTCCCAAAGGTGAAGAGACCTATATAAAAACACCAAGGGTTGGCATGATGTGCCAACCCTTGGGTAAAAGATGTATGTTTGTCTTACTTGAAGAGCAACTGAGCCATTTCCTTGAGGCTGCGACGCCAAGTGAGGAACTCATGCGCAGTACCCTCGGAAACGTAAGATACGGCGTTGTAGCCAGCAGCCTTGAGGTCTTCCACAGACTTCTTCACGCCATCGGGGTTCTCCTTCGAACCACAGGAGGTGAAGATGAGGGCTGGCTTGACCTTGAGGTCTGATGGGGCGTAGGTGCCACCACTGAGGAGTCCATAGGCATTGAACACGTCGGTGCGACGCAGGGTGATGAGCTTCGTGGTGATGCCGCCCATCGAGAGGCCAGCCATGGCACGGCTCTCCTTCTTGGGGATGGTGCGGAAGTGGCTGTCGATGTAGGGGATGAGTTCATCGACGAGGACGGCCTCAAACTCCTTGGCTGTGAACTGACCGATGCCGCCAAACTTCACATCGTTGGTCATGCCGTAAGTCATCACGATGATGAACGGTTGGCACTTACCCTCGGCAATGAGGTTATCCATGATGAGGTTGGCATGTCCCTGATTGCTCCATGCCGTTTCGTCCTCTCCCCATCCGTGCTGGAGATAGAGCACGGGGTATTTTTTCTTGGGGTTGGTGCTGTATTCAGCAGGTGTATAGACGAAGGCGCGACGTTCAGTGTTGGTGCTGGGCGAGTGGAAAAGCACTTGTTGCACGTTGCCATGAGGCACATTCTTCAGCGCATAGAAGTCGCGGTCGTGAGCAGGAATCTCAATGCCACTTTCCCAACGCACGGAACCGTAGTAGTTGCATGCCCCAGGGTCGTTGACAGTGGCTCCGTCAATGGTCATGTGGTAGTAGTGGAAACCTTCGTCCATCGGGCCATCGGTAGTGCCTGTCCATACGCCGTCTTCCCCTTTCTTGAGCACGGTGCCGCCTGTGCCACCCAAACCAAGGCTGACGATGACGGAACGAGCCTGTGGCGCCTTGATTTGGAAACGGGCATAGCCTTGTGAGTTCACCATGGGATACTGCTGGCCAGGCTGGTTCAGTTCATTGGGCTTGAAGTCTTCGATGGGAGGAGCAACATTGTCCAAGGCTGGGTTGAAGTTCTTGAGAGCGTAGTAAACAGGCTTGGGACGAAGATTCTCGTCGAAAGGCAGCGGATGGTTGTTGACACCCACCCAAGAGTCACGGTCGGAGACGTTCCAGAAGGTGACGTTGTCAATCACGTCCTTATACTTGCGATACAGACGGAAGAGCTTGATGTAGCGGTCGGTCTGCATGGTGACGAGGTGGCTGGGGGCTGCACCTGCTTGACCACGTGAGAACTGAAGCTGACCACCCATCTCTTCGTTGAGACGGATGTCAAGTTCGGTCACGTGGATGTGCTTGACAAGTTCGGAATACTTCTTGATGGCTTCCTCCACTTCTGCCTCGTCGGGACCATAGGCGTTGTAGTGTCCCTGCATACCGATACCCGTGATGGGCACTCCTGCCTCCTGCATCTTCTTGACCATGTTGTAGATGCGGTCGCGCTTGGCTGGCTGGAAAGCATTGTAGTCATTGTAGAAGAGGATGGCGTTGGGGTCGGCTTCGTGGGCATACTCGAAAGCCTTGGCAATGAATTCGTCACCACAGAGTTTGTAAAGCTGGCTCTCACGATAAGGATTGGGTTCCTGCCCACGCCAGCCACGACCAGCGTCTGACATAGCTTCGTTGACGACATCCCATGCATACACCACATCTTTGTAGCGGTTCACCACGGTGTGGATATGCTCACGAAGACGCTGATAGAAGACCTCCTTGCTAACAGGCTTGCCTTTCTTGTCGTTGAACATCCAGTTGCAAAACTGAGAATGCCAAACAAGGCAGTGCCCACGAAGTTTGATGCCGTTCTGACGGCAGAAGTTAGCGATGGCATCAGCGTTTTCCCACTTCCACACACCTTCCTCTGGATGCAATTCACCAGACTTCATGTCGTTCTCAGCCGTGATGCTGTTGTAGTTCTTCTTGATAATTTCCACCTGGGCAGGGTCGTTGATGTTGCCCATGTTGACTGCCACACCAACGGTGAAGTAGTCCTTGTAAGTGTCTTTGTAACCCAAATCAGGGTTTGTGTCTGGATTGCGTCCGAACTGCGCGGATGCTCCAAGAGCAAACGATGCCAAAAGGATGGCTAAGATGTTTTTCTTCATTTTTGATAAAAATTGATAAAATGGTTATAGGTTAATGATGATTTGTCCTCCAGTTTGTTTCGTCGGATAGTAGAAGGCTGCGTAACGTGTGCCCATGAAGAAGCGCATGAAGTCGAAACGCATCTTGTAGTCTTTTGTGCCTATTGGGGTGAAGGTCTTACCGTCAAGACTGTAGTAGAAGTTGGCAGCATCGCGTCCAGGGTTGAAGTCGCCATCGATACGAAGATACACCTTGCCCACCTTTCCTTTAGGAAGCTTCACGCTCTCCACTTCTTTTGCCTCCACACTGGTGATGGCCTTTGTGTCGTTGCTGAGTCGCACACTCTCCTCACTCATGACAAGGGTATATTGACCTTTCTCCTTCTTGATGGTCAAGATGCCAGAGTCGCCATTGAAGGCAGCAAACCCGGCAAGGTCACCATCCTTCATCTTGCGAGCATCAATGCAGATGGTGTCAGAGCAGGTGCCACCCCACGTGCGCCACGTAAGCGTATTGCGGGCATCGAAAATGGACTTGGCGAGCTCGGAAGTCTTCAAGACAAATCCATCCACAGGAGCTGTCATACGGAAGGTTGCATCATCACGCAAGTTCTCACCAAAGCTGACTTTCTCGCCTTTCTGAGGAAGACGGGCTATATCTTCCTTGATGTAGTTGTGGTTCCACTGATAGTCCTTCTCTATGTCGGCATAGTCGGGGGTCTGATGGCAGGAGCACTGACCGTCGAGAGTGACAGTCTCTGGGATCTTGCCATCACCATTGGTGCCAAGGATGGGCCAGCCATCAATCCACGAACAGGGTTCCACAGTGAGCACACGCCCTACTCCACCACGGTCTTGGAACATGACACCGTACCACTCGCCATGCTTGCCATCAACAATCGTGCCCTGACCTGCCAAGGGGAAGCCGCCGAAGTCGCTCTTGAGAATGACTTTCGAGTCGTAAGGTCCTTCGATATTCTTGCTACGGTAAGCGATTTCCTCCCGTCCCGTTCGAGGCCATGCGATGCAGAGGAGGTAATACATACCATCGTGCTTGATGACACGGCTACCCTCATGCAGTCCTTGAGGACGGCCGTTCAGTTCCAAAGTCTTGCGAATGCCACCTTCCTTCTCTGCGGTAAGGTCGGAATTGAGTTCCACGAGCTTGATGTCGCCACTGCCCGAAAAAACATACACACGGTCATCGTCATCAAAAAAGAGCGACGAGTCGTGATAGGCAGGAAGACGGCTGTGGAGTTTCCATCCTTTGGCAGGGTCATCGGTCTTGAAGACCATCGACTTATGAGGGTCATCGTTGGCAACGAAGAGTGCCCAGAAAGTGCCCTTATGGTAACGGAGCGAAGTAGCCCATTGCCCACGACCATAGACGGTGCCTTCCTTCAGGTCATAACGAGGTGTGTCCTTGATTTCGTCAAACAGATAGGAAACGGTCTCCCAATGCACAAGGTCGGAACTACGCATGATGGGGCCTCCTGGGAAGAGGTGCATCGTGGTGGTGACGAGATAATAGTAGTCGCCCACACGGATGATGTCGGGGTCGGGCGCATCAGTCCACATGAAGGGGTTCTTCACTTGGATAGTAGAACGTGTTGAGGTCTCAGGCAATTCTGAGACAGCGGCGTTCTGTGCCACTGCCATGCAAGCAGTACACAGAACTCCCAAAGTAACTAATAGTTTCTTCATCAGTTGAGGAGATAAGTTTTGGTTTTACCTTGATAAGTACACTTCACCGTAGCACGACCATCCACAATCTTGCCAACTTGGAAAGTGACAGCAGGGTTGTCGGCTGTTGCCTTGATGACCGAGTTGGCCTTGAGAGGTGCGTAGGCTTGGTAGTTGCAGGCTTCCATGTAACCATTGCTGTTGGTGGCATACAAGGGAGTTGCGGGAAGATTGATGGGGTTGCCATCCACCGTAATTGTGACCGTTGGCACAACAGGCACATTAACTGTCTCTGAGTCTTTTCTGAAACCAATTCCATGGAGGTCGAAGAGTCCCTGTGGACGCTGAGGTTGCTGCTGCCTGCCCCACTGTGGACGGTCATTACGAGGCTGTTCCACTTCGGGTCCTTCCGCCACGAGATAGATAGCATGTTTGCCTGTAAGTCCCTCAACAGCAGGGACACTTGCTCCGAATATGGCAGAATTCCTATGGTCATTTTCAGGAACAGAGATGGTGGCTATTTCTTCACCCTTCCAAGGATCGTCCAAACGCACATGAATCTTGAAAGCACCATGTTTGCCATGTGTCAGGTTGACATAGATGTTGGTGTTGTCACCCTTCTTGGTTCCCGCAAATGGCATAACACCTTTTGAGCTTGTAGCCAGACCGCCGAAGCCGAAGTATTTGAAGCCGACGATGCCACCGTTCTGAATGCCAGCCAAATCCATCGAGTTGTTCCACACATCGTGGTTGTCCTGCATCCAGTTGTTGCTGTTAGGGCCATACATGAAGCAGGCAATACCTGCAGAGTAGTAGGCGTAAGGAGGAAGACCGAAAATCTGAAAACCTTCAGAAGTCACTTCTGCACCTGTATAGGAATCGCCATTGGTGGCCTTAGCCGTCCATTCGTTGCCCTTCACGTATGGGTCGTAACCAGTAATCTTCACGACACCACCCTGAGCTACAGGCTTCTTGTCCCACTCAATCTTCACGGGAGCCACCATTGCCTGACGGGCATTGCCGAAGCCACGGGGGGGACGATGATAGAACACATACCACTGACCGTTAATCTCCTGCAAAGAGCCGTGGGTATTGTGACCAGCGTTCGTCGTAATCAGTTTAGAGCCATCCTCATTCAGCACCACACCACGTGAGTCAACGAGCACACCACCTGAACGCCAAGGACCCAGAGGTGAGTCACCGAAGGCATAGCGCAACGCTGAGTTCGTGGCACCCACGCCGTATTCCTGACCACTATAGCCAGAGAACACCATCACATACTTGTTGCCCACCTGACGGATGCTGGAAGCCTCGAAAAAGTTGAAGTCCAACGGGTTCTGTCCCTTGTAGAGTGCCTTATACTCGCTGCCCTCCTTGTCGAGCAGTTTGCCATCGCGGCTGCTGGCAGGAATAAAGGGGTCGATGAGTTCTGTGCCTGGACGCTTCGAGAACATCGTGTTCTGGTCAAGCTCACATGCCGTAGAGTGCTGGAAGCCGTAGAAAACGTAGGCACGGTAGCCTTTATCGAAATCAGGGTCTTTCTTGTCAGTAATGTTCTCGATAAACACTGAAGGGTCGAAATCGATGAGTGAGCCATCCACACAGGCACGGCCATCAGGAGTCAGATTGACAGGAGTAAAGGGGCCATCGGGACGGTCGCCCTTGCAGACCATCGCCACACGTCGCCATCCACGCGAATGCGGATAGAGCCAATAAGTCTTCTTGCCTGTGACCTTGTCCTTCACTTCCACCAAATCGGGAGCATACATCGTGTCCCACTTGCCATCCACATAGTAGCTAAAGATGGGGCCTTCATCGCGCCATTGGCTGAGGTCTTCGACTGGAGCCGACCACATACGGATATCGTTACCACAATAGGCCGTATAGGTCACATCATGCGAACCAATGATGTAAGCACGGTATTTCCCTGGACTATCGGGATCTTCAAATACACGGGGTTCACCATCAGGCAGATGCTCCCACAAAGGAAGATAGGGGTTTTGTGCCGACGCAGTGAGGGCACACAGGAAAAAGAAAAATGAAAATAGATGTTTCATGAAAATATAGGTTTTAAGTTTTTGAATTCGGTAGCTTGTAAGTTCGGATGGTTTCGAGCAACAAAGGTACAAACTATCCGTTTGACCCTTTATGTGATATGTTTCTTATTCTTTCATTTTTGTGTCATACTCCATTTTTATGTACGATTTTCACCTTCTGACCTTTCTCGACAGAAATTTCATACTCGTACACGCCATCGTGTGCACCCACCTGTTTCAAGCCTTTTGCCATAAGTGTGTCTTTGCATCGCAGACGAAGCACTCCCTTCTCTTTTGCCTCTACTACGGCTTCGACCAACGCACCTTTTCTCCACATGAGGTCAACTGTATAGCCACCTCTTGCCTTGAGTCCGCTCACACCTCCTTCGCTCCACGCATCAGGCAAGGCTGGTAGCAAATGCACCGTTCCATCCTGGCTCTGCAACAGCATTTCGGCGATGCCTGCCGTCACGCCAAAGTTACCATCTATTTGGAATGGTGGGTGCGCATCAAACAAATTGGGGAATGTACGCCCATCAGGGTATTCACGTTCTCTTCCCTCATTGGGCAAGAGTCGAAGCATATTGCTGATGATCGTGAAGGCATGGTTGCCATCAAGCATACGAGCCCAGAAGTTTGTTTTCCAACCAAGACTCCAACCCGTAGCCTGGTCGCCACGTTGCTGAAGGGTCATACCTGCTGCTTTCCAGAGGTCGGGTGTCGTATAGGGAGAGATCTGGTTGGAGGGATAGAGTCCATACAGATGAGAGATGTGCCGATGTTCATCACGAGGGTCATCCATATCTTCGCGCCACTCCTGCAATTGTCCGTACTGTCCCACTTTCATCGGAGGTATCATGCTGATAGCCTTTGCCAACTTCTGCTGGTAGTCGGGGTCTTCTCCCAGAATCCTTGCAGCAGCCAAGGCCTGAGAAAGCACATCACGGACAATCTGGTTGTCCATCGTACAACCAGCACAAACAGGTGAAGACTTGCCCTTTCCACCATGTTCGGGCGAGACGCTCGGCACGACAAGCAACTGTCCATCCTTCTCTACCATATAGTCGAGATAGAAGTCAGCTGCCCCTTTCATCACAGGATAATACTCCTTCAGGAAATCCTTGTCAAGTGTATATTGATAGTGCTCCCATAAATGAGTGGTCAGCCAACCGCCACCATTGGGGAACATCCCCCAAAAAGCACCATCCACCGGGCCAGCTATGCGCCATATATCTGTGTTGTGATGTGCCACCCATCCACGACAACCATACATCGTGCGAGCTGTCTCTGCCCCTGTCACACTCAAGTCCTTTATCATCGAGAAGAGCGGTTCAGCCGTTTCACTGAGGTTACACACCTCAGCAGGCCAATAGTTCATCTCTGCATTGATATTGATGGTGTACTTGCTGTCCCAGGGTGCATTGCGCTTGTCGTTCCATACCCCTTGCAGATTGGCAGCTTGTCCACCTTGCTGCGAAGAAGAAATCAGCAGATAGCGTCCGTAGTTGAAGAGCAGTGCCACCATGCCCATGTCCTTGCTACCATAGAATTTGTCCAGACGCTTGTCTGTAGGCAATAAGTGGTTGTCCGTCGAGGGCAACGACAACTTCACCCTTCCATATTGTTTCTGATAGACCTCCAAGTGCCGTTTCTGTAATTGGTCGAAATTCATGGCCTCTGCATGGTCAAGAAATCGTTCATTCTTAGATGCAGCATCACCGCTGACATCGTGGTAGTTGACAAAATTAGTGGCAGCAGAAATATATAACGTTGCCTCAGTCGCATTCTCTATCGTGATGGTTCCATCTTCAAGTTCCACCTTTCCGTCTGCTCTCACCTCCGTCACACACTGGGCTGTCAGTGCTGCAGGAATGCCTTCTTGTTCCACCCCTTGAATAGTGGCGACAAGTGAAGCACCAGAAATGTTCTTTCCAGCCGTCAACGGACTTTGCCATCTGTGCCGTGTCTCCACACGCAAGGGGAACTGGCATTTGTGTGACATACGGAAACTCAATGCCCCCTTCTTGTTAGCCTTCACGTTCACAACAACCACGCCATCTGCCAAAGAGGCAATCACACGGCGTGTATATCGTACATTATTATATATATAAGAAGTTGTGTTGGTGGCCGTCTGCAAATCAAGCTCCCTCACATATTCCTCCACCTTTTGATGACCAAAGTTCAAGCAAAGACTTCCCAAGGTGAGGAACCGCATCCCATGAGGACCTTTCACGAACTCACGATTAATGATGTCCTCCGCCTCCTTCTCTTTCCCCTCGAAGATGAGGCGGCGCACTTCATTCAGATGTTGCAGCGAAGTCGTGCTGTTATTGTTGTGAGGCCCTCCACTCCAGAACGTCTCCTCGTTCAGCTGAATTTCCTCCACATCTGTACCACCATACACCATCGCACCCATCCGCGAGTTTCCCAACGGTAATGCTTCCAACCACACCTTTGCTGGCTGTTCATACCACAAACGCTGGTCGTTATCAACTTTTACACCAGCCGCACTGACAACCACTACATTTGCCATTAGCAGCACCATCCCTACAACTTTCTTCATATCTTGAATTGGTAAGTTTTGATTACGTTCTTGAGTTTTCGAGTTATTAAGCTTCGTCACGTCTATTTTATCTTCCACACGTGCAGCGTGATGCCCTCACCCTGCCCCCATGCAGGAGCACACACAAAAAGCGCATTGTTCAACCACGCATATTTGCTGTCTTCAGGAGCCTCAAATTGAGGAGCAGCCTTAAAATAGAATGAGGGTTGCCCATTGGCATCCGCTCCATTGTAAATAATGCCACGATTACGGATATGGATATACACACCATCGTCCGTCTTGATGCTGTAAATGGCCTCCAACTCCGTGCGATTGCCCTTGGCCAACTGCCAATCAGCACCACCATTCAGAATGGTGCCCTTCAGCAACGGTCCCTCGAATGTACCACCTGTAATGGGGATGACCGTACGGCGACCTTTGGGAGTTTCGCCCACGGTATAGGGAGCATCCAGTGTCACCTTCAGCGTCATGACAAACTCCATTCCAGGAGCAGCAGGGTAGTCACCAGCCGCTCCATCCTTCGTCTGCGCCTTCAAGCTCATGCTCATCAGCACGGCCATAATACTTACGAGATAGAACTTTTTCATCGTCTTATTAGGTTTTAGTATGATAGTAGAATCAGTAAAAAAGATGCTGCAAAGGTAACACTTTCTTACCCCACCTGCTTTGTGTCACGTATCTTATCATTTCGTTTTTGTTACAAATGTTACAAAAGTCAGCATTTGATTTCATCGGATAAAAGGTTGGCTTCATCGAGTTTTCCCATTTTCACACCCCAAACACGAAAAAAGAGACACAAAAGCAAGCCATTTGAGTACATTTTCCCAAAGAAGCCGTACAAAAAAGCGTTTTTTTAGTATTTTTTTCGAACAAAACAAAAAAAAGTCTCTTGACATACCTCAATATTTGAAATAATGATGTATATTTGCGAGCCAATCTTCGCGAATATGATGCAACTTCACAAATGGCTACAAAAGAAACTGCCTGCGAGAATGAGTTTGTGGGTGGTGGTAACAGTGACCCTGCTCATTGTTGCTGTCCTATTCATCATGTTCAGGGTCTCCCATCAGGCCATCAAGGAAGAAGCACTGGCGAAGGCTACACAGACGCTGGAGAACACGGTTATGGAAATTGAGAACACGTTGCAGGAAGTGGAAGTGGCCACCAACAATATGCTATGGAACGTGGAACACCATCTCTCCCAACCTGAAGTGATGGCCACCTACGCACAAAAAATCGTAGAGATTAATCCCCACATCATCGGATGTGCCATTGCCTTCGAACCCAACTTTTATCCAGCAAAAGGCGAACTCTTCATGGTCTATTCCTACAACAGGAATACACCTTCGTCTGAAATCAGAAATGATTACAATACCGACAGCATCGTTTCCATCACTGACGACATCGTCACCGTCAACAATCCCAAGGTAATTCAGCCCGATGTGTATGGAGATTTGCCCTACACGGAACAGAATTGGTATTCCACTCCAATAGAAGAGGGGAAAAAATGCTGGATAAGACCCAGAACCCCTGGCGGCACAGACAACTCGACCATCCTCACCTATAGCGTTCCCATCCACGATGTCGAAGGAAACACTGTAGGCATTTTGGCAGCTGACATATCCATCGACTGGTTCTCTCGCACAGTGCTCGAAGCCAAGCCCTTCCCCCATTCTTACTGCACGATGCTGGGCAGAAGAGGTACCTTCATCATCCATCCCGACAGCACCAAACTGCACAATGGAAGCGTGTATGATTTGCTGAAGGAAGAACAAGATTCCGAAACGGAAGAATTGGTTCAGTCGATAATGGCAGGTGAACGGGGATACCGTGCAATAAACTTTGTCCTGCCCACTTCCCTTGCTGACGCTAATGAGCTTCAGAAACCAGAGAAATGCTATGTGCTCTACCAGCCATTCAAGACTGAAAATTGGGAAGCATGCATCGTATGCCCTGAGCGCGACATCTTCGGAGCCAACCAAAGGCTGCTCTCCAACATGATACACATCACCATCATAGGTCTTGTGATTATCTTCTTCTTCTGTATCTTCTTCACCAGTTGGCAATTTAAGCCACTCGACGTGCTCGCCCATTCAGCACAAAACATTGCCAAAGGAAACTTCACCGAAGCCATTCCACGCACTCGACGGAAAGATGAAATTGGTGGTTTACAAAACAATTTCCGCATCATGCAGAAGGCCTTAGTGAAGCACATCGATGACATCAAAAAATCGGCAGACGTGCTCAACGAACGCAATGAGGCACTCAACGCAGCCTACCAGCAGGTGCAAGAGGTGGAACGAGTGAAGGCTTTCTTCATCCACAACGTAACCGACCAGATGCTCCGTCCCGTTGCCGCCATTGACTCGCTCGTGGCGAACCTTCGAGAAGACTATAAGAATATACAACAAAACGAAGTCATCCAGATGTCTGGACAAATGGTGTCGCACACACAATCGGTCACGGCTTTGCTGGACAGGCTGCTGGAACTCTCGCAAGAAAAAGAATCGACAAAAACAACCACCCCTAAAGAAACATGAAGAATCCTCTCCGACGTATCGAACGCTCCATCACCCTGCGACTAAGCTTGGGCATCCTGATGGTGGTCATCGTGGTATTCGCTACCGCGTTGGGCTTCCTCTTCATACGTTCGCGTGCGCTCGTCAAGCAAGAGGCAATCAATCGCGCCACACGCGCCCTTGCAGGCACAGCTCTTCGGGTGGAAGGCTATCTGAACGAGGTGGAGGATGCCACCAACAATACGGAATGGCTCATCTTGCAGCACACAGTGCCAGACTCCTTACCCCACTACACCCACCGCATCGTACAACTCAATCCCAACATTAAGGGGAGTGTCATCACCATGGAACCCAACTATTTTCCCCAGCAGGGACGCAACTTCTCTGCCTACTCGGTGCGCCTGGCTGACACGGTGGCAACGACCATCAACACCCAACACGAATACTACAGCCTCTCGTGGTACAAGGTTCCACGGCAACGCAACGAATCTTGTTGGGTAGATCCCTTCATCGACACCCATGAAGGTGAATTCTCATCTGACGAGTTGGTAACATCCTACTGCAAGCCACTACATAACGAAAAAGGCCAGTTCATCGGAGTCATCTCCACGGGACTCTCCCTCCAATGGCTCTCAAAAATCATCACAGAAAAGAAGCCCTATCCCCACTCCTACTGCATCATGCTGGGCACCGATGGCACCTACTACGTGCATCCCGACCCAAGCAAACTCTACCACCAGACCATTTTCACCGCCATCAGTGCCCATCTTAACCCCGACATCGTCAGCCTTGGTCATGAAATGATGTCGGCAAAAACGGGCCATTTGCGTGTACATATTGAAGGAGAACCCTCCCTCGTCTTCTATCAACCCATCGCCCAGACAGGATGGAGCATCGCCCTCGTCTGTCCTGAGAGTGACATCTTCAGCAGCTACACCCGACTCATCTACATCCTCATCCCCCTCATTGTCATCGGGCTTATCCTACTGCTCATCGTCTGCAAAAAAATCATCTCACACCAACTCAGACCGCTCGACCAACTGGCACAACTGACACACAACATTGCACTACGCCATTACGACCAGCGCATCCCCCACACGATTCGACTCGACATGGTTGGACAACTGCAAAACAGTTTCGCCTCCATGCAGGAGTCCATCGACCAGCACATCTCTCATCTCCACCAGATGAACGAACAGACAGAGGAGCGCAACCGCGAACTCGTGACTGCCAGCCAACTGGCACAAGAGGCCGACCAACAGAAGAACGCCTTCCTGCAAGACGTGTCCCACCAGATACGCACACCGCTCAACATCATCGTGGGATTCATGCAAGTGCTACGCGACACCTTCCCACTCCTGTCACCCGAGGAGCTTGACTCCTTCACCGACACCATGAAACAAAACTCCACCACCGTGCTGCGCATGGTGCAGATGTTTTTCGACATCTCACGCATCGGCGACATCCTTAAACTCGAACTCACCGATGTCGTGAATATCAATGAAATTGCCAGAAAGGCCCTCCAAGGCTTCCATGACAAACTGCCACACGATGTGCCCATCCGATTCCACACATCCCTGCCCGACACGGCGACCGTCCACACCAACGGCACTTACCTCCATCGCACCCTCCGCGAACTGCTCTTCAACGAAAAGAAATTCGCCGCCCAAAGCGACATATCTTTCATCGTCGAAACCACTCCTTCCACAGAATCTGAGCAACGGCTCCGTTTCATCCTTCAAGATACAGGAAAAGGAATCCCTGCCAACGAGCGAGAGCATATCTTTGAGCCATTCATCAAACTCGACTACTACAGCGAAGGACTGGGACTTGGACTCGGGCTCTCACGCCAAGCAGCCCAACTCCTCGGGGGCACCCTCACGCTCGACCCCACCTACACACAAGGAGCACGCTTCATACTGGAAATTCCATTACGATAGACATAAAAATGTACGATGTACCATGTGGCTTGCTTGCATCGCGTTAGCCACATGGTACATCGTACATCACATATCGTACATTATACTTATTTCACCACAAATTTTTCGTGATTAGCCATATAGATGCCTTTGGGCAATCGCGCCACATCAGCATTCATCTTTACCCCCGCCAGGTTGTAGATGCCACTCCGCTTGCTGCCATCCTTCCATGCAGAAGAGAGGGGTGCCGCCTTCACAGCAGTCATTTCCTCCTCGGTAGCAGTATAGAGGCTCAGCCCTGTGATGGTGACCGCACTGGTGCTGCTCAACAAGAATCGGCACTCCGCCCAGTCATCTTCCACACGGAACACCATCGTGGCATCCTCTCCAACCTTAGCCGTTCCATCCAGCACCTTCGCCTTATTGCCCGTCCACTTCTTGATACTCACCGAGATGGTGCCCTCTTCACCTTCCGACCTGAAGCACAACTTGTATACACCCTTGGCCAACTGCAACGAGTGATAGACATTCTGCACGTTTTTCTGCTTGTCATTTGGATTATCACCAAACATTAGCGCCCTCGACGTGACTGACCATCCATGCTCCTTCGCATTCCAACCCTCTGCCTCCACATTCGGACGCCATTTCAGTGTCATGTCACAGGGAGAGTCAAGCGTATATTGCTTCATAAACTTCCACATCGTCACCGCCGAGCTGCCATCCTCCGTGTTTGAAGTGAAGTCCTCGTGTCCCATACCTTCCACCACATAATAGATATAGGGGAAGCCTCCCTCTGTTGCCTGATACACGCTCTTGGTGTATTTGCCCTTCGCCGTAGTCACCACAGGCACAGGATTAGCACCAATCCTTGCTACCATGTTGTCCACGATGGTCGGCATCCTGGCAATATCCACGAAATTATCATTCTTTCCATGAATGTGAAGGAAAGGCACTGGGCGCACACCTGTGTGGTGCAGGTGGAACTCGTTAAGCGGGAAGCCGCTGATGGATGCAAACGCAGCAAACACATCGGCACACGTGTTGCTCTGCGAGTACGTCATCATGCCACCATTGGAAAATCCGCAGCAATAGATGCGTTGGCGGTCAATCGAGTAGGTCTTTGCCACGTCCTCAATAATTGCCTTGAAGAACGCCACATCCTCATCACTCTCCTCATCACCAGTTGATTTCCAACCAGGCAGCGTTCCGCCAAACACTGGAAAATAAATGTTAGAGCCCTGCGGATATACCACGATAAAGCCCTCATCGTCCGCCACAGCAGTACGCATGGGAGCCTTGTTGTTCATGTTGCCACCCGTTCCATGCAGAGAGAGCACCAATGCAGGATTCTCCTTCACGTTGTCAGGCACATAAAGCAAATAAGAACGTGACACACCGTTCACCGTGATGTTCACCGTCTTTTCCACCTTGGCAGCCATCACACGTCCCACCATCAGCAGGAACAACGCTGCCAGCACATAAAAACCTTTTTCCTTCATACTTTTATAGCTTTTATAGACTATTAAAACAAACTGGGTGCGAAGGTAGCACATTTTCCCCATACACCATGTCAGTTTTGAAACATTATCTGTCGAAAAAGTAAAGATGGGTGTGTAGGAGGGGACGGCGTTCTTTTTCCAGATGTCCGCTATTTGTTACTGTTGATGAATCCCCATTCTGCCTCTGTGAAGTCCGAGGTGTCCTGATTCCATGCAGGGTCGGGCATATACCACCAGAGGGACTTAAAATAGGCGGCAAGTTTCTGGTCTTTGAACACATGACCACGGTTGGCATAGGGGAGGTTGCGCAAGATGCGGCGATTATCGATGCCATCAGTGGTGCCATTCGACATATTTTCATCTTTCATCTTTTCGAAAGGTAAGAGCAGAGAGGTATTTCTGTCGTAGAATCTGCCGAGCTTGAAATCATCGCGGTAAAAGAGGATTCCATCGGGCGAGAGGATGTCGATGTTCGAAGTGGGACGGAAGTTAGTGGAATGCCATTCGAAAATGCCGTTGCGCAGTGAGAACTCCAGATACTCGGTGTCGCTGTCCCATACGTTCTTGAGTGTATGCACCTTGCCCACCCCCTGCGTCACGCGCCACTGTCCTGCTTTCCACATTTGGTCTGCCTTCATGCAGAACTGCTTGGCGCTCTTATCGACTTGGATGCGGAGGGTGAAGTCATCTATCTGATGGTTTGCCCACCGCAGGGCTGGCAGCAGCCAATAGGGCACTTGGAAGGTCTGATAGACTCCGCCTGACATTCGGTAGCGGTAGGTGTGGTGCACCATGTTCTTCCCTGCCTTGAAGTGGGCTTTGAAGCAGTAGGCATAGGCGTAGTTGATGGACTCTTTGGTGTCTTTGTTAACGAGGTTGTCGAAGCAGTCTTCTTCGGCTGTTGGCTCTCGCCAGATGTTCAGGTCAAGGGGAGCGAAGGTCGCGGGTTCTTCTTCTGTCCCTTGCTTGATGACGTAGTTGCGGATGGACAAATGCTCCCCATTCATCTCTACGGTGAAGTCGAAGATGTCGGGGTGCTTGCCTGCCTTGCTGAAGGGGCTTTCTGCTCCTGGGTCGTAAGGGGCTGCTGCCTCGAAGCCTACGTCAATAGTCTTAGCGCTGCCTCGGTTGGTGAACTCATACTGCACGTCCACGCGTGCGAAGTTGTCGTCGCCAAGGGTGATGGTCAGCACCTCCTTGGTAACAGCAATGTCCGTCTCCTGCAAAGGTACAATCTGGTTACCGTTCACATAATACACACCATCGTTGGCACTTGCCGCAATGGTCAACAGCCACAAAAGGGCTACAGTCAAGAATTTCATATTCATCATTTTCGGTTTTTAGAGGGGCAAAGGTATGTCTTTTTTACGAAAAACGAAACGTGAAGAGTGAAAAAAACATATTAGCAGCCATGAAAAAACAGGCAACTTGGATTTTTCACTCTTCACGTTACATTCTATCGCCTCATTCCAGTGTGATTTTCTGGATGATTTGCCCTGGATCGCCCACGATGAGGGTGAGAGTGTGGGCACGCTTGGTGCGGTCAATGGGAAAGGTAAGACAGTAGTCCTTACGATTCTCGAGCACTTGGAGTTTCCACGGATAAGACCACTCTTCGAACAGATTCTCACACACCACGGGTGGACATCCGTCGAGGCTGACTCCGATGCGATTGCTACGGTCGAGGCTGACTGGCCAGAAGGGGACGGTGGAGATGCAGACAGAGATTTCTCCCTGTCCTTCCGAAAGCAACGTGGAGGCATCAAGACTAAAAGGGATGTCGATGTGGGAGGAGGCAAGGCTTGCTGGATTCTGCACAGGGGCAAGGGGTTCACCCATCTGGAGGGAGAGCCAGTCGGTGCCAATGCCTTCAATCAGTCGGAAGGGAGCACGCACCTTCACCTTGGAGAGGTCTATCCGACAGGTGTAGGTGGGGTGTTGCTGGTCATCTGGCAGACGGTGAGCATTGGTAGGTACAGTGACGAGTTCAGGCATCAGCTGGTATTTGGCACAATACCCGGGAGGTATCTGCGAGAGCATCTGGTTCCACTTGCCATCCATGTGCATATTATAGGCAGTCAGCAGGGTCTGGATGCTGTCGTGGGCTTGCTGTGCCTCCTGCGCATACAGGGCACTGCCCGTCTCGTGGTTACGTTGTGCCATGAGGAACTTGCGGTTCATCTGATAGGCTGACTTGACGGAGTAGGCAATGATTTCGAAGAAAGCGGGACGCATGGCAGGGGACAACTGTCGAGAGATGATGTCGATGCGGTCGGAGATGCGCTGATAGTCGGCAAGCCGCTGTTGAGCGGTCTGACGTGCCTTGTCAGCGGTGGGTTGCTGACCAAAGGAGAAGTCAGTGTCATGCAGGAGGTTGTTTTCCTGACTGTCCCACTCCATCTCGTAACCCATAAATTCGGGCTTACGGTCCCATGCCAGACGGTAGTAGGTGTCGAGTATCTGCTGAAAGTCTTTTTCATACTGCTTGCCAAAGAGCGAGGCGAGCCATGTGGCTTGGTGGCTGTTCGCTTTCTCATAGGTGAACGCAGAGAGATTCCATGCCATATCGAAGAAGTGCTGCATCTCCATCTCCATCGGCTTAATGTCGCCCACATTGAGCAGCCAATATCGGTCGGCGCCAGCATCGTAGGCTTTCTTCAATTCTTCATACATCAGGACGGGGGCGGTCGTGGCTATCCACAGGTTGTCGTGAGGCGTACCCAAGTAACTGAGATGATAATAGACGCCGCTGCCTCCCTTGCGCTGACGCTCATCCGCATTGGAGACGCGCTTCATGTAACCATAATTGTCATCAGGCCAGACAAGGGTGATGTCCTCTGGCACACGAAGCCCTGCATCGTATATGTCGAGCGTCTCCTTGTAAGGCACAAAGATTTGGGGGATGTCGGCAGCTGCTTTCCGTTTGTGGGTTTCGAGTATCTGACGTTGGTCAGCAAACACCTGTTCCAACGTGCGGGCACGAACTTGGGGGTCGGTGGAACCCTTCATCGCCTCGTCATGAAGTCCGCGCATACCCGTGGTGTAGATGTTATCATATTGAGCCGTCTCGCGGAGGCGGTCATCAAACTTCTTCCAGATGGTCTCCTTGTTCGTCAAGTAGTTCCACTCGCCGTCACGCGCCTTGTCCCACTCGGAATGGGCAGCGTTGTTGAAGAGCATCGGCTCACAGTGGCTCGTCGTAATCATGATGCCCCATGAGGATGCCACTTGCTGACTCTCAGGATGGCTGTAGAAAGCCCCCGTACAGGAGTGCATGGCAGGTGCCAACATATTGCCCTTCAGACGCAAAATCAGTTCGCACACCTTGTCGTAAGTCTTGGGGCCGATGTCGTTCAGTTCTTTCTCGAAGTTTCTCGACGACCACGTCTTCAAGCCCCAATCCTCATCGTTGATGAAGATGCCACGATACTTCACCGAAGGGGACTCCGAAGTATAGTTCTCCTTATAGTTGAGCGATGCCCTCTTCTGCACAGGCACGTCTGCCCACCAATACCACGGCGAGACACCCATACGTTCGCTCACGTGCAACACGCCGTATGCCAACCCACGGGCATCACTGCCCACGATGATGAGCCGCTTGCCGCGCGTAAGGATTTTGTAACGTTCCCACGCACCTTGCAACTCGTCAGTCGGAACATCTGGGCACAACACCTTAGCCTTATCAACAGTGGCAAGGATGACCACATCGGCATCTTCACCCGTCAAGCCACCACCCTGTGCAGCAGAAGTCACTCCCCCACCCTTTGTGACAAGTGCATCCACGGAAAGGGTCTGGGGACGCACGCCAGTCACTCGCTCCACGTCTTCACTTAGCACATGCGCCATCTTCTGCACCAACGGCACATCGTCTTTCGCCACCACCACTTGGCAACGTTTCAAATCGACAGCCCGCAGTACAGATACCGCAGCCATCACCATTCCAATCAGTAAAATTACCTTTTTCATGACAACATATAGGTTATCGGTTATAAGTTCGTAAGGTTTTTTAAGTTGCAAAGTTAGGGCTTTCTTTTCAGAAACCCTTTTCGCTTCGTACCATTTCTTTTTGATGATGTTTCAAGAGGGGATTCCACCATTACAAGTGACGGAAAAACGAGGGGCAGAACAAAAAAGAGGACAATAATTTGTTCAATTCGCTGGGATGGCGTACTTTTGCATGAACTTACGACATCATCATGAAAAAAATACTGAATATGATAGCGGCAGGAGCCATTGTGCTGGCATCCTGCGACCAGGCTCCCAAGTTCCACGTGGAGGGAACTATTGAGGAGGCGAAAGATTCCATGCTGTATTTTGCACAAAGCACCTTGGAAGGCGTGAAGAATCTGGACTCAGTAAAGTTGGGCGAGAGCGGTACGTTCTCCTTCAAGACCTCGGCACCCAAAGATTGCCCAGAATTTTATTTGCTGCGCATCGGAGAGCATATCATCCATTTCTCAGTAGATAGCACTGAAAGCCTCACCTTTGCGGCAAAACTCCCCACGATGGAAAGCGACTATACGGTGAGCGGCAACGAAAGCAGTGAGAAAATTCGCGAGATTAGCCTCATGCAGCAACAGGTGCAGCGAAGACTGGTGGAGATTGAGCAGAATGAGGATATGTACCCTGGGGACAAGGTGGACAGCATCGAGCACATCATCAACCAATACAAGGAGCGTGTGAAGATGGGCTATATCTTCACCGACCCCAAGTCGGCAGCTGCCTACTATGCGGTGTGCCAAAGCCTCACAGACATGCGAGGAACCTTCATGCTGTTCAATCCGCTGACGGACAGAAGCGACGTGAAATGTTATGCCACGGTGGCGACTTCATGGGATGGAACCTATCCTGACGCACCACGCACCAAGCAACTCTGCAACATGGCCATCAAGGGAATGGACAACACAGCCAAGCCGCAACAGAAAGTGGTGGAACTGGACGAGAAAAAGGTGAAGGAAACGGGCATCATCGACATCAACCTGCCCGACATCAACAGCAACCTGCACAGCATCCTCGACTTGAAAGGCAAGGTCGTACTCATCGACTTCACCGCCTATGCTGCGAAGGAGTCGGCAGAACGCACACGCCTGATGCGCTCACTCTATGAGAAGTATCACGGACAAGGTTTCGAAATTTACCAAATTTCGCTGGACGACGATGTGCACTTCTGGAAGTTCTCGTGCGAAAACTTGCCGTGGGTGTGTGTGCATGAAACCGATGGCAATGTCACCAACATTTATGGCGTTGCCAATCTGCCCACATTCTTCTTGGTCAACAGAGACAACGAAATTGTCCTCCGCAGCGACTTTATGGAAGGAACGCTGGAAGACAATATAAGGAAACTCCTATAAGAAAAAAGGAAAAGGAGGGGGGGGTAATTTATCAGAAGTTATAATAACTTGCAAAGTATCTTTACGTCTACGAGAATGTACCGTTTACTCTTTTCTCCTTGCTCATTTTACACATGCTTCGCCCACCAGCAGGTGACCGCTATTATGTGTAGATGTTTCATAGTCTCAATCCGAAGAAGGTACGGATGCACCATTTGATATTGTGTATGGCGAGCGTATCCTCATGGCCGATGTTGGTGAAATTGAATACCATTGAGAGGCCGAGGAACTTGTTGCCCCAGTGGCGAACGACAGCACCGCGCCCAGTGATGATGACCTCGGGGAAGTGGTAGTGAAGTGGTACGCGGGTGTCACCGAAAGTCATTGACGTGTTGCTATAGACGATGAACGTGGGCAGAGCGGATATGTGCAGAAGCCAGCCCTGACCTGGCACGTAATTATAGCCATAGCCTGCACCAAGAGCGATGTTCGTCATCTTCAGATCCATCTCCTGATCCCAGTCGAGGGAAGCGTACTGTCCCATGCCCGAAGCCGCCAGCAGGAAGCTACCAGCAGAGTGCCGCTGGATGTAGCTCTGTGAGAAGGCGGCAGGATAGGAGAAGCGGCGGCTGTTGAAGACATAGAAAGCATTCAGGTTCAGCGTCTTCACTGATAGCAAACCATCAGGCAGTTCGATACGTTCCATACCCTCATGGTCGTGCCAGCCCGTGAAGTTCTTGGCATCCTGATAGATGACATCGAAGCCAAAGCGCCGGCCGTAGCTGTTGAAGTTCAGTTCGAAGTCACGGTACTTGCCCATCAATTTGACGGGATTGAGTGCCGCGCTGAGCGAAAGGCCGAGGTAACTGACACCCACGCTGACCGTAGCCTTCCTGCTCGCCTCCATCTCTGCCTTGAAATGCTTCCCCTGGTCTATCCCCTCAGCTTCAATCTTCGCTCCCGACACATTCATCCGAGCCGTGACCGTCCACTTCGTCGCAGGCCGCGCGATGTACGCTGTGTCAATGTTGCCCTTACGGTAGTTCACGGTCAGGATGCTGTCAACACGATGAAAGATTGACTGCGCCCCTACGGGTACAGTCAATCCTTGTAAGCATACAAAAATACAAACGAGTATTTTAACGGATGAAGACTTTCTTTCCATTCTCGATAAACAGTCCCTTGTCTGGTTTAACCTTGAGCAGACGACCTTGGAGGTCGAAGTAGAGGCTCTTGCCGTCGGCATCGATAGCACGGAGGGTGGTCTGGATGTCGGTGGGCGTACTGTCGATGTAAGGGATGTTAGCTTCGTAGCCCAAATTATCATAGTTGACGTTCTCACCAGTGCTGGTGCCCTGCTGGTCGCTCAGTTGGAACATCGTCTTGTAGATGCCAGGTTGGGCAGCGGCGCGCATACGTGCTGCTGCGGGGGAGTCAGCAGAAGCATCGACCTCGAAATAACCTCGGAAGGCCGACAGGCGGTTTTGCTCCACACCATCCTCAGACTGGAAGCGTGCCCAAGTGCCATCTGCGCGCAAGCCGTAGATATTCATATTGTCGGCTTCCACGTCGGAAATACTACGGAAGTTAGCCTTCCATTTTCCTACGGGCGTGAACTTGTCCTCAAAGTACCAGTCCTCGAAACTATTGACCACGTTCTGTTCGTCGTCGATAACGGTATTGGTCAGCATGACGCCAGTGGCGCTCAGATTCAGCTGACCCTTTATGACGACAACGAGGTACGCCCTACCCGCTTGCATGAGACTGGGATTGGCATCCGGCAGGAAGATGAGCTGCTTGTAGTATTCCTCCTTGAAGCGCAAACGGAAGACTTTGGCCTGATCGGCCTCGTTATAGTCGGTGAAGTCGTAGTCGTAGGGCAGGCTGACGATGTAGGCACGGGGAACCCAGGAGCCGTCGCTCTGCTGGGTGGCTGAGAGTACGCGGTCGTAGGTGACGTTGACTTTCTTGTCTTTGAAGTGTTCAATGACCTCAGCATTTTGAGCCTCATATTGACTGTCATCCTTCAAGTCAGCCCATTCCATAGGCTTTTGGAAGCCGATAAAGTCATCGACCGATACTGAACTACCCGTGAACTTCAACTGGTAAACGCCAGAGTGTGGTGCGATGAAGTAGAGGGAGTCGGCAGTGATATAGGTGTTCTGGTAGGTCCAGTCAGCATCGACATCACGCTTGTAGAACACGTTGAGCCAACCGCTGCTAATGTCGGCATAGAAGCGCAGCACGTCGCCCTTCTTGGCCTGCAGACTTGGAGTGATGAGTTCGTAGGCATCGCTGTCGGTATGAGGAGCCCATGACTTCTCGCCGCCACCCATGCCCATCATGGCCATCATGTCCATGCCGCCACTCTTGGTAATCAGCCAGCCTGTAGTCTCCCATCCTAAAGGCAGTTCCGAGGTCTCGCCTTCCTCAACCTCGAACTCTGGCTCAAAGTCTTCCGACCAGGCATCATCGTATGTGATGTAGGCAGACAAGTAAATCATCTGTGTGGCTATCTGGCAATTCTGTGGTACCAGTATGAGTGCTGCTTGATGTGCACCCAAAGCCTCTGGATTATGATTGAAAGTCACATCGACTGTGGCCGACTGACCTGCTTCGATAGTAAACATCTGTTGACTCAAGGTATAGAACGTAGGATCGCTCGACATGGCATAGAGTTGCAATGTCGATGTTCCTGTGTTGATGAGCTGGAATGTCTTGGTCAGGTTGCCACGGGCTATGCCGTAGTTGACAGTCTGCACACTGCTTCCATTGTGGCGCACCAGCAGATCGGGAGCATTCATATTGATGCGGCCACCGGCAATGCTGTCGATGCAAAGGCTGTCGCCTGAGATAAAGCGGAAACGGTAGTCGCCTGCTGGAAGCCAGGAAATCCATTTCACGTGATTCAGTGTGTCCTTCAGCTGGTAGGCATCTACCCTTTCCCATTGGTTGCTTCCGTATATAGACTTCTCGATGGTCACGTTGGCCTGTGGGTCGATGATGGGACCCTTGTAACTGCCATCGCCATTCTTCAGCGAGAAAACCACTGCGTCGTTTACGCCCTGAATGGTCAGCGGGGGCGTCATAAACCAGTCGCTGGCTCCACCACCGCCAAAGATGGCTCCCATGGCAGCCATACCACCGCCAGCGGGATTATAGTGCGTAGCTACACCTTCCTTGACCACGAAGCCTTCGCCATAACAGCCAAAGGGCATCTGATTGTCATTGAAGTCGGTAAACCACACTTCTGGATCAGTAATGAGGGCTGCAACGTTGATATGTGTGCTAGACAAACGATTATCCTCGGGTGTGAAAGTAATCATGGTCTCGTTCTTGCCAATACTGCCTGCGCCATAATGGAACGTGACGTTCACCGTGGCAGAGTCGCCGGCTGCAATGGTAAGCTGGTCTTTATCGACGCTGAACAGCTCTGATTCTCCCGACGAGATATTGACCTTCAAGGTACCCGTTCCAGTATTGATAACGATAAACTCCTTGGTGCTGTCCTTGTCGCATACGCTATAATCTACAAAACGGGTGTGCAGACTGTCAACCGTAATGAGCAGGTCGGGTGCCTCGTTGTCGACGTGGAAGCCCGCCACGCTGTCTATCTCTGCATCGACATAAGAGATAAAGCGGAAACGGTATTCACCCTTCGGTGTGCCTGAAACGGTGAGCGTCTGGAATTCGTCATTGAGTGTTGACGTAAAGTCAGCCACGCGCACCCATTGGTTCTTGCCATATACCGAGCGCTCCACGACGAACAAAGTGTCAGTAAAACCCATGATGGCCTTCAGGTCGAAACTGAAACCACCAGAACCGTCAGAACCACCGAAACTATCGTCCTCGCCATTTGTCTTTCTGGCGCTGAACACCATGTTCTCGCCTTCCTCAAGAGCCACGGGAGGCGTGAGCAGATAGGTCCTGATACGGTCGCCACCAAACATACTTCCCATACCGGGCATTCCATTATTGCCCATAGGATTTTCGGTGTTCCCCATACCGGGAAAGCCGTTGTTTTCGGAATCTACAGTGGCCTTGGCCTTAGCTTTTCCGTCCTTTACTTTCCAACCCTCGCTAAACCAGCCGAAGGGGAACTTATCTCCATCGTTGAACCGCTCGTCCATCTGCTCCGTAGCAATAGACTGAGCCTGTATGCTAACCCCCACAAACAGGAGCAGCATGGAAAGAAGCAATTTATTTATCATCATTGTTATGTTTTTGTAGTTATTTCATTTCACTCGTTGGCGAAAATTTTCTTGCCGTTGAGGATATAGATTCCATTCTGCGGTTTACCATTGAGCAGACGCCCTTGCAGGTCGAAGTAGAGGCTCTTGCCGTCGGCATCGATAGCACGGAGGGTGGTCTGGATGTCGGTGGGCGTATTGTCGGTGTAAGGGATGATGGCCTCGAAGCCCAGATTATCATAGTTGACGTTCTCACCAGTGCTGGTGCCCTGCTGGTCGCTCACTTGGAACATCGTCTTGTAGATGCCGGGCAAGGCGGTAGCACGGAAGCGTGCTTTTGCGGTAGCGTCGTTGGCAGCGTTGGCCTCGAAATAGCCCCGGAAGGCTGACAAGTGGTTTTTCTCCACACCATCCTCAGACTGGAATCGTGCCCATGTGCCATCATCGCGCAAGCCGTAGATATTCATATTGTCGGCCTCCACGTCGGAGATGCTCTTGAAGTTTGCTTGCCATTTTCCTACGGGCGTGAACTTGTCTTCAAAGTACCAGTCCTCGAAACTATTGACCACGTTCTGTTCGTCGTCGATAACGGTATTGGTCAGCATGACGCCAGTGGCACTCAAGTTGATCTGCCCTTTGTTGACCACGATGAGATATGCCCTTCCGGCTTGCATGAGGGTCGGAATCTTGTATTCGCCACCAATGATATCGACATCTGGCAGGAAGACGAACTGCTTGTAGTATTCCTCCTTGAAAGCTAAGCGGAAAATTCTGGCCCTGTCGGCCTCGTAGTAATCTGTGAAGTCGTAGTCGTAGGGAAGGCTTACGATGTATGCACGGGGAATCCAACTGCCATCGCTCTGCTGAGTAGCCGAAAGTGTGCGGTCGTAGTTGACGTTGACGGTCAGACCATTGCATTGCTCTAATACGTTAGCATTGGCAGCATCGTCTTCTTCAGAAAGGGCAACCTCTTGGATGGGTTGGTGGAAACCGTAGAAATTGTCAAGCGAGGCACTCGGAGAGGTGAAGCGCAGCTGGTAAACACCTGAATAGGGAGCCACGAAGTAGGCGAAACCGCTTTGTACGAACGTGTCGTAGTAAGTCCAACTGTCACCGTCATCGAGGCTATAGTACACGTTGAGTTGGCCGCTGGCACCGCCACCCATGAACATGCCCATCATGGCCATCATGCCGCCACCGCCCAGCTCAGCCTCGAAGCGTAGCACGTCGCCTTTCTTTGCTTGCAGACGTGGGGTGATGAGCTCGTAGGCATCGGAACTTGTTGTGGCCATCCACGTCTTGGGTGCTTCGTCGCCGCCGCCCATCATACCGCTAAACATATCCATGATACCACCGCCACCATCAGGCAGTTTGACCTCCCAGCCGGTGGTCTCCCAGCCTTCTGGCAGGTCTATAGGTTTCGTCTCGTCTTCACGCAGGTATTCCGGCTCGAAGTTCTCTGTCCAAGCATCAGCATAGGTGCTATAGGCCGTGAGCGGGTATGTCAGAGGCGAGAGGACTGTACTCGTCGGTGCGAAGGTGACTAAGCCCTGATGAATGCCTAACGACTCTTGGTCGAAGAGATAAGTCACATCGATGTTGACTGTGTCGCTGGCCTCGACGGCAAATGCCTTGGTAGCGAGACCGAAGGTTTTCTCGTCGGAAGAGACAACGGAGCCCTGCAACGATCCAGTACCCGTATTGACCACAGCAAATGTTGCTGTGCTGTTGGCCTGCGGCATGCCGAAGTTGACGGCAGTGGCTGCGGTATTGTTGCGGAGCACATAGAGGTCGGGGGCATTCTCGTCGAGATGGAATCCAGCTATGCTGTCAACGACGATGCTGTCGGAGGCACTGATGCGGAAGCGGTACTCTCCAGGCTCAATGTATCCCACCCAGAGTACTCTGTACGTAGAGTCGAGAGGCTCTGTGAACTCCTTCACCTTCTCCCACTTGCCAGAGCCATATATCGACTTCTCGACGATGACCGACGAGCTGCCGCCACCGAACATGGCACCCATGCCAGCCATACCATCATCGCCGCTGCCGCTCTTGACAGAGAAGAGTAGCACTTCGTCGGCACTTTCAACCTTGAGGGGCGGTGTCATCAGGAACGACGACGTGCCGCCGCCCATAAAGGCTCCCATGCCGTCATCGGCACTGGTAGTTGCCACGTTGTCGCGGAACTCCCAGCCCTCGGTGAAGA
This sequence comes from Bacteroidaceae bacterium, assembly GCA_017448825.1. Taxonomy (GTDB): domain Bacteria; phylum Bacteroidota; class Bacteroidia; order Bacteroidales; family Bacteroidaceae; genus Minthosoma. Next base: position 54,575 of record JAFSKR010000040.1, read on the forward strand.
AGCCCTTGGGCTGGACGTTGGCGTTGAAGTTCTCCATCCACACGCCGAGCTGGGTGACAACGGCCGTAACATTCAGGGTTTTGCCATAAACGCGCTCGTCGGCAGGAGTGAAGCTCACCCGTGCCTCGTTCTTGCCAATCTGTCCAGCTGCGAAATTAAAGGTGATATTAACATCGAGCGTATCGGCTGCAGCCACCTCCAATTGTTCTGAGCTCACCGAGAACAGGGCAGCGTTGTCAGAGGCGATGTCCACCTTCAGCATACCCGTAGCCGTGTTGATGACCTTGAGCGTCCGTGTGCTGTCCTCGGTGCAGAGGCTGAAGTCCAAGTGGTAAGCCCTTGCATCGTTCTCAATAATGTAGATGTCGGGAGCCTCGTTGTCGATGTGGAAACCAGCCATGCTGTCAATCAGCACTTCACCGCCAGCCCTGAAACGGAAACGGTATTCGCCGGCAGGCGTATTGGTGATGGTGAATGTCTTGAAGAGGGTGTCGAGTTCGGTGGTGAAGTCGGCTACGCGCACCCACTCGTTACGGCTGTACACCGACCGTTCCACGACGAAGGTGGAGTCGCTGGTACCGAAACTGATGCTCATGCCAGAACCAGAGTCGTCCTTCTTGCCTTTCATCGCTGAAAATACCAGCGACTCGCCATCCTTGACGACCAAGGGAGGTGTGAGCAGGTAGTTGGGCTTGCTGTCGCCACCCATGAACGAACTCATGAGATCACCCATATTGAAGTTGCCTTTGTTTTCTTCAGGGTCTTCTTCAGGATCACCTTCAGGGTCTTCTTCGGGGTCGTTTTTCTCGGAATTGCCCATCAACTTCTCTAAATCAAAACCCGAACTGGAAGACGCCTCAGTCCTGATCACACCTGTACTGTCAACCGCCCAGCCCTCGGTAAACCAGCCGTAGGGCAGCTTGTTGTCGTTAAACCGCTCGTCCATCTGCTCCGTAGCGATATACTGAGCCTGCATGCTACCCCCCACAAACAGGAGCAACATCGCTAAATGCATCATTCTTTTCATTGTTGTTGCCATTGTTGCATATCTTTCGTTGAATTATCCCTTTTTATGTTAGGCCGATTTGCACAGAAGTAATGGTGCTTGATTGTTCAGCCTCATGTTCTGTTCTTTAGCGGCGTTCACGCTGTAAAGGTACAACATTTTTTTCAATTAGCGGTAATATGTGTGGCGTTTAACATGATTTCCATGCTATGTTAGCACTTTTCTCAAGGAATGTCAGAGAAAAATTGTCAGAGTTTCCTGATGGGAATTATACAACTCCCTTTTTCCATTTCCTACACGAACTCCTCTCCTAAATTCAGTTGTGCATCGTTCACAAACTTGCGGATGTTCTTCTGGTCGCCCTTGCGGCAGATGACAAGCACGTTGCCCTCTTCCACCACCACATAGTCTTCCAATCCTTGCACGACAGCCACATGACCATCGGGCAGTTTGATGATGCAGTCTTTGCAGTCATAGAGCAACGACTTCGAGTCGATAACCACATTGCCCCTATCAGACTTGGGCATGGCGTCGTGCACAGCCGCCCATGTGCCAAGGTCTGCCCATCCGAAATGGCACAGCATCACATCGACGTTGTCGGACTTCTCCAAGACACTCTGCTCAAGACTCATGTTCGGGCACTTCGTGAACAACTCCATCAGCAGGTCGGCGATGTATTCGCCCTCGTTGTATTTTGTCACGACGGTCTGAACGATGCTGGCAAATTCCTCGCTGGCACTTTTCACCGCATTCAGGAACGTATCGGCACTCCACATGAAAAGGCCCGTGTTCCATAGGAACTCACCACTCTCGAAAAAGATTTTGGCAAACTCGTTAGCAGGTTTCTCCGTGAAACTTCTCACGTTGAAGATGTCGTTGAAGCCCTCCACACGGTCTGCCATCTGGATGTATCCATACGCTTCTTCGGGACGGGTGGGCTTGGCACCCAATGTGAGCAACACCTGATGGGTGCCCACATAGTCCAAGCCCTTCACGATATCCTCACAAAAGGCATCATACCCCGTGATGTTCTGGTCAGAAGGACTCACCACGAAACGTCCCTCTGGACAACGGCGTTTCACCTCCAAGGCAGCCCACGTCACCGCAGGAACGGTGTTGCGCCGCATGGGTTCCATCAGAATGTTCTGGTAGCTGATTCCCGGAATTTGCTCCACCACCAACTGGCGGTAGTTCTCGTTGGTGACAATGATGATATTATCCGCATCTATGCAACTGGCAAAACGTTCGTATGTCATTTGCAGCAATGTCTTTCCTGTGCCCAGCACGTCGATAAACTGCTTAGGCTTGGCTTCACGACTCATCGGCCACAAGCGTGTGCCGAGACCACCAGCCAGTATCACACAAAAATTCTTCTTATCCATATTCACTTTATCGTTTGTTGGTATCAAAATTAGGTTAGTTGATGTTTACGGTTGCGAATATAGGGAGTATTTGTGAGACCTCCAAACATTTTTGCAAAAACATTCCTAAAGTAACAATTTTTAGGATTTTTGATGCTATTTCTTCTGCTGCGATGCACCTGTCGTACCATCCACTGGCACCTTCTTCGAAGCCTTTCCTTCCGCTTTCCCGTCACTCACCACTGTGGCATCGAAGCCTATTTTCTTGAAAGCGGCAAGGAGCGTTTTCGTGTCGGTCTTGTCGGCATCATACGTCACCGCCACCTGCTTCGTCGTCAAATCCGTCTCGATTCTTTTCACACCAGCCGTGAAACGGACGTTGCCCTTAATCTTCTGTTCACACTTCTCGCAGTGAATCTCGGGCGAAGTCTTCACCACCAGCACCTTCAAGTCTTTCGCAAAAGCCGTGGTGCAGCACATCAGCGCCGCCACCACCAAAGTCAATGTCTTTTTCATATTCATATTATATTGATAATCGTTTTACTTTTTCTTTGATGAGAACAATAAAGTACAAAAGGCGTAGAAATTTTGAGGAAGCGAGAAAAACCACGAATCCTCACCTTCGAACTTCATTGCAAAGGTACTAACAAATCACCACATCACCAAACATTTTGGGAAAATTCATCACATCCCAACAAGTTCATCAATCTGCTTGTGCCCCTCAATGTTCACTCAAGTCTCTTGCCCCAGTCTTGTGGAGACGATGCCCAATGTATTCCCAACTCTGTTGCCAATGTCTTCCCAACTCTGTTGCCAATGTCTTCCTCGTCCTCATGCCCGTCATCTCGGAAGACTGTGCCCCGTGTCTTCCGAGTTCTCTTGCCCGTATCTTGCTCCGCCTCATGCCCGTGTCTTCCGAGTCCTCTTGCCCGTCATCACCTGGCTCCGATGCTCGTCATCACCTGGCCCTCATGCTCGTCATCACTCCGCTCTCATGCTCGTGTCTTCCAGGGAGGTGTTTCCCAAGGGAAGGGAGAAGGGGTCTCACATCACTTTTCGAAGATTCCCCGAAGTCATTACATACAATAGCGGGAAGGCAATACAACAAGAAGCCGCCACGGATTCATTTCTTTAGCGGCTAACGTGAAAAGAGGGATAGGCATTGCGCGGCAAGCAGCTCGCTTTTTCAGACAACAATAGACAATAATTGCCCAACAAATGACAATGACTTAAAGAACGTTCAAACAGCAAGTAAAAAACAGCAAGTAAAAATGAACACAGAACATTCTTTCCACTCAGCATTACTAAATTTTTGCTCAAACAGCATTGACTTTGAGAATTTTTATGTAAATTTGTAGCCCAATAAACAGCATCGAATGGAGCGTAAAAGAATCAACCGCCTAAAGGTGGTACTTGCCGAGAAAGGAATGACCAACAAGCAATTGTCGGAAATCCTTGATAAAGACCCTGCTGTTATTTCCAAATGGGTGACCAATGCCGCCCAACCCAATGTTGAGATGTTCATCCAATTATCGAAGATATTGGGTGTCAGCGTGGATGATTTGTTGTGGACAGAAAAATAAAACAAGAGAACAATATGAGCAACAAAGAACCTCAATATGATGAATAATAAAGATAAAGAAACGCCTCATTTTGTTACATCGCACGATTTCCGCGGTGATGCGGAATATATCGCATGGCTGCAAGAAATCAAAAGACGCTATCAGCGCATCCGTTCTCGCATTGCACTTCAGGCAAACTACAGCACATTGGAGTTCAATTGGTTGCTTGGTCGTGACCTCGTTGAAAAGAAAGCGGAACAGCGGTGGGGAGTGGGCGTTGTTGAACAGTTAAGCCTCGATATGAGGGCGGCTTATCCTGATGTCAAAGGTTTCTCATTGCGTAACCTGTGGTATATGAAACAGTGGTACCTCTTCTATCGTGGTGACACCCAACGCTTGGAAAAACTGCACCAACTTGGTGCAGAATTCATGTGGAAGTGTTTTTAGGTTTTGTAAATAACTGAAACACAGACAGAAATACGACACTCCCAAAATTGAACGGTACAAAAAAGTGCAATAGCAAAAAATGGGAAATCTAAGAGTTTTGCAGAGCAAAACCAGCCTTCAAAGGTGTGCAATATTTAACATTTCGTTAAGATTATTTAACTTTTAATTTTGAGGCAATTTTGCCGTTTGCTAAGTCTGGCTGACAATAGTTGCTCATTTTAAGGCTTTGCCGATAGCTCGAAAATCGACTTAAACCAGGGTTCTTGTACCGCTGTTGTATCTTGGACGTTCTAAGCATCTGGAATTCAATGGCAGTTAATAATTCAAAGTCGAGACTATGCCAGTCCCTTTGAGGGTGGCACAGGGCGAGACGGTGGAAATCCGCTGCTCGCTGCTGGCTGAGGGCAGGACGAGTGATACGCAGTTCACCATCCGCTGGTTTCTCTACGACGGCAAGGGTACGCTCAAATACAACAAGAAAGCCTTGAAAGCCAACGACCGCTATCCGCTTCTGACGGAAGATTTCCGTCTGTACTACACCTCTGCATCGTCTGACTCTCACAGCTTCATCGTGGTAATAGAGGACAATCACGGACAGAGCCAGCAACTTGATTTCAAGTTTAACAATGACAATGACGAAGAGGAAACGGCAACCACAGAGAAAGGAGGGCAAGGGATTGAGAGCAGGCAATAATCATCAACGTGTATTGGCAGGACTGGCGGTTGCCGTC
>JAFSKR010000041.1 GCA_017448825.1 Bacteroidaceae bacterium
ATCTTTTCCAAACGCCCCATTTTCACCCCCTTCCCGCCTCCACCCCCTCACAGCCCCTCCAAAACTGTCCCAAAACACCACCATCCTGTCCCATCCCACCACTCCCCCAACAAATTTGTTACCAGTTTGTTACCCGAAACAGCCATCCCCTCACGTCCCATCTGCCAGCCTCTTCACCCTCCCACCTCCCTCCCCGTCCTTTTAACACTTTAACACATCCACCTCCTTCAAGTGACCAAAACATCAACCATCTCCCCACACCCCATTTTTAACGCTTTTACATAACGCATCCCTCGCTTTTTTAACATTTCATCCCTCATCTTCCCACACCCGTGCCCCTCATCCCCTCCCATCTTCTCCCTTCATCCTCCCATCTTCCCCCTCATCCTCCCACACCTATCCCCCTCCCATCTTCCTTGTATACGTAGGAGCGGATTTAAGCCGCACCGCCAACAGGGGAATGAGCATACCCCAAGAGGTGTGACCACACCTATGTATGTGATTACACCTATGACACAGGAGACCGTGTCAACACACATGAGCTAATAACCTCTCAATCGCCCATGTCGTGGGCGATTGAGAGAGAGCAAGCGTATGTTATTTTGGCACTGCCTCCTGTTTTCACCCTTCGAGAGGGTGGTATGTAAAGTGGAATTGAAAGAGTAGGGGAAGAACTACCAAACGGGAAGGTTGGTAGGAAGAGGAAGAACGAGGATGAGGGGAATGTGGGAAGGTTTGAGGGTTATGAATTGGCGGATGTACCCGTGTTTCTGCTCCTGGAGGTAGCCGAAGTGACCGAGTTTGAGGGTTATGATTTGGCGGATGTACCCTTGTTTTCCATCGCCTCCAGCACACTCAAAGCTCCTTCCATTGTCGTGATGCCTTTGATGAGCAGGGACTTCCGTTCTCCGTCGCGGAGGGTGCATCCTCTGCCGTGGGAGGCTACATAGTTGAGGACTTTCTCGAAGGCGCGGCTTTGGAAGTAGGCATCTTCGAGGGCAAAATAGAGAATCATGCGACCCATCTTGAGGACAACCTTCTCGATGCCGAGACGCTGGGCACTCCACTTGATGGGCATCACCTTGATGAGTTCCTCGCCAACGGTGGGGATTTGTCCGAAGCGGTCGATGAGGCGTTTCTGGTAGTCTTCTAATTGGCGTGGCGAGGTGAGGCTGTCAAGTTCTCGATAGAGGCTCATGCGCTCAGGACTGCTGGGCACGTATTCTTCGGGGAAGAAGGCTGGGATGTCGCTTTCCACGTTGGTCTCGGTGACGAATTTCTCGCCGCTCACCTTGCCTTCCTCATCTTTGTCTTCGTCGGCAAAGAGGTTGGTGAATTCGTTTTCTTTCAGTTCTGCCACCGCTTCGTTGAGAATCTTTTGGTAGGTCTCATACCCAAGGTCGGTGATGAAGCCGCTCTGTTCGGCTCCCAACATATTGCCTGCTCCTCGGATGTCGAGATCTTGCATGGCGATGTGGATGCCGCTGCCGAGGTCGCTGAAGTTCTCGACGGCTTGCAGACGGCGTCTGGTCACATCGTTGAGGGCTGCCAAGGGTGGGGCGATGAGGTAACAGAACGCCTTGCGGTTGCTGCGTCCTACACGTCCGCGCATCTGGTGGATGTCGGAAAGCCCGTAGTTTTGTGCGCTGTTGATGATGATGGTGTTGGCGTTGGGCACGTCGATGCCGTTCTCCACGATGGTGGTGGAGAGCATCACGTCATAGTCGTAGTTCATGAAGTCGAGGATGATTTTCTCCAACTCCTGCGGATTCATCTGTCCGTGTCCGACACACACACGGGCATCGGGGACGTACTTATGTATCATCTCCTCCAACTCGTGCAGGTTGCTGATTTTGTTGTTCACGATGAACACCTGTCCGTTGCGGCTCATCTCGAAGTTGATGGCTTCGGCAAAGATTTCAGGCGAGAATGTGTGTATCTCCGTCTGGATGGGGTAGCGGTTGGGTGGGGGAGTCTGGATGATGGACAAGTCTCTGGCTCCGAGAAGTGAGAACTGGAGTGTGCGTGGAATGGGTGTGGCGGTCATCGTGAGGGTATCGACGTTCACTTTCATACTGCGCAGTTTCTCTTTTGTCGATACGCCGAATTTCTGTTCCTCGTCGATGATGAGCAGTCCTAAGTCCTTGAACTGTACCTGTTTGCCAATGAGCTTGTGGGTGCCGATGATGATGTCCACCTTGCCAGCCCTCAGGTCGTCCAGCACTTCTTTGGTGTCTTTGGCGGTGCGTGCCCTTGTGAGGTATTCCACGCGGACAGGGAATTCCTTCAGTCGTGAAGAGAAGGTCTGGAAGTGCTGATAAGCCAGCACCGTCGTGGGCACCATCACAGCCACTTGCTTCCCGTCAGTCGCCGCCTTGAACGCTGCACGTATCGCTACTTCGGTTTTTCCGAAGCCCACATCGCCACACACCAATCTGTCCATCGGGCGCGGCTTCTCCATGTCTGCCTTCACATCTTGTGTGGCTTTCAGTTGGTCGGGTGTGTCTTCATAAAGGAAACTTGCCTCCAGTTCATGCTGCATGTAGCCGTCCTTGCTGTATGCAAATCCCTTCTCTTTCTGTCGGGCGGCATAGAGTTGGATGAGGTCGCGGGCGATGTCCTTCACCTTCGTCTTCACCCGTTCCTTCATGCGTTCCCATGCCCCACCACCAATCTTGTTCAGTCGTGGCGGCTCGCCTTCCTTGCCTTTGTACTTGGATATTTTGTGCAGGGCGTGGATGGACACATACACCGTGTCTTCGTGCAGGTAGGTAATCTTGATCATCTCCTGCATCACGTCGCCTTGTGGCACTCGCACCAAGCCACCGAACCGTCCCACTCCGTGGTCGATGTGCACCACGTAGTCGCCTATCTCAAACTGCTGTATCTCTTTCAGCGTCAGTGCCACCTTGCCCCGACGAGCTTTGTCGCTCTTCAGGTTGTACTTGTGGAAGCGGTCAAAAATCTGGTGGTCAGTAAAGAAGCACAACTTCAGCGTATGGTCGATGAAACCTTCGTGAATCGCCTTGTTGCAATAGAAGACCCCCTCTGTCCATCGGACATCTCCCCCTCTATGGGGAGAGCCATCCGGCTTGTTCGTCTTTGGGGAACTGCCCGCATGGTCACTCCTCCCCTTGAGGGGGTGAACCGAGGGGGAGGTTGGGAAGGGGTCTGTCTCTTCGAAGATGTCCTGCAAGCGTTTGATTTGCTTCTCGCTGTCAGCAAAGATGCAAATTCTGTAGCCCTCGTCCATCAGTCGATGGAACTCTTGGTTGACCAAGTCAAAGTTCTTGTGGAATAGGGGTTGCGGAGCCGTGTTGAAGTGGATGGCAGACCCTCTCTGTCCTTTGGACTGTCCGTCCTCAGCAAGTGTACTTGCTTCGGTTGTTCCCGACAGCGAGACATTCAGTCTCCCTGTTTCTTCGGTCGCTACCCCCTCTATGGGGAGACCATCCAGAATGTTTGTCTTTTGTTTCAGTTCCAAATGACGGAACTCCACAATCTGTCGTTTGAAAGTGTCCTCATCGATGACCAATTTTTCCCAATCGGTTTTCCAATCCGGATGGTCTCCCTCCCCATAGAGGGGGAGGGTTGGGGAGAGGGTCTTTGCCTGGCTCGCATACCCTTCATCGTATATCTGCGCAATCTTGTCGCACACATACACGAGGCTTTGGGTCACCACCATCGTTTCCTTCGGCAAGAACTCCAGGAACGAGATGTATGTTGTGTCGTCCTTTTGTATGTTGGGCACAATCGTCATCATCTCCACTTTCCCTTCACTCAACTGGCTCTGCACGTCGAACGAGCGGATGCTGTCCACCTCGTCACCGAAGAAGTCGATGCGGTAGGGCATATCCGACGAGAACGAATACACGTCGACGATGCTGCCTCGCACAGCAAACTGCCCTGGTTCATACACATAGTCCACACGCTGGAAGCCCAGCTCAAATATCTTTTGTTCCAACTTGCTGATGTCGAACTCATCGCCCACCTTTACGGCCAATGTACGCTCATCCAGTTCATTCTTCGACATCACCCGTTCTGCCAAGGCATCGGGGTAAGTGACCACAATCAAGTCTTTCGCCTCTGACACCTTGGTCAGCACCTCCGTTCTCAGTATCTCGTTCCCAGCATCTTTCTGGTTATACTTGATGGCCCTTCTGTACGACGAGGGGAAGAACAGCACCCGTTCTTCTCCCATCATCTGCGTCAGATCGTGGTACATATATCCAGCCTCGTCCGCATCGTTCATCACCACCAGCAGGTTGGGGTATGCCCCCTTGCCGCTCACAATCGCCGCCAACACCAAAGCAGCCGACGAACCGCTCAGTCCGTCAGCTTTCACCTGCCTTGCCTTGCTGTTCCTGATGCACTTGGCAAGTTCCCTCACCTCATCTGACGAGGCAAGGCTCGAAAGTACCTTACTTGTTTCCAATCAGTCCTCCAATCAGTTGACCTCTTACCCTATAGTCCCTATAATTCTTACAGTTCCTATAGCCACCTATATCCTCATGCCACGCCCATGAACACCCGAGGCTCATAGACTCTTGCAAACAGTTGCAGGAAAAACAGCGTGTCCTTCGATGGGCGCACTAACTTTTGTTTCAGTTCAATCAACTTGGGGGAATTTTTTCTTGATGGGGTAGAATCTGTCATAGGCAATCCTGCTTTTAGTTCAATGTTTCTCTTTCTATATTACTAATAACGAACCGAAAAAGAGATTATTATAAAAATGGCAAATTTTATTTGTGCGTCCACTTTTTTCCCACCTCCCATGAGTTGTTGCAAAAAAAGCAACAACTATTTTCGTTCTTTATCTGCCTTCTTTGTGCGTTTTTCAACTGTTGTATTTTTTTGCAATAGTTCAAAGAGCACCAAACGATTTCATTGGTGCATCTCTAAAAACTTGTAGCCATTGAAGTGAATCATGTGGTCAGGATTGTCGGCAATCCATGCTTCCGATTCCCATGCGATATCATCAGAAAATCGGCGGAAAATCTTTTTATTCTCGAATGCGGAGACAAAAATCAATTGGGCAGTGCAGTTTTTCAATTTGTCTTTTAGTTTTTTCACACGTATCTCTCCCATCTGTCCATAACTGTGTACGGCTTCTATCATGAAAAGAAGATTTTTCTCTTTGCTGTAGGCTACGACATCGGGCAGTTCCTCATGCTCCAACTCGAAGAATCCGATGGCGTTCAACTTTTCATCTTTGCGGATGAGGTATTTGTCCGTTGTGTCCCCTAAATAGAGCACCTCTGCACCAAACCCAAAGCGTGGCAAAAACTTTTGAATGATATCTCTTTGTAACTCGTTGTGCTCTCCTGCTGACAACTTAACTTCTATGCCAGAAGGAAGCACCACAGGGATGCGTTCCAGCTCTTTTTTACGGGCGAGGATTTCTTTTAGTTCTTCATTCTTTTGTTTGAACACTTCTAATGTCTTGTTCCATTCAGAAGTCTCGTAACTCCTTAACAATTCTGCGAAGATGGGTGATGCTGCATACCCACGGGTCGGATTGTTTGTTGATTGTTTGTCAAGTGCTGAAGAACTTACAATATAGCCAGCGGTGGTTAATAATATGAGGTGATGCCGGCGGATGTCATCGTAAGAGCCAGAAGAATAACTTCCCTCTAAGTAATCATTTTCAAAGTTGATAATCTGTCTTGTGGTGAGGAAGTGTTTGTCATCCGACGATTTCGCCTCACTGAATGATTTCTTGATGTTACAAACGGCAAGTACCGCTTCGGCGATACGTACTTTAGTTCTGTTACTTACAGTGTCCAAAGGTATGCCCACTGCTGTTAATATATTAAGCATTGAGCGGATGAGTTTGTCAATGCGTTTAGACTTTCCTGTTTTTATTTCTTTCATGTTCTTACATTGCAAATAAAGGTTGTAACATTCCATTCATTTCCTCAATCTCTTCCTCAGGTCGTTCGTCTAACGCATACGTATCTTTCACGCATAATGCTAATTGATAAGCCAAAAGAGGGGGGACGGCATTGCCAATCTGCGTGAACTGCTGAACCTCATTCCCACAGAACTCAAACCAGTCAGGAAAACTCTGCAATCTGGCTGCCTCACGTTGTACGATACGGCGGCGGCGGCCATCTGGTAACTTCACGCGTTGCATATCACTTGTGGCACCTGCCAAGTTGCGACAAGTGATGGTTCGTGCAGGGCGGTCGGCATAAAGGTCTCTCGGATTGACACAAGCAGATTTCCTTTCATATTCTGCAATGTACTGGTCTTGCGAAGGTGTGAGGAAATGACAACCTTCTATTACTTCATTCATCGTGTCACCAATAGCTTCACCAGCAGTCACTTTTTTCATTTGTGCTTTGGGAAATTGGAATCTTGACCGATGCCCTACGACGATGATGCGTTCACGGTTTTGGGGCACACCATAGTTGACGGCATTTATACAACGGTAGTCCAGTAAGTAACCAAGTCTCCGAAGTTCATCCAAAATAAGGTCAAGATACCATTTGTGTGAGAACGCCAGATTGCGCACATTTTCAAACAGAAAGACTTTCGGCTGCAAGCGTCTCACTGCATCAATGAAGATGGGAAAACCGTCTCTTGCATCATTCATGCCCTTTTGTTTCCCTCTTACACTGAAAGGTTGGCAAGGAGGTCCACCGATAATGATGTCTGCCTCAGGATAATCAAATCCTACTTCAAGTCGGGATTCGTGACAATGTCCTGCAAGGTTGTGATTGTAGGTTTCGACAGCCGATGGAACCATCTCGTAACCGATGGTTTCATAGCCAGCCGCTTCAAAGCCTAACGATAGCCCGCCGCAACCCGCAAACAAGTCGAGTACCACAGCCTCTTCTGTGATATTGGGTACGAGCGTGTTGTTAATTTTTCTAATATACATGTCCTTGCATTCTTTCTGTCTGCAAAGTTACACATTTTTCCTAATCTATCAAGCATGGATGGGAAAAAGGTGGAAAAAAGAAATGGATTTGTTTGGTTTATTGGTGGGTTTTTCCGTATTTTTGCAAAACTTAAAAATGATTCACCAACCTTTAGCGAGGCATAAATATGGAAAATATAACCTTTCAACTCTCCGATGTGCCGGGCAACTTCACCCTGTGCCTCAATGCCGACTGCCCCTTGGCGGCGCAGTGTCTGCACCAGATAGTGAGAAAGATGATTCCGGCGGAAAAACAGGTGCTGCACGTGTATAACCCTGAGGCGGTGAGGGGTGGGAAGGACTGCAAGTATTTTCGGGCGTTGAAACTGGATCGTTATGCCAAGGGCTTTACTCGTTTCCAAGAGGAGATGAAGCCGAGGCAATATGTGATGTTCAGCGGTTTGCTGATGGCTTACTTCGGCAGAAACCCTTACTATGAGCGGCGACGTGGGGAGAGGCTACTCTCGCCTGCCGAGCAGCAAGTGGTGCTCCAGGCGTTGCACAAGGCTGGCATAGAAGAAGACCTTGAGTTTGACGGTTATGAATACCGCATCAACTGGATAGATTGAAGGGTGTGTCCATCCGTATTTTTGTGCTTGTTCGTCAGTATTTCAGGGCTTATTAATGAGTGCCGTTATATTCATTCGCCAATACTCCAGTACTTCTTCGTCAGTACTCTAATACTGCTGGGACAGTATTTCAATACTCCCCAAGCAGTACTCCAGTACTTTTGAAAGAGTACGAGATGAAGTACTCGCATTAGGAAAAAGGAGGTTGTTCGTGTTGGGTGGGGTCTTTTTACAGCTTCGTGATGCGGTTGCACTATTGCGTGAGTTTCGGGTTGTTCCGATGGCGTTCCTTGTCTCGCAGGGTCTTCTTCGTAAGGTTTTTCTGAAATGCCTCAGTGAGGTTCACCCCTGTCTGGTTGGCCAGGCAGAGGAGTACCCAAAGCACGTCGGCCATCTCGTCTGAGGGGTCTTGCGGTTCGCCGACCTTGAACGACTGTTCGCCATACTTTCGGGCCATGATGCGGGCCAGTTCGCCCACCTCCTCGGTGAGAATCGCCATGTTGGTCAGTTCGGAGAAGTAGCGCACCCCGTAGGTGCGAATCCACTCATCCACCTGTTCTTGTGCCTGTTGCAGGGTCAGTTGGCTTCCGCCTTCTTCCTCCTTGCCAGGCAGAGCGCAAGTGAACTTCCGTTCAGCTCTTTCTTCGTTCGTCAGTTCGGGTGTGTCCATACGGTACTCTTTTAGTCATTGGATGGCAAAGGTAGCGATTTCTGGGTGGAAAAAGGGAAATCTCCCCTTATTTTATGCCATGAAAACGGCAAAACTTATAGATTTTGTGTAAATTTGCAACCATAAAAATAATTGTATGATAGATTCAAGCATATTGCAGGGAAAGAAGGCGGCGTATTTCACGCTGGGCTGTAAGCTGAACTTTGCGGAGACGAGCACGGTGGCGCAGGAACTGATGCGCTATGGGGTGACGAAGGCGGCAAAGGGAGAGGTGGCTGACCTGGTGGTGGTGAACACCTGTAGCGTGACGGAGGTGGCTGACCACAAGTGCCGACAGGCGATTCATCGGTTGGTGAAGGCGCATCCCGGAGCGTTTGTGGTGGTGACGGGCTGTTATGCGCAGTTGAAGCCACAGGAGATTATCGAAACGGAAGGAGTGGATTTAGTGTTGGGAAGTGAGCAGAAGGCTAACATCATCCCTGCCATCCTCAATGGCATGACAGGAGCGTACACCGTGAAGACAGCGGACATCAAAACGTTTGCGGAAAGTTGCTCAAGAGGGGATAGGACCCGCTATTTCCTCAAGGTGCAGGATGGTTGCAACTACTTCTGTACCTACTGCACCATCCCAATAGCACGTGGACGAAGCCGCAACGGGAGCATCGCTTCGATGGTCGAACAGGCACAGCAGGTGGTGCAGGAGGGTGGTAAGGAAATTGTCATCACGGGTGTGAATATCGGTGACTTTGGACGCTCCACGGGCGAGACGTTCTTCGACTTGGTGAAGGCACTCGACCAAGTGGAGGGCATCGAACGCTATCGCATCTCCAGCATCGAGCCGAACCTGCTGACCGACGAAATCATCGAGTTCTGTGCCGACTCCAAGCGGTTCATGCCTCACTTCCATGTGCCCTTGCAGAGCGGTTGCGATGAGGTGTTGAGACTCATGCACCGACGCTACGACACCGCCCTGTTCCGTCACAAGATGGAGAAGATACGGGAGGTGATGCCCGATGCGTTTATCGGTGTGGACGTGATTGTTGGCACACGTGGCGAGACTTCCGACTACTTCGAGCAAGCCTACGACTTCATGGCAAGCATCGACGTGTCGCAGTATCATGTGTTCTCCTACTCTGAACGTCCTGGCACGAAAGCCCTCGAGATTCCTCATGCAGTCACGCCACAGGAGAAGCACGAACGCAGTCAACGGGTGCTCGATCTTTCTGCGCAGAAGACCCACGATTTCTATGCCCGTTTCATCGGCACTACACGTCCCGTGCTCCTCGAACACGCCTCACCTCACAAACCCGTCATGAACGGCTTCACCGACAACTACATCCGCGTGGAGGTGCTCAACCGCCCCGACATGGACAACCAGATTGTGCAAGTGAAATTGGGAGCGTTCAACAAGGAAGGCGATGCGTTAATAGGAGAACTGATGTGATTCCGAGAAATCCGCCCAATCCGTTTTATCATCGCGAAGCGGTATGTTTTTATAAACAAGTTCCTTCGGAACGATTGGACGGATGGAACGGATGAAACTCATTGCTTCCCAATTACACAATTAAATAATGAAAAGGATAAAATGGTTGTAAACAATAAAAAATAAAAGATGAAAAAGACGATTTTGTTTCTGTCGGTATTGCTGACAATGGTAAGTTGCCATCATTTGAAACCTGTTGATGGTTCTGGAATGGAGCGTGAGGATGTGGATTCTACGCTTGTAGAACAGGATTCTCTGGCTGTCGCTGATGGCGTGGAGGTGGCATCCGATGAGATGTTTTCTGAAGACTATCTGTATGGATGGATTGTGCGTGTCTATGACAAGGTGAATGAGGTTTGGGCTCGTCAGGAAGTGCATCAGGAGGAACTTGACACCGCCTTCTTCGCCAAGAGTTACCTTGACCTCAAGGCTCAGGTGAAGAAGGCTGAGGAGGGCAAGGACTTCGACCACCTGTTCTTCATCGAGTACATGCCCTTCTCTCAGGGACTTCGGGTGCCTATCAGGTTGAATACCGTCAAGGTTAACCTCCTGACAGGGAACATTGCTGAGATAGATTTCGACATCAGCGACCCTGATGGCAACGAGGTGAAGATGTGGTGGCATCTCACCTTCGAGAATGGTCAGTGGCGAATCGATGATTTCAACAACGATCCCGAGGATTCGGAAACCTATGTGGACAGGATGGAAGACTACCTCCAAGGGAATCAGTAACAATAACGATGGTATGAAGAAACTATTATTCGTCATGGTGTGCTTGCTGGGTCTTCAGGTACAGGCCCAGAACAAGCAGGAGCAGCTTCAGCACATCCGCAAGATGTATGCTGAGGCTAAGGAACAGATTGCCAGGAACGGGAAGGACGGCATGGCACCTCTGGATGTGAGAATCAGCATCAGCGACGGAACACAGGTGGACGAGGACTTTTCCATTGATGATGAGACGGAACTTACTTTCTACTTCAACAAGTACCGTGTCAACCCAGAACTGGATTATCCCGATGCATCCAGTTGTTATTTCGTGGTAGAGAACTGGACATCGCATGGACACCTCCGCTATCGTGAGGTACTCTTTGACCCCAATGAGGGCAATCTGCTCTTCTGCTATATGAGGCAGGAAACCGATGCGGGGTTTGTGGTGGAGACCCGCTACTATTACGATGCTGACGGACACCTCATCGACCAGAAGCATAAGGTGGGAGGGGCTGATGCTGAGCCTGATGCCCACAGTTGGAACGATGGCGAAAGCGAAAAGGCTCAGGCTTTGCTGTATCTGAATGCCTTCGAGACGCTGATGAATGCGAAGGGTGGCACATCGGCACAGAACCGGGTGAAAAAGCCCACCACACCCAAGGCGGAGAGATTGGCGTCGATACGCAACACCTATGCTCAAGCCAAGCAGAAGGTAACCAACAACGCCAAGTCGGAGTTGCCTCATGACATGCAGATTGTGATTCGTGACCAGTCATGGGGACCGCCTGCGATAACGGAACTGAATTTTTATTTCGATCCCGTGGCTGGTTCAGAAGGGTTTGATGGCAATTACTGCTATTTCATTTCCAAGCATTTTCATCATAACAACATGGGTCCCGATCACTATAGCGAATACCTGTTCGCCCCTCAGAGCCAAGACCTTCTTTTCTCTTACACCTCTGCTAAGGAAGAGGGCGAGAAGTTCGAGTGGCGTTACTACTACGATGAGAACGGAAAGTGTATTGAAGTGAAGACCGATGCCGAAGATGCAGATGATGGAGTTGGGGACAAGGCTACCGTCAATCGGTATCTCAAGCTCTTCAACATGCTCGTCAACCCATAGAGGAGGATTCGTCTCTAACTTCGAGCGTAGCGATAACTTCTCTAACTTCTTTAACTTCTAAAAAGCATACATGAAGAAACTTGCGATTGTCATACTGAACTGGAACGGCGTGGAGATGATGCGTCAGTATCTGCCGACGGTGTTGGAGAACAGCGTCGGCGAGGTCATTGTGGCAGACAACGCTTCGACCGACGGGAGCGTGGAGATGCTACTGAAAGAGTTCCCAGAGGTGCCTCTCGTGGTGCTCGAACAGAACTTCGGCTTTGCAGAGGGATATAACCGTGCCTTGGCGCAGTTGCCTGACTACGAGTATTACCTGCTGCTCAACTCCGATGTGGAGATACGGCAGAAGGAGTGGGATGCACCACTCATCAAGTATATGGATGAGCATCCTGAGTGTGGAGCTTGCCAACCGAAACTCCTGTCCTTGCGCGAACTCGAAAAGTTCGAATATGCAGGAGCTGCAGGTGGCTTTCTCGACAAGTACGGCTATCCCTTCTGTCGAGGGCGTGTGATGGACACGGTGGAGAAGGATGAGGGACAATATGACGAGACGGTGCCTCTCTTGTGGGCGACGGGTGCTGCACTCATGGTGCGGGCTTCCGATTGGCAAGAGAGTGGGGGACTGGATGGACGTTTCTTTGCCCACATGGAGGAGATAGACCTTTGTTGGCGACTTCGCACGATGGGTAAATCTGTTGTCTGCATCGCTGAGAGTAAGGCTTACCATCTGGGAGGTGCCACGCTCAACCAAGGCAATCCTCGCAAGACCTTCCTCAACTTCCGCAATAACCTTTTGATGCTCTACAAGAACCTGCCCGAGAGCGAGCTTTCCCATGTGATGCGTGTGCGTCGCTTGCTCGACTGGTTGGCTGCTCTTCAGTTCCTGCTCAAGGGAGACACCAAGAATTGTGCCGCTGTTTTCAAGGCACGTCGTGCATTCCACACAATGCGTCCCGACTTCGACAAAGACCGTCGCCGCATTCAGCAAATTCGCACCAACGAGCGAGTGCCCGAACGCATGGACTTCCTGCTATTGTGGCAGTATTATGTGAAAGGAAGAAAGACATTTCAATCATTAGTGAAAAGATGAAGACTATATTTGTGTCATTGCTTTTGTGCCTGCTTCCCATTTCTTGTTGGGCAGACAAAAAAGACTTTTCCATCGTCGGTGTGTGGATGCTGAAGAGCGAGACGGCACCCGACGGGAAGGAAACGCCCTCGATTTATACGCAGTACACGAGGTGTAAGATATACGATGCCGACAGCACCTACTACACCGTTCAGCTTCATGCCGTGGGTGATGATATGCTGATTATCGCACACGAGATGGGGCGGTACCGTCTGAACGACTCTGTCTATATGGAGAGAGACCGTGTGATGCCGTTCGAGTGGGTGGATGACTCGACGTTCATCACCACCTTTAAGGGCTACAAAGAGCGGATGGTGCGTTCCACCACCATGACCGAGGAGCGCAAGAACGAGATTCGGGAGTTGGTGAGGAAATATCCTGATGAGAGCGAGGCTCCCGTAAAGCACTTCGTGCTCTCCACCACGGAGCGGAAGCTGAAGGAGAAGAACACCCTGTTCCTATATATAATAATGTGTATGGGTGTGGTGGCGGTCGGTGTGGCGGTGTATGTCTATCGTCTGCGGAAACGGAAACGTGAGGTGGAGCGCAAGTTGGCAGAGATTGAAGAGGAACGAACCTTGCGTCCGGAGGTGGTGGCAGATGCCATGAAGCAGGTGGAGACCGAGTTCTATCAGTCGGACTACTACATGACCCTGCGCCGTCGCATTGAGGCAGGGGAGAACATCAAGTTGGCGGAATGGAAGGAACTGGAGCGGCAGCTGAAGGTGGTTTATCCACGATTCAGCAGTAGCCTCTACGGACTCTACAACCTCTCGCCTGTCGAGTATCGGGTGTGCCTCTTGCTGAAGATACGCACCAAGCCCGTGGAGATTGCGGCGGTGCTCAACAAGGACAAGAGCAGCGTGAGCAGCATCCGCAAAAGGCTCTACAAGAAGGTGCTCGGCAAGGAAGGCAGCGGAAACGATTGGGACGAGTTCATCCTGTCGCTGTAAAGTTTTATTATCTTCGTATAGAGAAGGTTACGGGGAGTTTGCAAACTATTTGCAAACTCTTTTTTGTGTTTTCCTGTAAAAGTCAACTATTTGTCAACCGAAAAATTTGGAGGGGTGAGGAGGATTGCTGTACCTTTGTAAGCGAGTTAGATCAGTTAAAGACTCAGTTAAACAAAAAAAGTTACCCCTCGCCTTGGGTCGTGAGGTTCGAGGCGAGGGGTTGGTTAAAAGGACAAAAAATAATTAAAATATCAATGTAACATGAAAAAGATTCAGTTTTTATTCGCCTTGCTGCTGGCAGTTTCGGCACAGGCACAAGAGTTCACCAAGGTTCAACAAGTGAAGTACACCGTCAAAGGTGTGAGTAAGGAAAACGGCAAGATGGTGTATTTGGAAGACAAGTTGACCTCAAAAGTGGTGGACAGCGTCGTCGTTGCCAAATGGAAATTCTCGTTCAAGGGTCAGGCTGACAAGGATGCCATCTTTGGCATCACGTTCGACAAGGACAACTGGCAAAGTTGGCGAACGCTCTTCTTCAACGATGGCAAGACCATCAGCGTCAACATGAACGACAGCACGCTGAAGGGTTCGCCGCTGAACGAGCGACTTGCCTACTATAATAAAGAAATCATGGGTTTGCCGAGCAGTTATTATCCAGAATATAAATTTAAGATGACCAAGAAAATGTTTGAGGAGGAACGCGAGTCCCTTCTGCCTGCTGCACTCATCGTGGAAGGTCAAAGAGCATTTGGAGGGAAAGGGTTGCTTAGTATGCTGGAAGAGAAGCCTGCATACGCCGAGCATCCAAAGGTCAAACAATATGAGGATTTCCTGAAGAAAATGGCTACGGCAACAGTCGTCGTAACGACGGGCAGAACCGATAAAGTAAGAGCAACCGAAAAGGAGGCGAAAGATGCTTTCATCGGTCAGCAGTTTACCGACTTCGAGATGGCTGACACGTTGGGAAACGCTCACAAACTGAGCGAATATGTAGGCAACGGGCATTGGCTATTTGTTGACTTTTGGGCATCGTGGTGTGGGCCTTGTCGTGCAGAGATGCCCAATGTGGTGGCGGCATACGAGAAGTTTCACACCAAGGGGCTTGACATTGTTGGTGTTTCGTTGGATGGACAGAAAGAACCTTGGGTGAAAGCCATTGTCAGTTTGAAGATGCCGTGGGTGCATCTCTCTGATTTGAAAGCATGGGAGTCATTGGTCACCAAGGTCTATAAGATTAACGCCATCCCCGACAACCTGCTCATCGACCCGCAAGGCAAAATTGTGGCACGTGACCTCTATGCTGAAGGATTGCACACCAAACTGGCAGAAATCTTTGATGACAAAAATTGAATTCATGAACTGAAGTTTGACTTCGTCGAGCTCTAAGGTTCAAGAGTGTTTTTCGCGCAAGCGCGGACGAATAAAAAACAAATAAAAACAGGAAAAAACAAGTTCTTCTTGCTTTTATGTAAAAGGTTTTTATTTGTTTTTATCGGTTTTTATTTGTTTTTTCTTCGTCCGCCGAAGGCGTATAGAACTCCAGAAACTTGAATCGTGGAACGTAAACCTAAAACCGAAACAAGAAAATGAGAAAGATGTTGATTGTGGCGTTGTGCCTTGGTTTGTTGTCGTGTCAGCATACGGCATTGAGGCAGGATGTGCTGGAGGTCAATTTCCCTGTGGGTACGGAAGGCTTCGTGGAGGTGACTTTCGGTGCGGAAGGAGAGCGGTGTGACACGCTGCCGATAGTGGATGGAAGACTGGTGATGGAGAAAGACAGCCTGCCTGTGACCGTCACGCTGAAGTATCTGAAGGCATTGGATGCCGACAGCAAGGTGTGGCTGGCGGTGCAGGGTGAGTATACTCGATGGGGAAGCATCCCTTTGGGGTATGGACGCACGGTGCTCGCGTTCGACTCGCTTCCGTCTCTGGTGTCCGTGGGAAGCATTGCTGACGAGTTTGGCGATTTCGAGGCAAATGATATCTTCTTCAATGCTCCTCACCGCTTTCGGAGTGAGGACTTCCTGAAAGCCCATGCACAAAGCCTACAGGCGCTATGCCTTCTGTCCGTTTCGTGGGATGCCGACACCTTGCAGAGGGCGTTGGATTGTTTCTCTGCGTCCCTGCGTTCCTCCGAACGGGGACAGAAACTACAGCAACTCATCTTGGCTCGGAAAGAGAGGGGTGGGGTGGCGAAACTCTTTCCCATGTGGGACACGGCGGGGAAAGCCCATTCCTTTGAGGAATGCTTGGGTGGAAAGGAGTATATGCTCTTGAACCTATGGGCGAGTTGGTGCGGTCCTTGCCGTGCCGAGATTCCCTACCTGATGGCTTATTATGAGGAATGTCACGACCGTGTGGCGTTCGTCAGTGTGACCATCGACGAAGACCGTGAAGCGTGGCTGAAAGCGGTGGACGAGTTGCCGAAATACGAATGGGCAAACCTGTCCTGCAAATTCGATGGCACCCCAGAAGGACGACCACGCCCAATCCTCTTCAACAACGGCTTCGTCCCCTTCTTCTATATCCTCGACCACAACGGAAACACCGTTTATAGTTCGATTGAACAGAAAAACAAGGATAAACCGTTGGACGATGCCAAGCAGCGGCTCAACGAACTACTTAACAACTAACCAAAACCAACATGAAAAAGTTTCTATTTCTGTTTGCTCTGCTGCTGGCGGTATCGGCACAGGCAAAGAACAAAGTGTTTGAACGCCCTGCATTCAGGTCCAGCAGTGGGGATATGGATCCCGTGAAGGTGGAAGTGGGCAAGAAAGAGACCATCGTGCATTTCCATGCTCGTTGTGCCCATTGGCGGCAGTGGAGCATGACGGGTGCGCGGCTGGAGTGCGACGGAAAGGTGTATGCCTACAAGGGCGGTCGCATCCTCACGCATGAGGGGACGAAGGTGCTGGCGGACGAGGCGTTTGAAATCGGCAGGACGTATGAGAAGAACGAACAGCAAG